>NZ_CP059556.1:1268884-1903326 GCF_024734405.1 Saccharopolyspora gregorii | reverse complement strand
AGACCACGACCGCTCCGGGCCCGTTGACGGCGGCGATCCCGATGTCCGCGCGCCCCTCGACGAGCGGGGCCACCTCGGCTTCGGCGGCCCGCAGCGCGCTCATCGCACCGCCCGCGGGCAGCGCCTGCATCAGCCGGCCGCGGGCGGCGACGAGCCGGGCCGCGTCGGGCAGCGAGAGCACGCCCGCGGCGTGCGCGGCGGTGATCTCGCCGAGGGAGTGCCCGGCGACGTGGTCCGGGCGCACGCCCCAGGACTCGACGAGCCGGAACAGGGCCACCTCGACGGCGAACAGCGCGGGCTGGGCGAACTCGGTGCGGTTCAGCAGGTCCGCGTCCTCGCCCCACATCACCTCCCGCAACGGGCGGGACAGCCGCGGATCCAGCTCCGCGCACACCGCGTCCAGCGCGTCCGCGAACACCGGGAACCGCGCGTGCAGCTCCCGGCCCATCCCGAGCCGCTGCGCACCCTGCCCGGCGAACAGGAAGGCCAGCCCGCCGTCGGCGACCCGGCCCCGCACCACCTCGGGCCCGCCTTCGGCGACGGCCCGCAGCGCCTCCAGGGTCCCGACGGGTTCGTCGGCGAACACCACGGCGCGGTGCTCGAACCCGGTGCGGGCGGTGGCCAGCGAGTAGCCGACGTCGGCGGGATCGGCGCCGGGGATGACGTCCAGGTGCTCGGCGAGCCGGGCGGCCTGCGCGCGCAGCGCCGGTTCGTCGCGCGCCGACAGCACCCACGGCACCGCACCGATCGCGGGCCGGGGCCGGTCGGCGGGCACCGGCTCCGGTTCGGCCTGCTCCAGGATGACGTGGGCGTTGGTACCGCTGATGCCGAACGAGGACACCCCGGCGCGGCGCGGCCGGTCGTGCTCGGGCCAGCGGCGCCGCTCGGTGAGCAGTTCCACCGCGCCGTCCTCCCAGTCCACGTGGGGGGAGGGCTCGTCGGCGTGCAGGGTGGCGGGAAGGGCGCCGTGCCGGATCGCCTGCACCATCTTGATGACCCCGGCGACCCCGGCGGCGGCCTGGGCGTGGCCGAGGTTGGACTTGACGGATCCCAGCCACAGCGGGGTTTCCCGGTCCTGGCCGTAGGTGGCCAACAGCGCTTGGGCCTCGATCGGGTCGCCCAGCGAGGTACCGGTGCCGTGCGCCTCCACCACGTCCACGTCCGAAGTGGACAGTCCGGCGCTGGCGAGCGCCTGCCGGATCACCCGCTGCTGCGACGGCCCGTTCGGCGCGGTCAGCCCGTTCGACGCCCCGTCCTGGTTCACCGCGCTGCCCCGCAGCACCGCCAACACCCGGTGCCCGTGCCTGCGCGCGTCGGAGAGCCGCTCCAGCACCAGCACGCCCACGCCCTCCGACCAGCCGACGCCGTCGGCCTCGGCGGAGAACGAACGGCAGCGCCCGTCCGGGGACAGGCCGCGCTGCCGGGAGAATTCGACGAACGTGCTCGGCGTGGACATCACCGCCACACCCCCGGCCAGCGCCAGCGAGCACTCCCCCGCGCGCAGCGCCTGCGCGGCCAGGTGCATCCCGACCAGCGAGGACGAGCAGGCGGTGTCCACCGTGACGGCGGGGCCCTCGAAGCCGAACGTGTAGGACACCCGGCCGGAGGCGACGCTGCCCGCGCTGCCGCTGCCCTGGTAGCCCTCGAACTCGGTGCCCGCCAGCAGCGTGCCGTAGTCGTTGTACATCACGCCCGCGAACACGCCGGTCCTGCTGCCGCGCAACGACGTCGGGTCGATGCCGGCGCGTTCCACGGCCTCCCAGGACACCTCCAGCAGCAGCCGCTGCTGCGAGTCGGTGGCCAGCGCCTCCCGCGGGCTCATCCCGAAGAAGCCGGGGTCGAACTCGGCCGCGCGGTGCAGGAATCCGCCGCGGCGGGTGTAGGAGGTGCCGGGGTGGTCCGGGTCCGGGTGGTACAGCTCGTCCAGGTTCCAGCCGCGGTCGGCCGGGAAGTCGGAGGTCGCGTCGCCGCCCTCGGACACCAGCCGCCACAGGTCCTCCGGCGAGGACACCCCGCCCGGGTAGCGGCAGGCCATGCCGACGATCACCACCGGGTCGTCCACGACCGGCGGCAGCACCTCCTCGGGGGTGGCGGCGGTGGTGGCGCCGAACAGCTCCTCGGCGACGAACCCGGCCAGCGCTTCGGCGTTCGGGTGGTCGAACACGGCGGTCGCGGGCAGCCGCAGCCCGGTGGCCGCGTTGATGCCGTTGCGCAGCTCCACCGCGGTCAGCGAGTCGAAGCCGAGTTCCTGGAAGGCGCGCCACGGCTCCACGGCGGCCGCCCCGGAATGCCCGAGCACGGTGGCGACCTGGCCGCGCACCAGGTCGAGCAGCGCGGTGGCGCGCTCCGCCTCCGGCAGCGCGGCGAGCCGGTCGCCGAGCGCGCGGGCCACGCCGGTCCCGGCTCCGGCCCGGCGGGTGCGGGTGCGGATGAGCCCGCGCAGCACGCTCGGCACGTCGCCGCGGGCGCGCAGCGCAGGCAGGTCCAGCCGCGCCGGGAGCACCACCGGTTCACCGGCGCCCACCGCCAGGTCGAACAGGGCGAGCCCCTGCTCCACCGGCAGCGGCGGCATCCCGGAGCGGGCCATCCGCTCCCGGTCGGCATCGCTGAGCCCGCCGGTCATGCCGTCCGCCGCCCACGGACCCCAGGCCAGCGAGGTCGCGGGCAGCCCGGCGGCGCGGCGGTGCTGGGCGAGCGCGTCGAGGAAGGCGTTCGCCGCCGCGTAGTTGCCCTGCGCGGGCGAGCCGAAGGTGCCCGCCAGCGAGGAGAACAGCACGAACGCGTCGAGGTCGTGGGTGAGCTCGTGCAGGTGCCAGGCGGCGTCCACCTTCGGCCGCAGCACCGCCGCCAGCCGTTCCGGGTCCAGCGCGTCCACCACGCCGTCGTCGAGGACGCCCGCGGTGTGCACCACGGCGCCCACCTCGTGCCGGTCCAGCAGCCGCGCCACCTGCTCGCGGTCGGCGACGTCGCAGGCGGCGACCTGCACGTCGGCGTCCATCGCGGTGAGTTCGGCGACCAGCGGCACCACGCCGTCGGCCTCCCCGCCGCTCCTGCTGACCAGCAGCAGCCTGCGCACGCCGCGGTCGCGCACCAGGTGCCGGGCGACGGCGGCGCCGAGCCCGCCGGTGCCGCCGGTGATGAGCACCGGCCGGTCCGGGTTCCAGCCGGGGGCGGTCCCGGTGGGGGCGCTCAGCCGCGCGAGGCGGGCGGCGGCGAGCACTCCGCAGCGGATCCGCAGCTGCGGTTCGGCGGCGGCGACGGCCCGGGCGAGCAGGTCCGGGTCGGGGGTCGCCGAGTCGAGGTCGAGCAGCCCGAACCGGCCGGGGTGCTCGCGTTCGGCGGTCCGCACCAGGCCCCACACCGCGGCGGCGGCCGGATCGCCGCCGGTGGTGGCGTCCCGGGTGACGAACACGAGCCGCGCGGGGTCGTCGGCGGCGAGGTGCTGCTGCACGGTGTCGAGCACGTCCCGGGCCAGTTCGTGCGCGGCCTCGGGCCCGGTCCCGGCGGGTTGCACGGGCAGCAGCACCACGTCCTGCCCGGCGGGGACGGCGGCGGCGCGCAGCGCTTCGCCGACGCCGAAGTGGTCGGCCCCGGCGGCCGTGGCGCTCACCCCGCCCGCGCTCGCGCGGATCGGGGTCCACTCCAGCCGGAACAGCGCGTCGCGCCCGGCGGCGTCGGCCGCGTCCTCGGGTTCGCGCAACGTCAGCGCGGCGATGGAGGCGACGGGGGCGCCGGTCTCGTCGGCGACGGCCAGCGACACCACGTCCGGTTCGACCGGGGTGATCCGCACCCGCAGCGCGGTGGCACCGGTCGCGTGCAGCGACACCCCGTCCCAGGTGAACGGCAGGCCGCGGCGCACCCCGTCGAGCTGCGCGATGGCGTGCAGGGCGGCGTCGGCGAGCGCGGGGTGCATCCCGTAGGTGGCGGCGTCGGCGAGCGCCGGTTCCGGCAACCGGACCTCGGCGCACACCTCGTCCCCGACCCGCCACGCCGCGGTCAGCCCGCGGAACAGGGGGCCGTACTCGAACCCGGCGTCGGCGAGCGCGTCGTAGCAGCCGTCCAGGTCCACCGGCGTCGCCCCGGCCGGTGGCCATTCGGCGAGCACGGCCGGTTCGGCGTCCGCACCGGTGGTGAGGGTGCCCGCGGCGTGCCGGGTCCACGGCAGTTCCGGGTCCCCTTCGGGGCGGGTGTGGACCTCGACGACGCGGCGCCCGGCCTGCTCGGCACCGAGCCGCACCTGCAGCTGCAGCGCCCCGGTGGCGGGCAGCGCGAGGGGGCGGCCGATGGTGAGGTCGTCGACCCGGTCGCAGCCGACCTCGTCCCCGGCGCGGGTGACGAGTTCGAGGAACGCGGTGCCGGGCAGCAGCACCGAGCCGTGCACAGCGTGCTGGGCGAGCCACGGCTGCGCGGCGGTGGAGAGCCTGCCGGTGAACAGGGTTTCCCCGGTGTCGGCGAGCTCCACGGTCCCGCCGAGCAGCGGGTGTTCCGCCGGCCGCACTCCGAGCGAGGTGGCGTCGCCCGCGGCGGTGGCGGGCGCCGGCCAGAACGCTTCGTGCTGGAACGCGTAGGTGGGCAGTTCGACGCGGCGGGCACCGGGGAACAGCGCGGCCCAGTCCAGCGGGACGCCCCGGCTGTGCAATCGGGCGAGCGCGGTGAGCAGCGCGCGCTGCTCGTCGTGGTCGCGGCGCAGCGCGGGCAGCGCGGCGGCGTCCTCGTCGGCGAGGGTTTCGGCCACGAGCGCGGTCAGCGCCGCGTCCGGCCCGACCTCCAGGAAGGTGCGCACCCCGTGCTCGTGCAGGGTTCGCACCCCGTCGGCGAACCGGACGCAGGCGCGGACGTGCCGCACCCAGTACTCGGCGGTGGCGATCTCGGGCCCGGCGGGGGCGCCGGTGACGTCGGAGGTGATCGGGATGCGCGGCGCGTGGAAGGTGAGCTCGGCCAGTTCGGCGGCGAACTCGTCGAGGACCGGTTCCACCAGCGGGGAGTGGAAGGCGTGCGAGACGCGCAGCCGGTGGGTGCGGCGCCCGTCGTCGGCGAACCGCCGCGCGAGCCGCTCGACCACGTCCGCGTCGCCGGAGAGCACCACCGAGCCGGGCGCGTTGATCGCCGCGAGGTCGGCGCGCTCGTCCAGCAGCGGCCGCACCTCGTCCTCGGTGGCCTGCACCGCGATCATCGCTCCGCCCGGGGGCAGCGCCCCCATCAGCCGGGCGCGGGCGCCGACGAGCCGGGCCGCGTCGGGCAGGTCGAGCACGCCGGCGACGTGCGCGGCGGCCACCTCGCCGATGGAGTGCCCGGCGAGGTGGTCCGGGCGCACGCCCCAAGATTCCAGCAACCGGAACAGCGCCACTTCCACGGCGAACAGCGCGGGCTGCGCGTACCCGGTGCCGTCGAGCAGGTCGGCGTCCTCGCCCCACAGCACCTCCCGCAGCGGGCGCTCCAGGTACCGGTCGAGCTCGGCGGCGGCCGCGTCGAAGGCGGTGGCGAACGCGGGGTACCGGGCGTGCAGCTCGCGGCCGGTGCCGAGGCGCTGCGCGCCCTGCCCGGAGAACAGCACGCCGAGCTTGCCGCCGGTCGCGGCACCGGCGACGACCCGCGGGTCGGGTTCGCCGGTGGTGAGCGCGGCGAGCCCGCCGAGCAGTTCGTCCGGTTCAGCGGCGAGCAGCACCGCGCGGTGTTCGAGCTCGGCCCGGGTGGTGGCCAGCGAATAGCCGAGGTCGGCGCGGGATCCGGACCCGGCCTGCACCCGGGCGAGCAGCCGGGCGGCTTGGGCGCGCAACGCCTGCGGGGTGTGCCCGGACAGCACCCAGGGCTGCACGCCGGGTTCGTCGGGCCGCTCCGCCGGGGACGGCGCGGGGCCCTGTTCGAGGATGACGTGGGCGTTGGTGCCGCTGATGCCGAACGAGGACACCCCGGCGCGGCGCGGGTGCGCGTCGTCCGGCCAGGGGCGCGCGTCGGCGAGCAGCCGCACCGCTCCCGCGTCCCAGTCGACGTGGCCGCTGGGGTCCGCGGCGTGCAGGCTGCGGGCGTGGGTGCCGTGCCGCATGGCGAGCACGGTCTTGATGACCCCGGCGACGCCCGCGGCGGCCTGGGTGTGCCCGAGGTTCGACTTCACCGAACCGAGCCACAGCGGTTCGTCCCGGTCCTGCCCGTAGGTCGCCAGCAGCGCCTGCGCCTCGATCGGGTCGCCGAGGGTGGTGCCGGTGCCGTGCGCCTCCACCGCGTCCACGTCCGAAGTGGACAGTCCAGCGGCGGCGAGGGCCTGCCGGATCACCCGCTGCTGCGATGGCCCGTTCGGCGCGGTGAGCCCGTTCGAGGCCCCGTCCTGGTTGACCGCGCTGCCGCGCAGCACCGCGAGGATCTCGTGCCCGTGGCGTTCCGCGTCGGACTTGCGCTCCAGCACCAGCATCCCGACGCCCTCGGCCCAGCCGACGCCGTCGGCCGCGGCGGAGAACGACTTGCAGCGCCCGTCCGCGGCGAGGCCGCGCTGCCGGGAGAAGTCGACGAAGGTTCCGGGCGTGGACATCACCGTCACCCCGCCCGCGAGCGCCAGCGAGCACTCCCCCGACCGCAGCGCCTGCGCCGCCCAGTGCATCGCCACCAGGGAGGACGAGCAGGCGGTGTCGACGGTGACGGCCGGTCCTTCGAAGCCGAAGGTGTAGGCGACGCGGCCGGAGGCGACGCTCGGCGCGCTGCCGTTGGCGCGGTGCGCTTCGAACTCGGCGCCGGGCAGCAGCGTGCCGTAGTCGTTGTACATCACCCCGGCGAACACGCCGGTTCCGCTGCCGCGCAACGACATCGGGTCGATCCCGGTGCGCTCCAGGGCCTCCCACGACGTCTCCAGCAGCAGCCGCTGCTGCGAGTCGGTGGCCAGCGCCTCCCGCGGGCTCATCCCGAACAGCGCCGGGTCGAACCGGGCGGCCTCGTGCAGGAAGCCGCCCGCGCGCACGTGGGTGCGGCCCGGCACGTCCGGGTCCGGGTCGTAGAGCCGGTCGAGGTCCCAGCCGCGGTCGGTGGGGAACCCGGTGATGCCGTCGGCGCCCTCGGACACCAGCCGCCACAGGTCCTCCGGCGAGGACACCCCGCCCGGGTAGCGGCAGGCCATGCCGACGACCACCACTGGGTCGTCCACATCGGACTTCACCGGCACCGCGGCGGTGGCCTCGGGTTCGGCGCCGAACAGCTCCTCGTGCAGGAAACCGGCGAGCGCCTCCGGGGTCGGGTGGTCGAACACGAGCGTCGCGGGCAGCCGCATCCCGGTGTCGGCGCCGAGGCCGTTGCGCAGCTCCACCGCGGTCAGCGAGTCGAACCCGAGGTCCTGGAACCGCCTGCTCGCGGGCACTGCGGACGCGCCGGAGTGCCCGAGCACCACGGCGACCCGGCCGCGCACCAGCTCCAGCAGCGCCTCCCGGCGCTCCGGCTCGGGCAGTCCGGACAGGCGGGCGGCGAGCCCGGTGGTAGCGGCTCCGGCCGCGCGGGTGCGGCGGCCGGGGGTGCGGATCAGGCCGCGCAGCAGCGGGGCGACCTCCCCGCGCGAGCGCAGGCCCGCGAGGTCCAGGCGCACGGTCAGCGGTGCCGGGTCGTCGCCCGCGACGGCCGCGTCGAACAGCGCGAGGCCGTCGGCGACGTCCAGCGGCGGCATCCCGGAGCGGGCGAGGCGCGCCACGTCGTCGTCGCCGAGCACCCCGGTCATGCCCACGTCCCGCGTCCACGGCCCCCAGGCCGGCGCGGTCGCGGGGAGTCCGGCCGCGTGCCGGTGCCGGGCCAGCGCGTCCAGGAACGCGTTGCCCGCCGCGTAGTTGCCCTGCCCGGCGCTGCCGAAGGCGGCCGCCACCGAGGAGAACAGCACGAACGCGTCCAGGTCGCGGGTCAGCTCGTGCAGGTTCCAGGCCGCGTCCACCTTCGGCCGCAGCACCGCCGCCAGCCGCTCCGCGTCGAGCGCCGCCAGCACGCCGTCGTCGACGACGCCCGCCGCGTGCACCACGGCCCGCAGCGGGTGCGGTTCGGGAACCCCGGCCAGCACCTCCGCCAGCGCCGCGCGATCGGCCGCGTCGCAGGCCGCCACCACCACGTCCGCACCGAGTTCGCGCAGGTCCGCGGCCAGTTCCGGGGCGCCGTCGGCGTCGAGGCCGCGGCGGCTCAGCAGCAGCAGGTGCCGCACGCCCCGCTCCCGCACCAGGTGCCGGGCCAGCTCGGCGCCGATCCCACCGGTGCCACCGGTGATGAGCACGGTGCCGTCCGGGTCCCAGGTGGCCGGTTCGGCGGGCACGTCGGCGCGGGCCAGCCGGGCCGCGAGCACCCGGTCGCCGCGCACCAGCACGTCCGGTTCGGCGGTCGCGATCGCGGCGGCCAGCGCGTCCGGCTCGGGGTCGTCGAGCACGAGCAGACCGAACCGGCCCGGGTGCTCGGCTTCCGCGACGCGGACCAGGCCGTGCACCGCGGCCGCCGCCGGATCGGCCGCCGGATCGGCGGTGGCGAACAGCAGCCGCGAGTCGTCGAACCGGTCGAGCCAGTCCTGGACCAGCGCCAGCGCGGCCGCGGTGAGCTCGTGCGCGGAGATCGCCAGGTCGGGGCCACCGCGCACCGGGACCACGACCGGCCCCGGCTCGTCCGCGAGCGCGGCGAGGTCCGGGACCTCCGGCGCGCCGAGCAGGCCCGCCAGGTCCCACGCCGCCCCGATCGGCGCCAGCGCGGTCACCCGATCCGGCCGCTCCTCGGCGCGGACCGGTTCGTGGTCGAGCCGGAACAGCGCCTCGCGCGCGGTGGCGGCGGCACCGACGCCCTCGGCCGGAACCTCCCGCGCCAGCAGGGAATCCACGGTGGCGACGGGTGCGCCCTGCGCGTCCGCGACGACCACCGACACCGCGTCCTCGCCGGCGCGGGCAAGGCGGGCGCGGACCGCGGCGGCACCGGTCGCGTGCAGCGCGCCGCCCTCCCAGGCGAACGGCAGCCCGCCCCGGCTGATCGGCCCCAGGTCGGCGAACGCGGCCGCCTGCTGCACCGCGTCCAGCAGCGCCGGGTGCAGGCCGAACTCGTCGGCGTCCACATCGGACGGCAACTCGACCTCGGCGAACACCTCGCCGTCGCCGCGCCAGACCCGCCGCAACCCGCGGAACGCGGGACCGTAGTCGAATCCGAGCTCCGCCAGCCGCTCGTACGACCCGGCCAGGTCCACCGGTTCCGCCGCGGGCGGCCACTCGGTCAGCGGCACCCCGCGATCGGTGGCGGCGCCGAGCACACCGGTGGCGTGCCGGATCCACGGCGCGTCCTCGTCGGCGCGGGCGAACACGTCGGCGGTGCGGCTGCCGTCCGGCCCGGGCGCGGCGACCCGCACCTGCACCCGGACCGCGCCATCGGCGGGCAGCACCAGCGGCGCGGCCAGCGCCAGCTCCGCCACCCCCGCGCACCCGGTCTCGTCCGCCGCGCGCAGCGCCAGTTCCAGGAACGCGGTGCCCGGCAGCAGGATCCGGCCGCCGACGACGTGCCCGGCCAGCCACGGCTGCGCCGCCACCGACAGCACCGACTCGAACAGCACCTCGTCGCCGCCGGCGAGCTCCACCCGGGCCCCCAGCAGCGGGTGGGATCCCGGACCCGCGGCGGGTGCGGCACCACCGCGGGTCCGGGAGGTCGCAGGCCAGAAGCGGCGGCGCTGGAACGGGTAGGTCGGCAGGTCCACCCGGCGGGCCCCGGTGCCGTCCAGCACGGCGGCCCAGTCCACCGGCACCCCCGCCACGTGCGCGCGGGCCAGCGCGGTCAACGCGGTGCGCTCCTCACCGCGGTCGGCGCGCAGCAGCGGCACCGCCACCGCGTCCGGCAGCAACCGGGCGGTCAGGGCGGACAGCGCGCCGTCCGGGCCGAGCTCCAGGAAGGCGCGCACGCCGCGCCCGCCCAGCACGCCGACGGCGTCGGCGAACCGCACGGGTTCGCGCACGTGCCGCACCCAGTGCTCGACGTCGCCGAAGTCGGCACCGGTGCCGCCGGTGCGGGTGGAGATGATCGGCAGCCGCGGGGTGCCGAAGCTCAGCTCGGACACGACGGCCCGGAACTCGGCGAGCGCCGGGTCCATCAGCGGCGAGTGGAACGCGTGGCTGACCGCGAGCCGCGTCGTCCTGCGCCCGTCCTCCGCCCAGCGCGCGGCGATCTCGTCGAGGCGCGCGGCGTCGCCGGAGAGCACCAGCGAGTCGGGTCCGTTGATCGCGGCGATGCCCACCCGCTCGTCGAGCAGGTCCGCGACCTCGTCCTCGGTGGCCCGCACCGCGAGCATCCCGCCCCCGGCGGGCAGTGCCTGCAGCACCCGGCCGCGGGCGGCGACGAGCTTCGCCGCGTCCGGCAGCGACAGCACGTCGGCCACGTGCGCGGCGGCGATCTCGCCGATGGAGTGGCCGACCAGGTGGTCCGGGTGCACGCCGTGGCTCTCCAGCAGCCGGAACAGGGCCACCTCGACGGCGAACAGCGCGGGCTGGGCGAACTCGGTGCGGTTCAGCGGGTCCGCGTCCTCGCCCCACAGCACCTCCCGCAACGGGCGTCGCAGGTGCGGATCGAGCTCGGCGCACACCGCGTCGAGCGCGTCCGCGAACACCGGGAACCGCACGTGCAGCTCACGGCCCATGCCGAGCCGCTGCGCGCCCTGCCCGGCGAACAGGAAGGCGGACGCGCACTCCGGTGCCGCTTCGCCCTCCGCGACCGCGACCACGCCGTCCGGTCCGGCGAGCCGCACCGCGCGGTGCTCGAACGCGGACCGCGCCGAGGCGAGGGTCAGCGCCACGTCCAGCGGTTCCAGGTCGGGGTGCGCGGCGAGGTGCGCGTCGAGCCGGTCCAGCTGCGCGGACAGGGCCTCCGGGTCGCGGGCGGACACCGGCAGCGCCACCGCGCCGGGCACCACCTGCCGCTCGCGCGGGGCGGGCTCGACCGGCGGGGCCTGCTCGACGACGACGTGCGCGTTGGTGCCGCTGATCCCGAAGGACGACACGCCCGCGCGGCGCGCCCGGTCCCGCTGCGGCCAGTCCCGGCGTCCGGTGAGCAGCCGGACCTCGCCCGCGGACCAGTCCACGTCGCCGGAGGGCGCGTCGGCGTGCAGGCTGCGCGGCAGCACGCCGTGCCGCATCGCCAGCACCACCTTGATCACGCCGGCGACGCCCGCGGCGGCCTGGGTGTGGCCGATGTTCGACTTCACCGAGCCCAGCCACAGCGGTTCGTCCCGGTCCTGCCCGTAGGTCGCCAGCAGCGCCTGCGCCTCGATCGGATCGCCCAGCGAGGTCCCGGTCCCGTGCGCCTCCACCACGTCCACATCGGACGGTGCGAGGCGGGCGTTCTCCAGCGCCGCGCGGATGACGCGCTGCTGCGCCGGACCGTTCGGCGCGGTCAGCCCGTTCGAACCGCCGTCCTGGTTGACCGCGCTGCCGCGCACCACCGCCAGCACCTCGCGGCCGTTCCGGCGCGCGTCGGACAGCCGCTCCAGCACCAGCACCCCGGCGCCCTCGCCCCAGCCGGTCCCGTCGGCACCCGCCGCGAACGGCTTGCACCGGCCGTCGGCGGCCAGCCCGTGCTGCGCGGTGAACGAGGTGAACGGGCCCGGAGTCGCCATCACCGAGGCACCGCCAATCAGCGCCAGCGAGCACTCCCCCGACCGCAGCGCCTGCACCGCCTGGTGCAGCGCCACCAGGGAGGACGAGCAGCCGGTGTCCACCGTGATCGCCGGACCCTCCAGACCCAGCAGGTAGGACAACCGCCCGGACAGCACGCAGGCCGCGTGCCCGGTCGTCGAGTACACCTCCACGTCCTCGTCGGAGGCGTCGAGGACCTTGCCGTAGTCCTGCCCGGTGGTGCCGGCGAACACGCCCGTCGCCGAGCCGCGCAGCGAAGCCGGGTCGATCCCGGCGCGTTCCAGCGCCTCCCACGCGGTCTCCAGCAGCAGCCGCTGCTGCGGGTCCATCGCGACCGCCTCGCGCGGGGCGATGCCGAAGAACTCGGCGTCGAACTCCGCCATGCCGTCCAGGAAGCCGCCTTCGAGCGCGAGGCTGGAACCGGGCCCCTCGCCGCGCAGCCGCTCCAGGTCCCAGCCGCGGTCGGTGGGGAACGGCCCGATCGCGTCGCGTTCGGCCGCGACGAGGTCCCACAGCTGCTCGGGCGTGCCGACGCCGCCGGGGAACCGGCAGCCGATGCCGACGACGGCGATCGGTTCGGCCGCCGCGGACACCAGCCGCTGGTTCTGCTCGCGCAGCCGCTCGACCTCCTTCAGCGAGGAACGCAGCGCTTCGACGTACTGGGCGTTGGAGTCGGTCATCCCGTTCCCCCGGTTCACTCGCTGGTGCCGGTCGCCAGCCGCAGCAGGCTCTCGGCGTCCATGTCGTCGATGGAGTCCGCGGCCGCGGCGGGTTCGGCCGCGGCGGGCTCCGGGTCGTCCTCGGCCAGCCGCAGCACCACGTCCAGCAGGCCCGCCTGGCGCAGCCTGCCGAGCGGGATGGTGCTGAGGACCTCGCGGATGCGGTCGTCCGGATCGTCCGGCCGGTCCGCGGCGTCGCCGAACAGCTCGGCGGCCAGGTGCGCGGCCAGCGCCGACGGGGTCGGGTGGTCGAACACCAGCGCCGCGGGCAGCGGCAGCCCGGTGGCGGTGCGCAGCCGGTTGCGCAGCTCCACCGCGGTCACCGAGTCGAAGCCGACGTCCTTGAACGCGCGGGACGCGGGCACGGCGTGCGCGCCGTCGTGGCCGAGGGTGGCGGCGGCTTCGCCGCGCACCACCTCCAGCAGCGCCTTGGCGCGTTCGGTGGCGGGCAGGCTCCGCAACCGGTCCCGCAGCCCGCCGGAGCCGGCGGCCGCGGGTGCGGTGTCCAGCACCGCGCGGGCCTCGGGGAGCTCGGCCAGCAGCGGGCTCGGCCGGGCGGCGGTGAAGCCGGGGGCGAACTTCTCCCAGTCCAGCGCGGAGACCACCGCCGTCGCCGCACCGTCCACGATGGACCGGTCGAGTCCGCCGAGCGCGACGTCCGGCCGCATCGCGGGCACCCCCTGCCTGCGCAACCGGTCGCCCGTCGCGTCGTCGGCCGCCATCCCGGCCGCGCCCCAGGTGCCCCAGGCCACCGACGTGGCGGGCAGCCCGCGCGCGCGGCGGTGCTCGGCCAGGCCGTCGAGGAAGGCGTTCGCCGCCGCGTACCCCGGCTGCCCGCCGCTGCCCCAGGCGGCGGCGCCGGAGGAGAACAGCACGAACGCGTCCAGCGGGTGCCCGGCGGTGAGCTCGTGCAGGTGCCGCGCCGCGTCCCGCTTGGCGCGCAGCAGCGCGTCCAGCCGCTGCCCGGTGAGTTCGAGCACCGGGGCGTCGCCGTCGGCGACCCCGGCGGCGTGGAACACCGAGCGGAGCTCGCCGACCTCGGCCAGCAGCTTCCCCAACGCGTCCCGGTCGGCCACGTCGCAGGCGGCGACGGTGACCCGCGCGCCCAGTTCCCGCAGTTCGGCGGCGAGCCGGTCCGCGCCGGGCGCGTCGGGGCCGCGGCGACCGGCGAGCACCACGTGCTCGGCGCCGCGCTCCACGACCCACTTCGCGACGAACGAGCCGACGCCACCGGTGCCACCGGTGATCAGCGCGGTCCCGCCGGTGCGGAACCCGTCGCCGGACGCGGGGGCGGGGCGCAGCAACCTGCGGCCGTGCGCCAGCCCGCCGCGCAGCGCCACCTGGTCCTCCGCCCCGGACGCGGCGCCGGGCAGCAGCCGCGCGGTCGCCTCGTCCAGCTCCTCCGGCAGGTCCAGCAGGCCGCCCCACCGGTCCGGGAGCTCCAGCGCGGCGACGCGGCCCAGGCCCCACGCGGCGGTCTGCTCGGGGCGCACGTCCTCACCGGCCACGGACACCGCGGCCCGGGTCGCGCACCACAGCGGCGCGGCCGGACCGGCGTCGGCGAACGCCTGCACCTGCAGCAGCGCGGCGCGCGCCGGGTCGGCCGCGGCCGCGGCGAGCAGCGAGAGCACCGAGCGGAACTCGCGGTCCGTGGTGGCCGCGCGCAGTTCGGCGGCGAGCTCGGCGCGGTCCGCGGCGCTGGTGCGGAGCACGTCGACGTCCGGCCCGAGCGCGTCGAGCACCGCCGACGTCCACTCGTCCGCGGAATCGGGCACCACCACCAGCCGGGTGCCCGCGCGCTCGGCCGCGGGCAGCCGGGTCCAGCCGATCCGGTAGCGCAGCTCCTCGGCCTCGGCGCGGTGCCGGGACCGATCCCGCCAGCGGGCCAGCGCGGGCAGCACCGCCGCGCCGTCCACGCCGAGTTCCGCGGACAGCGCCGCCGGATCGCCGCGGTCGACCAGCTCCCAGAACGCGGAATCGGGTGCGCCGCCGCGTTCCGCGCGCCGCGCCCACCAGTACTGCCGGTGCTGGAACGGGTAGGTCGGCAGCGGCACGGCCCGGGCGGGCGCGCCGGTGAGGGTGCGCGTCCAGTCCACCTCGACGCCGTGCGCGTGCGCCTCCGCCAGCGAGCGCAGGAACCGGCGCGGCCCGCCGTCGTCGCGGCGCAGCGTGCCGAGCACCACCGCCGGTTCCGGGCAGGCGTCCTCGACCGTCTCCTCGACGGCCGCGGCCAGCACCGGGTGCGGGCTGATCTCGACGAACGCGCGGCGGCCGTCGGCCAGCAGGGCGCGCGTCGCCTCGGCCATCCGCACGGTGCGGCGCAGGTTCTCGAACCAGTAGTCGGCGTCCAGGCCGGTCGTGTCCATCCGCTGCCCGGTGACGGTGGAGTAGAACGGCACCGCGGCCGGGCGCGGGGTGATCGGGGCCAGCACCTCGGCCAGCTCCGCCCGCACCTGCTCGACGTGCGGGCCGTGCGAGGCGTAGTCCACGTTGACCTTCCGGGCGCGGATCTCGCGGCGCCCGCACTCGGCGAGCAGCTCCTCCAGCGCACCGGGTTCACCGGAGACCACCACCGAGGACGGCCCGTTGACCACGGCCAGCGACACCCGCTGCGCCCACGGTTCGAGCAGCTCGGTGGCGCGCTCCGCGGACACGGCCAGCGACACCATGCCGCCCTGCCCGGCCAGCGCCAGCAGCGCCTTGCTGCGCAGCGCCACGACCCGCGCCGCGTCCGGCAGGGACAGCGCGCCCGCCGCGCAGGCCGCGGCGATCTCGCCCTGCGAGTGCCCGATCACCGCGGACGGCGTGCAGCCGTGCGCCCGCCACAGCTCGGTGAGCGCGATCATGGTGGCGAACAGCGCGGGCTGCACCACGTCGACCCGCTCGGCCAGCTCGGGGGCGGCGGTGCCGTCGAGCACTTCGCGCAGCGACCAGTCCACGTGCGGCGCCAGCGCGCGCTCGCACTCGTCGACCGCGTCCGCGAACACCGCGGAGGTGGCGAGCAGCGCGCGCCCCATGCCGCGCCACTGCGAACCCTGCCCCGGGTAGACGAACACCGGGCCGGGGCCGCCGACGTCGCTGCCGCGCACCGCGTCCCCGGCGCCACCGGCGGCGAGCGCGTCCAGCCCGGCGGCCAGTTCGCCGGCGTCCGCACCGAGCACCACCGCGCGGTGCTCGAACCGGGCGCGGGTCGTCAGCAGCGACCACGCGAGCTCCGCCGGGTCGGCGTCGGGCGCGACCGGGGCGAGCCGGGCGGCCTGCTCGCGCAGCGCGGCCTCGGACTTCGCCGACAGCACCCACGGCACGATCCCGTCGCGGCTGCCGGGCGGTTCCTGCTCGGCGGCGGGTTCCGCCGGGGCCTGCTCCAGGACGACGTGCGCGTTGGTGCCGCTGATGCCGAACGCGGACACGCCGGCCCGCCGCGGCCGTCCCGGGTTCCACTCGACCTCGTCGGTGAGCAGCCGCACCCGGCCCGCGGACCAGTCGACGTGCCCGGTCGGTTCGGCGGCGTGCAGGGTGCGCGGCAGCACACCGTGCCGCATCGCCTCCACCACCTTGAGCACGCCCGCGATGCCCGCGGTGGCCTGCGAGTGCCCGATGTTCGTCTTCAGCGACCCCAGCCACAGCGGCGAGGTCCGCTCGGCCGCGCCGTAGGTGGCCAGCAGCGCCTGCGCCTCGATCGGATCGCCGAGGGCGGTGCCGGTGCCGTGCGCCTCGACGGCGTCCACTTCGGACGGTTCGAGTCCGGCGTCGGCGAGGGCGGCGCGGATGACCCGCTGCTGCGCGGGCCCGTTCGGCGCGGTCAGCCCGTTCGAGGCGCCGTCCTGGTTCGTGGCCGAGCCGCGCACCACCGCCAGCACCGGGTGCCCGTTGCGGCGCGCGTCGGACAGCCGTTCCAGCACGAGGACGCCGACGCCTTCGGCGAGGCTCATCCCGTCGGCGCCCGCCGCGAACGCCTTGCAGCGCCCGTCCGCGGCCAGCGCGCCCAGCCTGCTGAACCCGAGGAAGTCCTGCGGCCCGGCCATCACGGTCGATCCGGCGGCCAGCGCCAGCGAGCTCTCCCCGGAGCGCAGCGAGCGGCACGCCAGGTGCAGCGCCACCAGCGACGCCGAGCACGCGGTGTCCACGGTCAGCGCCGGTCCCTCCAGGCCGAGCAGGTAGGCGAGCCTGCCGGAGAGCACGCTCGCCGCGGCACCGGTGATGTACTGGCCCTCGGTGCCGTCGTCGATGCCGAAGGTGCTCGCGCTGTAGCCCTGGTGGGTGGCGCCGACGAAGGTGCCGGTGGCCGTGCCGCGCAGCGACGCCGGGTCGATGCCTGCGCGTTCCAGCGCTTCCCAGCCGGTTTCCAGCAGCAGCCGCTGCTGCGGGTCCATCGCCTGCGCCTCGCGCGGGGAGATCCCGAAGAACTCCGCGTCGAACCCCGCCGCGTCGTCCAGGAAACCGCCGAGCAGCGAGTAGGTGCGCCCGGCCCGCTGCGGGTCCGGGTCGTAGCGCTCGGCCAGGTCCCAGCCGCGGTCCTGCGGCGCTCGCCCGATCGCGTCGACGCCGTCGCGCACCAGCCGCCACAGCTCGTCGGGACCGGTGACGCCACCGGGCAGCCGGCAGCCGGTGCCGATGATCGCGATCGGTTCGTCCGCGGGCCCGCGGACCTCGACGCGGGCCTGCCCGGCCCCGTCGAACCAGGTCCCGAGGTGGTCGGCGAGCGCCGCGGGCGACGGGTGGTCGAACACGACGGTGCTGGGCAGCGCGAGTCCGGTGGCGCGCACCAGCCGGTTCCGCAGCTCCACGGTGGTCACCGAGTCGAAGCCGACCTCGCGGAACGCGCGGTGGTCGGCGAGCGCACCGGAGCCGCCGAGCGCGGCGCTCGCCTCGGCGCGCACCAGGTCCAGCAGCAGCGCGGCCCGCTCCTCGGCGGGCAGCGCGCGCAGCCGCTCGGCGAACCCGCCGGTCTCGGCCGGAGCGTCCGCCCGGTCCCGCACCTCGGGCAGGTCGTCGAACAGGGTGGTGGGCCGGGCGGCGCTGAACACCTGGTGGTACTCGGCCCAGTCCACGTCGGTCAGCGCGAGCACCGCGGCGTCCTCGTCCAGCGCCCGGTGCAGCGCGGTGAACGCGGTGGCCGGGTCGAGGATGCGCAGCCCGCTGCGGCGCGCCCCGTGCCGGTCGGCGGCGGCCAGCTCCGGGGAGTCCGGCCACTTCCCCCAGTGCAACGAGGTGGCGGTCAGCCCGCGAGCGCGCCGCTGCTGCGCCAGCGCCGCCAGGTAGGCGTTCCCGGCCGCGTAGGCGGCGTGCGACCCGCTGCCCCACATCCCGGCGATCGAGGAGTACAGCACGAACGCGTCGAGGTCGTCGCCCAGCAGCGCGTCCAGGTGCCGCGCCCCGGCGACCTTGGCGCGCACCACCCGCTGCACCGAGTCCAGGTCGAGCTCGTCGAGCGCGCCCAGCTCGATGGTGACGGCCGCGTGCACCGCGGTGCGGATCTCGTGGCCCGCGGCGGCGAGCCGGTCCAGCAACGCGGCGAGCGCGTCCCGGTCGGCCACGTCGCAGGACTCGACGGTGACCTCGGTGCCGAGCTCGGCCAGTTCCGCGACCAGCTCCGGCACGCCCTCGGCGTCCGGGCCGCGCCGCGAGGTGAGCACGATGCGCGCCGCGCCCCGCTCGGCGAGCCAGCGCGCCAGGCCGGGCCCGATCGCGCCGGTGCCGCCGGTGATCAACACCGTGCCGCGCGGTTCCCAGCTGCGCACCGGGTGCGGTGCGGCGGCGCGCACCACGCGGCGGGCCAGCACCGCGCCGTCCCGGACGGCCAGCTGGTCCTCACCGCGCGGGTCGGCGAGCACCGCCGCCAGCAGCGACGCGTCCCGCTCGCCCGGTCGCGCGGGCAGGTCCACGGTCCCGCCCCAGCGCAGCGGATGTTCCAGCGCCGCCGTCCAGGACACGGCCTGCACCTGCGCCTGCACCGGGTTCGCCACCGCGTCGTCCGCGGCCGCGGCCACCGCGTCCCGGGTGACCGTCCACATCGGAGCGTCGATTCCCGCGTCGCCGAGCGCCTGCACCAGGGAGACGGTCAACGCCAAGCCCAGCGGCAGGTCCGGGTACCGCTCCCCCGGCTCCTCGTGGCCGGCGAGCGTGGAGACGACGCCCGCGACCCCGCCCGCACCGGCCAGCCCGGCGGCGAGCACGTCCCGGTCCAGGTGGGACTCGTCGAGCACCAGCCGCTCGACCCGGACGCCGCACCCGGCGAGCGCGTCCGCCACCTCGTCGTCTTCGCCGGCGCCGACCAGCAGCCAGCGGCCCGGCGGGACCCCGCCCAGGTCGTCCACCGGCG
This sequence comes from Saccharopolyspora gregorii, assembly GCF_024734405.1. Lineage (NCBI taxonomy): Bacteria > Bacillati > Actinomycetota > Actinomycetes > Pseudonocardiales > Pseudonocardiaceae > Saccharopolyspora > Saccharopolyspora gregorii. The sequence goes on along the minus strand of NZ_CP059556.1, from coordinate 1,884,685 downwards.
TCCAGGCCACCTCGTAGCGCCACGCGTCGGCCGCCGAGGCCGCGCGGCGCTGCTCCCGCCACGCCGAGAGCGCGGGCAGCACCGCGGCCAGCGCCCGCTCGTCCACGTCCGGGCTCGCGGTCAGCGCCCGCGCGTCCCGCTGCTCCACCGCCGCCCAGAACTCCGCGTCCACCGCATCGCCCGCCCGCGACGGCCCGGTCCAGAACCGCTGGTGCTGGAAGGCGTAGGTCGGCAGGTCCACCACCCGGCCACCGGGCAGGTCGCGGGACCAGTCCACCCCGGCGCCGCGGACGAACACCTCGGCCGCCGCGGTCAGGAACCGGTCGAGCCCGCCGTCGTCGCGGCGCAGCGTGCCGGTGGCGACGGCGGGCACCTCGTGCCGCTCGATCAGGTCCTGGACGGCCGCGGTCAGCACCGGGTGCGCCCCGACCTCCAGGAACACCCGGAAACCGTCCGCCAGCAGGGCGTCCACGGCCGGGGCGAACAGCACGGTGCCGCGCATGTTCCGGAACCAGTGCTCGGGTCCGGTGTCCGCCGCGGTGCACCACTCGCCGGTGACGGTGGAGCGGAACGGGACCCGCGGCACCAGCGGGGTGATCCCGGCGAACCCGGCGAGCAGTTCCTCCCGCAGCGGCTCCACGTGCGCGGAGTGCGACGGGTAGTCCATCGGGACCCGGCGGACCCGCACGTCCTCCGCGACGAGCTCCGCGGCCAGCGCGTCCAGCTCTGCCTCCGAACCGGACACCGCCACCGACGCCGGGCCGTTCACCGCGGCCAGCGACAGCTCCCGGCCCTCGATCCGGCGCTGCACCTCGTCGCGCGGCAGCGCCACCGAGAGCAGGCCGCCGGTGCCCGCGAGCCGTTCGCCGATGACCTTCCCGCGCCGCGCGACCAGCTGCGCGCCGTCCCGCAACGACAGCGCCCCGGCCACCACCGCGGCCGCGATCTCGCCCTGCGAATGGCCCACCACCGCATCGGGTTCGACGCCGCGGGACCGCCACAGCTCGGCCAGCGCCACCATCACCGCGAACGTCGCCGGCTGCTGCACGTCGTCGCGCTCCAGCGACGGGGCGCCGTCCGCGCCGCGCAGCACCGCCACCAGCGACCAGTCCACGAACTCGGCGAACACCTGCTCGCACTCGGCGATGCGCGCCGCGAACACCGGTGACTCGGCCAGCAGCGCGCGACCCATCCCGGCCCACGCGGCGCCCTGGCCGGGGAAGACGAACACGATCCCGCCGTCGGCGCCGACGTCCGCGACGCCCCGCACGACCGACGGGTCCGGGGTGTCCGCGGCGAGCGAGCGCAACCCGGACAGCAGCCGCTCCCGGTCCGCGCCGAGCACGGTGGCGCGGTGCTCGAACGACGAGCGGGTGCGCACCAGCGCATGCCCGACGTCCACCGGATCCGGCTCGGCGGAGCCGAGGTGGTCGGCCAGCCGCTCGGCCTGCGCGCGCAACGCCCGCTCGGTGCGGGCGGAGAGCACCCACGGGACGGTGCCACCGGACTCCGGTGCCGCGTCGCCGGGCTCGCCGGCCGCCACCGGCGGCGCCTGCTCCAGCACGGCGTGCGCGTTGGTGCCGCTCACCCCGAACGAGGACACCGCGGCCCGCCGCGGCCGATCGGTGCCCGGCCAGTCCACCTGCTCGGTCAGCAGGCGCAGCGAACCGGCGCTCCAGTCCACGTGCGGTGACGGTTCCGCCGCGTGCAAGGTGCGCGGCAGCACGCCGTGCCGCATCGCCTGCACCACCTTGATCACGCCACCGACGCCGGCGGCGGCCTGCGCGTGCCCGATGTTCGACTTCAACGAACCCAGCCACAGCGGCCGGTCCCGGCCGGTCCCGTAGGCCTCCAGCAGCGCCTGCGCCTCGATCGGATCACCCAGCGGAGTACCCGTGCCGTGCGCCTCGACGGCGTCCACATCGGACGGCTCGAGCCCGGCGCTCGCCAGCGCCCGCTCGATCACCCGCCGCTGCGCCGGGCCGTTCGGCGCCGTCAGCCCGTTCGACGCGCCGTCCTGGTTCACCGCGCTGCCGCGCAGCACCGCCAGCACCTCGCGCCCCTCCCGCCGCGCGTCGGCGAGCCGTTGCAGCACCAGCACCCCGGCCCCCTCCGCCCAGCCCGTGCCGTCCGCGTCCGCCGAGAACGCCTTGCAGCGTCCGTCCGCCGACAACCCACCCTGCCTGCTGAACTCCACGAACAACGACGGGTCGGACAGCACCGTCACCCCGCCGACGATCGCCAGCGACGACTCCTCCGCGCGCAGCGACCGCGCCGCCAGGTGCAGCGCCACCAGCGACGACGAGCACGCCGTGTCCACCGTCAGCGCCGGGCCCTCCAGGCCCAGCGCGTACGCGAGCCTGCCGGACAGCACGCTCGCCGCCGTACCCGTCATCGTGTGCCCGCCCAGGTCCGCGGCCACCGCCTGCGACCGGCCCCAGTGGTAGGAGCCGACGAACACCCCGGCCCGGGTGCCGCGCAACGCCGCCGGTACCACCCCGGCGCGCTCCACCGCCTCCCAGCACACCTCCAGCAGCAGCCGCTGCTGCGGGTCCATCGCCTGCGCCTCGCGCGGGGAGATCCCGAAGAACTCCGCGTCGAACCCCGCCGCGTCGTCCAGGAAACCGCCGGTCGTGGTGGTGCTGTCGCGGCGCAGCGCCGCCAGGTCCCAGCCGCGGTCCGCGGGGAAGTCCGACACCGCGTCCGCGCCCGCCGCCACCAGCTGCCACAGGTCCTCCGGCGAACGCACCCCGCCCGGGTAGCGGCACGCCATGCCGACCACCGCGATCGGTTCCCGCTCGCGGTCCTCCAGCTCCTCGATGCGCCTGCGCGCGTGGCGCAGGTCGACGGTGAGCCGCCGCAAGTAGTCGACGACTTTGTCCTGCTGGTCATCCTGCACCGGTCAGTCCTTTGCTCGGCTTGTCTCCGGGCTCGTCGTGCTCTGCGGGTCCGGTGGCGGAACCTCAGCGCTTCCCTCGCTGCGGGATCGTTTTCACCGGTGGCTCCGCCACAGGAGAAAACGCTGTCCTCGCGAGGGAAGCGCTGAGAACCCGCGGGTGGTCCTGCTACGTGCGCGGTCGCTGCTCAGCGACTTCGCCGCTGACAGGAAGAACGGGGGGCGGTGGGTCAGGCGACGAACTCTTCGTCTATTAGGTCGAGGAGGCGGTCCAGGGGTACTTCGGCTATGTCGTCGTCGGTCCGGTCGTCGTGGGGCGGGGACCCGCGGAGGCGCGCGGCGAGGCGGTCCAGGTGGGCCGCCAGTCGTTCCCGCTCCGCCGGGTCCGCGGGAGCGTCGGCCAGGCGGCGTTCCCAGTCGGCCAGCTCGGTGGTCAGGTCCGTCGTCGGGAGGTCCGCGGCGAGCAGCCCGGCGAGGTGCTCGGCCACCGCGCGCGGGGTGGGGCGGTCGAACGCCAGCGAGGTCGGCAGCCGCAGGCCCGTCGCGGCTCCCAGCCGGTCCCGCAGCTCCACGCCGGTCAGCGACTCGAAGCCCGCCTCCTTGAACACCCGGTCCGCGCCCACCCGGTCGAGGTCGCGGTGCCCGAGGACCGCGGCGGCCTCGGCGCGCACCAGGTCCAGCAGGAACGGAACCCGCTTGCGCTCCGGCAGCTCGGCGAACCGGTCCGGCACCTCCGGAACCCGTTGCGGCGCCGTGGTTCCCGCAGCGCTCGCCGCGACCGGGCCCGCGGTCGTCCTCGTCGGCCAGAACCGCTCGTGCTGGAACGGGTAGGTCGGCAGCGCCACCGGACGCGGCCCGGTACCGGCGAACACCGCGGACCAGTCCACCGGGACGCCGGTGACGTGCAGCCGGGCCAGCGCGGTCACCCACGCCGCCTCCTCGTCCCGATCCCGGCGCAACGCGGGCACGACGACCGCGCGGCCGTCCGGCACCGACTCCGGCACCAGCCCGGACAGCACGCCGTCCGGCCCCAGCTCCAGGAACCGCCGCACCCCCGCCGCGTGCAGCGCGGCGACACCGTCGGCGAACCGCACCGGTTCCCGCACGTGCCGCACCCAGTGCTCCGGATCGGACAGCTCGCCCGGTCCGGCCAGCGCGCCGGTCCGGTTGGACACCACCGGGATCGACGGCTCCGCCACCGACAGGCCCCCGACGACCTCGCGGAACTCGGCCAGCATCGGCTCCATCAGCGGCGAGTGGAAGGCGTGCGACACCCGCAGCCGGTTCGTCTTGCGGCCCAGGTCGGTGAAGTGCTCGGCCAGCGCGGCCACCTGCTCGGCGGCACCGGAGACGACCACCGCGTCCGGCGCGTTCACCGCGGCCACACCCAGCCGGTCCGTGAGCAGCGGGGCCACCTCCGCCTCCGCCGCCTGCACCGCGGCCATCGCGCCGCCGGGCGGCAGTGCCTGCATCAACCGGCCCCGGGCCGCGATCAGCGCCGCCGCGTCCGGCAGCGGCAGCGCACCGGAGACGTGCGCGGCGGTCACCTCGCCGACCGAATGGCCACCCACGTGGCCGGGGCGGATGCCGTGCGACTCGGCGAGGCGGAACAGCGCGACCTCGACCGCGAACAGCGCGGGCTGCGCGCACCCCGTCCCGTCCAGCGCGGCTTGGTCGTCGCCCCACACCACCTCGCGCAGCGGCCGCTCCAGGTGCGGGTCCAGCTCGGCGAGGACCTCGTCGAAGGCCGCGGCGAACACCGGGAACCGGGCGTGCAGCTCGCGGCCCATGCCGAGCCGCTGCGAACCCTGCCCGGAGAACAGCACCGCCAGCGGCCCGTCCTCGGCGGTCCCGCGCGCCACCTCGGCCGTGCCGTCCGCGGTGCTCAGCAGCACCGCGCGCCGCTCGAAGAGGTGCCGCCGCGTCGCCAGCGACCAGCCCAGGTCCACCGGGGGGCCCGAGCTCCCGTCGGCCAGGTCCGCGACCTGGCCGACCAGCTCCTCCAACGCCCCGGCCGAGCGCGCCGACACCGGCAGCGGCACCGCCGCCGGCTCGATCTCGGCTGCCGGCTCCGCCTGCTCGACCGGCTCCGGTCGTTCCACGATGACGTGCGCGTTCGTCCCGCTGATGCCGAACGAGGACACCCCGGCGCGGCGCACCCGGTCGGTGCGCGGCCACGGCGCGGGCCCGGCCAGCACCTCCACCGCACCCGCCGTCCAGTCCACCTCGGTGGTCGGGGCGCGCAGGTTCCGGATGCCCGGCAGCCGGTCCCGGCTCAGCGCCAGCACCGATTTGATCAACCCGGCCATGCCGGCGGCGGCCTGCGCGTGCCCCAGGTGGCCCTTCAGCGATCCCAGCAGCAGCGGCACCTCCCGGTCCTGCCCGTAGGTCGCCAGCAGCGCCTCGGCCTCCACCGGATCGCCCACGGGGGTCCCGGTGCCGTGCGCCTCCACCACGTCCACATCGGACGGTGCGAGTCCGGCGGCGGCGAGCGCGTCCCGGATCACCGCGCGCTGCGCCGCACCGCTCGGCGCGGTCAGACCGGTCGAGGCGCCGTCGGAGTTCACCGCCGACCCGCGCAGCAGCGCCAGCACCTCGTGCCCGTGCTCGCGCGCCCGCGACAGCGGTTCCAGCAGCACCACCCCGGCGCCCTCCGACCAGGCCGTGCCGTCCGCGTCGGCGGAGAACGGCTTGCAGCGACCGTCGGCGGCCAGCCCGCCCTGCCGCGAGTAGCCGACGAACGCGGCGGGCGTCGACATCACCGACACCCCCGCCACCAGCGCCAGCTCGCACTCGCCCGCCGCCAGCGACCGCGCCGCCACGTGCACGGCCACGAGCGACGACGAGGACGCCGTGTCCACCGCCAGCGCCGGACCGGACAACCCCAGCAGGTACGCCACCCGGCCGGCGGCGACCGCGGGCGAGAACCCGGTCACCGCGTGCCCGCTCACGTCCTCCGCCGCGCCTTCCGCGGCCACCGCGTAGTCCTGGCCGTGCAGGCCCGCGAACACGCCGGTCCGGCTGCCGCGCAACGACTCCGGGTCGATCCCGGCGCGCTCCAGCGCCTCCCAGACGACCTCCAGCAGCACCCGCTGCTGCGGGTCCATCGCCAGCGCCTCCCGCGGCGAGATCCCGAAGAACTCCGCGTCGAACCCGGCCGCGTCCGGCAGGAAACCCCCGGTCTCCACCGCGCAGGCCGCGCGCAGCGCGTCCACGTCCCAGCCCCGGTCGAGCGGAAACGCCGACGCCGCACCGGAATCGGAGCCCACCAGCTCCCACAGGTCCTCCGGGGACCGCACCCCACCGGGGAACCGGCACGCCATCGACACCACCGCGATCGGATCGGCCGCGCCACCGGGATCGGCACCGGCCGGGCTCGTCGTGCGCCGGATCGTCATGCGCTGCACCACCTCAGGAGAAGTCGGGCGGGACTGCACCATTCGAGTGCGCAGCGTAGGTGCCGATTCGCTGTACTTTTCCCTAGAGCCGCAGGTCGCGGGGCTGGAAGCGGGCGCAGGACTAAGGATTCCCCGCACCCCGCTGTGGGAGAAAGTTCCCCGTCCCGGCCGGGACGCCGACTCTGGAGGGTGTGCCCATGGAATCGACCCGGCGGCCGATCCTGTTCGTCAGCTACCCGGAGAGCGGGCTGCTCAACCCGCTGCTCGTGCTGGCGCAGGAGCTGTCCCGGCGCGGTGTCGCCGACCTGCACTTCGCCACCGACGACAACCGGCGCGACGAGGTGGCGGCGCAGCAGGTGGACAGCCCGGTGCACTTCGTCCCGCTCGGCCCGGTCGTCCCGGAGATGTCCGCGGTCACCTGGGACGACGAGGTGTACCGGGAGGTCACGCAGCGGTCCCGCTTCAAGGCGCACCGCGCGGTCATCCGGCACACCTTCTCCCCCGAGGCGCGCATCGACAAGTACCGCGCGCTGGAGGCCGCCGTCGAGGAGATCCGCCCGGCGCTGCTGGTCGTGGAGAGCATGTGCTCCTACGGCTGCGAACTGGCCATCACCAAGGGCATCCCGTTCGTGCTGGGCGTGCCGTTCATGCCGAGCAACGTGCTCACCTCGCACATCCCGTTCGCGAAGTCCTACACCGGACCGGACTTCCCCGTCCCGCACTCCGGGTTGCCCTACGAGATGTCGCCGTGGCAGCGGCTCGCGAACCGGGTGTTCAAGTTCCGCACGCTCGGCATGTTCCTCACCAAGGAGCTGCGCGAACGCGCCGCCCGGGACCAGCGGATCCGCGACGAGCTGGGCATCGCGCCGGAGGCGGGCGGGTTCATGTCCCGCATCGAGCACGCGGAGCTGGTGCTGTGCTACTCCGTCGCCGAACTGGACTACCCGTTCTCCGCCCCCGAGCACCTGCGGCTGGTCGGCACGATGGTGCCGCCGCTGCCGCAGGCGCCCGAGGACGACGGGCTCGCCGCCTGGCTGTCCGCGCGGGATTCCGTGGTGTACATGGGTTTCGGCACCATCACGCGGCTCACCGCCGAACAGGTGCGCTCGCTGCTGGAGGTCACCCGCAGGCTCGGCGAGCGCGGCACCGACGTGCTGTGGAAGCTGCCCGCCGAGCAGCAGCACCTGCTACCGCCCGCGGCCGAGCTGCCCGCGAACCTGCGGGTGGAGGCCTGGGTGCCCTCGCAGCTGGACGTGCTCGCGCACCCCTCGGTGCGGCTGTTCTTCACGCACGCGGGCGGCAACGGCTTCCACGAAGGCCTGCACTTCGGCAAGCCGCTGGTGGTCCGGCCGCTGTGGGTGGACTGCGACGACCAGGCGGTGCGCGGCCGCGACTTCGGGGTGAGCCTCACCCTGGACCGGCCGGAGACGATCGACGTCGCGGACGTGCTGGACAAGCTCACCCGGGTGCTCGACGAGCGCTCGTTCCGGGACCGCGCCGAGGTGTTCGGGCAGCTGCTGCGCGACGCGGGTGGCCGGGAGGCGGCCGCGGACCTGCTGGCCGAACTGCCCGCGCTCGCCGCGCAGAAGGCGGGGCTGTGATGCGCGTTCCGGTCTCCCAGCCCTGGTTGCAGGGTCGCGAGCAGGAGTACGTCACCGAGGCCGTCGCCGGGGGCTGGATCTCCTCGCAAGGCCCGTTCGTGCCGCGCTTCGAGGAGGAGTTCGCCCGCAGGCACGGCTCCGCGCACGGCGTGGCCTGCTCCTCGGGCACCACGGCGCTGACGCTGGCGCTGCGCGCGCTCGGGGTCGGGCCCGGCGACGAGGTCATCGTCCCCGAGTTCACCATGATCGCCTCCGCCTGGGCGGTCACCTACCACGGCGCGACCCCGGTGTTCGTGGACTGCGGCGACGACCTGAACATCGACGTGGACCGCATCGAGGAGAAGATCACCCCGCACACCAAGGTGATCATGCCGGTGCACGTGTACGGCAGGCGCTGCGCGATGGACCCGATCATGGAGTTGGCGCACCAGTACGGCCTGCGCGTCGTGGAGGACTCCGCGGAGGCGCACGGGGTGCCGCCGGTCGCCGACATCGCCTGCTTCTCGCTGTTCGCCAACAAGATCATCACGGCCGGGGAGGGCGGGATCTGCCTCACCGGCGACCCGTGGCTGGCCGGGCAGCTCGCGCACCTGCGCGGCATGGCCTTCACCGCGGATCACAGCTTCCTGCACAAGAAGCTGGCCTACAACTTCCGGATGACCGCGATGCAGGCCGCCGTCGCGCTCGCCCAGACCGAACGGCTCGACGAGATCCTCGCGCTGCGGAAGGAGATCGAGCAGCGCTACGACGAGGGGTTGCGCGACGTCGACGGCATCGGGCTGATGCCGCCGCGCGACGTGCTGTGGATGTACGACCTGCGCGCCCGCGACCGCGAGGGGCTGCGCGCCCACCTCGCCGGGCACGGCATCGAGACCCGGTTGTTCTTCAAGCCGATGAGCCACCAGCCCGGGTACTTCGACGCCGCCTGGCCCGAGCTCAACGCCGCCCGGTTCAGCGCGGACGGGCTCTACCTGCCCACCTACACCGGGCTCACCGCCGCCGACCAGGAGCACGTCGTGGCCCGCATCCGCGAGTTCTACGGCCGGAACTGACCACCAGCAGACGACGATGGAGTGCGGATCATGTCCGACGTGGTCGACTTCCCGATGCGCCGCCCCGGCGCGTCGTTCCCGCCCGCCGAGTACGCCGACTTCCGCGCGCGGCCCGGGCTGGTGCGCGCCCGGCTGCCCACCGGCGCCGTTGTGTGGCTGGTGACGCGGCACGAGGACGTGCGCACCGTGCTCACCGACCCGCGCGTCAGCTCCAACCCGACGCACGAGGGGTTCCCCAGCCTGCTCGGCAAGACCGGTGGCGTGCCCTCCCCCGACACCATGCCCGGCTGGTTCGTGGCGCTCGACCCGCCCGACCACGACCGGTTCCGCAAGACGCTGATCTCCGAGTTCTCGGTGCGCCGCATCCGGGACATGCGCCCCGCCATCGAGCAGGTGGTGCAGGACCGGGTGGACGCCATGCTCGCCGCGGGCGATACCGCGGACCTGGTGGCGGACTTCGCGCTGCCGGTGCCGTCGCTGGTGATCTCCAGCCTGCTCGGGGTACCGAAGGCGGACCGGGACTTCTTCGAGGCGAAGACCCGGACGCTGGTCAGCACCACCGCCACCGACCAGAAGCGCGAGGCCGCCACCACGGAGCTGCTGCGCTACCTCGGCAGGCTCATCTCGATCAAGGAGAAGCGGCCGGGCGACGACCTGATCAGCCGGCTGCTCGCGGTGGGCACCATGTCCGCGGCCGAGCTGTCCGGCGTCGCGATGCTGCTGCTCATCGCCGGGCACGAGACGACCGCGAACAACATCTCGCTGGGCGTGCTGACGCTGCTGCTGCACCCCGAGTGGATCGGCGCCGACGGCATCGTCGAGGAGCTGCTGCGGCTGCACTCGGTGGCCGACCTGGTGGCGCTGCGGGTCGCCGTCGACGACCTGGAGATCAGCGGCCAGCGCATCGCGAAGGGCGAGGGCATCGTCCCGCTGGTCGCCGCCGCCAACCACGACGAGGCCGCCTTCGGCTGCCCGCACCGCTTCGACCCGACGCGCGCCGCGCGGCACCACGTGGCCTTCGGCTACGGGGTGCACCAGTGCCTCGGGCAGAACCTGGTGCGCGGGGAGATGGACCTCGCGTACCGGGTCCTGTTCGAGCGCATCCCTAAGCTGGAACCGGCGGTACCGGTGGCGGAGCTGCCCTTCAAGTACGACGGCGTGCTGTTCGGGCTGCACTCGCTGCCGGTCCGCTGGTGACCACGCACCGTTCCCGAAGGAGACAGCCATGCTCAAGATCACCGCGGACAAGGACCGCTGCGTCGGTGCCGGACAGTGCGTACTGTCCGCGCCCGACGTGTTCGACCAGGACGACGACGGCGTCGTGACGCTGCTCGACGAGACGCCCGGCGCGGAGCACGCGGACGACGTGCGCCAGGCGGCCCTGATCTGCCCGTCGCAGGCGATCACCGTCGAAGAGGCCTGAGGCTCCACCGCAGGTGGGCGGCCCACCCGTTGCGGCGGGTGGGCCGTCCCCCGTCCGAGTCACGCCCGATCCAGCGATGCGAACCCGTGTTCGACGCGGGCAGCATCGGAGGTATGGATCTCCGGAGCACCGCACTCGCCGCGCGGCACCTCGTCCGCGCCTTCGCCCGCACCCTCGTCGGCCCTGCCGCCCTCGGCCGGGCACCCGTCGGCCGCGAACTCTTCGGCTGGGCACCCGTCGGCTGGGCACTCGCCGACCGGGCACTCGCCGGTCGTGTCCGCATCGGCCGCGCGGCGCCACCGCGCCGGCCCGACAGCGCCGCGGCGGGGCGTTCCGCCGCGGCACCGCCCGCCCGCTCACCAGGTGATCGGCAGTTCCAGGACGCCGCCGGAGAGCTGGCCGCTCTCCAGCTTCAGGTCCTCCGGCGCGACCGCGACCTGCAGGTTCGGGATGCGGCCGAACAGCGTGCTGAACGCCGTCTGCAGCTCCACGCGCGCCAGCGGGGCCCCGATGCAGTGCCACACCCCGTGCCCGAAGGTCAGGTGCGGGTTCGGCACCCGGCCCACGTCGAAGCGCTCCGGGTCGTCGAAGGCGCGCTCGTCGAAGTTGGACAGCGTGAAGTCCAGCAGCACCAGCTCGCCGGTCCGGATCGTCACCCCGCCGATCTCCACGTCCTCGGCCGCCCAGCGCGGCAGCATCGAGCTGCCCGCCTTCGCCGCGCGCAGCACCTCCTCGACCGCGATCGCCATCGTGCCGGCGTCGCGCATCGCGGCGTCCCGCTTGTCCGGGTTGCCCGCCAGCACCAGCACGCCGACGTCGATGTGGCTGATCACGCTGTCCAATCCGGCGAACAGCACGCCGGCGGCGAGGGTGCCGATCCGCTCGTCGTCCAGGCCCGCCTCGCAGAGCCGGGAGATCACGTCCTCGCCCGGGTCGCCGCGCTTGCGGCCCACCAGCTCGGAGATGTAGCCGAACAGCTCGGCGGCGCCCTCCTCCGCCGCCGCGGGGTCGCCGAGCACCGCCATCCGGCCCAGCATCCGCACGATGTGCATCCGGTCCTCCGGCGGCACGCCGATCAGCTCGTAGAGCACCTGCAGCGCGAACGGCTGGGAGAACTCGGCGTGCAGGTCGACCGGCGGACCCTTGTCCACCAGCGCCTGCACCATCTCCTCGGCCAGCTCCACCACCTTCGGGCGCAGCCGGGCCAGCCTGCGGGCGGAGAAGCTCGGTGTCAGCAGCGACCGCATCTCCCGGTGCAGCCGGGTCGCCTCCGCCGGGTCGGAATCGGTGATCAGCAGGTTGAAGAACGGGGTGTCCACGTAGCGGGGCGCCGAGGGCGGATCGGGGTGCGAGCGGTTGATCCGCTCGTCCTTGAGCAGCTGCTTGACCTCTTCGTGCCGGGTCACCAGCCACGCCTCGTCCCCGGCGGGCGTGCGCACCTTGCAGACCGGAGCCTGTTCCTGCAGGTCCCGCAGCTCCTTCGGCGGGCGGAGCATGGCCGAGGGACCGGTGCCCAGCTTCGGCAGGTCGAGGGATTGACTCATGGGCGATTCCTCCGCTGTACGGATCGACTGCGCGGACAACCTGCGGGCCGCCGCGCGGGGAGCGGCGGACCGGCGAGGGGATCAGGTTCGGGCGGGCACCAGCTCGGCGAGCCAGTCGCGCACCACCTGCGCGGTCAGCTCCGAGTGCTCCTTGGCCAGCGAGAGGTGGTCGGCCTCGATGGTGCGCACCGCATCGGTGTCGATCACCGGCGGCGCCTTCGTGCCGCGGCTGCCCGGGACGGGCACCGAGCAGCGCACCAGCAGGGTCGGTGCGGTGGTCACCGGGGCGTCCGCGAACGCGGCGACCTTGTTGTACCAGTGCACCATCGCCGAGAGCCGGGCGCTGTTGAGGTTCACCGACGGGGTGTCGATGTCGGCCAGGTAGTAGTTCGCCACCTCGTCGTAGTCGATGTCGTCGTTGTCGTCGTAGCGCAGGCTCAGCGTGTCCAGCAGGACCACCGCCTCCGGGCGCACGCCCCAGGTGTCCTCCAGCAGGCCCGCCGCTTGGTAGGCGATGGTGCCGCCGGTGGAGTGCCCGATCAGCACGAACGGATCCCCGTCGCTGCCGTGCAGCGCGCTCTCCGCGACCGAGCGGACCGCCGCGGCGCCGTGCTCCGGCAGCGCCTCCCCCGGTTCGAAACCGACCAGCGGCAGCGCCGAGACGTGCCGGATCCCGCGGAAGTGCGCGGCGATCCGCGCGTACTGGTGCACCCCGCCGGTCGCGCCCGGCGAGCTCACGCAGATCAGCCGCGGATCGGTCGGGCCGTCGGCGAGCGTCACCGGCTCGGGCAGTTCGGCCAGTTCGGCGGGCGTCTCGAAGGTCGGGCGGGTCGCGGCGACCGCGCCCAGCATCCGCATCGACTCCTTGCGCTTGCCGCAGTGCACGCCGGACAGGAACAGGTTCACCAGGCCGTCGTTCGGCCCGCCCTGGGACCGGGCCCCGCCCGCGGCGGGCGCGACCCGCGCGTCGAGTTCGCCGCCCAGCCACCGGGCCAGCGCGTCCGGGGTCCTGGCGTCGAACACGACCGAGGCCGCCAGCCGCAGGTCCAGCTCCTCCCCCACCCGGTTGCGCAGCTCGACGGCGATCAGCGAATCGAAGCCCAGTTCCAGGAAGTCCCGCTCCGGGTCGACCGCGGCCACGTCCCGGTGCCCGAGCACGGCGGCGGCGTGCTCCACCACCAGCTCGGTGAGCAGCCGGTGCCGGTCCGCGCCGTCGGCCGCGGCGATCCGCTCGCCCCGCGAGCCAGCGGAACGGCGCGCCGCGGCGACGGGACGGCGGGCCGCGGGGATCAGCTCCCGCAGCACCGGCGGCAGGTGCCCCTGCCCGCGCATGCCCGCGGCGTTCGTGCGGATCGGCACCACCAGGGCCTCGTCCCGGGTGCGCGCGGCGTCGAACAGCGCCAGGCCCTGCGCCGCGGACAGCGGCGGCAGCCCGGACCCGGCCATCCGCTCCAGGTCTGCCTCGGTGAGCGCGGCGGTCATCCCGCTCGCCGGCGCCCACGGCCCCCAGGCGAGCGACTGCGCGGGCAGGCCCTGCGCGCGGCGGTGCTGCGCCAGGGCGTCCAGGAAGGCGTTGGCGGCCGCGTAGTTCCCCTGGCCGGGGCCGCCCATCACGCCGGAGACCGAGGAGTACAGCAGGAACGCGGCCAGGTCCCGGTCCCGGGTCGCCTCGTGCAGCCGCCACGCGGCATCCACCTTCGGCCGCAGCACCCGGTCCAGCCGCTCGGCGGTGAGCGAGCCGATCGCGCCGTCGTCCAGCACGCCCGCGGTGTGCACCACGGCGGTGAGCGGGTGCGCGGCGGGGATCTCGGCCAGCAGCCCGGCCACCGCCGCCGCGTCCGCCGCGTCGCAGGCGGCGATCCGCACCTCGGCGCCGTGCGCGGTGAGCTCCGCGCGCAGTTCCAGCGCACCCGGTGCCGCCGGACCGCGGCGGCTCGCCAGCACCAGGTGCCGGATGCCGTGCTCGGCGACCAGGTGCCGGGCCAGTTCCGCGCCGAGCCCACCGGTGCCGCCGGTGATGAGCACGGTGCCCTCGGGATGCCAGTTCGCGGGTGCCGCCGGGTCGCGACGCCGCGCGGCCGTCGAGCCACCGCCGTTCGCCGCGCCCGCGCCGCCACCAGTATCGTCCACTGTGGACTCCACAGCGTGCCCGGCCGCGGGCAGCGGCACCAGGCGGGCCACCCGGACCTCCCGCTGCCGCACCGCGAGCTGCGGCTCCTCGGCGCCCAGCAACCCGGGCAGCACCGCCGCCGAGGTGAACGCGTCGTCCAGGTCGATCAGCAGCAACCGCCCCGCGGGCTCCTCGGCCTGCGCGGACCGCACCAGGCCCCACACCGCCGCCGCGGCCACGTCCGCGAGCGCCTCGCCGGACACCGACACCGCGCCCCGGGTGACGAACACCAGGTGCGAACCGGTGAGCCGCCGGTCGGACTGCCACTCCTGGAGCAGGGCGAGCGCACGGCGGGCCAGCTCGTGCACCGCGTCCGGTTCCGCCGCGGCACCGCCGGTCACCGGGACCAGGAACACGTCCGGTGCGGTGCCGCCGCGCGTCAGGTCCGACAGCGACTCGCCGTAGCCCACCACCGCCTCGTCCGCGCGGTGCAGCGCGTACGCCAGGTCGAACTCGTCGCCGCCGACGATCGCCCAGCGCCGCCCGCCGACCGGCTCCGGCGCGGGGCCGGGAACCCAGTTCAGCCCGAACAGCGAGCGGGACACGTCCACGTCCGCGGCGGCCGCGGCGGTGTCCGGTTCCCGGGGAGCGGCCGGGGTTTCCCCGTCGTGGTGCAGCGAGGCCACCACCAGCACCGGGTTCCCCCGCCCGTCGACGGCGACGACCTCGGTCCCGTCCGCGCCGGGGCGCGCCCGCACGCGCAGCACCTCGGCAGCGGTGGCGTGCAAGGACATCCCGCTCCAGCGGGTGGCGCGCGCGCCGCCCGCACCGGGCACGGCCGCGGCGACGCGGGTCACCGCGTCCAGCAGCGCGGGGTGCAGGTCATGGCCCGCGGCGGGCACCCCGGCGGGCAGCGCGACCTCGGCGAACACGGCGCCGTCCCGGTGCAGCACCTCGGACGGCTCGTCCTGCGGCAGCGGTTCGGCCCCGGCAGGCACCTTCCCGTCGAAGTCGACCTCCGGTGCGGCCGCGATAGCCAGCACGCCGGTGCCGCGCTCGACCCACTCGGCGTCCTCGGCCGCCGCGGGCCGGGTGTGCACCGCGAACTCCCGGTGGCCGGACCTGTCGGCCTCCTCGATCCGCAGCTGCACCGCGACCGGTTCCGCCGCGGACATCGGTTCGGCGCCCAGCACCAGCTCGGCCACCTGGTCGCAGCCCACCTCGTCGGCCGCCCGCAGCGCCAGCTCCGCGAACGCGGCCGCCGGCACGACGCCGCGCGCCGCGTCCGCCGCGATCCGGCCGGTCAGCACCACCGCGCCGGAACCGGCCAGCCCCACCGCGGCGCCGAGCACCGGGTGGTGCACCGCGCGCAACCCCAGCCCGGCCGCGTCCGCGGCTCCGGCCGACGGCGCGGGCCAGAACCGCTCGTGCTGGAAGGCGTAGGTGGGCAGGTCGACGCGGCGCGCCCCGGTACCGGCGAACAGCTCCGCCCAATCCACCCGCAGTCCGCGCACGTGCAACCGGGAGAGCGCGGTCATGAACGCCGCCTCCTCCGGGCGGTCCCGGCGCAGCGCGGGCACCTCCACCGCGGTCGTGGGCAGCGATTCCTGGGCCATCGCGCACAGCGAGCCGTCCGGCCCCAGTTCCAGGAAGGTCTGCGCGCCCGCCTCGGACAGCGCCCGCACCCCGTCGGCGAAGCGCACCGCCTCCCGGACGTGGCGCACCCAGTACTCCGGGGTGCTCAGCTCGTCGGTGGCCCGCTCACCGGTCAGGTTGGACACGACCGGGATCTCCGCCGGGGCGAACGACAACTCCCGCACCACCGCGCGGAACTCGGCCAGCACCGGGTCCACCAGCGGCGAGTGGAACGCGTGGCTGACGCGGAGCCGCTTCGCCGCGCGCCCGTCGGCCCGCGCCCGGTCGATCACGTGCTGCACGCCCCGCTCGTCACCGGACACCACGGTCGACCGCGGCCCGTTGATCGCGGCGATCGCGGTGGCGCCGGTGCACCACGGCGCGACTTCGGTCTCGCTCGCCTGCACCGCGACCATCGCGCCCCCGGCGGGCAACCGGCTCATCAGCCGGGCTCGGGCGGACACCAGCTTCGCGGCGTCCGGGAGCGCGAACACGCCAGCGACGTGCGCGGCCGCGATCTCCCCCACCGAGTGGCCGCCGAGCAGGTCGGCCCGCACGCCGAAGGACTCGGCCAGCCGGTACAGCGCCACCTCGACGGCGAACAGCGCGGGCTGGGTGTTGCCGGTGTCCGCCAGCGCCGCCGGGTCGTCGCCCCAGATCACCTCGCGCAGCGGGTCGTCGCGGTGCCGGTCCAGCTCCGCCAGCACGGCGTCCAGCGCCGCGGCGAACACCGGGAACCGGGCGTGCAGCTCGCGGCCCATGCCGAGCCGCTGCGAACCCTGCCCGGAGAACAGCACCGCCAGCTTGCCCGGATCGGCGGCCACCGCCCCGCGCGCCACCTCCTCGACGCCGTCGTCGGTGGCCAGCAGCACCGCCCGGTGTTCGAAGGCGGACCGGCCGGTCGCCAGCGACCGCGCCACGTCGAGGCGGTCGCACCCCGGGTGCTCGGCGCGGAAGTCGGCGAGCCGGTCCAGCTGGGCCCGCAACGCGACCGGGGTGCGGCCTGACACCGGCCACGGCACCGCGGCCGGGCGCGGCACCTGCTCGGGTTCCGGTTCCGGCGGCTCCGGTGCCTGCTCCAGGACCACGTGCGCGTTGGTGCCGCTGATCCCGAACGAGGACACCCCGGCGCGGCGCGGATGCCCGGTGGCGGGCCACGCGGTGCGGCCGGTCGCCAGCTCGACGGCACCGGTGTCCCAGTCCACGTGCTCGGACGGGCTGCGCACGTGCAGCGTCGGTGGCAGCTCGCCGTGCCGCATCGCCTGCACCACCTTGATCACGCCCGCGACGCCGGCGGCGGCCTGGGTGTGCCCCAGGTTCGACTTGATCGACCCCAGCAGCAGCGGCCGCTCCCGGTCCCGCCCGTAGGTGGCCAGCAGCGCCTGCGCCTCGATCGGGTCGCCCAGCCGGGTCCCGGTGCCGTGCGCCTCCACCACGTCCACGTCCGAAGTGGACAGGTCGGCGCCGGCGAGGGCCTGGCGGATCACCCGCTGCTGAGCGGGTCCGTTCGGCGCGGTCAGGCCGTTCGACGCGCCGTCCTGGTTCACCGCGCTGCCCCGCAGCACCGCCAGCACCCGGTGCCCGTGCCGCCGCGCTTCGGAGAGGGTTTCGACCGCGAGCATCCCGACGCCCTCGGACCAGGCGGTGCCGTCCGCGTCGGTGGAGAACGCCTTGCACAACCCGTCCGGCGCCAGCCCGCCCTGCCTGCTGAACGAGGAGAAGTTCGCCGCGGTCGTCATGATCGTGACGCCGCCGGCCAGCGCCAGCGAGCACTCCCCGGTGCGCACCGCCTGCGCGGCCAGGTGCAGCGCCACCAGCGAGGACGAACAGGCGGTGTCCACGGTCAGCGCCGGGCCCTCCAACCCCAGCGCGAACGCCACCCGGCCGGAGAGCACGCTGGCCGCCATCCCGGTCGAGGCGTGCCCCTCCAGGTCCTCCCCGGAGGCGAGCACCAGGTGGATGTAGTCCTGCCCGGTGGTGCCGACGAACACGCCGGTCCGGCTGCCCCGCAACGACTTCGGGTCGATCCCCGCCCGCTCCAGCGCTTCCCAGGACACCTCCAGCGCGTGCCGCTGCTGCGGGTCCATCGCGAGCGCCTCGCGCGGGGAGATGTCGAAGAAACCCGGGTCGAAGTCGGCGGCACCGGGCAGGAACCCGCCGCGGCCGGTGGCACTGCGCCCCTGGCCGAGCGCCGCCAGGTCCCAGCCGCGGTCGGCGGGGAACCCGGAGATCGCGTCCTCGCCCGCCGACAGCAGCTCCCACAGCCGCTCCGGCGAGTCGGCGCCGGGGAACCGGCAGGCCATGCCGACGATCGCCACCGGCTCGTGCCTGCCGGTCTCCGCCTCGTGCAGGCGTTGGCGCGTCTCGTGCAGATCAGCGGTGACCCACTTCAGGTAATCGACGAGAGTGCTTTCGTCCGGCATCGTCGGTTCCTCTCTGCGAACGACCGCGGTGGCGCGCGCGGCGCCACGGCACGGGTCCGGTTCGGTGTCGGCGGGCTGCGGTCAGGGCTGGGTGCGCCTGCCGAGCTCGTTGTCGATGAACGTCAGCAGGTCGTCGGCGCTCGCCCCTTGGATGCGCTCGCCCACCGCGGGTTCCGCGGTCTCCTCGTCGCCGTGCCGCGCGGTGTCGCCGTAGCGCTCCAGCAGGCCGTGCAACCGGGTGGTGACCTCGCGGCGGACCTCGGCGCCGGACTCGGAGGCGGCGAGGGCGTGCTCCAGGTGGTCCAGCTCGGCGAGCAGCGCCGTCCCGCCCAGTCCGGCGGAGCGGTTCGGCCCGCCGGGTCCGGCGGGTCCGCCCGCGTGGTCGGCGTCGTCCGCGCCGCCGAGCTCGGCGGCGAGCACTCCCGCCACCGCGAGCGGCGTCGGGTGGTCGAAGACCAGCGTGGAGGGCAGCCGCACCCCGGTCGTCGCGGCGAGCCGGTTGCGCAGTTCCACGGCGGTGAGCGAGTCGAACCCGATGCGGCGGAACTCCCGCTCCGCACCGATCTCCGCCGCCGAGCCGTGGCCGAGCACCGCGGCGGCCGCATCGCGGACCAGCAGCACCAGCTCCTGCTCGCGCTCCGGGCCGCGCAGTCCGGCGAGGCGCTCGGCGAGCCCGGCCCGCTCCGCGGCGGGGTCCGCGGCCGCCGCCGACCGGCGCGTCGAGCGCACCAGTCCGCGCAGCAGCGCGGGCACCTCTCCCTGGGCGCGGGGCGCGGCCGAGCCGATGCCCAGCGGCACCACCAGCGGTTCGTCCGCGCCGATCGCGGTGTCGAACAGGGCCAGCCCGCGCTCGACCGGCAGCGGCGGCATCCCGTTGTCGCCGATGCGGCGCAGGTCCCGCTCGTCGAGCCCCGCGGTCATGCCGGCGCCCTGCTCCCACGCCCCCCACGCGAGGGACGTCGCGGGCAGCCCGCGCGACCGGCGGTACCGGGCGAGGGCGTCCAGGAACACGTTGCCCGCCGCGTAGTTGGCCTGCCCGGCGCTGCCCAGCACCCCGGACACCGAGGAGTAGACGACGAACGCCGCCAGGTCCAGGTCGGCGGTGAGCTCGTGCAGGTGCCACGCCCCGTCCACCTTCGGCCGCAGCACCGCGTCCAGCCGCTGCGGGGTCAACGCGTCGACGATCCCGTCGTCGAGGACGCCCGCGGTGTGCACCACCGCGGTCAGCGGGTGCGCGGCGGGCACCGCGCCCACCAGCTCGCGGGCGGCGTCCCGGTCCGCCACGTCGCAGGCGGCGAGGACGACCTCGGCGCCGTGCTCGGCGAGTTCGGCGCGCAGCTCCGCCGCCCCGGGCGCCTCCGGGCCGCGGCGGCTCGCCAGCAGCAGGTGCCGGACGCCGCGTTCGGCGACGAGGTGCCGGGCGAGTTCCGCCCCGAGCCCGCCGGTGCCTCCGGTGATCAGCACGGTGCCGTCCGGGTCCCAGCCGCGCGGGACGGTGAGCACGATCTTGCCGGTGTGCCGGGCGAGGCTCATGTGCCGGAACGCCTCCGGCGCCCGCCGCACGTCCCAGGTCCGCACCGGCAGCGGCCGCAGCGCGCCGGAGTCGAACAGGCCGAGCACCGCGCGCAGCATCTCCTGGATGCGGTCCGGGTCGACCAGCCCGAGGTCGAACGAGCGGTACCGCACCCCGGGCACGTCCGCGCGCAGATCCGTCTTGCCCATCTCGACGAACCGGCCGCCGCTGGGCTGCAACCGCAGCGAGGCGTCGATGAACTCCCCGGACAGCGCGTTGAGCACCACGTCGATGCCGCCGTCCCCGGCGACCCGCGCGAACGCCGCCTCGAACGCGGTGTCGCGGGAGGAGGCGATGTGGTCGTCCGCGACGCCCAGCGACCGCAGCACGTGCTGCTTGCCCTCGCTGGCGGTGGCGAACACCTCCGCCCCGAGGTGGTGGGCCAGCTGGATCGCCGCCATGCCCACGCCGCCCGCTCCCGCGTGCACGAGCACCTTCTCGCCGGCGCGCAGGCCCGCCAGATCCACCAGGCCGTGGTAGACGGTGAGGAAGACCAGCGGAACCGAAGCGGCGGTCGGCCAGGACCACGCCGCGGGTACCCGCGCCAGGAACCGCTCGTCGACCGTCCCCAGTGGACCGAAACCGCCGAAGACCATGCCCAGCACCCGATCTCCGGGCCGCAGGTCGACGACTTCGGGGCCGGTGTCCACCACGACCCCGGCCGCCTCCGAGCCGAACGGGCCCGTCTCGCCCGGGTACATGCCGAGCGCGTTGAGCACGTCCCGGAAGTTCACCCCGGCGGCTTCGATCCGCACCCGCACGTCCCGGCCGGTCAGCGGTTCCGCGGCCTGCGGGAACGGGACGAGTTCGAGGTCGTCCAGGCTGCCCCCGGCCGCGCTGTCCAGGTGCCAGGGCGTCCCGGCGGGCGGGACGAGCGAGCCCGCGGTGGCCAGCGGCGCCAGCCGCGCCACGTGCGGTTCGCCGCCGCGGAGCACGGCTTGCGGTTCGTCGGCGGCGACCAGCCCCGGTACCACCGCGGGCACCTCGGCGGCGGAACCGCCGGGCACCGCGCCGTCCGGTCCGGCACCGCTGCGCGCCGCGCCACTCGCGGTGCCCAGGTCGTCCGAGTCGCTCAGCTCGCCCGAGCCGTCCAGGCCGCCCGCGCCGCCCGGCTCACCCAGGTCGCCCAGGTCGTCCAGGTCGTCCAGGTCGAGCAGCAGGAACCGGCCCGGGTGCTCGGCCTGCGCGGACCGCACCAGGCCCCACGCGGAAGCCGCCGCGAGGTCCGCGCCGGGGCCGTCGGCCACCGCGCCGCGGGTGACGAACACCAGCCGGGCGGCCGCGAACCGGTCCTCCGCGAGCCACTGCCGGACCAGCTCCAGCACCCGTCCGTTCAACGCGCGCACCTCGTCCGGGCTCGTCCGCGCACCGCGCAGCGGGACCGCCACGAAGTCCGGTACCGGGTCCGGCAGCTCGGCGAGGGAGGCGATCACCTCCGGGACGCCGAGACCGAACTCGTCCGGGCCCAGCACCGCCCAGCGCGCGGCGGGCGGGATCGCGGCGGCGCCGCGGTGCGGCACCCAGTCGACGTGGAACAGCGAGTTCAGCTCGTCCTGCCCGGCGGGTGCCGCCGCAGCCGGGCCGGCCTCGCGCAGCACCAGGGAGTCCACCGACAGCACCGGGATGCCCTGCGGGTCGGCGGCGACCAGCCGCACGGAATCCCGGCCGCTGCGGGTGATCCGCACCCGCAGCACCGCGGCACCGGAGGCGTGCAGCGAGGCACCGCTCCAGGAGAACGGCAGCAACCCGCGGCCGTCGTGCTCGGCGGCGGCGAACACCGTGGCGTGCAGCACCGCGTCCAGCAGCGCCGGGTGCAGGCCGTAGGACTCGGCGTCGCGGACCTCCGCGGGCAGCCGCACCTCCGCGAAGTGCTCCTCGCCGCGCCGCCACACCGCGCGCAGCCCGCGGAACACCGGCCCGTAGTCGAGCCCGGTCGCGGCGTAGTCGTCGTACAGCGACGCGATGTTCACCTCGGACGAGCCGGGCGGCGGCCAGGCGGAGGCGTCGAAGTCGAGCACGTGCTCCGGTTCGGCGAGCAGCCCGGTGGCGTGCCGGGTCCACGGCGCGCCCGGGTCGTCGGCGGGCCGGGAGTGCAGCCGCAGTTCGCGGCGGCCCGCGTCGTCGGCCGCGTCCACCCGCAGCTGCACCTGCACCGCTCCGGGTGCCGGCAGCACCAGCGGCGCGGCCAGCGTCAGGTCCTCGACCTGGGCGCAGCCCACCTGGTCGGCGGCGCGCACCGCGAGCTCCAGGAAACCGGTGCCGGGGAAGAACACCTGACCGCCGACCACGTGGTCGGCCAGCCACGGGTGGGTGGCCAGCGAGAGCCTGCCGGTGAACAGCACTCCGCCGCCGTCGGCCTCGTCCACCGCGGCCCCCAGCAGCGGGTGCTCGGCCTCGGCCAGCCCCAGCCCGGCGGCGTCCCCGGCTCGCGGCGCGGCGTCCGGCCAGTACCGCTCGTGCTGGAACGCGTAGGTCGGCAGCGCGACGCGCTCGGCGCCACCGGCGAAGAACTCGGCCCAGTCGACCGGGACCCCGGCCACGTGCAGCCGGGCCAGCGCGGTCGCCGCGTTGGTGCGGTCGTCGCGGTCGCGGCGCAGCACCGGGATCACCGGGGTGTCCGGGTCCAGGGTCTCCTGCGCCATCGAGCACAGCGCGCTGTCCGGGCCCACCTCCAGGAACACCGAGGCGCCGTCGGCGGCGAGCGCGCGCACCCCGTCCGCGAACCGCACCGGTTCGCGCACGTGCCGGACCCAGTGCTCCGGGTCGGCGAGCTCCGCGGCGGTGGCGGTCCGGCCGGTCAGGTTCGACACCAGCGGCAGCCGCGGCCGGCCGAAGGTGCAGCGCCGCACCACGGCCCGGAACTCGTCGAGCACCGGGTCCACCAGCGGCGAGTGGAACGCGTGGCTGACCGCGAGCCGGGTGGTCGTGCGGCCGTCCGCGTCGAGCCGCTGCCGCACCGCGTCCAGCTCGTCCGCGGCGCCGGAGAGCACCACCGAGCCGGGGGCGTTCACCGCGGCCACCGCGACCCGGTCGGTCAGCAGCGGCGCCACCTCGTCCTCGGTGGCGCGGACCGCGAGCATCGCGCCGCCGTCGGGCAACGCCTGCATGAGGCGGCCGCGGGCGGCGACGAGCGCGGCGGCGTCCGGCAGCGACAACACCCCGGCGACGTGCGCCGCGATGATCTCGCCGAGGGAGTGCCCGGCCACGAAACCGGCGGTGACGCCCCAGGATTCGAGCAGCCGGTGCAACGCCACCTCGACGGCGAACAGCGCGGGCTGGGCGTATCCGGTGCGGTCCAGCAGCGCGGCGTCGGCGCTGCCGGGCTCGGCGAACAGCAGCTCGCGCAGCGGCCGGTCCAGGTGCGGGTCGAGTTCGGCGAGCACTTCCGCCAGCGCTTCGGCGAACGCGGGGAACCGCGCGGCGAGCTCCCGCCCGGCGCCGGCGCGCTGGGCGCCCTGCCCGGAGAACAGCACGGCGAGCTTCGCCGGTCGCTCCACCAGCCCGCGGTGCGCGCCGGCCGCGGTGCCGTCGAGCCACCCAGCGAGCGCGTCCCGCAGCTCGGTCCGGTCGGCACCGACCGCGGCCAGCCGGTGCTCGCAGGCGGTGCGGGTGGTGGCCAGCGAGAACGCCACGTCCTCGGCGCGGGCGCCCGGGTGCGCGTCGAGGTGCGCGAGCAGCGCGCCCACCTGGTCGCGCAGCGCCTGCTCGGTGCGGCCGGAGACCAGCCACGGCACCGGGCCGGGCGGGGCAGCGGCGGGACCACCAGCGGACGCGGCGACGGCGGAACCGGCGTCCGCGAGCGCACCGGCTCGGCCGTCCCCGGACGGGGCGTCGTCCGGCGGCGTTTCGGCGGCGTCCGCGGTGTCCTCCGGGGCCTGCTCCAGGATCGCGTGGGCGTTGGTCCCGCTGACCCCGAACGAGGACACCGCCGCACGGCGCGGCCTGCCGGTCTCCGGCCACGGTTCGGCGGCCGCGAGCAGTTCGACGGCGCCGGACGACCAGTCCACGTGCGAGGACGGCGGATCGCAGTGCAGCGTGCGGGGCAGCACGCCGTGCCGCATCGCCTGCACCACTTTGATCACCCCGGCGACGCCCGCGGCGGCCTGCGCGTGCCCGAGGTTGGACTTGATCGACCCCAGTCGCAGCGGTTCGGCTCGATCCTGCCCGTAGGTCGCCAGCAGGCTGCTCGCCTCGATCGGGTCGCCCAGCGAGGTGCCGGTGCCGTGCGCCTCCACCAGATCGACGTCCGAAGTGGACAGTTCGGCGGCGGAGAGGGCCTGCCGGATCACCCGCTGCTGGGCACGCCCGCTCGGGGCGGTGAACCCGTTCGAGGCACCGTCGGAGTTCACCGCGGAGCCGCGCACCAGCGCCAGCACCGGGTGCCCGTTGCGGCGCGCGTCGGAGAGCCGCTCCAGCACCAGCACCCCGACGCCCTCGGCCCAGCCGGTGCCGTCCGCGGCGTCGGAGAACGCCTTGCACCGGCCGTCGGTGGCGAGCCCGCCCTGCCTGCTGAACTCCAGCAGCGCGCCCGGCGTGCACATCACGTTCACGCCCCCGGCCAGCGCCAGCGAGCACTCCTCGGCCCGCAGCGCGTGCACCGCCTGGTGCACGGCCACCAGCGAGGACGAGCAGGCGGTGTCCACGGTGACCGCCGGGCCTTCCAGCCCCAGCTCGTAGGACAACCGGCCGGACACGGCGCCTGCCGCGATGCCGGTGCCCACGTCGCCGTCGGCGTCGGCCAGCGAGCGCACCACCAGGTAGGCGTAGTCCTGCCCGTTGGTGCCGATGAACGCGCCGGTGCGGGTGCCGCGCAGCGCGGCCGGGTCGATCCCGGCGCGTTCGACGGCCTCCCAGGACACCTCCAGCAGCAGCCGCTGCTGCGGGTCCATGGACAGCGCCTCGCGGGGCGAGATGCCGAAGAAGCCGGGGTCGAAGTCGGCGACGCCGTCGAGGAAACCGCCGCGTCGGGTCACCTCGTTGCCGCGCGCGTCGGTGCCCGCGTCCCGCAGCTCCGCCAGGTCCCAGCCGCGGTCCGCGGGGAACTCGCCGATGGCGTCACCGCCCGAGTCGACCAGTTCCCACAGCTGCTCCGGGGAGCGGATCCCGCCCGGGTAGCGGCAGCCCATCGACACGATCGCGATCGGCTCGGACCGCTGCGCGAGGAGCCGGTGGTTCTGCCTGCGCAGCCGCTCGGTCTCCTTCATCGACGCGCGGAGTGCCTTTTCGACCTGCGCCTGCCGGTCCACCGAGGCGTGCTCGCCAGAGGTCATCATCAACTCCGTGGGTCGGTCTCGACATCAGTCGGTCTCGACGGCACCGTCGAGCGCCGCCTGCACGAGGTCGTCGAGTGCCATCGCGTCGATCGACTCGTCGGATCCGGTCTCGGTGCCGTCGGCGTGCTCGCCGTCCGGCCCGTCCAGCCCGTCCAGCGCCTCCAGGACGCCGGCGGCGCGCAGCGCGGACAGCGGTGCGGTGGCCAGCAGCCGCCGGATCCGCGCCTCGTCCGCGTCGTCCGCGGCCGGGTCGCCGCCGATGCCGAGCTCGGCGAGCAGGTGCTCGGCCAGGTCGGCGGGCGTCGGGTGGTCGAAGACCATCGTCGCGCCGAGCCGCAGGCCGCTCGCGGCACCGAGCCGGTTGCGCAGCTCCACGGCGGCCAGCGAGTCGAAGCCGAGTTCCCGGAACGCCCGGTCGGGGCCGACGGAGTCCGGGCCGGGGTGCCCGAGGATGTCGGCGCTGTGCTCGCGGACCAGGTCCAGCAGCACGTCCCGGCGGCGCCCAGCGGGCAGTTCGGCGAGCTCGGCGCGCAGCGAGCCGCGGTCGGCGGGTGCCGGTGCGGCGTGCTCGGCGTGGCCGGGCAGTTCGCGCAGCAGCGGGCTGGGGCGGGTCGCGGTGAACGCGCGGGCGAACCGCTCGCCGACCGCGGCGACCAGCGGTGCCGGTTCCGGCCCGGTGGCGAGTTCGTCGAGCGCCCGCAGCGCCAGGTCGGGCCGCATGGCGTCCACGCCACCGCGCTGGGCGCCGTCCGCCGCGTCCTGCCCGGCGGCCATCCCCGCACCGGCCCAGGCGCCCCAGGCGATGGAGGTGGCGGGCAGCCCGGCGGCGTGCCGCTGCTCGGCGAGCGCGTCGAGCACCGCGTTCGCGGCGGCGTACCCGGCCTGCCCGGCGTTGCCGACGGCGGCCGAGGCGGAGGAGAACAGCACGAACGCGGTCGGCTCGTGCTCGCGGGTGAGCTCGTCGAGCAGCAGCGCGCCGGTGACCTTGGTGCGCAGCACCGCGTCGAACCGGTCGGGGGTGAGCCCGTCGAGCACCCCGTCGTCGAGCACCCCGGCCGCGTGCACCACGCCGGTCAGCGGGTGCGCGGCGGGGATGCCGTCGAGCACGGCGGCCAGCGCGTCCCGGTCGGCGACGTCGCAGGCTTCGACGGTGGCGGAGGTGCCGAGCTCGGCGAGTTCGGCGCGGAGTTCCACGGCCCCGGGCGCGGCCGCACCGCTGCGGCTGAGCAGCACCAGGTGCTGCGCGCCGGCCGCGGCGAGGTGCCGGGCGACCTGGGCGCCGAGGGCGCCGGTGCCGCCGGTGACGAGCACGGTGCCGGTGGGGTTCCACCGCTGCGCGGGCCGTTCGGGCGCGGGCAGCAGCCGGCGGCCGAGGGTGGCACCTGGCCGCACCGCGACCTGGTCCTCGCCGTCGAGCCCGGCGAGCACCGCCGCGAACCGTCCGGCGGTGTCCGCGTCGAGCTCCGCGGGCAGGTCGATCAGCCCGCCCCAGCGGTCGGGGTGTTCGAGCGCGGCGACGCGGCCGAGCCCCCACGCGGCGGCCTGGGCCGGGTGCGGCACGGGTTCGCCGCGCCCGGTGGCGACGGCACCCCGGGTGACCGTCCACAGCGGCGCGTCGAGTCCGGCGTCACCGAGGGCTTGCAGCAGGGTCGCGGTGCGCGCGGGCCCGACCGGCGCGGCGCGCCCGGTGTCGGTGGTGGCGAGCAGCGAGACCACGCCGTCGATGGCGCGTCCGCCGGTCGCCTCGCGAAGCAGGCCGGTCCAGGCGGCCCGGTCAGGGGCGTCGAGTTCGACGCGCACCGCGTCGTCGAACGCGCCGAGCACGTCGGCGACCTGCTCGGCGCCGCCCGCGGGCAGCACCAGCAGCCAGGTCCCGGTGGGCCGTGCCGTCGATGCGGTGAGCGCCTTCCAGCCGAAGCGGTGCCGCCAGGAGTCGACGATCGACTGCTCCTGCTGCCGTTCCCGCCAGCCGGACAGCGCGGGCAGCACCGCGGACAGCGCGGTGCCGGGCACGTCGAGTTCGGCGGCGAGCTCGTCGTAGTCGGCGTCGGCGACCGCGCTCCAGAACGCGGTGTCGGATGCCGCTGCGGCAGCGGGGTTCTCCAGCGCGGGAGCCGTGGTCTCCGGCCAGAAGCGCTCGTGCTGGAACGGGTAGGTCGGCAGGTCGGCGCGGCGGGCGCCGCTGCCCGCGAAGAACTCGGTCCACCGCGGCGTGGTCCCGCTGGTGTGCAGCCGGGCCAGCGCGGTGATCGCGGTCTGCGCCTCGTCCCACCCGGCGCGCTGCGCGGGGACCACGTCGCCCTCGCCGTCGAGGGTTCCGGTGACCAGTGCGGAGAGCACCGCGTCCGGCCCCACTTCGCACCAGGTGCCGACGCCGCGGTCGGCGAGGGTGCGGACGCCGTCGGTAAACCGCACGGCGTGGCGCACGTGGTCCACCCAGTAGCCGGGGTCGCACAGCTGCTCGGCGGTGGCGACCCCACCGGTCAGGTTCGACACGACGGGGATCGCCGGGACGGCGTAGCCGACTTCCCGCGCGGTGCGGCCGAATTCCTCCAGCATGGTGTCCATCAGAGGTGAGTGAAACGCATGGCTGACTCGCAAACGCTTAGTCTTTCGCCCGTTCGCCGCGAACCCCTCGGCGAGCTCGCGCACGTCCGGCTCGTCCCCGGCGAGCACCAGCGCGGTCGGGCCGTTGACGGCGGCGATCGCGACCCGCTCGGTGAGCAGCGGCACGACCTCCTCCTCGGTGGCCTGCACCGAGATCATCGCCCCGCCGGCGGGCAGCGCCTGCATCAGCCGGGCCCGGGCGCCGACGAGCTTCGCGGCGTCCGGCAGCGAGAACACGCCCGCGACGTGCGCGGCGGCCAGTTCGCCGATGGAGTGCCCGGTGAGGAAGTCCGGTCGCACGCCCCAGGATTCGAGCAGCCGGTAGAGCGCGACCTCGAACGCGAACAGCGCGGGCTGGGTGAACCCGGTCTCGTCGAGCAACACCGCATCGGCGCTGCCCGGATCGGCGAACATGATCTCGCGCAACGGCCGCTCCAACTCCAAGTCGAAGTGCGCGCACACCTCCTCCAGCGCGGCCGCGAACACCGGGAACCGGGCGGCCAGCTCGCGGCCCATCCCGGCGCGCTGCGCGCCCTGACCGGAGAACAGGAACGCGAGCTTGCCGGGTTTGGCGCCGCCGCCGCGCAGCAGGTTCGGCGCGGTGCCACCGCCGGCGAGCGCGGTGAGCCCGGCGCGCAACTCGGTGCGGTCGGTGGCGAGCACGGCGGCCCGGTGTTCGAAGTGCGCGCGGGTGGTGGCCAGCGAGCACGCCAGGTCGGCCAGGTCGGTCTCGGTGCCCAGCAGCAGTTCCGCCTGCGCCCGCAGGGCTTCCGGGGTGCGCGCGGAGACGACGACGGGCAGCGGGCCGGGGTCCGCGACCGGTTCCGGCGGCGCCCCGGCGTCCGGGGCCTGTTCGAGGACCACGTGCGCGTTGGTGCCGCTGGCACCGAAGGAGGACACGGCGGCGCGGCGCGGGCGACCGGTGCTCGGCCACCCGGTGCGTCCGGTGAGCAGTTCCACCGCTCCCGAGGACCAGTCGACGTGCGTGGAGGGCCGGTCCACGTGCAGCGTCCTCGGCAGTTCGCCGTGCCGCATCGCCAGCACCGACTTGATGACGCCCGCGACGCCGGAAGCGGCCTGGGTGTGCCCGATGTTCGACTTGATCGAGCCGAGCAGCAGCGGGGCGTCCCGGTCCTGGCCGTAGGTGGCCAGCAGCGCCTGCGCCTCGATCGGATCGCCGAGCGAGGTACCGGTGCCGTGCGCCTCGACGGCGTCCACATCGGACGGTGCGAGGCCGGCGGCGGCGAGCGCCTTGCGGATCACCCGCTGCTGGGACAGCCCGTTCGGCGCGGTGAGCCCGTTCGAGGCCCCGTCCGAGTTGACCGCGGACCCGCGCAGCACCGCCAGCACCTGGTGCCCGTGCCGCCGCGCGTCGGAGAGCCGTTCCACGACGAGCATCCCGACGCCTTCGGACCAGCCGGTGCCGTCGGCGGTGTCGGCGAAGGCGCGGCAGCGCCCGTCCGGGGACAACGCGCCCAACTCGCCGAACTCGACGAAGCCGACCGGGGTGGACATCACCGTCACGCCGCCGGCGAGCGCGACCGAGCACTCCCCGGTGCGCAGCGCCTGCACCGCCTGGTGCAGGGCGACCAGCGAGGACGAGCAGGCGGTGTCCACGGTGACGGCGGGGCCTTCCAGCCCGAAGGTGTAGGCGAGCCGCCCGGAGATGAGGCTGGCGGACTGCGCGGTCTGGGCGTGCCCGACCTGCCCCGCCGGTGGCCGGTAGTCGCCGGAGCCGCCGCCGACGAACACGCCGGCGTCGGTGCCGCGCAGCTGCGCCGGGTCGATCCCGGCGCGTTCCCACGCCTCCCACGCGGCTTCCAGCACGATGCGCTGCTGCGGGTCCATCACCATCGCTTCGCGCGGCGAGATGCCGAAGAAGCCGGGGTCGAAGTCGGCGACGTCGTGGAGGAATCCGCCTTCCTTGGTGCCCAGCGCGGTCAGGTCCCAGCCGCGGCCGGTGGGCGCGGGACCGATGGCGTCGGTCTCGTCGAGCAGCAGCCGCCACAGGTCCTCGGGCGAGCGGACGCCGCCCGGGTAGCGGCAGCTCATGCCGACGATGGCGATCGGGTCGTCGTCCGGTGCCGCGACGGCCGCGACGGGCTCGGTGCCGGGACGGGTGCCGGTGAGCTCGGCGAGCAGGTGCGCGGCGAGCGCGTCCGGCGTCGGGTGGTCGAACACCAGCGTCGCGGGCAGGGCGAGGCCGGTGGCCGCGCCGAGGGCGCCGCGCAGGTCCACGGCGGTGAGCGAGTCGAAGCCGAGGTCCCGGAACGGCAGGTCCGGTTCGACGGCGTCGGCGCCGCCGTGCCCGAGGACGTCCGCGGCGGCGGTGCGCACCAGGGCGAGCAGCCGCTCGGCGCGCTCCGGTTCGCCGAGCGCGGCGAGTTCCTCGCGCAGCGAGCCGCCGTCCTCGGTCGCGGTGTCGCCGAGCGCGGCCGCGGGGATGTCGTCGAACAGCGCGCTGCGCCGCGTCGCGCTGAACGCGGGCGCGAAGGTCTCCCACCGCACGTCGGCGAGCACGAGCGAGCGCTCCGGTCCGCCCAGGGCGCGGCCGAGCGCGGTGGCGGCCAGGTCCGGGTCCAGCGCGGGGAGCCCGTTGGCCCGGCGGTGCGCCGCCGACCCGTCCGAAGTGGACTCCCAGGCGCTCCAGGCGAGCAGCCGGGCGGGAACGCCGTCGGCGGTCAGGCGGTGCACCAGCGCGTCGAGCCGGGCGCCGTCCGCGGCGGCCTGCTGCTGCCCGCGCACGCCCCACACCGCGGCGATCGACGTCATGAGCACGACCGCGTCGAGGGGCTGCCCGGCGAGCAGCGCCACCAGCCGCTCGGCGTCCGCGACCGGGTCGTCCCCGGCGGCGGCTTGCACGACGGTGGTGATCGGGCCGGGTGCGGCGTCGAGGACTTCGCGGAGGTCGGCGGTGCCCGCGCGCAGCACGTGCTCGGCGCCGTCGGCGGCGAACCGGCGGCTCAGGTGCTCGGCGGAGTCGTCGTCCCCGACGACGAGGACGGTGCCGTGCGGTCGCCACGGGTCGGCGGGCGCGGACGCGGGCCGGAGCCTGCGCCCGTAGGCGCCCGCGGCGCGCAGCGCGACCTGGTCCTCGGTGCCGCCGAGGACGGCGGGCAGCCGGTCCGCGGCGCGCCGGTCCGCGGTCGCGGGCAGGTCCACGAGCCCGCCCCAGGCTTCGGGTTCGTCCAGCGCGAGCACGCGACCGCGGCCCCACAGCGCGGCGGCCTCGACCTCCGGCAGCTCGGCGCGGCCGACGGCGACGGCGCCGCGGGTGAGGCACCACAGCGGTGCGGTGATCCCGGCTTCGCGCAGCGCGGGCAGCAGGGCCAGCGGATCGGTGCCGGGCAGGGCGACGACCGCCGCGTAGTCGTCGCCGAGCCCGCCGGTGGCGGCGGGGTCGCGGACGTCGGCGCCGGGCAGGGCGTCCAGCACCGCGGTGGTCCAGTCGGCGTCCCGCTCCGCCGCGGGGACGAGCACCAGCCAGGGGCCGGTGGACCGGCGGGTGGTGGTGATCGGCTTCCAGCCGATCGCGTAGCGCCAGCCGTCCACGGCGGCGTGCTCGCGGCGGTGGCGGCGCCAGTCCGACAGCGCGGGCACCACCGCGGACAGCGACGCGTCGTCGACGTCGAGGGAACCGGCCAGCGCGGTCAGGTCCTCCCGTTCGATGGCGGACCAGAACTCGGCGTCCGCCGGGTCGGTGCCGGTGGCGGCGCCCGGTTCGGGCCAGTAGCGCTCCCGCTGGAACGGGTAGGTGGGCAGCGCGATCCGGCGCGCCCCGGTGCCCGCGAAGTGCTCCGCCCAGTCCGGGCTGCGGCCGTGGACGTGCAGCCGGGCCACGGCGGTGCCGAGCGCGGTCTCCTCGTCGCGGTCGGCGCGCTGGGTGGCCACGACCAGCGGCCCGTCCGCGGGCAGCGACTGCCGGGCGAGCGCGGCGAGCACCCCGTCCGGCCCGAGTTCCACGAACCGGGTGGTGCCCGCCTCGTGCAGGGTGCGGACGGCGTCGGCGAACCGCACGGGCTCGCGCAGGTGCCGCACCCAGTAGTCGGCGGTGCCGAGCTCGGCGGGGTCGGCGACGGCTCCGGTCAGGTCGGACACCACCGGGATCTCGGGAGCGTGGAACCGGATCCCGGCGGCGGTGCGGCGGAACTCGTCGAGCACCGGGTGCATCAGCGGCGAGTGGAAGGCGTGGCTGACGGTCAGCTCGCGGGTGCGGCGGCCGAGCTCGCCGAAGTGCGCGGCGATGCGGCGTGCGTCCGCGGCGTCCCCGGAGACGACGACGGAGTCGGGCCCGTTGACGGCGGCGATCGCGACCCGCTCGGTGAGCAGCGCGGTCACCTCGTCCTCGGTGGCCTGCACCGAGATCATCGCGCCGCCGGCGGGCAGCGCCTGCATCAGCCGGGCCCGGGCGCCGACGAGCTTCGCGGCGTCCGGCAGCGAGAACACGCCCGCGACGTGCGCGGCGGCCAGTTCGCCGATGGAATGCCCGGTGAGCAGGTCGGGGCGCAGCCCCCAGGATTCGAGCAGCCGGTACAGCGCGACCTCGAAGGCGAACAGCGCGGGCTGGGTGAACCCGGTCTCGTCGAGCAACACCGCATCGGCGCTGCCGGGCTCGGCGAACATGATCTCACGCAGCGGCCGGTCCAGTTCGAGGTCCAGGTGCGCGCACACCTCCTCCAGCGCGGCCGCGAACACCGGGAACCGGCCCGACAACTCACGCCCCATCCCGGCCCGCTGCGCACCCTGACCCGAGAACAGGAACGCGAGCTTGCCGGGTCCGGCGTCGGTGCCGCGCGCGACCTCCACCGCGCCGTCCGGCCCGGCCAGCAGCACCGCCCGGTGCCGCAACGCGGCGCGCCCGGTGGCCAGCGAGAAACCGACATCCACAGTGGACACATCGGTTCCAGTGGTGGCGCCGGTGAGCCGCGCGAGCTGCTCGTCCAGCGCCTCCCGGGTGCGGGCCGACACCGGCCACGGCACGATCCGCGGCCGCACCGGCACGTCCGGCTCGGGTTCG
Source organism: Saccharopolyspora gregorii (assembly GCF_024734405.1). NCBI lineage: Bacteria > Bacillati > Actinomycetota > Actinomycetes > Pseudonocardiales > Pseudonocardiaceae > Saccharopolyspora > Saccharopolyspora gregorii. Next base: position 1,852,133 of record NZ_CP059556.1, on the reverse strand, counting down.
GGCACGGGTGCCTGTTCGAGGACGACGTGCGCGTTGGTGCCGCTCACGCCGAACGCGGAGACCCCGGCGCGGCGCGGCCGGCCGGTCTCCGGCCACGGCCGCGGTTCGGCGAGCAGCGCCATTCCGGCGGCGTCCCAGTCCACGTGCGGGCTGGGCCGCTCGGCGTGCAGCGTCTTCGGCAGCACCCCGTGCCGCATGGCCAGCAGCACCTTCACCACTCCCGCGACACCGGCGGCGGCCTGGGTGTGGCCCAGGTTCGACTTGATCGCGCCGAGGTGCAGCGGTTCGGTCCGGTCGCGGCCGTAGGTGGCCTGCAACGCCCCGGCTTCGATCGGGTCGCCGAGGGCGGTGCCGGTGCCGTGCGCCTCGACCGCGTCCACGTCGGCGGCGGTGAGCCCGGCGTCGGCGAGGGCCTGCCGGATCACCCGCTGCTGGGACGGCCCGTTCGGGGCGGTGAGCCCGTTCGACGCGCCGTCCTGGTTGACCGCTCCGCCGCGCACCACGCCCCACACCTCGTGGCCGTGCCGCCGCGCGTCGGAGAGCCGTTCCAGCACGAGCACTCCGACGCCTTCCGACCAGGCGGTGCCGTCGGCGTCCGCGCCGAACGCCTTGCAGCGCCCGTCCGGGGCGAGCCCGCTCTGCGCGCTGAACTCGACGAACGAGTCCGGTCCGGACATCACCGAGACGCCCCCGGCCAGCGCCAGCGAGCACTCCCCGGAGCGCAGCGCCCGCACCGCCCAGTGCAGCGCCACCAGCGAGGACGAGCAGGCCGTGTCGACGGTGACCGCCGGTCCTTCCAGCCCGAGCGAGTAGGACAACCTGCCGGAGAGCACGCTGGCGGTGTTGCCGGTGGCCACGTGCCCGCGCACGTCGGCCCCGGCGGCGCGCAGCAGCTGCGGGTAGTCCTGCCCGTTGGTGCCGATGAACACGCCGGTGGCGCTGCCGCGCAGCCCGTCCGGGGCGATCCCGGCGCGCTCCAGCGATTCCCAGGTGGTCTCCAGCAGCAGCCGCTGCTGCGGGTCCATCGCGAGCGCTTCGCGCGGCGAGATCCCGAAGAACGGCGCGTCGAAGTCGGCGACCCCGTCCAGGAAGCCGCCTTCCCGGGTGGCGGAGTCCCCGGCGGCGAGGGCGGCCAGGTCCCAGCCGCGGTCGGTGGGGAACGGCCCGATCGCGTCGGTCCCGTCCGCCAGCAGCGTCCACAGGTCCTCGGGTCCGCGGACCCCGCCGGGGAAGCGGCAGCCGATGCCGACCACGACGACCGGATCGTCCGCGGCGGCCCGCGCGACCGGCACCGGCGCGGACGCGGGCAGCGAGCCCAGCAGTTCGGCGAGCAGGAAGTCCCGCAGCGCCACCGGGTTCGGGTGGTCGTAGACGAGCGTGGCCGGCAGCGCCAGGCCGGTGGCGGCGCTGAGCGCGTTGCGCAGCTCGACGGTGGTCAGCGAGTCGAAACCGAGGTCCTGGAACGCCCGGTCGGCGGGGACGTCGGCGGCGGTGGCGTGGCCGAGCACCGCGGCGACCTGCGCGAGCAGCAGGTCCAGCACGGCCTGCCCGCGGTCGGCTTCGGGCAGCGCGGCGAGGGTGGCCCGCAGTCCCGGTGCGTCCGGCGCGGTCGCCGGTTCGGGCCGGTCCAGCCGCCGCACCGCGGGGATCTCGGCGACGAGCGCGCGGGAGGCGGGGAACGCGGCGGTGAACCGCTCCCAGTCGATGTCGGCGACGGCGAGCGCGGTGTCCTGCTGCTCCAGCGCCCGGTGCAGCGCGGCGACCGCTCGCCGCGGCTCCATCGGGGTGAACCCGCCGCGGCGCACCCGCTGCCGCACGCCGTCCGCGTCGGCGGCCATGCCCGCGTCGGCCCAGGGGCCCCAGGCGAGCGAGGTCGCGGGACGGCCGGCGGCGCGGCGGGCTTCGGCGAGCGCGTCCAGGGCGGCGTTCGCGGCCGCGTAGTTGCCCTGTCCGGCGGCGCCGAAGGTGCCCGCGGTGGAGGAGAACAGCACGAACGCGTCGAGCTCGGCGTCCGCGGTGAGCTCGTCGAGGTGCCGCGCGGCGCGGACCTTCGCCCGCCACACGTCGGCGAACCGCTCGGGCGTGAGCGAGTCGAGGACGCCGTCGGCGACGACCCCGGCGGTGTGCACCACGGCGCGCAGCGGCAGTTCGGCGGGGACTTCGGCGAGGACGGCGGCCAGCGCGTCCCGGTCGGCCACGTCGCAGGCGGCGAGGGTGACGCGGGCGCCGTGCCCGGCGAGTTCGGCGCGCAGCTCCGCGGCGCCGGGCGCGTCGGCGCCGCGGCGGCTGAGCAGCAGCAGGTGCCCGGCGCCCGCGGCGGCGAAGGAGTGGGCGACGTGCCCGCCGAGCCCGCCGGTGCCGCCGGTGATGAGCACGGTCCCGGCGCCGATCGGCGGTGCCGCCTCCCCGGTGGCGGGTGCGGGCACCAGGCGGCGGGCGAACGTGCCCGCCGGGCGCAGCGCCAGCTGGTCCTCGGGTCCGCCGAGCGCGGCGCGGAGCCGGTCGGCGCCCGCGCCGTCGGCGGGCAGGTCGACCAGGCCGCCCCAGCGGGCGGGCTGCTCCAGCGCGAGGACGCGGCCGAGCCCGGACAGCGCGGCCTGCGCCGGATCGGGGGCCGGGTCGGCGCGGCCGACCCGCACCGCACCCCGCGTCACGATCCACAGCGGAGCGTCGATGTCGGCGTCGGCGAGGGCGTGCACCGCGGCGGTGGTGAGCGGCAGCCCGCCGGGTACCTCGGGGGCGTCCGGGTGCGGTTGCGCGTCCCAGGACAGCAGCGAGACGACTCCGGCGAATCCGGCGCCGCGCTCCGGGAATCCGGCGTCCTCGGCTTCGGCGCGCAGCCGCCAGGCCAGTTCGGCGCGGTCCGCGCGGTGCACCTCGACGCGCACCGCGTCCGCGCCGAGCGCGGCCAGCACGCCGGCCGTGGCGGCGGCGTCGGCGTCCTGCGCGGTGAGCACCAGCCACGGCCCGGCCGGTGCGGTGCCGTCGCCGCGGACCGGACGCCATTCGGTGCGGTAGCGCCAGCCGTCGACGGCCGTGGTCTCCCGCCGCTTGCGCCGCCACTCGGCGAGCGCGGGCACCACCGCGGCCGCGGTGTCGTCGTCCAGGTCGAGCTGCGCGCGCAGCGCCCCGGTGTCGGCGCGGTCGACGGCGGACCAGAACTCGGCGTCCACCGGGTCGGCGGCGGTCACCGGTGCGGCGGCCGGTTCGGGCCAGTAGCGCTCGTGCTGGAACGGGTAGGTGGGCAGGTCGATCCGGCGCGCGCCGGTGCCCGCGAAGCACCCGCCCCACTCCACCGGGGTGCCGGTGACGTGCAGCCGGGCCAGCGCGGTGCTGACCGCGGCCACCTCGTCGCGGTCCCGGCGCAGCAGCGGTTGCAGCACCGCCTCGGCGGGAACCACCTCCCGGGCCAGCGCGGTGAGCACCCCGTCCGGTCCGAGTTCCAGGAAGGTCCGCACGCCCGCGTCGGCGAGCCACCGGGCGCCGTCGGCGAAGCGCACCGCCTCCCGCACGTGCGCCACCCAGTGCTCGGCGTCGATCCGCGCGGGCGCGCCGGTCAGGTTGGACACGACCGGGATCGCCGGGGCGTGGTGGGTGAGGGAGTCGGCGACGGTGCGGAACTCCGCGAGCATCGGCTCCATCAGCGGCGAGTGGAACGCGTGGCTCACCGGCAGCCGCGTGGTGCTGCGCCCGAGCTCGGCGAAGTGCGCGGCGACCCGCTCGGCCTCGGCGGCGGCGCCCGAGACCACGACCGACTCGGGGCCGTTGATCGCGGCCAGCGACACCTGCTCGGTCAGCAGCGGGAGGACCTCTTCTTCCGCCGCCCGCACCGAGATCATCGCGCCACCGGCGGGCAGCGCCTGCATCAACCGGCCGCGGGCGGCCACCAGCGCGCACGCGTCCGGCAGCGACAGCACCCCGGCCACGTGCGCGGCCACGATCTCGCCGACGGAGTGCCCGGTGACGTGGTCCGGCACGATTCCGCAGGACTCGACGAGCCGGTGCAGCGCCACTTCCAGCGCGAACAGCGCGGGCTGGGTGCAGTCGGTGCGGTCCAGCAGCTCCGCCTCCGGGCTGCCGGGCTCGGCGAACGCGATGTCGCGCAGCGGCCGGTCCAGCACGGCGTCGAAGTGCGCCAGCACCTCGTCGAAGGCGTCGGCGAACACCGGGAACCGCGCGTGCAGCTCACGGCCGGTGCCCGGGCGCTGGCTGCCCTGACCGGTGAACAGGAACGCGGTGCGCCCCGCTCCGGCATCCGCGCCGCGCAGCAGGTTCGCGGCCGGTGCGCCGTCGCGCAGCGCGGTGAGGCCGCGCCGCAGCTCGTCCCGGTCGGCCGCGAGCACGGCGGCCCGCTGCTCGAACCGGCCGCGCCCGGTGGCCAGCGAGTAGGCCAGGTCCAGCGGTTCCGCACCGTCCACAACGGACAGGACTTGGTCCGCCTGGGCGCGCAGTGCCGCCTCCCCCCGGCCGGACAGCAGCACCGGCACCACGCCGCGGCGCGGCTCGCGGGCCTCGACCTCGACGGGCGGAGCCTGTTCGAGGACGGTGTGCGCGTTGGTGCCGCTCAGCCCGAACGAGGACACCGCGGCCCGGCGCGGGCGCCCGCTGTCGGGCCACGGGACCTGGTCGACGGGCAGCTCGATCGCCCCGGACGTCCAGTCCACGTGCGAGGACGGTTCGGCGACGTGCAAGGTCCGCGGGACGAGGCCGTGCCGCAGCGCCTGCACCACCTTGATCACGCCGGCGACACCGGAGGCCATCTGGGCGTGCCCGATGTTCGACTTGATCGAGCCCAGCAGCAGCGGGTGCTCCCGCTCCTGGCCGTAGGTCGCCAGCAGCGCCTGCGCCTCGATCGGATCGCCGAGCGCGGTACCGGTGCCGTGCCCCTCCACCACGTCCACTTCGGACGGTGCGAGTCCCGCGTCGGCCAGCGCGGCGCGGATGACCCGCTGCTGCGCCGGCCCGTTCGGCGCGGTCAGGCCGTTGGAGGCGCCGTCCTGGTTGATCGCGGAGCCGCGCACCACGGCCAGCACCTCGTGCCCGTTGCGGCGCGCGTCGGACAGCCGTTCCACCAGCACCAGCCCGATGCCCTCGGCGAGGCTCATCCCGTCGGCGTCGTCCGAGTAGGCCTTGCAGCGGCCGTCGGCGGCCATCGCCCGCTGACGGCTGAACCCGACGAACGCGCTCGGCGTGGACATCACCGACACGCCGCCGGCCAGCGCCAGCGAGCTCTCCCCGCTGCGCAGCGACCGGCAGGCCAGGTGCAGCGCCACCAGCGAGGACGAGCAGGCGGTGTCCAGCGTGACCGCGGGGCCCTCCAGCCCGAACAGGTAGGACAACCGGCCGGACAGGATGCTCGACAGCGCACCGGTGATCAGGTGGCCTTCGGAGCCGTCGGCGGTGTGCGCCTGGTAGTCCTGGTAGCTGGCGCCGATGAACGCCCCGGTACTGCTGCCGCGCAGCGCCGCCGGGTCGATCCCCGCCCGCTCGAACGCCTCCCACGCGGCCTCCAGCAGCAGCCGCTGCTGCGGGTCCATCGCGAGCGCTTCGCGCGGCGAGATCCCGAAGAAGCCCGCGTCGAAGTCGGCCACGTCGTGCAGGAACCCGCCCCGCGTGGAGTAGGTCTTGCCCGCCCGGTCCGGGTCCGGGTCGTAGAGCCCGTCGGCGTCCCAGCCGCGGTCGGCGGGGAACTCGGAGATCACGTCCTCGCCGCGCAGCACCAGATCCCACAGCTGTTCCGGGGTGGCCGCGCCACCCGGGTAGCGGCAGCTCATGCCGATGATGGCGATCGGTTCGTCGTCCACCGGCCGCACCTCGGCCGGGCCGCCGGTGCCCGCGGAACCGGCGAGCTCGCCGCGCAGGAACTCCACCAGCGCCCGCGGGTTCGGGTGGTCGAAGACCATCGTGGCGGGCAGCACGAGCCCGGTGGCGGCGGCGATCCGGTTGCGCAGGTCGACGGCGGTGACCGAGTCGAAGCCGATGTCGCGGAAGGCCCGCTGCTCGTCGAGCGCGTCGGCGGAGGTGTGCCCGAGCGCGGTGGCGGCCTCGGCGCGCACCAGGTCCAGCAGCAGCCGCCGCTGCTCGGCGGCGGGCAGCGCGTGCAGCCGGGCCGCGAACTCGCCGCCCGCGCCGGTCCGCTCGGCCTGCTGCCGCCGGATCTCGCGCACGGCGGGGATCTCGTCGAACAGCGCGGTGGTCCGGGCCGCGGCGAACACCGGGTGGTAGCGCGCCCAGTCCACGTCGGCGACGGCGAGCGCGGTGTCGTCGTGGTCCAGGGCGGCGTGCAGCCCGGTCAGCGCGGTCTCCGGCGGCATGAACACGAGGCCGCTGCGGCGGATGGCCTCCGGGTCGACGCGGCCGAGCTTCTGGTCGTCGGCCCAGATCCCCCAGGACACGGAGGTGGCGGGCAGGCCGCGGGCGCGGCGGTGCTCGGCGAGCGCGGCCAGGTGGGCGTTGCCCGCGACGTAGGCGGCGTGCTGCCCGCTGCCCCACATGCCCGCTGTCGAGGAGAACAGCACGAACGCGTCGAGTTCGGCGGGCTGGTCGGGGTGGTCCGGGTCGAGCAGTTCGTCCAGCAGCCGCGCGCCGACGACCTTGGCGCGCAGCACGTCGGCGAAGGACTCGGGGGTGGCCTCGTCGACGGGCTCCAGGCCGATGAACGCGGCGGTGTGCAGCACGGTGCGCACGGTGCGGCCGTCGGCGGCGAGCCCGGACAGCAGGCCGCGCACCGAGTCCCGGTCGGCGAGGTCGCAGGGCAGCACCTCGGCGTCGGTGCCGAGCTCGGCGAGTTCGGCGACCAGCTCGGCCGCCCCGGGCGCGTCGGCGCCGCGGCGGCTGGTGAGCACCACGTGCTCGGCGCCCTGCCGCGCCAGCCAGCGCGCCAGGTGCGGGGCGAGGGTGCCGGTGCCGCCGGTGATCAGGGTGGTGCCGCGCGGCCGCCAGCTCCGGGCCGGGGCGCGGTCGCCGACGGGCGCGGGCACGATGCGGCGCGCGTGCACGCCGGAGGCGCGGATCGCGAGCTGGTCCTCCCCCGTCGTCCCGGCGAGCACCGCGGCGAGCCGCTGCCCGGCGCGCTCGTCGAGCTCCGCCGGCAGGTCGACGACGCCGCCCCAGCGCTGCGGGTGCTCCAGCGCGGTGGTCCAGCCGAAGCCGTGCACCTGCGCCTGCGCGGGGCGGGTGACCTGGTCGGCGCGGCCGGTGGCGACGGCGCCGCGGGTCAGCGCCCACAGCGGGGCGTCGATCCCGGCGTCGCCGAGGGCCTGCACGAGCACGAGGCTCAGCGCGAGGCCGCGGGCGAGCTCGGGGTGCCCGGGGCAGGGCGTCTCGTCCAGCGCCAGCAGCGAGACGACGCCGGCCGCCTCGGTCTCGGCGAGCAGCGCGGCGAGGCGTTCCCGGTCGAGGTGCTCGTCGTCCAGCTCGACGCGCTGCGCGGTGGCGCCGTGCGCGGCGAGCACCGCGGCCACTTCGGCGTCCTCGGCGCCGCCGGTGCCGACGAGCAGCCAGGTGCCGGTGAGCTCGCCGTTCCCGGTGCCGCGCAACGGTGTCCAGGTCGCGCGGTACCGCCAGGAGTCCGCTGTGGACGCTTCGGCGCGGCCGCGGTGCCAGCTGGACAGCGCGGGCAGCACCGCGGCCAGCGGGCCGGCGTCCACGTCGAGCCGGTCGGTGAGCGCGTCGAGGTCCTGCTGCTCGACGTCGGCCCAGAACCCGGCTTCAGCGGCGCCGACCTCACCGGCGGCGGTCCGCGGCGCGGCGGACAGCGCCCACAGGTGTTCGTGCTGGAAGGCGTAGGTGGGCAGCTCGACGCGGCGCGCCCCGCCGAGCAGCGGGGTGAAGTCGACCTCGACGCCGCGGGCCAGCAGCTCGCCTGCGGAGAGCAGGAACCGGTCCAGGCCGCCGTGGTCGCGGCGCAGCGTGCCGCCGGTGATCACGTCGGTCGCGGCCTGCTCGGCGGTCTCCTGCACGGCGGCGGTGAGCACCGGGTGCGGGCTGATCTCGACGAAGACCCCGTGGCCCTGCTCGGCGAGGGCGCGCACGGCGGGTTCGAAGCCGACGGTGCCGCGCAGGTTCCGGTACCAGTACGCCGCGTCCATCCCGGTGGTGTCCAGCCAGTCCCCGGTGACGGTGGAGAAGAACGGGACCTCGGCGGTGGCGGGGCGGATCGGGGCGAGCACGTCGAGCAGTTCCGCTTCGAGGGCTTCGACGTGCGCGGAGTGCGAGGCGTAGTCGACGGCCACCCGGCGGGCCCGCACCTCCTCGGCGGTGAGGCGTTCGTGCAGCGCGTCGAGCGCGTTCGGGTCGCCGGAGACGACGGTGGAGCCCGGCCCGTTGATCGCGGCGATGGACACCCCGTCGCCGATCCGCTCCCGCACCTGCTCGGCGCCGAGCGCGACGGACAGCATGCCGCCCGCCCCGGCGAGCCCGGCGGCGATGGCGCGGCTGCGCAGCGCGACGACCCGCGCCGCGTCGTCCAGGTCGAGCGCCCCGGAGACGCAGGCGGCGGCGATCTCGCCCTGGGAGTGCCCGAGCACCGCGTCCGGCCGCACCCCGTGGTGCCGCCACAGCTCGGCGAGCGACACCATCACGGCGAACGAGGCGGGCTGCACCACGTCCACCCGGTCCAGCGACGGCGCGTCGGGTGCCGCGCGCAGCACGTCGAGCAGCGACCAGTCCACGTGCGGGGCGAGCGCGGCGGCGCAGTCGGCGATCCGCGCGGCGAACACGGGCGATTCGTCGAGCAGCCGGGCGCCCATCCCGGCCCACTGCGAGCCCTGCCCGGGGAACACGAACACGGTGCGCCCGGCGGCGGTGGCGGTGCCCTGCACGAGCCCGGCGGCGGGGCGGCCGGCGGCGAACTCGGCGAGCGCGGCCCGCAGCGCGGCGGGGTCGTCGCCGACGAGGACGGCGCGGTGCTCGAACCGGGCGCGGGTGCCGAGCAGCGAGTGCGCGACGTCGGCGGCCGGGTGCTCGATCGCGGCGAGCCGGGCGGCCTGGGCGCGCAGCGCCGGTTCGGTGCGGGCGGACAGCACCCACGGCACCGGCCCGGCGGGCGCCTGCTCGGTCGCGGGTTCGGGTTCGGGTTCGTGCTCCAGGACGGCGTGCGCGTTGGTGCCGCTGATCCCGAAGGAGGACACGGCGGCGCGGCGCGGCCCGCCGGTCTCCGGCCAGCCGGTGTTCTCGTGCAGCAGTTCCACGCCACCCGCGGTCCAGTCGACGTGCGTGGACGGCCGGTCGGCGTGCAGGGTGCGCGGCAGCAGGCCGTGCCGCATCGCCAGCACCACCTTGATCACGCCGACGACGCCCGCCGCGGACTGGGCGTGCCCGAGGTTGGACTTGGCGGAGCCGAGCAGCAGCGGCGCGTCCGGATCGCGGTCGTGACCGTAGGTCCGTTGCAGCGCTTGGGCTTCGATGGGGTCGCCGAGGGCGGTGCCGGTGCCGTGCGCCTCCACCGCCTGCACGTCCGATGTGGACAGTTCGGCGTTGGCGAGGGCCTGCCGGATGACGCGCTGCTGCGCGGGCCCGTTGGGTGCGCTGAGCCCGTTGGAGGCGCCGTCCTGGTTGACGGCGCTGCCGCGCACCACGGCCAGCACCGGGTGCCCCCGGCGCCGCGCGTCGGAGAGCCGTTCGACCAGCAGCACGCCGACGCCTTCGGACAGCGCCATGCCGTCGGCCCCGTCGCCGAACGCCTTGCAGCGCCCGTCGCGGGCCAGCGCGCGCTGGCGGCTGAACGCGACGAACGCGGCCGGGTCGGCCATCACGGTCGCTCCGCCGGCCAGCGCCAGGTCGCTCTCCCCGGTGCGCAGCGACTGGCAGGCCAGGTGCAGCGCGACCAGCGAAGACGAGCAGGCGGTGTCCACGGTGACGGCGGGGCCTTCCAGCCCGAACAGGTAGGACAGCCGCCCGGACAGCACGCTGGGGCTGGTGCCGGTGACGGCGTGGCCTTCGGAACCGTCGGCGGAGCCGCTGCCGTAGTCCTGGAAGCTGGAGCCGATGTAGGTGCCGGTGCGGCTGCCGCGCAGCGCCCCGGGGTCGATGCCCGCGCGCTCGAAGGATTCCCACGCGGTCTCCAGCAGCAGCCGCTGCTGCGGGTCCATCGCGAGCGCTTCGCGCGGGAGATGCCGAAGAACGCCGGGTCGAATTCGCCCGCGTCGTGCAGGAACCCGCCCTGCGTGGCGTAGGTGGTCCCGGCGCGGTCGGGGTCGGGGTCGTAGAGCCGGTCGGCGTCCCAGCCGCGATCGGTGGGGAACTCGGTGATGGCGTCGGCCCCGTCGGTGAGCAGCTCCCAGAACCGCTCGGGCGTGTCGGCGCCGCCGGGGAAGCGGCAGGCCATGCCGATGATGGCGATCGGCTCGCCGGTGTCGCCGGCCGCCGCCGCGGTCGTGGTGCTCGCACCGGCGCCGACCAGTTCGGCGCGCAGGTGCTCGGCGAGCGCCGCCGCGTTCGGGTGGTCGAAGGCGAGGGTGCTGGGCAGCGCGAGCCCGGTGGCGGCGGCGAGCCGGGTGCGTAGTTCGACGGCGGTGAGCGAGTCGAAGCCGAGTTCGCGGAACGCGCGGCGCTGCGGGACCGCCCCGGCGCCGGAGTGGCCGAGCACGGCGGCGGATTCGGCGCGCACCAGTTCCAGCAGCAGGTCCCGCTGGGCGTCCGGGTCGAGCCCGCGCAGCCGCGCGGCCAGCTCCCCGTCCGGCTCGGCCTGCTCGGTACCCGCCCGCCCGAGCGCGCGGACCTCGGGCAGCTCGGACAGCAGCGGGCTGGGCCGGGCCGCCGTGAAGATCGGGTGGTAGCGCGCCCAGTCCACGTCGGCGACGGTGGCGGTGGTGTCGTCGTGGGCGAGGGCGCGGTGCACCTCGGCGACGGCGGTGTCCGGGTCGAGCGTGCCGAGGCCGCTGCGGCGCAGCTGATCGGCGACGGCCTCGTCGGTGGCCATGCCCGCCTCGGCCCACGGCCCGAAGGCGAGCGCGGTGGCGGGCAGGCCGCGGGCGCGGCGGTGCTCGGCGAGCGCGTCGAGCTGGGCGTTCGCCGCCGCGTAGGCGCTCTGCCCGCCGCTGCCCCAGGTGCCGGCGATGGACGACAGCAGCAGGAAGAAGTCGAGCTCGCGGTCGCCGAGCAGGGCGTCCAGGTGCACGGCCCCGGCGATCTTCGCAGCGGCGACGGCCGCGAACTCGGCGGGCGCGGTGTCCTGCAGCGGGGTGGCCTGCCCGGTTCCGGCGGCGTGCACCACTCCGGTGAGCTCGGGGAGCTCGGCGAGCAGCGCGGCGACGGCGTCCCGGTCGGTCACGTCGCAGGCCGCGATCCGCACCTCGGCGCCGAGCCCGCGCAGGTCGTCGGCGAGCTCGGCGGCGCCGGGCGCGTCGGGTCCGCGGCGTCCGGTGAGGACCAGCCGTTCCGCGCCGGCTCCGGCGAGCGAGCGGGCGATGCGGGCGCCGAGCGCGCCGGTGCCGCCGGTGATGAGCACGGTGCCGCGCGTCGTGAACCCGGTGGCCGCGGCGGAGATCGGGTGGTGCAGCAGCCTGCGCCCGGCGAGGCCGGTGGCGCGCACCGCGACCTGGTCCTCGCCGTCGAGTCCGCCGAGCACGCGGGCGAGCCGGGCACCGGCCTGCCGTTCCGGGTCGGCGGGCAGGTCGACGAGCCCGCCCCAGCGCTGCGGGTGCTCCAGCGCGATGACGCGGCCGAGCCCCCAGGTGGCGGCCTGGACCGGGCTCGCGATCGGGTCGTCGGCGCCGGTCGACACCGCACGCGACGTGATCATCCACAGTGGAGCCTCGTGCCCGGCGTCGCCGAGGGCCTGCGCGAGCGCGGCGTTGAGCACCAGCCCGGTGCTCAGCGCCGGGTGCACCGGGTGCGGGCGTTCGTCGGCGGCCAGCACCGACACGACGCCGGTGCGCGACGGCTCGCCGAGGAGTGCGGCGATGGTCTCCCGGTCGGCACCGGGCTCCAGCAGCAGTTCGTCGACGTCCGCGCCGTGCGCGCGCAGCGCGGCCGCGACCGGGCCCGTACCGGTCGCCCCGGTGCCGACGAGCAGCCAGGTCCCGGTGAGCACCGCCGGGGCGGGCGTGCTCAGCGGGTGCCAGTCCACCCGGTAGCGCCAGGAGTCCAGCAGTTCCCGCTCGTGCCTGCGCTGCCGCCAGGACGCGAGCGCGGGCAGCAGCGCGTACAGCGCGGCGTGCTGCGAGTCGGCGAGGCCCAGCAGGTCGGCGAGCTCCTCGCCCGCGCCGCGGTCCACCGCCGTCCACAGCCGCTCGTCGGCCGGGTCCGTGGCGGGGACCGCGGCGGTGGTCTCCGGCCAGTACCGCTCGCGCTGGAACGCGTAGGTGGGCAGGGCGACGCGGCGCGCGCCGGGGTGCGCGGCGGCCAGGTCGACCGGGGTGCCGCGGACGTGCAGCCGGGCCAGCGCGGTGGTCACCGACAGGTCCTCGCCGCGGTCGGCGCGCAGCGCGGGCACGAACTCGGCGTCGTCACCGAGCACGTCCTGCGCCATCGCGGACAGCACTCCGTCCGGGCCCAGTTCCAGGTAGGTGCGGGTGCCCGCGTCCGCGGCGGTGCGGACCGCGTCGGCGAACCGGACGGTGGCGCGGGCGTGCCGCACCCAGTGCTCGGGGGTGCGCACCTCGTCCCCGGCGAGCTCGCCGGTGACGGCGGAGATCAGCGGGATCCGCGGGGCCCGGTAGTCGAGGCCTTCGGCGACCTGCCGGAACTCGTCGACCATCGGGTCGACCAGCGGCGAGTGGAACGCGTGGCTGACGCTGAGCCGCTTGGTGCCGCGGTCGGCGAACCGCTCGGCGAGCGCCACCGCTTCGGCCTCGTCGCCGGAGATGACCACGGAGGCCGGGCCGTTCACGGCGGCGATCGAGACCCGCTCGGTGAGCAGCGGCGCCACCTCGTCCTCGGTGGCGCGCAACGAGATCATCGCGCCGCCGGGCGGCAGCGCGGCCATCAGCCGGGCGCGGGCGGCGACCAGGGCGCACGCGTCGGGCAGCGACAGCACCCCGGCGACGTGGGCGGCGGCGAGCTCGCCGACGGAGTGCCCGGCGAGCCGGTCGGGCACCGCGCCGCGGGCCTCGACGAGCCGGTACAGCGCCACTTCCAGCGCGAACAGCGCGGGTTGGGCGTAGCCGGTGTCGTCCAGGTCGGCGGTGTCGTCCAGGTCTGCGGCGCGGGCCAGCAGCAGCTCGCGCACCGCGGGGTCGAAGTGCCCGAGCACCTCGTCGAGCGCGGTGGCGAACTCGGGGTACCGCCCGTGCAGTTCGGCGCCCATCCCGGCGCGCTGGCTGCCCTGGCCGGTGAACAGCGCGGTGAGCCCGCCCGGCTCCCCGGCCTCCCCGGTCACGATCCCGGGGTCGGGGCGGTCGGCGGCGAGGGCGCGCAGCGAGTCGAGCAGCGCGTCCCGGCCGGTGCCGAGCACGACGGCGCGCTGCGGGAACGCGGTGCGGGTGGTGGCCAGCGAGCGCGCGACGTCGGCGGGCCGGTGGCCGGGGTGCTCGTCGAGGAAGGTGGCGAGCCGGGCGGCCTGGGAGCGCAGCGCGGCGCGGGTCTTGCCGGACAGCGGCCAGGCCACCGGCACCTCGGTCCCGTCCGCGGGTTTCGGGGCGCCCGCGACTTCCGGGGCGCCGTCGGGTTCCGGAGCGGCCGCGAGTTCCGAAGCGGCCCCGGGTTCCGGGTCGGCCCCGGGTTCCGGAGCGGCCGCGGGCTCGGGCCGTTCCAGCACGAGGTGCGCGTTGGTGCCGCTGATGCCGAACGCGGACACGGCGGCGCGGCGGGGCCGCCCGGTCTCCGGCCAGGGGACGTCGGCGGTGAGCAGTTCCACCGCGCCGTCCGCCCAGTCCACGTGGGTGGAGGGCGTATCCGCGTGCAGGGTGCGGGGCAGCACGCCGTGCCGCATCGCCTGCACCACCTTGATCACGCCCGCGACCCCGGCGGCGGCCTGGGTGTGCCCGAGGTTCGACTTGATCGACCCGAGCCGCAGCGGCTCCGCGCGGTCCTGCCCGTAGGTGGCCAGCAGCGCCTGCGCTTCGATCGGGTCGCCGAGCGAGGTGCCGGTGCCGTGCGCCTCGACGAGATCGATGTCCGAAGTGGACAGATCGGCCGCGGCGAGGGCCTGCCGGATCACCCGCTGCTGCGCGGGCCCGTTCGGCGCGGTGAGCCCGTTCGAGGCCCCGTCCTGGTTGACGGCGCTGCCGCGCACCACCGCGAGCACCTCGTGCCCGTGGCGCCGCGCGTCGGAGAGCCGCTCCAGCACGACGATGCCGACGCCCTCCGCCCAGCCGACCCCGTCCGCGTCGGCGGAGAACGCCTTGCACCGCCCGTCCGGGGACAGTCCGCGCTGCCGGGAGAACTCGATCAGCGCCGCCGGGGTGGACATCACCGTCACGCCGCCCGCGAGCGCCAGCGAGCACTCCCCCGCCCGCAGCGCCTGCATCGCCCAGTGCATCGCCACCAGGGAGGACGAGCAGGCGGTGTCCACGGTGACCGCCGGTCCTTCCAGGCCCAGCGCGTAGGACACCCGCCCGGAGGCGACGCTCGGCGAGGTTCCGCTGCCCTGGTGCCCTTCGAAGTCGCCGCCGGCGAGCACCGCGCCGTAGTCGTTGTACATCACCCCGGCGAACACACCGGTCCGGCTGCCGCGCAGCGCGGCCGGGTCGATCCCGGCCTGCTCGATCGCGGACCAGGAGGTCTCCAGCAGCAGCCGCTGCTGCGGGTCGGTGGAGATCGCCTCGCGCGGGCTCATCCCGAAGAAGCCCGGGTCGAATTCGGCCGCGTCGTGCAGGAACCCGCCGGAGCGGGCGTAGGAGGTACCGGTGCGGTCCGGGTCCGGGTCGTAGAGCGCGTCGAGGTCCCAGCCGCGGTCCACCGGGAGCCCGCTGATCGCGTCGGTGCCCTCGGACACCAGCCGCCACAGCTCGTCCGGCGAGGTCACCCCGCCCGGGTAGCGGCAGGCCATGCCGACGATCGCGATGGGATCGCCGGACACCGCGACCGCGTCGGCCTCCCCGGTGGCGGCGTCGTCCTCGCCGAGCAGTTCGGTGCGCACGTGCGCGGCCAGCGCCCGCGCCGTCGGGTGGTCGAACACGGCGGTCGCCGAGGTGCGCAGCCCGGTGGCGGTGGCCAGCCGGTTGCGCAGCTCCACGGCGGTCAGCGAGTCGAACCCGAGTTCCTGGAACGCGCGGTCCGGGTCCACATCGGACGCCGCGGTGTGCCCGAGCACGGCGGCGACCTGGGTGCGCACCAGCTCGAGCACCGCCGCGGCGCGGTCGGCCGCCCCCAGCGCGCCGAGCCGCCGCGCGAGCCCGGCCGACGCGGCGGAGCCGGTGGCGGCCCGCCGGACCGGGGTGCGGATCAGGCCGCGCAGGAAGGCGGGGACCTCACCGCGGGAACGCAGCACCGCGAGGTCCAGCCGCACCGGGGCGAGCACCGCTTCCCCGGTGGCGGTGGCCGCGTCGAACAGCGCGATCCCCTGCGCGGGTTCCAGCGGCGGGGTGCCGGTGGCGGTGAGCCGGCGCAGCTCGGCCTCGGCCAGCTCCCCGGTCATGCCCCCGGTGGACGCCCACGGGCCCCAGGCCAGCGAGACCGCCGGGAGCCCGGCGGCGCGGCGGTGCGCGGCGAGCGCGTCCAGGTAGGCGTTGGCGGCCGAGTAGTTCGCCTGCCCCGCGGCGCCGACGACGCCGGCCAGCGAGGAGAAGGTGGTGAACTCGGCGAGCGGGTGGTCCCGGGTCAGCTCGTGCAGGTTCCAGGCGGCGTCGACCTTCGGCCGCAGCACGGCCGCGAGCCGTTCCGGGGTGAGCGCGTCGAGCAACGCGTCGTCGAGGACTCCGGCGGCGTGCAGCACCGAGGTCAGCGGGTGCGCGGCGGGGATCTCGGCCAGCAGCGCGGCGAGGGCGTCCCGGTCGGCGGCGTCGCAGGCGGCGACGCGCACCTGGGCGCCGTGCTCGGCGAGGTCGGCGACGAGCCGGTCCACGCCCTCGGCGTCCGGGCCGCGGCGGCTGGTCAGCAGCAGGTGCCGCACGCCGTGCTCGGCGACGAGGTGGTGGGCGAACAGGGCACCGAGCCCGCCGGTGCCGCCGGTGATGAGCACGGTGCCGTCCGGGTCGCGTTCCGGTGCGGCGTCCTCGGCATCGGCGGAGATCGGGGCGCGGGCCAGCCGCGCCGCGTGCAGCCGTCCGTCCACGATGGACAGCTGGGGTTCGTCGGCGAGCGCGAGCGCCGCGGGCAGCTGCGCCGCGGCGGCGGCGGTGTCGAGGTCGACCAGCCCGAACCGGCCGGGGTGTTCGGCCTGCGCAGTGCGGACCAGGCCCCACACCGCGGCGGCGGCCAGGTCGGCGCCGTCGCGGGCGCCGCGGGTGACGACCACCAGCCGGGCCGCGACGTCGGCGTCGAGCACCCGCTGGGCCTGTTCGAGCACGCGGGCGGTGCACGCGTGCACCTGCTCGGGTGCCGCCGCGGGCGAGCGCACCGGCAGCACGACGACCTCGGTGTCCGCGGGCACCGCGTCCAGGTCGGCGACCTCCACCGCACCGGACGGGAGTGCGTCCCAGGGCACCTCGCCGACGGGCGGGAGCACCGCCACCGAGCCCGGATCGGCGGTGGCCGCGATCGGCGTCCAGTCCAGCCGGAACAGCGCGTCCCGGGCAGCGGCGGGAGTGCGGGCCGCGAGCGGGCGCAGCACCAGCGATTCCACCTCGGCCACCGGTTCCCCGGCCGGGTCGGCCACCGACACCGCGACCGCGTCCGGCCCGGCGGGTGCCAGCCGCACCCGGGCCGCGGTCGCGCCGGTGGCGTGCAGGGTGACGCCCTCCCAGGCGAACGGCAGCGCCGGTTCCGCGGCGTCACCGGCTCCGGCGGCGGCGTGCAGCGCGGCGTCCAGCAGCGCCGGGTGCACCCCGAACGCCTCGGCTTCGGCGGCGGCCACGGGCAGCTCCACCTCGGCGAACACCTCGTCGCCGCGCCGCCAGGCCGCGCGCAGGCCGCGGAAGGCCGGACCGTAGTCCAATCCGGCCGCGGCGAACCGCTCGTAGAGCCCGTCGAGGTCCACGGGTCGCGACCCGGCGGGCGGCCACTCCGGGCCGAAGTCCGCCGGGGTGCCGCGCGCGGTGTCGAGCACGCCGGTGGCGTGCCGCGTCCACGGCTGCTCCTCGGCGCCGTCGGGGCGGGAGTAGAGGCTCAGCTCCCGGCTCCCGGTGTCGTCGGGCCCGCCGAGCCACACCTGCACCTGCACCGCGCCCTGCTCGGGCAGCACCAGCGGCGCGGCCAGCGTCAGCTCCCGCACCCGGTCGCAGCCCGCTTCGTCCCCGGCGCGCAGCGCCAGCTCGACGAACGCGGTGCCGGGCAGCAGGATCTCGCCGCCGACCGCGTGCTCGGCCAGCCACGGGTGCGAGCGCACCGACAACCTGCCGGTGAGCAGCACCCCGTCCGAGTTCGCCAGCGATACCGCCGCCGCCAGCAGCGGGTGGTGCGCGGCGCCGAGCCCGGCCGCGCGCACGTCACCGTCGCCGGTGCTCCTCGGCCAGAACCGGCGGCGCTGGAACGGGTAGCCGGGCAGCGCGACGCGGTGGGCGCCGGTGCCGGCGAAGAACTCGGGCCAGTCCGGGGAGACGCCGTGCGCGTGCAGCGCGGCGAGCGCCTGCGCGACGGCGGTGGTCTCGGACCGGTCACCGCGCAGCAGCGGGACCACCAGCGCCTCGTGGTCGAGGTTCGCCGGGACGAGCGCGCTGAGCACCGCGTCCGGGCCGAGTTCGGCGAAGGTCCGCACCCCGAGTTCGCCGAGGCGGCGGACGGCGGCGCCGAACCGCACCGGGCGGCGCGCGTGCTCCACCCAGTGGTCGGGGGAGGCGAGGTCGCGGGCGGTCGCGGACTCGCCGGTGGCGGTGGACACCAGCGGCAGCAGCGGTTCGCGCGGGGAGAGCCCGGCGACGACGGCGCGGAACTCGTCGAGCATCGGTTCCACCAGCGGCGAGTGGAACGCGTGGCTCACCGGCAACCGCGTGGTGCGGCGCCCCAGCTCGGCGAAGTGCGCGGCGATCGCCTCGGCTTCGGCGGCGTCCCCGGATACGACCACCGACTCGGGCCCGTTGATCGCGGCCAGCGACACCCGTCCGGTGAGCAGCGGGAGCACTTCGTCCTCGGTGGCCCGCACCGAGATCATCGCGCCACCGGCGGGCAGCGCCTGCATCAACCGGCCCCGCGCGCACACCAGCGCGGCCGCGTCGTCGAGCGTGAACACGCCCGCCACGTGCGCGGCGGCGATCTCGCCGACGGAGTGCCCGGCGAGGTGGTCGGGCCGCAGCCCCCACGACTCGGCGAGCCGGTGCAGCGCCACTTCGACGGCGAACAGCGCGGGCTGGGCGTAGCCGGTCTCGTCCAGCAGCGCGGCTTCGGGGCTGTCCGGTTCGGCGAACAGCACCTCCCGCAGCGGCCGGTCCAGGTGCCGGTCGAGGGCGGTCACCACCTCGTCGAAGGCGGTGGCGAACGCCGGGAACCGCGCGTGTAGTTCGCGGCCGGCGCCGAGCCGCTGCCCGCCCTGCCCGGTGAACAGGAACGCCGTCTTCCCCGCGGCGCGGGAGGATCCGCGCACGAGCGCCGGGGCGTCCTCGTCGGCGGCGAGGGCGCGCAGGCCCGCGCGCAGCTCCGCCTCGTCGGTCGCGGTGAGCACCGCGCGGTGCTCCAGCCCGCCGCGGGCGGCGGTGGTGAAGCCGACGTCCAGCGGCCGCGGCCCGTCGGTGTCCACGGTGGACAGCAGACGGGCGGCCTGCTCGCGCAGTGCCGCCGCCGTCTTCGCCGACAGCAGCACCGGGATCGTCCCGGGTTCCACCGGCTCGGCCGCGGGTTCCGGTTCGGGTGCCTGCTCGACGATGGTGTGCGCGTTGGTGCCGCTGATGCCGAACGAGGACACGCCCGCGCGGCGCGGCCGGTCGGCGACCGGCCAGGGTTCGGCGCCGGTGAGCAGCCGCACCTGCCCGGAGTTCCAGTCGACGTGCGTGGACGGCTCGTCCACGTGCAGGGTCCGCGGCAGCAGGCCGTGCCGCATCGCCTGCACCACCTTGATGACCCCGGCGACCCCGGCCGCGGCCTGGGTGTGCCCGAGGTTCGACTTGATCGAACCCAGCAGCAGCGGGTGCTCCCGGTCCTGCCCGTAGGTCGCCAGCAGCGCCTGCGCCTCGACCGGGTCGCCGAGCGCGGTACCGGTGCCGTGCGCCTCCACGACGTCCACTTCGGACGGAGTCAGCCGCGCGTTCACCAGCGCCTGCTGGATGACGCGCTGCTGCGAGGGCCCGTTCGGCGCGGTCAGCCCGTTGGACGCGCCGTCCTGGTTCACCGCGCTCCCGCGCACCACCGCGAGCACGTCGTGCCCGTTGCGCCGCGCGTCGGAGAGCCGCTCCAGCACCAGGACGCCGACGCCCTCGCCCCAGCCGGTCCCGTCCGCCGCATCGGCGAAGGAGCGGCAGCGGCCGTCCGCGGACAGCCCGCCCTGCCGGGAGAACTCCAGGAACGTCGCCGGTCCGGACATCACGGTGACCCCGCCCGCCAGCGCCAGCGAGCACTCCCCGGCACGCAGCGAGTGCGCCGCCAGGTGCAGCGCCACCAGCGAGGACGAGCAGGCGGTGTCCACCGTGACGGCCGGCCCCACCGCGCCGAAGGTGTAGGCGAGCCTGCCGGAGAGCACGCTGCCGCTGTTGCCGGTCAGCCGGAACCCGTCCACGTCGTCGGCCGCGCCGACCCGGTAGTCCTGCGCCATCGCACCCATGAACACGCCGGTGCGGCTGCCCCGCACCGCCGCCGGGTCGACGCCCGCGTGCTCGAACGCCTCCCAGGTGGCTTCCAGCAGCACCCGCTGCTGCGGGTCCATCGCCAGCGCCTCGCGCGGGGAGATGCCGAAGAAGTCCGCGTCGAATTCGGCCGCGTCGTGCAGGAATCCGCCGGAGCGGGTGGCCGTGTCGGCGTCGGCGAGCTCCCAGCCCCGGTCGGCGGGGAACCCGGTGATGCCGTCGCGGCCCTCGGCGACCAGCCACCACAGGTCCTCGGGGCCGGTCACGTCGCCGGGGTAGCGGCAGCTCATGCCGACGATGGCGATGGGCTCGCGGGCCGCGTCCTCCAGCTCCTGCACGCGCGCCCGGGACCGCTTCAGGTCCGCGCTCGCGCGCTTCAGGTAGTCCCGGAGCTTCTGCTCGTTGTCCATCTCCACCCCACCTGCGTCGACCGGACGGAGCTCAGTCTCACCAGCACCCGCCCGGGAATTCCCCAGTCCTGGAAGGGCGAACGGCCACCGTCCGCCCGGAGGGCGTCACCAGCTGGACGCGGAGAGCACCTCGGCGTAGTCGCGCTCGCGGGAGGCCTGCCGCAGGTCGGCCTCGACCATCATCGTCATCAGCTCGGTGAAGTCGACGCTCGGTTCCCAGCCCAGTTCCCGGCGCGCCCGCCCGGAATCGGCGCACAGCGTCTCGACCTCGGCGGGGCGCACCAGCGTCGGATCGATCTCGACGTGGTCCTCCCAGTGCAGGCCCGCCGCGTCGAAGGCGATGCGCACCGCGTCCCGCACCGAGTGCATCCGGCCGGTCCCGACGACGTAGTCGGACGGCTCGTCCTGCTGGAGCATCAGGTGCATCGCGCGCACGTAGTCCCCGGCGAATCCCCAGTCCCGCACCGCCTCCAGGTTGCCGAGGTAGAGCTTGTCCTGCAGGCCGAGCTTGATCTGCGCGACGGCCAGCGAGATCTTGCGGGTGACGAATTCGGCGCCGCGGCGCGGTGATTCGTGGTTGAACAGGATGCCGGACACGCCCCACACGCCGTAGGACTCGCGGTAGTTCTGCGTGATGTAGTGCCCGTAGGTCTTGGCGACGCCGTACGGGCTGCGCGGGTGGAAGGTGGTGCGCTCGCTCTGCGGCGTCTCGGCGACCTTGCCGAACATCTCCGAGGACGACGCCTGGTAGAACCGGATGCGTTCCCCGCCGGAACCACCGGAACCGTGCAGGCCGCTGACGATGCGGATCGCCTCCAGCATCCGCAGCACGCCCATCCCGTTCACCTCGGTGACGAGTTCCGCCTGCTGCCAGGACATCGGCACGAACGAGATGGCGCCCAGGTTGTAGACCTCGTGCGGTTGCACCAGGTCCACCGCCGAGACCAGGCTGCCCTGGTCCATTAGATCACCGTCCACGAAGGACAGATCGGTGGCCAGCCTGCTCAGCCGGGACTTGCGCGGGTTCGCCTGCCCCCGGATCAGGCCCCACACCTGGTATCCCTGCGCGAGCAGGTGCTCGGCCAGGTAGGAACCGTCCTGCCCGGTGATCCCGGTGATCAGCGCTCGCCTGGACATGTGCTTCCCCTTCCACCACCTGATGCCGACAGCGCCCGTGCCGACCGCGTGGGCGGCACGGGAACGCGCGCGGTGGCGCACCGGGCACCGGCAGCGGTCGGATCGGCACCTGCCGGGAGCCCCGGATCGGGCCGGATCCGACGCTGGCAGCCGATCGTCGGCGGTGTCAAAGGAAAGCGGCACACCCTAGGGATTCGCCGAGTTCTCCGTCGTGGCGCGGAATCCGGACTAGGGGTTCTCCGCACCGCGCGGTGCTGTACTGGCCGCGCGGGCGCCGCCCGCCGCGGAGGTCCAGCGCTCGGAGGAGGAGCCGTGACCGATCTCGACCCCGGCAAGTGGCTGCGCCGCTACCACCCCGCACCGGCCGCGCCGGTCCGGCTGGTGTGCTTCCCGCACGCGGGCGGCTCGGCCAGCTTCTACCGGCCGGTCTCGGCCGCCCACTCCCCCGGCGCCGACGTCGTCGTGCTGCAGTACCCGGGCAGGCAGGACCGGCACCGCGAACCGCTGCTCGGCGGCATCGACGAGTACGCGGAGGCGATCACGGCGGTGCTGGCGGCGGAGCCGGAGCTGCCGACGGTGTTCTTCGGGCACAGCATGGGCGCGCTGCTCGGCTTCGAGGTGGCGCACCGGCTGGAGCGCGGCGCGGGCCGGCCGCCGCGCTCGCTGGTCGTCTCGGGGCGCCGCGCCCCGGGCACGGTGCGGGACGAGCGGGTGCACCTGCTCGACGACGAAGGCCTGCTGGCGGACGTGCGCGCGTTGAACGGGGCGGAGTCGGCGCTGGACGACGAGGACGTGGTGCGCATGTCGCTGCCCGCGATCCGCAACGACTACCGCGCGGTGGAGACCTACCCGCCGCGGCCGGGCCGGGTGGTGTCCTGCCCGATCTCGGTGCTCATCGGCGACGACGACCCGAAGTCCACAGTAGACGAATCGTTGCGCTGGAAGGAGCACACCTCCGGCGCGTTCCGGCTGCGCGGCTTCCGCGGCGGCCACTTCTACCTCGTCGAGCACGCACCGCAGGTCAACGCAGAACTCGCAGCGGAACTCACCCTGCGAATCCCGCCAGGCGAGTGACCCGCCCGACGTGCCCGGACGAACCCGCCACTCGCCGGACCGCAGATCCACGTTCTCGCCCGCGTCCACGCCGTTGTCCTGTCAGCGGCGAAGCCGCTGAGCGGCGACCACCTGAGGCACCGGCACCGCCGCGGGTTCTCAGCGTGATTCTCGCGAGGACGGCGTCGTCGCCCGTGGCGGAGCCACCGGTGACCACGATCCCGCAGCGAGAATCCCGCTGAGGTTCCGCCACCCACGCAAGAGGACCGGGAGGAATCAGGCCGGGTCCAGGGAGTCCGCGAGGTCGGTCAGTCCTGCTCTGCCGGTGACGCCGAGCTTGCGGTAGACCTTGGTGAGGTGCTTCTCGACGGCCCGGGAGCTCACCCCCAGCTCGGTGGCCACCTGCTGGTTGCCGAGCCCGCCCGCCACCAGCCGCGCGATGCGCAGTTCGGCGCGGGTCAGTTCCGCCTGCGCCCCACCGCCTTCGGCCGCGATCTCCTCGGCGGCGCGCAGCCGCGGGACCCCGCAGGCGGCGGCGAGCTCGTCGCCCTCGTTCAACCGGGCGGCGGCCTCCGCCCGGTCGGAGCACAGCAGCCTGCGCCCCAGCATCAGGTGCGCCTTGGCGAGTTCCACCGTGCCGGCCGGACCGCGGCCGTCGAGCGCTTCGACGGCCCGGCGCAGCAGCTCCACGCCCGGCTCCCCCTCGGTGATCGCGCCCCACACGCGCAGCGCGCGACCGACCCCGCTGGGCGCGCCCCAGGCCACCGCCCGCCGGTACTCCTCGGCGATCAGCTCGGCGGCCGGGCCGGGCCGCTGCACGCGGTGGTACAGCAGCGCCGCCCAGCCGCGCCAGGGCAGCAGGCACGGGTTGGACCAGCCGAGCCGGTCCCGCTCCCGCCCGCACTCCAGCAGGTGTTCGAGCCCGCCGACGGTGTCGCGCACGCTGACGGCGAGCGCGGCGTCGCGCAGCTCCCGCACCCACGGCTGCACCGCGTGGTCCCACTCGCGGTGGCGCCCCAGCGCCCGCGCCGCGGAACCGGTGTCGGCCGAGTCGAGCACGGCGATGGACAGCACCTCGAAGCACCGCTCCACCACCGGGATCAGCCCCGGGTCGCAACGGCGCAGCGCGCTCTCCGCCAGCGCCACCGCCTCCGGGTAGCGGCAGGAGCGGACCACGGTGAACGCCCGTTCGGCGTCGACGATGAGGCGTTCCGCGGCGCGGTCGCCGCGCGCGCCGAGCGCCGCGGTCACCTCCGCCAGCCACTGCTCCGCGGCCCGCACCTCGTCGCAGGCCGCGAGGGTCCGCGCCGCCAGCGCCACCGCGCCGAACGCGGCGCCCGGCCCGTGCTCCCCGGCGACGGCCCGCTTCGCCCACGGCAGCACCGATTCGGCGTCGCCGCCGGTGAGCGTCGCCGAGTGCAGCAGCACCGAGACCCGCTCCGGGTCGACGTGCTCGCCGGGGACGAGGGAGTCGAACAGCTCGCGGGTGTCGGCGCACCAGGCGGGATCGCCGAGCCGGGCGAGGCGGATGCGGGTGTCGATGGCCCGCAGCACGGCCGGATCCAGCTCCTCCCGCGCGCGGAATTCCTCCAGTTCGGCGAGCAGCGACAGCGGTGCCACCGCCAGCAGCATCGGCGGCACGTCGGCGAGCGCCTCGGCTCGCCGCCGGTCCGAGTCGAACTTGGGCAGCGCCTGCGACAGGTGCCGCATCGAGGCGACCGGTGCCCCGGAGCGCTCCGCCTCGGCGAGGTCGGCGAGCAGCACGGACCGCTCGGTGCCCGCGGTGGGGCAGGCCAGCAGCGCGCGGCGCAGGCAGCGGATGGCGGTGGCCACGTCGCCGCGGTCCAGGGCCCGCCGGCCCGCGGCGTGCAGCACCCCGGTGGTCCACTCGCCCTGGGTCGCGTCCGAGGCCAGCAGGTGTTCGGCGACCGCTTCGGCGGGCCGGTCGGCCCGCTGCAGCAGCCGCGCCGCCCTGCGGTGCCACTCGGCGAGTTCCGGTGGTTCCAGGGTGTTCTCCACGACCTCGCGGATCACCGGGTGCGCGAAGCGGGGCCGCGCCGGTTCGACGAGGACGCCGAGCGCGGCGAGGGCGGCGAGCGCCCCGGCGCACTCGGCGGGGGCCAGCCCGGCCAGGTCGGCGAGCTGGTCCGGCTCGGCACCGTCGAGCAGCGCCACCGCTCGGGCGGCGGCCAGCACCGGTTCCGGCTGCGGGCGCAGCACCGCGCCGGCCCGCTCGGCCACCACGGAGGGCCGCAACGACCACACGGCGTCCACATCGGACTCCTGCGGGCGCCTGCCGCTGTCGCGCAGGCCGTGCGCGATCGCGTTGAGCAGGAACGGCCTGCCGTGCGACGCACGGTGGCAGGCGGCGGTGAACCGCTCGTCGCCGGGCACGCCGAACACGTCCCGCACCACGGCGGCCACCCCGCCGGGGCTCAGCGGCCGGAGTTCACCGCGCCGCGCGGCGCGGCCCAGCAACCGCTGGAAGGTCTCCGGATCGGCGGCCTGCTCCCCGTCCCGGTGCGCGACGACCACCAGCACCGCGGAATCCGCGACGGCGGCGCACAACCGGTCCAGCCAGCGCAGCGATTCCACGTCCGCGCGCTGCAGGTCGTCCACCACCAGCAGCACCGGGTCGGGCGAGGCGAGCAGCCCGCCGCGCATCGTGCCGAAGTCCGGCCCGGTCTCGGAATCGGTGGCGCAGCAGGAGAACTGGCTCAGCACGCCGAACGGGATGTCGCGCTCCGCGGTGGTCGCCAACGCCCGCAGCACCCGGGCGCCCCGGTCCCGGGCGGCGGCCGCCGCGGCCGCCAGCACCGCGGAGCGGCCGATGCCGAAGGGGCCGGAGAACGCCAGCAGGGCACCGCCGCCCTCGCTCGCCCGGTCCAGCGCGGCGCTCAGCAGCTCGGTCTCGTTCTCCCGTTCCCGCAGCACCACGCGGCACTCCTCCGTTGCGCCCCGGGTCCCGCCGCACGTCGCGAGGCGGGTTCCGGCACCGTCACTGCTCGATGGTCACCTTGATCGCGTCGCCCGTGCTGACCGTGCGGATCGCTTCCAGCACCCCGTCCAGCGGCAACCGGTGGGTGATCAGGTCGTGCACCGGGACGTCACCGGAGGCGATCAGCCGCAGCGCCCGCCGGTTGTGCTCCGGGGTGGAGCCGTTGGCACCGACGATGGTCAACTCACGGTAGTGCACCGCGTTCGAATCGCAGTCGATGATCGGCGAATCCTTGGGCAAACCACCGAAAAAACTGATCCGGCCGCCGCGCGCGGCCATCCGCAGCGCCTGCTCCTGCGCTTCGCCGGAAGCGGCCGCGGTGATCACCACGTCGGCGCCGACACCGCCGGTGCGGCGCAGCACCTCCGCGACCGGATCGGTGGCGGAGGCGAGGATCGCGGCATCCGGGCCCACCAGCTCGGCCGCCTGCTCCAGCCGGGCGGCGTTGAGCTCCACCAGGTACACCGCGGCCGCGCCGCGGGCCCGCGCCAGCCGGGTGTGCAGGCAGCCGATCGGGCCGGAGCCGACGACCACGACCACGTCCCCCGGGCCGACCCGCGCGAGCTCCTGGCCGTTGAGGACGCAGGCGAGCGGTTCGGCGACCGACGCGGCCGCGAAGTCGACCCCGCCGGGCAGCAGGTTCACCCCGTCGACCCGCAGCACCTGCTCGGGGACGGTGAGGAATTCGGCGAAACCACCGTCGAAGTGGTAGCCCATCGAGCGCTGGTTCGGGCACACCGTCTGCCTGCCGCGCTCGCAGTAGCCGCACTCGCCGCAGGGGATCGCCGCGATCACCTGCACCCGGTCGCCCTCGGCGAAACCGCTGGCGCCGTCGCCGATGCCGACCACCTCCCCGGCGATCTCGTGGCCGATGACCCGTGGCGGGTCGATGTGGTGGTGCCCGTGCCGCATGATCTTCAGATCGGTTCCGCAGGTGGAGCAGTTGCGGACCCGCAGCTTCAGTTCGCCCGGGCCGGGTTCCGGTTCCGGGGCCTGCTCGATGCGGATGTCACCCGGGGCGTAGAAACGTGCGACCTTCACCTGTCCTCCTCAACGGACCGCAACAGCCGGTCGACCGTCGCCTCGTCCGGTGCTTCGCGCAGCTCGCGCGCCCGCACCGGATCCATCAGGACCGTGGCCAGGGCCGACAGCACGCCCAAGTGCTGCGCGCCCGCCGCATCCGGCGAACCGTCGGCGCGCCGGGCGCCCGCGGCGATCGCCACGCACAGGCTCACCTCGCCGCCGTCGCTCCACCGCACCCCGCCGGGGAACTGCACCACCACCAGGGCGCTGCGCCGCACGAAGCGGCGGGATTCGGTGGTGCCGTGCGGGATCGCGACGCCTTCGCCGAGGTGGGTCGTCAGCGACCGCTCCCGCTCGTGCATCGCGGCGACGTAGGGTTCCTCGACCGCGCCGGTCTCCACCAGCAGGCGGCCGCACTGGTCGATGGCGTCCGCGAATCCCGCGGCGGTGCGGCCGAGCCGCACCGCCAGCGGCCGGGGCGGGCCCGCCTCAACCACCAAGGGGTTCACCTTCCCGGACGGCCTGCTCGACCTCGTCGAACACCGGGTCGCCGAGGAAGCTGCGGAAACCGAGGATCACCGCCGAACCGGTGTCCTCCCGCCGCGCCCGCTCCAGCAGGGTTTCCTGGCACAGCACCAGATCCGCGTCCGGCGGGATCTCGGTGACCGAGGCGTGCGAGACCTTCACGTCGTACGGCTTGAGCCTGCCCGCCAGCTGGGCGGCGACCATGGCGCTGCTGCCCATGCCCGCGTCGCAGGCGATGACGACCTTGCGCACCGCCGACCCGTTGATCGTGCCCATCGAGCGCTCCTCTCCTGCCTGCCGCGCGCTCTCGACCTCGCTCGGCGGCACCGGTTCCTCCCGCAGTTCGTCGTGCGATCCGAGCACCCGGCGCTGGGCGAAGCCGATCGCGCGCCACCAGCGGGAGGCCGCCGACCCGCGGCTCATCGGACCGCTCCACCGGTCTCGACCTCGTCGGGTCGTCGCCACAGCTTCAGCACCAGCGAGGCGACCACGAACGCCACCACCGCCGACGCGGCGATCCCGGCGATCACGCCGACGTAGCCGCCCTTCGGGGTCACCGCCAGCAGCGCGACCACGCTGCCCGGCGACGGCGTGGCGACCAGGCCCGCACCGGTGATGCTGAAGACGAACAGCCCCGCCGCGCTGCCGGAGATCGTCGCCAGCAGCAGCCGCGGCGCGGCCAGCACGTACGGGAAGTAGATCTCGTGGATGCCGCCGAGGAACTGGATGACCAGCGCGCCGGGCGCGGTCGCGCGCATCGCGGGCGGCCCGAACACGGTGATCGCCAGCAGCACCCCGAAGCCCGGTCCCGGGTTCGGCTCGACCAGGAACTCGATGGCCTTGCCGTGGTCCAGCGACTCGGACACGCCCAGCGGCCCGAGCACGCCGTGGTTGACGGCGTTGTTGAGGAACAGCACCTTCGCCGGTTCCACGATGATCGCCACCAGCGGCAGCAGGTGCAGGTCCAGCAGCGCCTGCACGCCGTGGCCGAGCGCGATGGTCACGCTCTCGATGGCGGGACCGATCGCCAGCAGCCCGGCGATGGCGAAGAGCCCGCCGATGATCCCGGCCGCGAAGTTGTCCACCAGCATCTTGAACGCCGGAGGCACCCGTTTGCCCACCGAGCGGTCGAACCGTCTCAGCACCCAGCCCGCGAGCGGGCCGACGATCATCGCGCCCAGGAACATCGGGACCTCGGCCCCGATCGCGATGCCGATGGTGGCGACCGCGCCGACGACCGCGCCGCGCTGCCCGTGCACCTGCCTGCCGCCGGTGTAGCCGATCAGCACCGGCAGCAGCAGCGTGATCATCGGTTCTTTCAGCTGCGCCAGCTGGGCGTTGGGCCACCAGCCCTCCGGGATGAACAGCGCGCTGATCAGGCCCCAGGCGATGAACGCGCCGATGTTGGGCATGACCATGCCGGCCAGCTGCCCGCCGAACCGCTGCACCACGACGCGGGCGCGCTGCGCCTGTGCTCGAGAACTCGATTCCTCCGTGGCCGTCCCTGACATGGTTGTCACTCCGTACCTCGCCGACGCCGTTGTCCCTCTGCCTCGCCGACCGCCTCCCCGCGTCAGGGGTCCCGGTGCAGCCGCCGGTCCCAGGGCACCCGGGACTCGACGCGCACCAAGTCCGGGCGCAGGTCGTGCGGTTGTGGCATGGCGCTACCCGGCAGCGAGGCCGCTGCCGCGCCCCAGGCCACCGCGGTGACCAGGGCGGGCAGACCTCCGCAGCCTTCGGAAAGATATCCGGCGAGTAAAGCGTCCCCCGCGCCGACAGCGTTCTGCGCGGTCACCGGCGCCTCGGCGTAACCGCAGCCGTCGTGCCCGCGCAGCAGGGCCCCATCGGC
The DNA here is from genome assembly GCF_024734405.1 of Saccharopolyspora gregorii. Taxonomy (NCBI): domain Bacteria; kingdom Bacillati; phylum Actinomycetota; class Actinomycetes; order Pseudonocardiales; family Pseudonocardiaceae; genus Saccharopolyspora; species Saccharopolyspora gregorii. The sequence goes on along the minus strand of NZ_CP059556.1, from coordinate 1,823,387 downwards.
CCCGAGGCTGGCCAGCACGGTGTCCGCCCCGAGTTCGAGGATCTCGTCGGCGGCATCGACGACGCCACCGATCGTTGTAATCGAGTGACCTACCGTCTCCTCCAGTTCCCGGAGATTGGGCTTCACCAACGTCGGCCGGGCCTGCACGGCCTCGTGCAGCGCGGGCCCGCTCGTGTCCACCACCACCGGGACGCCCAGCGAGCCGATCATCCGGATCAGCCCCGCGTAGTAGGCGCTGCTCACCCCCGGCGGCAGGCTGCCCGCGATCACCACCCAGTTCGCGCCGTCCGCGCTGCGCAGCACCGCCTCGCACAGGGCGCGGGCGTCGCCCGCGTCCAGCAGCGCCCCCGGCTCGTTGAACTTGGTGACGGTCGCGTCGGGTTCGACGACGCTCATGTTGATGCGGACCGGGCCCACCGCGGGCACCCGCAGCACGTCGATGCTCAGGCCGGCCAGCAACGCCACGAGCTGCTGGCCCTCGATGCCGCCCGCCGCCACGACCGCGCGGACGTCGACGCCGTGCTGGGCGAGAGCGCGGGCCACGTTGATGCCCTTGCCGCCCGGGTCGACGCGGATCGAGGAGGCGCGGTTCAGGCCGCCGCGCACCAGTTTGCGCACCTGCACGGTGCGGTCGAGGCTGGGGTTCGCCGTGACGGTGACGATCACGCGCACAGCCCTCCCCTGGTCCAGGTGGTCGCCGGGTCGGCGGCTCCGCGCGGAGCCCGGCACCGGAGAAAAATCGATCTTGCACGGAGGTCGCCCCGGTGGCAACCATCGCACGGCGAGTTCAAGGTTTTCCCGGAAGATCTCCGCTATGCGGGCCGATCGACGGGAACGAGCTCGGACCACCACCGGGCCGGCACCCCGGCGGAGGGCCGCCGCTCACTTCACGTACTCGGGCAGCACCCGCGGCGGCCACTGGCCGACGCCGAGGATTCCCATCGAGTAGCCCTTCGAGACCAGCGCCGGGCGGTTGGTGACCTTGAGCTTCCGCAGCAGCGTCGTCACGTGGTACTCGACGCCGCCCCGGCTGAGGTAGAGCTTCGCGGCCAGCTGCACGGTGGACTCCCCGGCCGCGACGCCCTCCAGGATCCGGGCGTCGACCTCGCTGAGCAGCTTCTCCTTGCCGCCGACCATCGCGGCCCGCTGTCCCTCGTCCGGCTGCAGCACGACCATGACGCCCTCCACGCGACCGGAGCGGCCGGGCACCGCGATGCCGGTCAGCTCCCCGCCGAACAGCGCTTCCTTCGCGCCGACGGCGACCGCGTGCTCCACGAACCGCGGGTTGCGGCCCTCGGTGAGGCGGGCGAACTGGTACTGGAACTTCCCGCGCACGCTGGGGTGCAGGAAGTCGTAGAAGCTGCGCCCCCGCACGTCGGCGGCACCGCGCCCGAACTGCTTGAAGAAGTACTTGTTCGCCTCCAGCACGCGCATGCTCGAATCGAGGTTCGCCATGCACATCCCGGACTGCTCGAACAACGATCTGTAAATGTCCCGATAATCTTCACCGGATTCTTCGGACGCCCCGGCAGGCGTGGGTCGCGCTCGCATCGTGCCGCTGGATGTCATCAGAATTCGACCATTCCTCTCTGGCTCGCGAGAAACGCAGATCCGGCATCGGTTGGAGGCATTACCGGAATTCAACGACACCACAAGGCTATGGATTCAAAACCAACCAAGTCAACAGCGGGCCAGCGCCGTCCTTAAGCCTGCGGTCAAGCCGCCCGCTGGTTCGGTTCGGTTCGGCCCGATTCGGTTCGGTGCCGATCTACCAGGTATTTCACGACCGAACGACCGCACCGAACCACATCGCGGGGGTGGGTTCGGGTACGGCTCAGGCCCCCACCCGCCACCACAGGGACGGGCACGAACCAACATCACGTGAATCCCCCACCACATTCCGCCCTTCCGCAGGCAGCGGTCCGCGACCAAGCGTGACCGCCGTGATCACCCTGCGCGAACGCGGCGCGGTACCGAATCGCGTTCAGCCGCCCGCCCCGCGCGGGAGAAGTGAATTCGCGAGATCCGCCCTGCCGTCGATCCCCAATTTTCGGTAGGCCGCGGTGAGGTGCTTCTCGACCGCTCGCCTGCTCACCCGGAGCTCGTCGGCGATCTCCTGGTTGGTGCGGCCCAGCGCCGCCGATTCCGCGACCGCTTCTTCCGCCCGGGTCAGCACCGCGGCCGGTTCCGACGGGCCGTTCCCGCGCCCGCCTCCGGGCCCCGGGGCGCCGGTCGCGTGCGGCGGTGCGCCGCTGCGGGCCGCGACCTGGGCGCTCTCGGCCAGCACCAGCTCCGCCTCCGCCGGAGCCCGGTCCCGCAACGCCTCGCCGAGCGCGGCCAGCGCGCCCGCCAGCTCCAGCCGGTCCGCCGCGGGCCGCAGCACCTGCACCGCTTCCCGCAGCAGCTCCACCCGGCGACCGCCCCCGGTGACCACCGCGCGCACCCGCAGCGCCCGGCCCAGCGGCGTCGGGGCGCCCCAGTCGCGGGCGCGCTGGTACTCCTCCTCCGCGAGCTCGACCGCCGCCCGGACGTCGCCGAGCCGGTGCCGCAGCAGCGCCGCGGTGGGCCGCCACGAGCAGGCCGCCGGGCCGAACCAGCCGGCCTGCTCCAGGCGCCTGCCGCAGTCCAGCAGGTGCGTCAGCGCCGTCACCGGATCGCCGTCCTGCATCGCGAGGTTGCTCTGCACCAACCGCCGCAGCGCCACCACCTGCAGGTCGTCCGGCGAATGCGGCAGCAGCAGCACCCGCTCGGCCAGTTCCCGGTCCCGCAGCCTGCGGGCCACCGCGCCCATCGCGAACACCGGCGCGGCCATCGACTCCGGCGTGTCCGGCTCGACCAGGTCCAGGGCGGCCGTCGCGCTGCGCCGGGCCTGCACGAGCTGGCCGGAGTCCAGGTGCACCAGGCTGTGCTGCGCGGCGACCAGCGCCTCCGCCGCGGTGGCGCCCTGCCTGCGCGCGTGGTCGGCCGCCAGCGCCAGCCACGAGTCCAGGCCTTCCGGGGCGCCGGCCGCCAGCAGGATCGACGGCAGGTAGCGCAGCACCGAATGCGTCTCCGAGGTGACGTTCGCCGGTTCCTGCGCCAGCAGCTCCCGCGCCATCGACGCGACCTCCGACGCCCGCGGCGTGCCGGTCAGCGCCATCGAGGCCAGCAGCACCACGCGCAGTTCCCGCTCGGCGGGGCCGGGCGCGCACTGGCGAGCGTCGAGCTCGGCCATCCGCCCCGGGACCGCGGCGTGCGCCGCCGGGTCCTCCAGCGCCAGGTAGCGGGTCCGCGCCTCCAGCCGCAGCGCCAGCTCCCGGTCCGCGCCCTCCAGCTCGTCGGCGGGACCGTGCTCGGCGGCCACCTCGCGGATCAGCTCGGCCACCCGCGGGCCCGCGCCGGTCACGGTCAGCGGCAGCCGCCCCAGCACGCGGGCGCGGTCGCGCGGCTCGCGCAGCTGCGGCACCGACTGGCCGATGTGGCGCACCGCGGCGGGCAGGTCGAACGCCAGCTCCACCGAGCCGAGCTCGGCGAGCAACCGCGCCCGGCCCATCCCGCCGGACTCCAGGTCCAGCAGGGCGCGCCGCAGGTAGCGGGCCGCGACCTCCGGGGACCGCGGCAGCACGGCGTGGGCCGCTTCCCGCAACCGCTGCACGCCCCAGCTGGACAGCGTCGAGTTCACCAGCAGCAACTGGTCGCCCACCGGTTCCGGGGGATAGCCGTGGCCGTGCAGCAAGGCCGCCGCCCGCAGGTGCAGCCGGGTGCTGTCGTGCTCGGCGGTGGACTCCTCGACCGCGGCGATCACGTCGTCCACCAGCAGTTCCGCGGCCAGCTCGCCGCGTTCGCCGGGCACCGCCACCTCGATCCGGTCCGGGTGGACCCGGAACCACGGTTCCAGCGCCCGCAGCGCCCGCTCGTAGCGGCTCGGCGTCAGCCCGGACAGCCGCTGCACCAGCGTGGGGTCCGCGTGCTCGCCGAGGACGACGACGGCGCGGGCGACGTCGGCGGCGAACTCCCCGCCGGACAGGGCCCGCACCAGCCGCCGCCTGCGGTCGCCCTCGGCGAGCGCGCGCAGCACCGGCAGCGACGCGGGCACCGGGCGCAGCCCCTGCTCGGCGGCCTGGTCCAGCAGGCTCACCAGGTCGCCCGGGTGCCCGCCGGTCAGCTCGTGGCACACCGCGGCGAACCCGTCCGGGTCGGCGTCCGGGCCCGGCTCGGCGCACAACCGGTCGCGGACGAGTTCCGCGGTCGCGGCCACCGACAACCGGCCGGGCCGCACCCGGTGCGCGGCGGCGGCGGTGATCTCGCGGACCAGCGCGCCCCGATCCCGGCCCGAGTCCGGGTCCAGCACCACCGCGACCAGCACCCGCATCCCCCGCAACCGGCCGATGAGGTAGGCCAGGCAGCGCAACGAGGCCTCGTCGGCCCACCAAAGGTCGTCCACGGCCAGCACCAGCGGGCACCGCGCGCTCGCCCCGACCAGCAGGGCGTGCAGCGCGTGCAGCACGCCGACCGGAACCGCGCCCGGGTCGTCGACGTGCGCCTCGTCGGCGGGCGGCAGCGCCTCGGCGGGCGGCCGTCCCGGGGCCGGAGCGGTGAGGTCGTGCAGCAGCCGCCGCACGAGCCCGAACCGGAACGAGCGCTCGCTGGCCGCGCCGCCCGCGCCGAGCACCCGGGCCCCGCTCGCGGTGGCGAGCTCGCGCAACCTGCTCAGCAGCGCGCTGCGGCCGCTGCCGGGCATCCCGCTGATGAGCACGAGCGAACCGGTCCCGCGGCCGACCTGGCGGACGGCGGACTCCAGCACGGCGAGCTCCCACTCGCGTTCGACCAGCATCCGGCGGGCCTCACTCGGCCAGGTCTGGGGGGAGCTGCGCGCGGCCTTCGATGCCGAGCTTGCGGTAGGACTTGGTCAGCCGGAGCTCGACGGTCCGCACCGTCACGCCCAGTTCCTGCGCGATGTCCTTGTTGGACAGACCCCGCGCGGCGAGGCTCGCGGCCCGGCGCTCGGGCACCGAGAGCGCGGCGGGCAGCGCCGCCCCCATCCGCGGGATGCCCGCGGCTCCCGGGCCGGCCGGGCCCGAACCGGCCAGCGCCAGCGCGGACAACGCCTTGCGGTGCACCGGTTCCAGCAGCCCCGGCATGCCCCAGCGCTCGGCCAGCTCCAGTTCCTCCCCGATGAGCCGGGTCGCCGCGCGGGCCGCGCCGAGGCGGCCCTGCGCGATCGCGGCGGGCATCCGCCAGGACAGCACCGCCGGGTTCAGCCACTCCTTGGCGCGCAGCATCCGGCCGCACTCCTGGAAGTAGCCGAGCGCGGTCGCCGGATCTCCCGTCGCGAGGCGCAGTTCACCGCGGGCGTGCAGCAGGTAGGCGAAGCCCATGCCGCGCTCCGCACCCAGCGGCAGCTCCGCGGCGGCCACCCGCTCGGCGCCGGCTACGTCCTCCAGCCGCAGCAGCGCACCGATCCGCGCGGCCAGGTAGTGCGGCAGCAGCGCCGGGTGCCAGCAGTGCAGCGGCAGCTGCCGCACGGCGGCGGCCAGGTCGGCGCCCGCCGCCGGGCAGCGTTCGTCCTTGGCGGCGAGCACGGCCCGCTGCACCAGCGCGTACGCGGCGGCGGCCCGCGCCCCGCGGCGGCCCGCGTCGAAGATCACGGCGGTGAGCCCGGCCGCGGCCTCGGCCGCGTCGTCCCGGCAGGCCAGCGCGTGGCAGGCCGCGATCCGGGTGGCCAGCGGCAGTTCGGGGTCGCGGTCGGCGAGCGCCTCCCGCGCGAGGGTGCGCACCAGGTCGGGGCGGCGGCCGAGCCGGGCGCAGCGCCACGCCAGCAGACCCGCCTGCGCCGGGTCGGCGGCTTCCTCCGGCACCGGCGGCAGCCGGACGGCGAGCGGTTCCGGGGCGGGCGCGCACAGTTCGTCGGCCAGCAGGCCGAGCGCGTCCAGCGCGGGACTGCGCACCCGGGCGCAGACGGTCGCGAGCTCGCGGCGCCCGGTCTCCGAGTCCCCGCGGGCGACGAGCAGGTCCGCGGCCTGCACGAGCAGCGCCGTGTCGCCGGTGCCGACCGCGTCGGTGAGCACCTGGCGCAACCGCCCGTCGCTGGCGGCGGGGGCGTGCGCCACTTCGATCGCGGCGAGCCGGGTCAGCAGCCGCTGCCTGCAGTCGCCGGGCACGGGTTCGCGCAGGGCGCGGCGCAGCAGTTCGGTGGCGCGCTCGTGCCTGCCCTCCTGGCGGTGCCGCTCGGCGGCTTCGACGAGCGTTTCCACCACCCAGCGGCGGCGCATCTGCGGTGCGTTGAGCAGCATGTCGGCCAGCGCGCAGGGTTCGACGGCGGCGCGGTGGCCGATCTCGGCGGCGCGGCCGTGCAGCTCCTCCCGTTCGGCCGGTTCCATCTCGGCCAGCACCCCGGTGGCCACGGCGGGGCTGGACGCGCGCGGCACGCCGTCCTCTGTGGACTCGCAGATGAGCCCGAGGTGCCGCAGCGAGGTGCGGGCCCGGGCCGCGGCGTGGCCGTGCAGACCGGCGAGCGCGCAGGCCAGCTCGAAGTCGAACTCCCCACCGCAGAGGGTGATCGCGCGCAGCAGCTCCACGTGGTCGGCGGGCAGTCCGCGCAGCGTTCGGCCCACCAGGTGCGCGACGGCGTCGGCGGCGTGCACCCGCAGCCGGGGGACGTGGCGGGATTCGAAGCCGAGCCCCGCGCGGTGGAACTCCTCCAGCACGAGCCGCAGCACCGCCGGGTTGCCCGAGGTCTCGGTCGTGGCGGCGGCGGCGAAGTCCCGGTCGGCGGGGCCGTACCGGGACAGCAGTTCGGCGACGTCCGGGACGGCGAGCGGGCCGAGCCGGACCCGTCGCGGCGGCACCGGCACCGTCTCGTCCCAGCGGGCGCCGCCGTCGGTCTCGGGGGCGGTGTCGCGCACGGTCCGCACCATCAGGACCGGCGCCCGGTCCAGGTGCCGCAGCATGGCGTGGCACCAGGCCAGCGACCACGGGTCGATCCACTGGTGGTCGTCCACGGCGAGCAGCAGCGGCCGCCGCGCCGCCACGTCCAGGATCTGCTTGCGCAGGAACGGGATCGGTGCGTTGGTGGCGGCGCCCTCGGCCCACGCGGAGCTGATCCGGGTGAGCTGCTCGGGTGGGCAGAGCAGGGCGATCTGCTGGGCGGCGGTGCTGTAGGGGACGTCGGTCTCCAGCGGTGAGCTCTGCGCGGCGGCCGTGTTGAGCCCGGCGGCGCGCGCGTCGGCGAGCATCGCTTCCAGCAGGGCGCTGCGGCCGGAACCGGGGGCGCCGTTGATGGTGAGCAGACCGGAGCGGCCGCGGGCGAGGTCGGCGACGAGTCCGCCGACCACCCGCAACTCGTCGTCGCGCCCGACCAGCTCGTGCTGTCGCGGCGCCGCGGAACTTCGGCCGGGGGCGTCGTGGACCGCGACCATCAGCACGCTCCGAATGGTGCGAGCGCACCGTTCACCGGATCCGGGACGGGAATCCGGCGAACATGAAAAGTATTCGGACCAAAGCGCAGGTGCCGGTCGACCCGTTCGCCATCACGCACCGTCATCATCACTGGCGGCGCAGCCCCTTTCCGAATCCGCGCAGGCCTGCGGCGCAGTGCCGCGTTCACCGCGCCAGGAGGGAGATCGCCCATACCAACCTCCCTTAACTCGAAAAGATGAAGCTAGGGCCGGAACAACACTGAGCGTATCACCCAAAGGTGTGAGCAACCGCATTCTCTCGCAAGCAAAGCAAAACAATCCCACACGAGACGACATGATCGGGCCGATCGTGCCGGGAACGATCGATTCAGGGAAAGAGCCCGGCCCGCGCCTCCCGCGGAGCGGGACGGGAACTCACGGAACCGGGGCCTCCGGGTCCACCGCCAGCGCCGCCGGGAGCTCCGCGCGCCCCCGCACGCCGAGCTTCCGGTAGGCGCTGGTCAGGTGCAGCTCCACCGTCCGGACCGTGAGGAACAACGACTCCGCGATCTCCCGGTTCGTCGCCCCCGCCGCCGCCCGGACCGCCACCCGCCGCTCGCTGCCGCTCAAGGTGTGCACCGGCGAGTCCGTCCCGTGCCGCAACCGGCCGCCCGCCTCCAGCAGCGCCGCCGAGGACGCCGACACCTGCCGGTGATCGCGGTGCAGCACCGACAGGTCCAGCGCCGACCGCAGGTGCTCGCGCGCGCCCTCCGGCTCGCCCGCGCGCAGCAGGGCCCGCCCCAGCAGGTGCTCCGCCTTCGCCTGCTCCCGCTTCGCCGGCGAAGCCGACAGCACCCGCACCGCCTCCGACAGCACCGGCACCGCCGCGCGGCCCGCCGCCACCGCCCCGCGCGCCGCCAGCGCCATGCCCCGCGCCCGCCGCGTTCCCCACTTCCGCGCCAGCACCGCGCCGTGCTCGGCGGCGCGCGCCCCCTCCTCCGCCCGGCCCAGGTCGCCGAGCAGGCAGGCCGCGTCGAACCACCACGGCGCGAACACCGGGTTGTCGATGCCCGCCTCCCGCAGGCTCTGCGCGCAGCGGAACAGCTGCTCCAGCGCGCCATCCGGATCTCCCGCGGCCTCCAGCGCGCGGGCCCGGGCCATCAGGAACTGGTGGTACTCCAAGGCGAAGTCCTCGAAGCGGGCGCGGGAGATCTCCGCCAGCACCGCCGTCGCCCGCTCCGGCTCGCCCTGGCTGGTCAGCGAGGTCGCCAGCGCGATCTGCGGCATCGTCATCGAGCCGGTCCAGGACTCCTGCTCCAGCACGTCGTAGCAGCTCTGCGCGTCCGCCAGCGCCTCCACCAGGTCGCCCGTCCAGTGGTGCACCAGCGCGCGGGTGCTGCTGGCCAGGCAGTACGCCCACGCCTGCCCGGAGCGCTGGGCGTGCCCGACCAGCAGGTCCAGCGCCGCCAGCGCCGACTCGTTGTCGTCGGCCAGGTACAGCGGCAGCGACGCCCCCAGCAGCGCGAAGCCGTCGCCCTCCACGTCGTTGATCCGCAGCACCGACCGGGCCTGCGCGGCGACCTCCGCGGCGGGCCGGTTCAGCAGCGCGCCCAGCGAAGCCAGCATCCCCAGCAGCTGGCGCTCCTCCGCGGTGTCGCCCGCGGGCGGCGCCACGTCGCGGAACCGGGCCCCCACCCGCGGCAGCGTCGACTTCTCGTCCATGCCGGAGACCAGCAGCATCGATTCGGCCAGCGTGCGCAACGTCCGGTCCGCGTCCCCGAGGCCCGGCCCCAGCGCGGCGTCCAGCTCGTCCAGCGCGGCCGAGACCACCTCGAAGGCGCGCGTCGAGTTCTGCGCCGACAGCGACGCCACCGCGTACTGCACCGCGATCGGGAGCCGCGCCCGCGGATCGTCGACGAGCTCCAGCGCCCGCTCCAGGTAGCGCAACCCCGTCACCGGGTCCGCCACCCGCGCGGCCTGCGCGAGCACCGCCACGTCGGTGCCCTGCACCACCAGCACCCGGTCCAGGCAGCGGGCCGCCGTGCCGGGCGCGCCGCGCTGCTCGGCCCGGGTGGCCGCGTCGAGCAGCACCCCCGCCATCCAGGGCTGCGGCGCGCCCGGCAGCTGCAGCAGCAGCACCGCGACCTCCTCCGCCGGCCGGCCCGCGTCGTTGAGCAGCATCGCGGCCCGTTCCCGGAGCCGTTCCAGCTCGGCAGGCGGGGTGCGGTCCAGCACCGCCTGCCGGACGAAGTCGTGCACGAACCCGATGCCGCCGCCGGTCCCCACCAGGTCCCGATCCCGCAGTTCGCGCAGCGCGACGACGGCCATCCGCTGGTGGATCCCGGCCAGCGCCGCGATCAGCTCCAGCCGCTCGCCGGGCAGGGTCGCGACCGCGCGGGCCACCGCCACGCCGCGCTCCGACAACCGGTCCAGCAGCGAACGCAGCACGACGGTGCGGTGCAGCTCGTCCAGCCGTTCCGCGGCGTCCTCCGCGGGCGCCTCCCGCAACCGGCGCAGCACCCTGCCGAGCAGGAACGGGTTGCCCCCGGTGACCTGGGCGCAACGAGCGGCCAACTCCGGGCCGGGCGGCGCGGGCAGCTCGGCGTCGAGGAGTTCGGCGACCGGCCCCTCGCCCAGCGCGGGCAGGTCCACGGTGTCGCACCACGGCATCGCCGCGATCTCCCCCAGCGCCTCGCCCGGCGCGGTCCCCCCGGTGCGCTGGGCCAGCAGCACCAGCAGCGGCAGTTCCTCGGCGCGGCGCAGCAGGAAGGCCAGGAACCGCAGGGAGTTCTCGTCGCACCACTGCACGTCGTCGACGGCCAGCACCAGCGGCCCGTCGCCGGTGAGGTCGGCGACCAGCCAGTGCAGCCCGTGCAGCACGGCGTAGGTGCCGGTCGCGGCGCCGTCCCCGGCGCGCTCCGGGGAGAGGGCGGGCAGTGCGAGGCGGGCGCTGCCGGTCGGCTCCGGGTCGTGCACCGGCGCCAGCAGCGCGCGCACGGCCGCGTAGGCACCGGTGCCGGTCTCCGGGCAGTGCGCGAACAGGACGCGGGTGGCGCGGCCGTCGAGTTCGGCCAGGGCGCTGAACAACACCTCGGTCTTGCCGATGCCCGCCGGCCCGCGCAGCAGGACGGCCCGGCCCGAACCGCCCCGCGCGGCCCGGGCGGCGTCGGCGATCCGCGCGAGCTCGGGCTCGCGTCCGACCAGCCGGCCCGGCGGGCCGCTCTGCACGCCTTGGTCAGCCACCATGCGGGGTTCCTCCCGGTCCGCCCCCAGGCGTACGGAATGCCGAATGCTGCGGTGCCGCGCGGCGGGTTCGCGCGGCGGGCGGTCAGACCGCCTCGACGCGTGGCCCCGCGCGCCGGAGTTCCTCCGCCACCTGCTCGTCGATGCCGTCGTCGGTGATCAGCGTGTCCACGTCGGCGAGGTCGCCGAACCGCGCGAAGTGGTCGTTGCCGATCTTGGTGTGGTCGGCGAGCACGATGGTGCGCCGCGCCGCCGAGATCGCCGCCCGCTTCACCATCGACTCGGCCGAATCCGGTGTCGTGAGGCCGCGTTCCAGGGACAGCCCGTTGGTCGCCATGAACGCCACGTCCACGTAGATGTCGCCGAGCGCGTGCAGCGCCCAGCCGTCCACCGCCGCCAGCGTGCGGCCGCGCAGCCTGCCGCCGACCAGCATCAGGGTGATGTTGCCGCGGCCGGAGAGGGTGAGCGCCGTCGTCGGCGAGTGCGTGACCACGGTCAGTTCCCGGTCGACGGGGAGGATGTTCGCCATCCGCGCGACCGTGGTGCCGGCGTCGAGCAGGATCGCGCCCTCGTCCGGCACCAGTTCCAGCGCCGCTTTCGCGATGCGGTTCTTCTCGGCGGTCATCACCGAGTCCCTGGCGGGCACGTTCGGCTCGAATCCCAGCCGCTCCACGGGGATCGCGCCACCGTGCACCCTGCGCAGCACGCCGCGGCGCTCCAGCACGGTCAGGTCGCGGCGCACGGTCTCCGTGGTCATGTCGAAGCGCGATGCGAGCGCCGCCACGTCGACCCGGCCTTCCTTCCGCGCCAGCTCCAAGATCGCCCAGTGCCGTTCCTCGGCGTACATCCGCGTCTCGCTTCCCGCCCCCGTGAAGTCCCCGCCCGGCGAGGCTACCGGCGACGATCAGCGCGGCACAATGGCGGGATGTTGTTTCGTGTTGCTTCGAGTGGCATTCGGCGGAACGGCCGCCGGTTGCCGTCCACCGGCGCTCCGATCCGGTGATCTTTTCACTCTACGCACTCAATTGATCACTTTCAGTATACGGTGGCCTGGTGTCAACAGAGGACATTCCGCCGGCGGTCTGGCGGAGCGCGGAAGTCCGCGACGCCCTGGCGGTGCGCGACATCGGCACGGTCTACCGGGTGCTGCGCGAGCACGGCGTCTCGCAGAGCCGCATCGCCCAGCTCACCGGGCAGGCCCAGAGCGAGGTCAGCGACGTGCTCAACGGCCGCGCCGTGCGCAGCTACGAGTTGCTGGCCCGGATAGCCACCGGGCTCGGGATACCGCGCGGCTGGATGGGCATGGCCGGGGAACCGGACCCGGCCGCGGAGGGCACCGACCCGGCGGTCGAGGAGGACGAGAAGGCGAAACGCCGCCGCTTCCTGTCCTACGCCGGTTCGCTGGTGCTGGGCGCGGAGGTCGACGTGTCCGGCTCCGCCGACCTGTTCGCCGCCGAGCTGCGCCGGTTCGGCGAGCTGCCGCCGACCCCGCCGGGCCGGGTCGGCAGCTCCGACGTCGCGGCGCTCGACGTGCTGATGGGTTCGCTGCGGCAGATAGACCAGCGCTACGGCGGAGTCGGCCAGTACGGCACCGTCGCGGCCGCCGCCCGGCGCGCCGAGCGGATGCTGGAGGCCTCGATGAGCGAGGCGGTGCGCAGCGACCTGCTGGGCGCGCTGTGCAAGCTGCACGCCACCGCGGGCTGGACGGCGGTGGAGAACGGGCTGCTCGCCAGCGGGAACGCGCACTACGGGCGGGCGCTGGACTTCGGCCGGGACGGGGCGGATCCGCTGGCGATCGCGCGGACGCTGTACGCGGCGGGGCGCGCCGAACTGGACTTCGGCGATCCGAACTCGGCGCTGAAGCTGTTCCAGCTGGGGTCGATCCGGGCCGAAGCCTCGCCGCTGGTGAGCTCGGTGCTGCAGCTGAACTCGGCGTGGGCTGCGGCGCACGGCGAACGCCGCGGCTCGGTGCGGCGGATGCTCGACCAGGGGCGCGCGCTGCACGCCACCGCCGAGATCGAGGCCGACTACCCGATGTTCCGCTGGTTCGGGGAAGCGGACGTGCTGGGCTTGACCGGCTCGGTGCAGCTGGTGGTGGGCGAGCACGAATCCGCGGCGCTGCACCTGTCCCGGGCGGTGGCCGCCCGCGCGCCCGGGGAGGTGCGGTCCGCGGTGTTCGAGCTGGCGAGCCTGGCGGAGGCGAAGTTCGCGCTCGGCGACCACGCGTCGGCGGTGCGGCACGGGCGCCGGGCGGTGCTGCTGGCCGGCGGGGTGCGCAGCGCCCGGCTGCGCGGCAGGCTCGCCGGGCTGCGCCGCCGCTGCGCGGAGCTGGTGGGCGCGCGCCACGCCTGGCGCGACTGCGCGGAGGAGCTGGCGCTCGGCATCGACGGGGTCATCGCACCCCGGCCGGTCCCCCGCTGACGGTGCGGCGGACCTCCGGCGGAACGGCGGGAGGAAGTGGCCGTGCGGAAGGAGGTCCCGGCGGCGCGAGGTGCGCCGCCGGGACCTCGGCTCAATCCTTCGCGGTGATGCGGTCCGGCGCCGGCGGCACCACGTCGGGGTGCTCCGCCAGGTAGCCCAGCAGCGCGTCCAGGTCCACCGGCCCGCCCGCGACGTCGGTGCCCTCGGTGAAGCCGCTGAACCCGTCCCCGCCGCCGGCGAGGAAGTTGTTCACCGCCACCCGGTACGGCGCGGCCGGGTCCACCGGTGCGCCGTCGAGGGTGAGCCCGGAGACCTTCGACCCGATGGGCGCGGACCGCGAGTACTCGTAGTGCAGGCCCGCCGACACCTGCAGCACGTTCTCGCCCTCCGGGCTCCACTGCTGCTCCAGCACGTCCCGCAGCTGCGCGCCGGTGAGGGTCATGGTCTGCATGGTGTTGCCGAAGGGCTGCACCGCGAACGCTTCGCCGTAGGTGATGACGCCGTCGCCTTCGCCCGCCGGGGAAGAGGCGTGCGGCAGGTCGGCGCGCACCCCGCCGGGGTTGGTCAGCGCGAGCTGCGCCCCCGTGTCGCGGGTGGCGGCGAGCTGCGCGTCGGCGATGACGCTGCCGAGGCCGGATTCCCCGGACGGCGCCGGGGTCTTCAGCAGGTCGCCGGTGGCGGTGCCGACGGCGCGGTTCGCGATCGGCGCCGCCTTCGCGCGGGCTTCCTCGACGAGCGCGGCCGTCTCGGCGTCGGGTTCGACGTCGCGGGTCACGACCTCGTTGCGCGCGGTGCTGCTCTCCCGCACCACTTCGCGGGTGTCGCGGTCGACGCGCAGGTCCAGCACCGACAGCAGCCTGCCGTAGGAGGCGCCTTGCACGAGGGGACGCGGGTCGCCCGCCGGGTCGGTGGCGGTGCAGGTGTACTGCTGGTGGCTGTGCGCGCTGAACACGGCGTCGACCTGCGGGGAGACCTGTTCCGCGATGCGGCTCGCGGGGCCGCCGGGGGTGACCTGGCAGGAGTTCGGGCCGCCGCCGTCGGCTTCATCGCCCTGGTGCAGCAGCACGACCTGCGCCTTGACGCCGAAGCGCTCCAGCGCGTCGGAGGTGCGGTCGATGGCTTCGACCTCGTCGCCGAACCGGAGTCCGCGCACCGCTTCGGGGCTGACCACGTCGGGCAGGTCCTGCAGGGTCGCGCCGATCACGCCGATCGGCACCCCGCCGGAGACCTGCACGGTGAACGGCAGCAGCGCGGGGGCACCGCCGTCCTCGAAGGTGACGTTGGCGCCGAGGTACGGGAAGTCCGCGCCGGCGAAGGAATCCCGGAACTCGCAACCGTCCTGCGGGTGGCAGCCGCCGGTCTGCAGCCGTTGGAGTTCCTGGTAGCCCTCGTCGAACTCGTGGTTGCCGACGACGTGGCCGCGCACGTCCTGCGAGTTGAGGAAGTCGACGGTGGGTTCGTCGTGGAACAGCGCGGAGTTCACCGGCGAGGCGCCGACGCTGTCGCCGGTCGAGAAGACCAGCGAGTTCGGCACCTCGTCGCGCAGCCGCTGCAGGTGGGTGGCGAGGTAGGCGGCGCCGCCGGCGTCGACGGTCCGGCCGTCGTCGAGCTCGATCTGCCCGGAGGACCCGGTGGGCGGTTCGAGGTTGCCGTGCAGGTCGTTGAAGGTGATCAGCCGGACGTCGGTGGTCGCGGGCGGGTCCTGCGGCGCGGCGCCGGCGGTGGCCCCGGTGGCCGTGGCCGCGGTGGCCAGTGCGGTGGCGGCGACGGCGAGTCCGCGTCGCACGCGGTGGGCACGCATGGTTCGGTCTTCCTCCCAGGTGGTGATCTCGGGAGGCAGTCTGCCCGGGCCCGCTGCCGACCACCACCGATTCCGCGTCACACCTCGCGGTCGTGCGGAGCCGCCCGCGGCCGGGCAGGATGCGGCCGAGGAGTGCGCGGACGACTACCGAGCGCCTCCGCACCGGCACCGCCACGCCGATGATGATGGGGTCCGGATCACCGCCGAACCCAAGATGTAGTGTGGCGCCCGCTGATGGTTCGCCGGTCCGCCCGGCGTGACAACAGGGAACCCGGTGCGAATCCGGGACTGCCCCGCAGCGGTGAACGGGAACGACCGCCGTCACCACCTCCCGGTGGTGCAGCACTGGACGCTCGGCGTCCGGGAAGCGACGGCCAGTAGGCCCGGTGCCGAGCACCGGTCGCCCGTGAGTCCGAAGACCTGCCATCGGTGCGCGCACGAGGGGTGCGCGCCGTCCGGGACCTCGCGGGAGGGTCGTGGGACGAGCGGTGCCGTGCGCGCCGCGGGTCCTGGCGCGTTCCGAGGAGTTCCGGGCAGGTGTCCGAGCTTGCGAGGAGAGAGCCAGTGACCGAGTCCACGACCCGGCCGTCAGCGACCGCGGTGGTACCGGCAGGAGTGCGGGTGCTGCGGCGCGACGGAACCGTTTCCGGTTGGGACGAAACGAAGATCTCCGTGGCGTTGACCAAGGCGTTCCTGGCGGCCGAGGGGGATTCGGCCGCGTCGTCGTCGCGGTTGCACCAGGTCGTCGCGGAGTTGACGGAGCAGGCCGCGCAGGGAGTGCTGCGCCACGCCGGCCCCGAGGGCCTGGTGCACATCGAGCAGATCCAGGACGTGGTGGAGCTGGCGCTGATGCGCGGCGGGCACCACGGCGTCGCCCGCGCCTACGTGCTCTACCGGGAGGAGCACGCGCAGGCCCGCGAAGCCGAGGCGCGGCGGACCGAGGACGCCGCGCCCGTCCTGGAGATGACCGCGCCGGACGGCACCCGGGTGCCGCTGGACTGGGAGCGGGTGTCGACCGTCGTCGAGCAGGCCTGCTCGGACCTCGACGACGTGCGCGCCGACCAGGTGCTGCGCGAGGTGCGGCGCAACGTCTACGACGGCATCAGCTCCGCGGAGCTGGCCGAGTCGCTGACGATGGCGGCGCGCACCTTCGTGGAGGCGGAGCCGAACTACTCGCTGGTGACGTCGCGGCTGCTGCTGGACAAGCTGCGCCGGGAGGCGCTGAGCTTCGTCGCGGGCGAGCCGGCCGAGGCCGACCAGGTGCAGATGCGGGACCGCTACGCCGGTTACTTCGCCGACTACGTGCGCCGCGGCATCGAGCTGGAGCAGCTGGCCCCGGAGCTGGCCCGCTTCGACCTGGAGCGGCTGGGCGCGGCGCTGGACGCGGACCGGGACATCGCGTTCGGCTTCCTCGGCCTGCAGACGCTCTACGACCGCTACCTGCTGCACGAGGACGGGGTGCGGTTCGAGCTGCCGCAGGCGTTCTTCATGCGGGTCGCGATGGGCGTGGCGCTGCGCGAGGACGACCGGGAGGCGCGGGCGATCGAGTTCTACGACCTGATCTCCTCGTTCGACTTCATGTGCTCGACGCCGACGCTGTTCAACGCGGGCACCACCCGCCCGCAGCTGTCGTCCTGCTTCCTGACCACTGTGGACGACGACCTGCACGGGATCTTCCACGGCATCAGCAACAACGCGCTGCTGTCGAAGTACGCGGGCGGGCTCGGCAACGACTGGACCCCGGTGCGGGGCACGGGCGCGCACATCAAGGGGACCAACGGTTCCTCGCAGGGCGTGGTGCCGTT
Organism: Saccharopolyspora gregorii; assembly: GCF_024734405.1. Classification (NCBI taxonomy): domain Bacteria; kingdom Bacillati; phylum Actinomycetota; class Actinomycetes; order Pseudonocardiales; family Pseudonocardiaceae; genus Saccharopolyspora; species Saccharopolyspora gregorii. Next base: position 1,806,741 of record NZ_CP059556.1, on the reverse strand, counting down.
CCTGAAGATCGCCAACGACACGGCGGTCGCGGTGAACCAGGGCGGCAAGCGCAAGGGCGCGGTGTGCGCGTACCTGGAGACCTGGCACGTGGACGTCGAGGAATTCCTCGACCTGCGCAAGAACACCGGGGACGACCGGCGCCGCACGCACGACATGAACACGGCGAACTGGGTGCCGGACGAGTTCCTGCGCCGGGTCGAGGCCGACGAGCCGTGGACCCTGTTCTCCCCGGACGAGGTGCCGGACCTGCACGACCTGTACGGCACCGCGTTCGCGCAGCGCTACCGGGAGTACGAGGCGGCCGCCGAGCGCGGTGAGCTGAAGGTGTTCCGCCAGGTCCGCGCGGTGGATCTGTGGCGCCGGATGCTGACGATGCTGTTCGAGACCGGGCACCCGTGGATCACCTTCAAGGACCCGTGCAACCTGCGGTCGCCGCAGCAGCACGCGGGCGTGGTGCACTCCTCGAACCTGTGCACCGAGATCACGCTGAACACGAGCGAGGACGAGGTCGCGGTCTGCAACCTCGGTTCCATCAACCTCGCGCGGCACGTGACGGCCGAGGGCCTGGACGTGGAGCGGCTGCGGCGCACGACCCGCACGGCGGTGCGGATGCTGGACAACGTCATCGACGTGAACTTCTACACGATCCCGGAGGCGCGGGCCTCGAACCTGCGGCACCGCCCGGTGGGCCTGGGCCTGATGGGCTTCTCGGACGCGCTGTTCGCGCAGCGCATCCCGATGTCCTCGCAGGCGGCGGTGGAGTTCGCGGACCTGAGCATGGAGCACATCAGCTTCCACGCGATCGCCGCGTCCTCCGAGCTGGCCGCCGAGCGCGGGCGCTACGAGTCGTTCGAGGGTTCGCTGTGGAGCCGGGGCGTGCTGCCGATCGACTCGCTGGAGCTGCTGGCGCAGGCCCGCGAGACCGGCGTCGACCTGGACCGTTCGTCCACACTGGACTGGGACGGGCTGCGGGAGCGGGTGCGCGCGAACGGCATGCGCAACTCGAACGTGCTGGCCATCGCCCCGACGGCGACGATCTCGAACATCTGCGGCGTCGGCCAGTCCATCGAGCCGCTGTACCGGAACCTGTACGTGAAGTCGAACATGTCGGGCGACTTCACCGTGCTCAACGCCGACCTGGTGCGGGACCTCAAGGCCGCCGGGGTGTGGGACGAGGCGATGGTGCAGGACCTGAAGTACTTCGACGGCGACCTGGCCCCGATCGACCGGGTGCCCGCGGAGCTGAAGTCGTTGTACGCCACCGCGTTCGAGATCGAGCCGCGCTGGCTGGTCGAGGCCGCGTCCCGCCGCCAGAAGTGGATCGACCAGGCGCAGTCGCTGAACCTGTACATGGCGGCGCCGAGCGGCCGCAAGCTCGACGAGCTGTACCGGCTGGCGTGGCGCAAGGGCCTCAAGACCACCTACTACCTGCGGTCCAGCAGTGCGACGCACGTGGAGAAGTCCACGCTGCGCGGCACCGACGGCAAGCTCAACGCGGTCTCCCCCGCCGCCGCCCCGGCCCCGGCCCCGTCGCCGCAGCCGCAGGCGTGCGCGATCGACGACCCGGACTGCGAAGCCTGCCAGTGACCGCCCCGTTCCCCTTGGAGGACTCATGACTTCCGTGCACACGACCGACGCCACCGGGCTCGGCGAGATCGACCGCGGCGCGGGCCGGATCAACGTCGACGACAAGGCGATGATCAACGCGCAGGCGGACGTGAACCAGCTGCTGCCGCTGAAGTACGGCTGGGCGTGGGAGAAGTACCTCGCCGGCTGCAACAACCACTGGATGCCCACCGAGGTGTCCATGCACGCCGACATCGCCCTGTGGCGCTCCCGCGACGGGCTCACCGAGGACGAGCGGCTGATGCTCAAGCGCAACCTCGGGTTCTTCGCCACGGCGGAGTCGTTGGTGGCCAACAACATCGTGCTCGCCGTGTACCGGCACATCACCAACCCCGAGTGCCGCCAGTACCTGCTGCGCCAGGCGTTCGAGGAGGCCGTGCACACGCACACCTTCCAGTACATCTGCGAGAGCCTGGGCCTCGACGAGGGCGAGCTGTTCAACGCCTACCGCGAGATCCCGTCCATCTCGGAGAAGGACGAGTGGGCGCTGCGGCACACCCAGAACCTGGAGAACCCCGAGTTCGCCACCGGCGGACCGGAGCGCGACCAGGCGTTCCTGCGCGACCTCATCGCCTTCTACGTGATCTTCGAGGGCATGTGGTTCTACACCGGTTTCGCGCAGATCCTGTCGCTGGGCAGGCGGAACAAGATGGTCGGCATCGCCGAGCAGTACCAGTACATCCTGCGCGACGAGTCGATCCACCTGAACTTCGGCATCGACTGCATCAACCAGATCAAGCTGGAGAACCCGCACCTGTGGAGCGCCGAGTTCCAGGAGGAGGTGCGCGGCATGCTCGCCGACGCGTGCCGCCTGGAGGTCGCCTACGGCCGGGACACCATGCCCCGCGGCATCCTCGGCATCAACGCCGAGCTGTGCGAGCAGTACATGCACTTCATCACCAACCGCCGCTGCGCGCAGCTGGGCCTCACCCCGGTGTTCGCCGAGGTCGAGAACCCGTTCCCGTGGATGTCGGAGGCGATGGACCTGAAGAAGGAGAAGAACTTCTTCGAGACCCGCGTCACCGAATACCAGTCCGGCTCCTCCCTCACCTGGGACTGACGGATCGGGCCGCCCGCCGGGGACTCGGCGGGCGGCCCGCGGGTTCCGCCCCGCCGGGCCGTCACCGCGGCATAGGGTGCCGGGATGGGTGTTCCGGTTCCTGATCTCGACGTCGTCCGGGAGTCCTACGACCGCGTGGCCGACAACTACGTGGACATGGTGACCACGACGGGCATCGGCGACGTCCGCGCCCACCCGTGGCTGCGCGCCGCGATGGACGTGTTCGCCGATCAGGTCGCCGGGCTCGGCCCGGTGCTCGACATCGGTTGCGGGCCGGGCACGGTCACCGGCTACCTGGCCGAACGCGGGCTCGACGTGTCGGGCGTGGACCTGTCGCCCCGGATGGTCGAGCACGCGCGGCGGCTGCATCCGGGGTGCTCGTTCCGCGTCGGCTCCGCCACCGAGCTCGACCTGGCGGACTCGTCCTTCGGCGGGCTGCTCGGCTGGTGGTCGCTGTTCAACCTGCCGCGCGAGGTGCTGCCGGGCGTGCTGTCGTCGTTCGCGAGCGCGCTCGTCCCGGGCGGTCAGCTGATCATCGCGACGCACGTCGGCGACGACGACGTGCAGCGCACCAAGGCCTACTACGGCGTCCCGGTCCGCTGGACCACGTACCAGTGGCGGCCCGAGCAGCTCACCGCGCTCGTCGAGCAGGCGGGCCTGCACCCCACCGCCGAACTCCGCCTGCCCGCCGACGAGCACACCGGCCCCGGTGTCGTCCTCGTCGCCCGCCGCGACTGACCCCGGCCCCAGGTGAATGGCCCACCCGCCCGTTCTTCGTGGTCGAATGGGCCATCGACCGGCAGATCAGCTCGGCAGGGCGGCGCGGAGGGCGGTCAGGTCGAAGGTGGCGATGCCATCGGGATCGCGGTGCAGCACCTCCTCCGGCGGGAGGAACCGGACACCGCTGCCCGCCAGCAGCGCGTGGTGGGCGGCGTAGGCGAGATGCCGCCGCAGCACCGACTTCACGCAGGTGGCCGCCACGATCGGCACCTCCGCGCAGAGCAGTTCGTTCAGCACGCCCAGCAGCGCCGTCCCGTTCGCGCCCGCGCCCCACAGGTTCAGCGTGTTGAAGGTCAGCGGCGCCACCAGCACCGCGTCCGCGGCGGGGAACGGATCCGGTTCACCCGGCCAGCGCGGGTGGATCCGCGGCGGCAGGCCCGTCGCGGATTCCAGCTCCGCCGGGTCGAGCCACTCCGCGGCGGCCTCGGACAGCACCGGGCACACGGTCCACCCGCCGGCGCGCAGCAGTCCCGCCAGCTCGGGCAGCTGCCGCACCGGCGGCGCCGCTGTTCCGACCAGGTACAGCACCCGCCCGCTCACCGGCGCGCCCCGGCCCGCGCCGCCACCGCACGAAGCCCGGGCGTCGCCGATCGCCGCTCCCGCTTCAGCAGCTCGCCGAGCAGATCTCGCACGATCACGTTGCACCGCGGCACTTCCGGTGCGATCCGCTCGGCCTCCAGCAGGTTCACCACCGCGGCCGCATCCTCCCGCAGCTGCGCGTGCGCGCGGGCGAGATCGACGTTCAGCTGCGCGCGCCTGCTGCGCAGGCCGTCCGGGAATCCGGTGGTGTCGAGGTCTTCGGCGAGCGCGACCGCCAGCTTCGCCTGCCCCGACTCGACCGCGGCGGACACCGCGTGGATCGCGACGTTCGTCGGTCCGAACGCCGTCCACGCGTGGTTCCCGTCGCGCCCCAGCGCAGCGGCGAGATCTCCGGCCCGTCGCAGCCGCGACGCCGATTCCGCCCGGTCGGAGTCGCGACCGGAGATCACCGATGCGACCAGGAACAGCGAACCCCGCACGGACACGGCGGCCGGATCGTCGCCGCGGACCGCTCCGGCAGGGCCCGGTCGTCCTACCGACGTGCCGCCGAGACCTTCGAGCACGCCGGCAAGGACCTGACCGGTGGGCCGTGGACGCTGCACCAACTCCGGCACTCGGCGTTGACCCATGCTGCCGAGGACGGCGCCAACAGCTCCACTTGCCGTCGTACTCCGGGCACACCTCGGTCGGTTCCCTCGCACGGTACGCGCGAGTCTCAGCCGAGGCTTTGGCTCGCTGGCAGCAGGGCCGGGTTCCGGGCGGCCAGGCGGCGATGAAGGCACAAAGCTGACTCGGTCTCGGAGCCGACCGTGCACGCGAGGTTCCCCGTCGCCCCAATTCACACAGTCGGCGACAGTGGCTGCACCCGGCCACTGTCATGATCAGGAACATGAGCCAGAGTGTGCCGGTGACGTTGCTCGAGTGGCAGCAGTTCCTCCGCGGCTATAGCGATGACTATCTGCGGATGGCCACGGATGAGGAGGCGGCACGCCTCGACGACGTCCAGCGGGAGAATCGGTGGCTGGGCTACGAACCGGCCAGTGAGGAGGCCCTCCGTGGCGCCGAGAAACGCCTGGATGTGCGGCTGCCGCCGAGCTACCGCAACTTCCTGCTCGCCAGCAACGGCTGGCGCGACATCGACCCCGAGTTGAGCGAGCTGTTCCGGATCGACGAGATCGGTTGGTTCGCTGAGAAAGATCCCGAACTGCTGACCGCCTGGACCGAGGCGGGGCTCGAGGGTCTCGTGGAGCAGGTCAAGCCGTGCTTGATGGTGTCAGACTGGTCCGACTGCGCTGTCTACTGGCTGCTGGACCCGACCACGATCGGGCCGAACGGGGAATGGACCGCGTACGAGTGGGCGACTGGCGACGGCTCCTATCCTTCGCCGTACCCCAGCTTCGGTGCCCTGGTAGCAAGCGCTCGAGATGCCTTCAACCGATGGAAAACCCACGATGTCATCCACGAACAGGGATACCAGGACACCGAGCCGGCACCTCATACTCGCCCCGACGATGCACCGCTCCACCAGGTGACCGCAGCCGACACGTGGCCGCGCCTCATGCGCATCGACCGACTCGACCACCTGGTGCTGACCGTCGCCGACCAGGACGCCACGATCGATTTCTACACCCGGGTGCTGGGCATGGGGGTGGCTACCTCCGACAACGGTCGCACGGCGCTGACCTTCGGCCACAGCAAGATCGACCTACGCGTGGCCGGAGAGGATACCGAGGTGTTTTCGGCCGTCCACCCCGCTCCGGGCACCGCCGAGCTGTGCTTCGTCGTGGACACCCCGGTGCTGCTCCTGATCGACGAGCTCAGGGAGCAGGCGGGGATGGACATCGAGGCGGGCCCGGTCGGCCATACCGGTGCACTCGGCCCGATCTACAGCCTCCATCTGCGCGACCCCGACAAAAACCTGATCAAGCTGAGCAACTACCTCGACTGAGCGGGGCTATTCGTCCTTGGGCGAGGCCGACTCCAGCAGCCGCACCCTGACTACCACCTCGCTTGACTTGCTTTCGGCTCCGGTGTTGGCAGCGTTGAACAACGCGCGAACACCGGAACCGAAGAGCTAGTCGTTCGCGGTTGAACAGCACGATCGCGTTGAGCACAAGGCCGAGGGCGCCGAGCTGATCTTCCATGCCTTCGTAGTAGCGCTGCCGCAGTTCGCCGCGCTGACCGTGGAAGATCCGCCGGGCCAGCGCATGGCGGCCTTCCTGGAGGTTGGCCGGTGCTTTGATGTCCCGGCGGTAGCCGGTGTCGTCGACCGCGGCCGGGCGTCAGTTCGCGGCGGGCGACTGCTCTTCGAGGTGGTCGGCGAGCCGGGTCATGATGTCCGCGTAGCTCGCGTAGCTGAACGGGGCGACCGCGTCCCACTCGACGAACCGGTTCGCCCGCGCGGATTCCTGCGCCGCGAACACCGGGTTGCGCTTGAGCTGCTCCGGCGGCAGCGAGGCCTCGCGGGTGTCCCACATCAGCACGTCGCCCGTGTAGGCACCGGCGTTCTCCCACGCCAGCCGCTCGAAGTAGCCGCCGCCCGCGGTGTCCGGGTGCGCCGGGGTCCGGATCGGCAGGCCCAGTTCGCGCACGTAGTAGTCCAGGTCCGGGTTGCGGCCCGGCACCACGACGAAGAACTCCTGCTTCGTACCGCCGACCACCAGGATGCTGCGCCCCTCCGCGCGCAGCCGGGCGCCGATGCCGCGCAGCCGGTCGGCGGCGGCGTCGAACCGCGCCTGGTCCGCCCGGATCCGCTCCGAGTCCACATCGGACCCGAGCGCGCGGGCGAGCTCCTTGTAGGCGCCGATGGTCTCCGGCAGCGAACGCCCGGACTGCTCGACGCCGACGGTGGGCACGAACGCCCGCACCTTCTCCTCCTGCTCGGCGGTCAGGTGCCAGAGCCCGTCGAACTCGGCGTACTTGCCGCTGACCAGCAGGTCGGGGCGCAGCCCGGCCGCGGATTCCAGGTTCAGCTCCCCGTACCCGGGGCCGGTGACGTCGGTGACCGCCGCCGGGTCGACGCTGCCCGCTTCCGGTTCGGTGCTGCCGTCGTCGCGGACCAGCGGGCCGAAGGTGCCGACCACCGGCACCCCGAAGTCGTGCAACGCGCCCGCGGCCGAGACCTGCGCGATGATCCGTTCCGGCACCTCGTCCCGCCGCACCGGCACCCCGCGGTCGTCGACGAAGCTCCAGCCGCCCGCCGCGTCCTGCGGCGCGGGCGCCGAGCACCCCGCCAGCGCGGCCACCGCCACGAGCAACCCGGCTGCGCGCGTCCTGCTCACCATCAGCGAATCTCCCCTCAGTATGAGGTTAGGCTAGCCTACGGGTCAGTCGAGTCGATGGGCAGAAGAGGTGCGAGATGGCCGAGCGGACCGAAGTGCGCCGCCCCCAGTACGTGATGTTCCGGACCCGGGTGGCGCGCGCCCAACGGCTCGGCCCCAGCTTCGTGCGGATCACCTTCACCGGTGAGGACCTGCACCGCTTCGGCATCGGCGGCGACGACCAGCGGGTGAAGCTGATCCTGCCGCAGCCCGGCAGGCCGCTGAGCGACATGCCCGGCGGCGACGGCTGGTACCCGCGCTGGCAGGCGATGCCGGACGAGATCCGCCCGACGCTGCGCACCTACACCGTGCGCGCCTACCGGGAGGACCCGTTCGAGCTGGACATCGACTTCGTGCTGCACGGCGTCGACTCCGGCCACAGCGGCCCCGCCTCCGCCTGGGCCGCGGCGGCCGCCCCCGGCGACGAGGCGCTGCTGCTCGGCCCGGACCGGCCGGGCAGCGGCCGGATGTGGGGCTGCGAGTGGTCCCCGCCGGAGACGGCCCGGCAGCTGGTGCTGGCCGGGGACGAGACGGCGGTCCCCGCGATGGCCGCGATCGTCGAGGCGCTGCCCGCCGACTCGCGCGGCGTGGTCTGCGCGGAGGTACCGACGGCCGAGGACGTCCAGACCTGGCGCGCGCCGAGCGGCGTCGAGGTCCGCTGGCTGATCCGGCAGCGGCCGGAGGGGACCGCGCCGATCGGGTCGCTGCTGGAGGAATCGGTGACCGGCGCGCTCGGCGAACTCGGCTCGCGCGGCGGTTCCGAGGCCGGCCTGGACGACGTGGACGTGGACACGACGACGCTCTGGGAGGTGCCCGAACCGGACACCGCAGGCGGCGAGGTCTACGGCTGGCTGGCCGGGGAGGCGGCGGTGATCAAGCGGCTGCGCCGGGTGCTGGTGCAGGACCACCGGGTGCCGCGCAGCTGCGTGGCGTTCATGGGCTATTGGCGCGAGGGCCGCAGCTGACACCGCTCCGGGCGGAGTGGCGACCACCTCTTGGCATCGGGGCCCGCGGCGTGCCACGATCCCTGAGATTAAGTAAGCCTTACCTAACTGCCCGGAGGTTCGAGTGTCCTCGCCCGCACAGCAACCGGTACGCAGTGACTTCGCCGCCAGACTCCGGTCCGGCACCCGCGCCGACCACGACCACGTCCAGTCCCTGCCGTTCCTGCGGACCCTGCTCGCCGGGGAGCTCGAAGCCGACGCCTACGCCGTGATGCTCGGCCAGCACTACTTCGCCTACTCCGTGCTGGAGCAGGCCGCCGACGCCATGCGCAGCGACGTGGTCGCGGGGCCGTTCGTCAGCGAACGGCTGCGCAGGCTGCCGCACCTGGAGACCGACCTGCACTACTACCTCGGGCCGGACTGGCGGGAGGTCATCGCGCCCAGCGCGGCCACCGAGCGCTACTGCGCGCGGCTGCGGGAGGTGTGCTTCGACTGGCCGGGCGGGTTCGTGGCGCACCACTACACGCGGTGCCTCGCCGACCTCTCCGGCGGCAAGCTGATCCGCTCGGCGATGCGGCGCAGCCTGGACCCGCCCGACGGGAAGGGGTTCGCGTTCCTCACCTTCGACGACGTGCCCAGCAGCGCCGGGGTGCGCAACGCCTACCGGCTGCTGCTGGACACCGCGGGCTGGGACGAGCGCGAGCAGCGGCGGATCATCGCCGAGGTGCGGCTCGCCTACCACCTCAACACCGAGGTGTTCGCCGACCTCGGCAGCCGGCTGCCCCCGCGCATTCCACGACCGCGCGGGTGAGTTCGCGGCACCGGAAATGAGGCGGAAGGCAATGCAACGTTCCCGCTGAATTCCGCAACAGTGCGGAATTCAGTGGGAATACTTGCACCACCCCGGTCGGCCGCCGCGACGGAGCGGACGCATCGGATTCCGCGGACCGGCCGCACCCGCATCCCGCCGGACCGGGGCCACGGCACGGCCGGAGAGCGCCGGAAGTCCTTTCAGGACGGCATTCCCCGCGGCACGCGCAGGCGCTCCGAACTGCTGCGACGGGACTCGCGGAACCGGACCCGCCGGGCCGGCGGCGAATTCGGCCCGTTCCCGATCAGGAGGAAAAGCAGAATGCCAGGTACCGAGACCTGGCAGCAATGACTCATTCGGATGATCGCCGTTGTCGCGGACAATGGATTAGCATTCAGCGACATGACCGCAACTCCACCACGACCGCGGGCCTACGTGCTCGGCGCGGAACTGCGCGACGCCCGCCGCAAGAGCGGGCACACCTTGCGCGGGCTCGCCTCGATCCTGGACGTCTCGCACTCCGTCCTGGTCCGCTGGGAGCACGGCGACCGGGTGCCGTCCGCCGAATCCATCTCAGCCGTGTGCGTGGTGCTCGGCGTCAGCAGCACCGCGCGGTCCCGGATGCTCAAGCTCGCCCGCGAAGCCGCCGCCGAACCGGCGCCCTCGCAGGCCCCCGGGGCCGCGGGCGGCGTCGACCAGCTCGCCACCCTGCTCGAATTCGAACGCACCGCCACGAAGATCACCGACGTGGCACCGCTGCTCATGCCCGGCCTGCTCCAGTCCGCCGAGTACACCCGGGCGATCATGGCCACCGGTGTTCCCGAGCAGGAGGCCAACAAGCGGGTCGCGATGCGCCAGGGCCGCCGCGACACCATCACCCGCAAGCGCTCGCCCGCGAAGTACACCGCGCTGATCCTCGAATCGGTGCTGCACCAGCCCATCGGGCGCACCGGCGGGCTGCACGACCAGCTGCGCTTCCTGGACGAGATCTCCGAGCGGGACAACGTCGAACTCCGCATCATCCCGTCGGCGGCGGGCTGGACGCCCGCGCACGCCGGACCGTTCGTGCTGCTCGAATTCGCCAAGGCGGACCCGGTGGTGCACCTCGAACACCACCGCTCCTCGGCGTTCCTGCAGGACGACGATTCGGTGGGCGCGTTCCGCGCCGCCCGCGACGAGCTGGAGCGGATCGCGCTGAGCCGGGAGGACTCCCGCAAGCTCATCGCCGAGATCGCCGCCCGCGAGCAGGTCCCGGCGTGAGCTCGGCGCCGCGCGGCTGGCGGAAGTCCTCGCACAGCAGCCAGGAGACGAACTGCGTGGAGGTCGGGCGGCTGCCCGGGGGCGGGGCCGCGGTGCGCGACACCAAGGACCGGGCGGGCGGGCACCTCGCCACCAGCTCCGCGCAGTGGTCCCGCTTCGTGCGCTCGCTCCGCCGGAGCAGCCCGCTGCGCTGAACGGAGCACCGGACAGGTCCGTTCGCCGGAATACTTCCGGCAGGGGTGGTTGCCACTACAGTGGCGTTGATCATCGAGTCGACGCCGCTGCGAGGAGACCATGCCTGTTCCGGTCGAGCCCTCGGACACCATCGACACCAGCAGGCCGAGCGCGGCGCGCGTCTACGACTGCGCGATCGGCGGCAAGGACCACTTCGAGGTCGACCGCGAACTGACCCGCCGGATCAACGACGCGGTGCCCGAGGCGAGCAGCCTCGCCGTCGCGAACCGCCGGTTCCTGGTGCGCGCCGTCCGCTTCCTCGCCCGGGAAGCGGGCATCGACCAGTACCTCGACTGCGGATCCGGGTTGCCGACCGCGGAGAACACCCACCAGGTCGCCCAGCGCATCGTCCCGGAAGCGCAAGTGGTCTACGTGGACAACGATCCGACGGTCGCCGCGCACAGCAGGGCGCTGCTGGCCGACCAGGAAGGCAGCCACTTCCTCGACGCGGACATCCACCGGCCGGCCGAGGTGCTCGGGTCCCGCATCGTCCGGGACGAGCTGGACCTCACCCGTCCGCTGGCGCTGCTGCACGTCGGCACGCTGCACCACTACGACGAGGAGCGGGGCGGCAGGTCGGCCGCCGACCTGGTGGGCGAGTACGTCGAGGCGCTGCCCGCCGGATCCTTCGTGGCGTTCAGCCACTTCCTCGACCCGGAGGACGCGGACGGGGAGCCGGCGCGGCTGGTGGAGGAGATGCTGCGCGCCGGGCTCGGCACCGGGTTCTTCCGCACCCGCGCGGAGATCGGCGCGATGCTGGCCGGGCTGGAACCGCTGGCCCCCGGTCTCGTGGTGGCCGACGACTGGTGGCCGGACGGCCCGCGCCGCACGCCGCTGCCGCCGGTGGCCCGCTGCCTCGCCGCCGCCGTCGCCCGCAAGCCCTGACGCCACGCTGACCTGGAGTGGAGGCGGGCGGGGCGGGGTATCCGGCGGGTGTGGAGTCGCAGACCGTGGAGTGCTTCCCGTTCCGGTTCGACCGGGCGCACCGGATCCCGGCGCTGCCGTTCGGCATCACCCCGGTGACGACGTGGGTCCGGGTCGGCGACCGCGAGCTCACCGTGCGGTTCGGGCCGTGGTGCGTGCGCACCGAGCGGGCCAACGTGGCGGGGACCGCGGTCACCGGCCCGTTCTGGACGTGGCGGACGGCGGGCCCGGCGCGGGTGTCGCTGGCCGACGGCGGCCTGACCTGCGCGACGAACGGGGAACGCGGGTTGTGCGTGCGCTTCGTCGAACCGGTGCCGGGCATCGAGCCGCTGGGGCTGCTGCGGCATCCGGCGGTGACGGTCACGGTCGCGGATTGCGATCGGCTCGCCGCGCTACTGGCTCGGTCAGCTCGACCATCCGGTGACCAGCGCCGCGGATGAACCGCAGCTGGGTGCTGCGGCCGAACACGGCGAACCCGAGGCGCACCACCGGGTTCGGGATGTGGGCGTGCCGGGAGAACGCGCGCACCTGGAACTCGACGGTGCCGGTGGCGATGTCCTTGCGCACCAGGAAGTCCATCTGCCCCTGCTCCAGGTGCCCGCGCAGCGTGCGGTAGTTCCAGCCCCACACCCGCACCCCGTCCCGGGTGGTGTCGGTGATGCCGCCGACCCGGCACGGCAGCCGGAACACCAAGCCGTGGAAGGAGGTTTCGAGCAGCAGATCGGCGCCGGGCTCCAGCTCCCGGGTGGAGCGGCACGCGCGCGAGACCAGCGTCGGGTCGGCGAACTTGTAGTCCCGCACCAGCGCGCAGGCCCGTTCCCACGGGCCACCGACCAGCGGCGGTCCCGGTGGTTCCGCGGGCAGCTCCCGCCGCTGGTCGTCCACCGTCCACTCCGGGCCGGGGTCCAGCGGGTCCACCGCGGCCACGTCGAAGTTCACCGGCAGGTCCCGGAACCGCGCCAGCTCCCGGAGCAACCGCGGGTCGTCGTCGCAGCGCAGTCCGGTCACACCCGCTCCCCCACCACCGATTCGTCGCGCCCGGTGTAGATCTCCACGCCGTCCACCAGCCGCCCGCCCGCGACCGCGCACACCCGCGCGCAGCACCGCACCCACAGGTACGCCTGCAACCGCCGCGACAACCGCAGCCGGTCGTAGAGCACGTCGGCGGCGCGGCTGCTGCTGCGCGCCCAGGACTCGATCTCGAACAGCATCCGCATTCCGCGGTCGTCCGCGCGGAACTCGATCTGCCCCGCCTCCAGGTGGCCGGGCCGGGTGGCGAGCCGGAACGACGTCGGCGTCACGTCCAGCACCCGCACCGGGCCGTCCCACGGGCCGGGCATCCGGACCACCAGGTCGTCCCCGGGGCGCAGGTCCGCGTGGTCGCCCTCGGGTTCGAAGCGGGCCACCTCGCCGGGCACCATCCGGTCGGGCGCGGCGACGAACAGCGCCATCACGTCGGCGGCGGTGCACAGGTGCAGCTGGATCTCCGCGGAGTACCGGCGGTGGAACAGCGGGCCGACGCCGTCCTCCGGCAGCTGCAGGCCGGTGCAGTCGGCGGGCGCGGGCGGCGGGCGCACCGCTTCGACGCGGTCCACCAGGTGCACCGGCACGTCGCTGGTCAGCTCGCGCACCGCCGCCAGCAGCAGTCCCGGCGGCCAGCGCCACAGCCACGGCAGGATCACGCGCGGCCGCCCTCGGTGCGGCGGCGGGCGCGGGCGCGTTCGACGGCGCGGCGCCGCGCCTGGTCGCGCAGCACGATCTGGGTCTGCTCCGGCGTGGGGTGGCCTTCGCCCATCGCGATCTCCGCCTCCCGGTAGCGCTGCTCGTCCTCGTCCGGCTCACCGCCGCGGGCGTCGGCCAGCTGTTCCTCCGGGTCGGGACGGCGGGTGCGCATCGGGTGCTCCCGCCGGTACGGGTTGTCCGGCGGCAGCCCGCCGGACAGGCGGCCGTAGAGCCCGGTGCACAGCAGGACCAGCCCGGCGACGAGGCTGAAGAACACGTTCGGCAGCCGGAACGCCAGCAGGTTCCACGGCGAGTTGAGGACCGCCAGGTGCACGAGCCCGGACAGCAGGAACAGCACCCCGATGAACGTGGTCACCGTCGAGGCCTGCCTGCCGCCCCACGCCGCGCAGCCGATCAGCACCGCGCCCGCCACCAGCGAGATCACCGCCAGCAGCCCGTTGCTGGACAGCCCCAGCACCGGCTGCCCGCTGGTCGTGAAGAAGTCCAGGCCGCGCAGCAGCCCCAGCACTCCGAACGCCCACAGCACCAGTCCCAGCAGCACGGCACCGATCCGGTGGACCGTGTGCACCGGATGCGGCGCAGGTTTCGTCGCGTGCTTCATCGCCCACCCCCGGAGCCCGTCGTCACGCTCTGCGGCTACCCGCTGACCGATCCGGTTACACCGGGCGGCGCGCTTCCCCCGGTCGCCGGGTACCGCCGCGAAGATCGCGCGCCATACAGTTGTCGGCGCCCGTTAGCGATCGATGCGGAATGGCCGGAGCGATGAGCCGCGACAACAAGATCTTGCTGGCCGCGCTCGCCTGCGGCGCCGTCCTGGTGCCCGCGGTGGTGGTGCTCGCGCTGCGGTGGCCGTGGTGGGCGTGGCTGCTCGGCAGCGCGGCGCTGCTGGCGGGCGTCGCGGCCTACGCCCGGCGGCTGGTGCGGCTGCACCAGCAGGAGCAGCTGCGGGAGGCGCTGGTCGTGCAGCAGCAGCGGCCCGCGGTCCCCGCCGAACCCGAACCGGAACCGCCGCGGCAGCGGCTGCTGCGGGACGTGCCGCTGCCCAGTTCCGAACCCGACTACCGGTTCGTGTTCGGCGCGACCGCGTGGTGGCGGCGCCCCGCCGACGCGGTCGGGGTCGCGCACGAGAACCCGGCCGGCCTGGCGGTGGACGTGCTGCTCACCCGCGCCAGGGAGATCGCCGCGACCGAGCACCCCGGTGGCGCCGAGGTGGTGGCGCACAAGCTGGCGGGCGCGCTCGGCGCGGTGCAGCGCGACCCGCACGGGCACGTGGAGGTGTGGGCCGCGGACGTGACGCTCGTGCTGCCGGAGCAGGACGTGGACCGGCTGCACCGGCTCGCGGAGGTCCGCAAGGACGAGCAGCTCTGGCACCGGGAGCGCGACCACGAGCGCAGCAAGCGCGCCTACCTGGCCGACGAGGTGCTGCAGGACACCGGCAGCGCCGTGGTGTGGTGGCTGGCGCGCAACGAGAACGACGTGGAGCGCGCCGCCGAGCTCATCGGCACCCTCGCGCAGCTGTCCGCCGCCGCCAACGGCACCGAGATCGACGAGCGGTTCCGGCACCTGGTGCCGTCGTCGCGGCAGGCGCCGTTCCCGAACGGGCTGCCGTTCCCCGGGGATTCGCTGTCGTTCGGCGGCACGCTCGACTCGGGGCGCTTCTTCTCCTACGGGCAGCTCTCCGCGGGGGCCGAGCTGCCCGCGGACGCCGAGCACACCGCCATCGACCACGTGCGCGGGCTGCTCGACGAACTCAGCTCGGACGACGAGGACGCCGACCGGGACCGGCTCGCGGACAGGCTGGCCACCTTGTTCGACGCGGCCGGGCAAGCCGAGTTCGCGGCGGCCATCCGGCGCCGGTTCGGGACCGCCGAGGACGGGCAGGTGCCCGCTCAGCCGAGGCGTTCGTCCACGTAGCACCACGCCCAGGCCTCGCCCGGCTCGAAGGAGCGGATCACCGGGTGACCGGTGCCGCGGTGGTGCTCGGTGGCGTGCTGCCGCGGGCTGGAGTCGCAGCAGCCGACGTGCCCGCACTCGGTGCACATCCGCAGGTGCGCCCATTCGTGCAGCCCCAGCCGCGCGCAGTCCTCGCAGCCGGAGCGGGAACCGGGCTCGGGCCGCCGGTCCGCCGCCGCTTCCAGGTGCTCGCAACCGGCCATCGCCGCCTCCCGGGTTCCGCGTCCGATGGCCCCACCATGCCCGGCCGCGCCCCGGACCCGCCAGCGCCCCGGACCCGCCAGCGCCCCGGACCCGCCAGCGCTCCGGACCCGCCAGCGCTCCGGACCCGCCGACGCTCCTGACCCGCCGGCGCTCCTGACCCGCCGGCGCCGGGAACGCGACGAGGCGCAGCACCCGTCGATCATCCCTACACTTCCGTCGACCGCGAAGCCCGCCAGGACGGAGACGCAGCCGCATGCACCAGTTCCCGGACCTGATGGTGCTGCTCGCGGTCGCGCTGGTGATCACCGCGCTCGCCCGGCGGTGGGAGCTCTCCGAGCCGCTGGTGCTGGTGCTGGCCGGGCTCGCGCTCTCGTTCGTGCCGGGCGTGCCGGACTACGCGATCGACCCCGAGCTGATCCTGGTGCTGGTGCTGCCGCCGCTGCTGTACTCGGCGGCGCTGACCTCGTCGACGATCGGCCTGCGCGCGAACGCCCGCCCGATCGGCTCGCTGGCGCTGGGCGCGGTGCTGGTCACCACGCTGGCGATCGGACTGGTGGCGTGGTGGCTGGTGCCCGCGATGCCGCTGGGCGCGGCGTTGGTGCTGGGCGCCGTGGTGGCCCCGCCGGACGCGGTGGCGGCCACCTCCATCGGCCGCAGGCTGGGACTGCCGCGCCGGGTGATGACGGTGCTCAGCGGCGAGAGCCTGGTCAACGACGCCACCGCGCTCACCGCGTACCGGGTCGCGGTGGCCACCGTGCTCGGCACCGGGTACACGCTGCTCGCCGGGGTGGGCGTGTTCCTGCTGGCGACGATCGGCGGGCTCGCCGTCGGGTGGCTGGTGGGCTGGGCGGTGCACCGGGCGCGGCGGGCGCTGGCCGACGGGGTGCTGGAGAGCGCGCTGGGCCTGCTGGTGCCGTTCGCGGCGTACCTGCTGGCGGAGGGCATCAACGCGTCCGGGGTGCTGGCCGTGGTCGTCGCCGGGCTGTACCTGGGGCAGCGCTCGCCGACGGGCAGCGCCTCGGTGCGGTTGCAGGACCGGGCGGTGTGGCTGTCCGCGGACACCCTGCTGGAGGCGCTGGTGTTCGCGCTGATCGGTTTGCAGCTGCGCTCGGTCACCGAGGGCGTGGCCGGGCAGCTGGTGCCGCTGGTGCTGGTGGGGACCGCGCTGACGGCGACGGTGGTGCTGGTGCGGGCGGCGTGGGTGTTCGCGACCTTGCAGCTGCCGGAGCTGCTGCTGCGCCGCGGTCCGGCGCCGCCGTGGCGGTACGGCGCGGTGGTGTCCTGGGCGGGGATGCGCGGCGTGGTGTCGTTGGCCGCCGCGGCGGCGATCCCGCAGTTCACCTCGACCGGGGCGCCGTTCCCGCAGCGGCCGCAGGTGCTGTTCCTGGCGTTCTTCGTGACGTTGGGGACGCTGCTGCTGCACGGGCTGACGTTGCCGTGGGTGATCCGCGCGCTCGGCGTTCGCGGCGGGGAGCGCTACACCGATGCGCTGGCCGAGGCGGAGGCGGCGCACAACGCGGCGTTGGCGGCGCGGCGGCGGCTGGACGAGCTCTCGGCGGACGATCCGCCGCCGGACGAGGTCGCCGAGCACCTGCGGCGGTCCGCGGAGCGGCGCAGCAACCGGGCGTGGGAACGGCTGGGCCGTTCCGCCGAGGAGGTCGGGGAGAGCCCCGGCGCCGCGTACCGCCGGTTGCGCGCCGAGATGCTCGCCGCGGAGCGCGAGGTGTTCGTCCGGTTCCGCGACGAGGGCCGCATCGACGACGTGGTCCTGCGCCGGGTGCTGCACGAACTGGACCTGGAGGACGTGATGCTGCAGCGGGAATGACGCCCCCGCCGAGGCGTCCCGGTCATTCCTCCAGGAAGCCGAGCTGGCCGGAGAGCTCCTTCGCGGCGACCGTCATCGCGCCGATCACCTCGCGCATCCGCTTGCGGGAGAACCGGTAGGACGGCCCGGAGGCGCTGAGCGCGGCGACGACCTCGCCGTCGTGCCGGTGCACGGCGACGGCGGCGGCGTTGAGCCCGAGCTCCAGTTCCTCGTAGCTGGTGGCGTAGCCGTCGCGCACGATCAGCTCGAAGCCGCCGCGCAGTTCGCCGGGGTCGGTGACGGTCCGCGGCGTGTACTGGGCGAGTTCGCCGTCGAGCAGCGCGTCCTGGTCGTCGGCGGGGGCGTGTGCCAGCAGCACCTTCCCGCTGGAGGTGGCGTGCAGCGGGGTGCGCTGGCCGACCCAGTTGTGCGCGGTGACGGAGGCGGTGCCGCGGGCCTGGCTGATGTTGATGGCCACTTCGTCGTCGCGGACGGCGATGTTCACGGTCTCGCCGAGCTCTTCGGCCAGCGATTCGCAGAAGGGGCGGCCGAGCCGGGAGAGGTCCATCCGGTCGGTGGCGGCGCCGGCGAGCCGGACGATGCCGAAGCCGATGACGTACTTGCCGCGTTCCCCGAGCTGTTCGACGAGACCGCGGGAGACGAGGACGCTGACCAGCCGGGAGGCGGTGGACTTGTGCACGCCGAGTTCGCCGGCGATCTCGGTGATGCCCGCTTCGCCGTGGCGGGCCAGCAGTTCCAGCACGCTTACCGCCCGGTCCACCGACTGCACCAGGGCGCCGGAACGTTCACCGTTGCTGGATCGTCCTGCGTTGACCACGGTTCAACCCGTATTCGTTGCCGGAGAATTGCCGCCTCGAACGATACACGGTGTTGCTGATTACGCAACAACCCGGCCCGGGGCCGTTCGGATCGTCCGCCGGCGGCCACGCTACGGGACCGGACGGCCGCGGCGGACCCCCACCCGGGGCACCTCGGAACGCCGGCCGCTCGCGAACCGCGCACACCGGCCGCGCGCCGCTCCGGCACGCCGGCGGCGAACCTCGGCGCGTCGCGGCGGCGCACGGGAAAACCCGATCACACCAAGGGAATTCGCCCTGCCGTGTGCTTGACGCGCCCCGCCGTCCGGGCGCAGTGTTGCGTACATCGCAGCCGGTTGTGAACAGCGCAACAACCGCCCCGGATCGTTCCGGGACCACTTCGACCGGCCGCGAGCGGGACCGAGCCGGCCACCGGTCCGCCTCGGCCCCGGAACCAGCGTCATGAGCCAGGGGGCGGCACATGGACGGCAGGGCACGAGTGCTCATCGTCGGAGCGGGCATCGTCGGCTGCTCCGCGGCGTACCACCTCGCGCGCACCGGGATCACCGACGTGCTCGTCGTGGACCAAGGGCCGCTGTTCGCGACCGGTGGTTCCTCCTCGCACGCGCCCGGGCTGGTGTTCCAGACCAACGCCTCCGAACTGCTGACCCGGCTGGCCGCGTACACCGTCGAGCGGTTCGGCGCCGCGGAGTTCGACGGCGAACCCTGCTTCCACCAGGTCGGCGGCATCGAGGTCGCCACCACCGCGGAGCGCTGGAACGACCTCCAGCGCAAGCGCGGGCTGGCCGCCGCGTGGGGCGTGCCCGCCGAACTCGTCGGCCCGCGCGAGGTCGCCGACCGCATCCCGCAGGTCGACGCGTCCCGGATCCGCGGCGGGCTGCACGTCCCCGGCGACGGCGTCGCCAAACCCGTCCGGGCCGCGGCCGCGATGGCCCGCGCCGCCGAACGCCTCGGCGTGCGGTTCCAGGGCCGCACCGAGGTGACCGGTTTCGACGTGACCGGCGGCCGGGTCCGCTCGGTCCGCACCGACCGCGGCGAGTTCGAGGTCGAATCGGTGCTGTGCTGCGCGGGGATCTGGGGCCCGAAGGTCGGCGCGCTGGCCGGGGTGTCCATCCCGGTGCGGCCGTTGGCGCACCAGTACGCCGTGACCGGCCCGGTCGCCGGGCTCGGTGCCGCGGCCGGGCCCGAGGTGGCGCAGCCGGTGCTGCGGCACCAGGACGCCTCGATGTACTTCCGGCAGGTCCACGACCGCTACGGCATCGGCACCTACCGGCACCGGGTGATCCCGGTGCGCGCCGAGGACATCGCGAGCACCACCGGCGACGGCACCGAGGCACCGTCCGGGGGCGGCGGCTGGGCGGGCATGTCCTCGGTGCACCCGTTCACCCCGCAGGACTTCAAGCGGTCCTGGGACGACGCCTGCGAGCTGCTGCCGGTGCTGCGCCGCACCGAACTCGCCGAGGGCATGAACGGGCTGTTCCTGTTCACCGCCGACGGGATGCCGGTGCTGGGGCCGTCGCGGGAGGTCGCCGGGTTCTGGGTCGCCGAAGCCGTGTGGATCACGCACTCCGCCGGGGTGGGCCGGGCGATGGCGGAGTGGATGAGCGACGGCGCGCCCGGCATCGACCTGCGCGCCGCCGACCTGCGCCGCTTCGAGGACTTCGCGCACAGCCCCGCCTACGTCGCCGAGCGCAGCGCGCAGAGCTTCCGCGAGGTCTACGACGTGGTGCACCCGCAGCAGCCGCCCGCGCGGCCCCGCCCGCTGCGCACCGGCCCGTTCCACGAGCGGCAGGAGCGGCTCGGCGCGGTGTTCCTGGAGGCCAACGGCTGGGAGCGCCCGCACTGGTACGAGTCCAACGAATTCCTCGTGGCGGGGCGGGAAATCGTGCTCCCGGGCGAGTGGGCGGGCCGCTACCGGTCGCCGATCGCCGCCGCCGAGCACCAGGCCGCCCGCGAGCGGGTCGCGCTGTTCGACATGACCTCGCTGGCACGGGCCGAGGTGAGCGGGCGCGGCGCGCTCGCACTGCTGCAACGCCTCACCACCGGGCAGCTGGACCGCGCCCCCGGTTACGTGACCTACACGCTGCTGCTCCAGCACGACGGCGGGGTGCGCGGCGACATCACGGTGGCCCGGCTGTCCGAGACCGAGTTCCAGGTCGGCTGCAACGGCCCGCGGGACGTCGCGTGGCTGCGCGCGCACGCCGACGACACCACCTCCGTCCGCGACATCACCGGCGGGACCTGCTGCCTGGGCCTGTGGGGCCCGCGGGCGCGGGACGTGCTGGCGCCGCTGGCCGACGTGGACGTCTCCGCGGAGGCATTCCGGTTCTTCCGGGCGAAGCGGCTGTTCGTCGGCGAGGTCCCGGTGACCGCGCTGCGGCTGTCCTACGTGGGCGAACTCGGGTGGGAGCTCTACACCTCCGCCGAGTTCGGCAGGCGGCTGTGGGACCTGCTGCTCGCGCAGGGCGCCGAGCACGGCATCTTCCCCGCGGGCCGGGCCGCGTTCAACGGGATGCGGCTGGAGAAGGGCTACCGCGCCTGGGGCGCGGACGTGTGGAGCGAGCACGACCCCGACGAGGCCGGTCTCGGGTTCGCCGTCAAACCCGGGAAGGGCGAGTTCATCGGCCGTGACGCCCTGCTGCGGCGCCGCGACCGGCCGGTGCGGCGGCGGTTGTGCTGCCTGCACGTCACCGACGGCGAGGTGCTGATGGGCGCCGAACCGGTGTTCACCGAGACCGGGCGCGACGCCGTCGGTTTCACCACCAGCGCGGGCTACGGCCACAGCACCGGCATGAGCCTCGCCTACGCGTGGCTGCCCGCCGAGCTGGCCGAGGCGGGCACCCGGCTGCGGGTGGCGTACTTCGACCGCCGACATCCGGCCGAGGTCGTCGCCGACCCGGTCTTCGACCCCGAGATGGCGCGGATGCGCGCCTGAGCACCACCCGCACGACGCGACCCGGGCCACCGCCCGGGCCGTTCGACACCACCCACCGAGAAGGAGCGCCGCTCATGACCGTGAATCCGAACCCGGGAATCCTGCAGTACTCCAGGCTGCGCAAGTCGCCGTTCTTCCACGCCTCCCGGCAGCACGGGGTGAGCCTCTACAGCGTCTACAACCACACCTACCACCCGCGCCACTACGGCGACCCGATCGCCGAGTACTGGGCGCTGCTGGAGGGCGTGACGCTGTGGGACGTCGGCGTGGAGCGGCAGGTGGAGATCACCGGACCGGACGCCTTCGAGTTCACCAACATGCTGGTGCCGCGCGACCTGACCAAGTGCAAGGTCGGCCAGTGCAAGTACGTGTTCGTCACCGCCGCGGACGGCGGCATCATCAACGATCCGGTGCTGCTGCGGCTGGGCGAGAACCACTTCTGGCTGTCCCTGGCCGACAGCGACGTGCTGCTGTGGGCGAAGGGCCTGGCGCAGAACCTCGGCATGGACGTGCGGATCCGCGAACCGGACGTGGGCCCGGTGCAGGTGCAGGGGCCGAAGTCGCGGGACGTGATGGTGGACCTGTTCGGCGAGTCCATCTTGGACGTTCCCTACTACTACGCGGTGGACCGCGAGCTGAACGGGATGCGGGTGGTGGTCTCCCGCACCGGCTACACCGCGGAGCTCGGCTACGAGATCTACCTGCACGACGCCACCCGGGACGGCGTGAAGCTGTGGGAGACGATCTGGGAGGCCGGTCGCCCGCACGGCATGCAGGTGATCGGACCGTGCCACATCCGCCGCATCGAGGCCGGAATCCTGTCCTGGGGCTGCGACATCACCTACGAGACGAACCCGTTCGAGGCGGGCTACGGCTTCGAGAAGACGTGGATGGTGGACCTGGCGCAGGAGGCCGACTTCATCGGCAAGGACGCGTTGACCCGCATCAAGGAGGAAGGGGTGGCGCGCAAGCTCGTCGGGGTGCGCATCGGCGGGCCGGGCGTCGGTTCGTTCAACGACGGCAGCATGATCGAACCGTTCGACGTGCACGACCCGCACGGGCTGCGCATCGGCGAGGTCACCTCCGCCTGCCGCTCGCCGCGGCTGGACGCCAACATCGGGTTCGCGATGGTGCCGGTCGCCTACCAGGAGCCGGGCACGGAACTGGTGGTGCACACCCAGCACGGCCCGCAGGAGGCGCTGGTGGTGGAGAAGCCGTTCCACGACCCGAACAAGGAGATCCCGAAGCGCTTCGAGCGCACGGCGACGGCGTGACCGGGCGGAGGTCGAGCTGATGGACACCAGCACGCAGCGGCTGCGGGAGACGTTGCTCCGCAGCAGGTTCGAAGTGCTGCCGGTGCGCGGAGCCGCCGAGCGGGCGCGGGTGCTGCCCGCGGGCAGCACCGTCACCGTCACCGCCTCCCCCGCCAAAGGGCCCGAGGCGACGCTGGACACGGCCGAGCGGTTGGCGGCGGCGGGGCTGCACGCGGTGCCGCACCTGGCGGCCCGGTCCATCCCGGACCGGGCCCGCCTCGCCGCGCTGCTCGACCGGGCGGCGGCACTGGGCAGCGACGAGATCTTCGTCGTCGGCGGCGATTCCCCCGAGCCCGCCGGGGAATTCCCGGACGCGCTCGCGCTGCTGCGGGCGATCGAGGACCTGGGGCGGCGGCCCGGCCGGGTCGGCATCACCGCCTACCCGGAACGGCACGCGTTCCTCACCGACGCGGTCACGATCGGGGCTTTGGCGGCGAAGGCGCCGCACGCCGACTACGCGGTCTCGCAGATCTGCTACGACCCGCAGCGGATCGCCCGCTGGCTCGGTGAGCTGCGCGACCGCGGCGTGCTGCTGCCGGTGCACGTGGGGCTGCCCGGGGCGGTGGACGTGACGAAGCTGCTGCGGGTGTCGATGAAGATCGGGCTCGGCGAATCGCTGCGGTTCCTGCGCAAGCAGCACGGCGTGGTGACCCGGCTGCTCGTGCCGTACACCCCGGACGCGCTGGTCGACGGCCTGTCGGCGCACCTGGACGAGCCCGCCCCGGGCATCGCCGGGTGGCACCTGTTCACGTTCGACGAGATCGGCCGGACCGCTCGGTGGCGCGACGACGCCGTGGCCCGGCTCCAGGAGGTCCCCGCATGAGCATCCCGTCCGATCTGGACATCTCCCGGGCCACCGCGTTGCGCCCGATCGAGGAGGTGGCCGCGCAGCTCGGCATCGGCCCGCACCTGCTGGAGCCGTACGGCAGGCAGGTGGCGAAGGTGTCCCTGGACGCCGTCGAGGAGTTCGCCGACCGGCCGCGCGCCAAGTACGTGCTGGTGTCCGCGGTGACGCCGACCCCGCTCGGCGAGGGCAAGACCACCACGACCGTCGGCCTCGGCCAGGGCCTGAAGCAGCTGGGGCACCGCTCGGCGGTCGCGATCCGGCAGCCTTCGATGGGCCCGACCTTCGGCATCAAGGGCGGTGCCGCGGGCGGCGGCTACAGCCAGGTGGTGCCGATGGAGGCGCTGAACCTGCACCTGACCGGGGACGTGCACGCGGTGACCGCGGCGCACGACCTGCTGTCGGCGATGGTGGACAACCACCTGCACCAGGGCAACGGGCTGGGCCTGGACCCGAACCGGATCACCTGGCGGCGGGTGCTCGACGTCAACGACCGGGACCTGCGCTCCATCGTGACCGGACTCGGCGGCGCCTCCGACGGCACGCCGCGGCAGACCGGTTTCGACATCACCGCGGCCAGCGAGGTGATGGCGGTGCTGGCGCTGTCGGACTCGCTGCACGACATGCGGCGCAGGCTCGGCCGCATCGTCGTCGGGTACACCGGCGACGGCACCCCGGTCAGCGCGGAGCAGCTGCGCGCGGCGGGGGCGATGACCGTGCTGATGCGGGAGGCGATCAAGCCGAACCTGATGCAGACCACGGAGAACACTCCGGTGTTCGTGCACGCGGGCCCGTTCGGCAACATCGCGCACGGCAACTCCTCGGTGGTGGCCGACCGGATCGCGGCGCGCTGCGCGGACTACGTGGTGACCGAGGCCGGGTTCGGCGCGGACATGGGCGCCGAGCGGTTCTTCAACATCAAGTGCCGCAGCTCGGGGCTGCGCCCGGACGCCGCGGTGCTGGTGGCGACGGTGCGGGCGCTGAAGGCGCACTCCGGCAACCACAAGATCGTGGCGGGCAGGCCGCTGCCGCCGGAGCTGCTGGCGGAGAACCCGGACGACGTGCGCGCAGGCGCGGACAACCTGCGCAAGCAGATCGAGAACATCCGGCTGCACGGGGTGTCGCCGGTGGTGGCGGTGAACGCGTTCCCCACCGACCACCCGTCGGAGCACGCCGCGATCCGCGAGGTGGCGGAGGCGGCGGGCGCGCGGGTCGCGGTGAGCAGCCACTTCCTCGACGGCGGCAAGGGCGCGAAGGACCTGGCGGAGGCCGTGGTCGAGGCGGCCGCGGAACCGAACCGGTTCCGGCTGCTGTACCCGGATTCCGCCGACCTCCGCACGAAGATCGAGACGGTGGCACGGCGGGTGTACGGCGCCGACGGCGTGTCGTACGCGCCCGCGGCGGAGCGGTCGCTGCGGGACTACGAGGCGAGCGGGTTCGGTTCGCTGCCGGTGTGCATCGCGAAGACGCACCTGTCGCTGAGCTCGGACCCGAAGCTGCTGGGCGCCCCGACGGGCTGGACGTTGCCGGTGCGGGAGGTGCGGGCCTCGGTGGGCGCCGGGTTCGTGTACCCGATCTGCGGGGACGTGCGCACGATGCCCGGCCTGGGCTCGCACCCGGCGGCGGAGCGGATCGACATCGACGAGCACGGCCGGGTCGTGGGGTTGAGTTGACCGATCTCGACGCGAGCGTGCGGGAGTTCCTGGACGAGGTGGCCGCGCCGACGCCGTCCGCCACCGGCGGGGTGGTCGGCGCGGTGACCACGGCGGCGGCGGCCGGGCTGCTGGCGATGTGCGCGCGGCTGCGGCGGGACGCGTCGCGGGCCTCGCGGGCCGAGGCGCTGCGGCAGCGGGCCGTGGAGCTGGCGCGGGCCGATTCGGACGCCTACCAGGACGTGCTGGCGGCGCAGCGCCGGTCGGCGGGCGACCCGGGACGGGCGGCGGCGCTCGCCGAGGCGCTGGCGGGCGCGGCCGGTCCGCCCGCCCGGCTCGCCGAACTCGCCGCCGAGGTCGCGGCGCTGGCGGGCGAGGTGGCGGCGGAGGCGGCACCGGCGCTGCGCGGCGACGCGCTCACCGCCGCCGCGCTGGCCGCCGGGGCCGCGCGCGGTGCCGCGGCGCTGGTGCGCATCGACCTCGCGGCCGCGGGCGCCGACCTCGCCCCCGCCGACGAGGCCGACGCGCACGCCGCAGGCGCGGCCCGCCACCTGTCCTGAGCCACCGCGGGCGCGTGGCCCGCCGCACATCAGTCCCAGCTGATCGGCAGCCGGTGCACCCCGTAGATGACCATGTCGGTGCGCAGCGGCACCTCCGCGGCGGGGACGTCGAGGCGCAGCCCGGGCAGCCGGTCGAGCAGTTCGGCGTAGCCGATGCGCATCTCCACCCGCGCCAGCTGCTGACCGAGGCACTGGTGGACGCCGTGCCCGAACGACAGGTGCGCGCCGCGCCCGCGGGTGACGTCGAGCTCGCCGGGGTCGTCCCACTGCTCGGCGTCCCGGTTCGCCTCCGGCACCGACACCAGGATCGTCTCGCCCGCGCGGATGCGGACGCCGCCGAGCTCCAGGTCTTCGGTGGCGACCCGGCTGATGCCCAGGTGCAGCACCGACAGGTAGCGCAGCAGCTCCTCCACGGCGCCGTCGATCAGCGCCGGGTCGGCGCGCAGCGCGGCGAGCTGCTCCGGGTGCTCCAGCAGGGCGAAGGTGCCGAGGGCGAGCATGTTCGCGGTCGTCTCGTGCCCCGCCGTGAGCAGCGTGGTGGCGATGTCGACGAGTTCGTCGTCGGTCAGCGCCGGATCGGCGTCGCCGTGCACCAGCCCGGACAGCAGGTCGTCGCCGGGGGCGGTGCGCTTGCCCGCGACGAGGCCGCGCATGAACTCGCGCAGCCGCCCCGAGGCCGCGGTCCGCTCCTGCTCGGGCGCCTGGATGTTCAGCGAGATCGCCGCGTCCCGCTGGAACCGGTCGCGGTCGGCGTAGTCGACGCCGAGCAGCTCGCAGATGACCAGCGAGGGCAGCGGCAGCGCGAAGTCGGCGACGAGGTCGGCGCTGTTCCCGCGCGCCCTCATCCCCTCGACGAGGTCCACGGCCAGTTCGGTGACCCGTGCCTCCAGCGCGCGCATCCGGCGGACGGTGAACTGGCCGATGAGCATCCGGCGCAGCCGGGTGTGCTCGGGCGGGTCCATGAAGATGAACAGCCCGTGCTTGGCCGGGGCCTGCGCGGCGGCGTGCGGGCAACCGCCCGCGGCGACCTCCTCCGGGGTGAGCTGCAGCGCGTCGCGGTGGCGGAACCGGTCGGAGCTGAACCGGGTGTCGCCGAGCGCTTCGCGGGCCTCGCGGTAGCCGGTGACCATCCACGCGCGGGCGCCGTTGAGCAGGGTGATCGGCGCGACCGGCCCGTCGGCGCGGAGCCGGTCGAGCCCGGCGGGCGGGTCGAACGGGAGGTCGCCGCGCTGGACGAGCTCCGGGGGCAGCGGGCGGCGCAGCCCGGGGCGGGCCGGGGCGTCGGTGTTCTGGTCGTTCACGGGGAGTCCTGTTCCCGGGCAGCGCGCGGCGCCCGTGGTGGCGGGAGGTGTCAGCGGACGGCGGTCAGCGGGGCGTGGCGCCGGTGGGCGCCAGCAGCAGTCCGGTGAGGCCGTCGGTGAGGGCGGTGCCGACCAGTTCCCAGTCGGCGGGGATGCCGGTGGCCGCGGCCGCGCGCTCCTGCTCGGCGCAGGTGTGCAGGACCGCGAGCCGGGCGGTGTCGCGGCGGATCGCGGCGACTTCCGGCGGGAGTTCGGGGGCGTGCTCGGCGAGGGCCGCGTTCGCCTCGGCCAGCAGCGGTTCCATCTCGGGCGCGTGCATCGGCCCGCTGCGCACGACCGGGTCGGTGGCGACCTGCGCGGTGTACCGGGCGCACCAGCTGGGGTTGCCGAGGCTCGCCAGGTGCCGGACGTACGGCAGCACCATGCATGCGACGTGCTCGCGCGGGTCGCGGGATCCGCGCGCCGCGGCGAGCATCTCGCCGGTGTGCCGCACGATGGGCTCGCTGTGCGAGGCGCTGATGGCGCGCAGCAGGTCGTCGCGGGTGCCGACGTGGTAGGCCAGCGCGGAGTTGTTGGCCTGCCCGGCGGCGTCGACGATCTGCCGGTTGGACACCTCGGAGAGCCCGCGTTCGGCGAACAGCCGTTCCGCGGTGCGCAGCAGCAGTGCCCGGGTGGCGTCGGCGCGTTCCCGGCGGGCACCGGGGCGCGCGCCGGTCCGGTTCCGCGCGGGTCGAGCGTCCACGGCGGTCATCTTCTCACCACCGCACCGGGACTTCTTCGAGCCCGCCGACCAGGAGCCCTTCCCGGCGGCGCAGGTCGTCGGCGGGGACGGCCAGTTCCAAGCCGGGCACGCGTTCCAGCAGCGCGCCGAGCACGGTGCGCAGTTCGACGCGGGCCAGCGACTGCCCGAGGCAGGAGTGCGGTCCGGCGCCGAAGGTCAGGTGCGGGTTCGGGGTGCGGGCGAGGTCCATCTCGGCGGCGTCGGTGAACGCGTCCTCGTCCCGGTTGGCCGCCTGCATGAGGGCCAGCACGGTGCTGCCCGCTTCGATGGTGGTGCCGCCGATCTCGACGGGTTCGGTGATGTGCCGGTGCATGCCGGTGCTGCCGAGGTTCGCGTCGAAGCGCAGCACCTCTTCGACGGCCGGGTCGACGAGCGCGGGGTCGGCGAGCAGGCTCTCCCAGCGCTCCCGGCGGGACAGCAGCATCGCGGCCATCTTGCCGATCATGTTGGCGGTGGTCTCGTGCCCGGCGATGAGCAGGGCTTGGCCGGTGGCGATGAGCTCGGCCTCGGAGAGCCTGCCGTCGTCGGCGTCGCTGATCGCGGTGAGCTCGGAGAGCAGGTCGTCGCCGGGTTCGGCGCGCTTGGCGCGGACGTGCTCGGCCAGGTAGTTCCACAGCTCCTGCCCGGAGGCGCGGACCTCGTCCTCGGTGTACCGGGTGAGGTTGAGC
Source organism: Saccharopolyspora gregorii (assembly GCF_024734405.1). Taxonomy (NCBI): domain Bacteria; kingdom Bacillati; phylum Actinomycetota; class Actinomycetes; order Pseudonocardiales; family Pseudonocardiaceae; genus Saccharopolyspora; species Saccharopolyspora gregorii. Next base: position 1,778,644 of record NZ_CP059556.1, on the reverse strand, counting down.
ATGTGGTCGGACCAGTGGGCGAACTTGGCGCGGTCGGCGGCGGGCACGCCGAGCAGTTCGCAGATCACGTACACCGGCAGCGGGAAGCCGAGCGCGGTGCGCAGGTCGGCGGGGGCTCCCTGCCGGAGCATCTCGTCGATCAGCTCGTGGGCGATGCCGGCGATCCGCGGTTGCAGGGCGCGCATCCGCTTGACGGTGAACGAGCGGCTCAGCAGCCGCCGCCACCGCAGGTGCCCCTCGCCCTGGGCGATGGTGTTCGGGAAGGAGCCGTCCTCGGCGCCGTCGAGGGGCCTGCGGGTGAACCGCGGGTCGGCGAGGATCGCGCGCACGTCCTCGTAGCGGGTCAGCAGCAGCGCGTCCTCCCCGATCACGGTGCGCACCCGGGCCACCGGGCACTCCTGCTGCAACCGGCGCCATTCCGGCGGGGGTTCGAGGGCGGTCGGCAGCGGGAAGGGGAAGGGCAGGGGGTCGGTGGCGTGCCCGGTGACGGGGCAGGTGGTGTCGTCGGCTCGCATCGCATCCTCTTTAAGAAAGGCGTCTGACTTAAATGCTAGCGTAGCCTTCAGTCGGCTGACTGCCCAGCGGGCGCCGGAACCCCCACCACCGAGGAGGACGCCGTGAAGATCGAGATCGACGAGGACAGGTGCATCGGCGCCGGCCAGTGCGTGCTGGCCGCCGAGGCCGTGTTCGACCAGCGCGACGAGGACGGCGTCGTGGTCCTGCTCGACGCCTTCCCCGCCCCGGAGCACCAGGACGCCGCGCGCCAGGCGGCCGCGCTGTGCCCCGCGGCCGCCATCGCGGTCAACGAGGACTGACCACGCGGACCGGACCCGGCGGATCCGATCCGTTCACCCGTCAGCGGCGAAGCCGCTGAGCCGCCGACCACCCGAGCAACCGGACCACCCGCGGGTTCTCCGCGGTTCCCTCGCGAGGACGGCTTTGTCGCATGTGGCGGAGCCACCTGCGAAAAAGATCCCGCAGCGAGGGAACCGCTGAGGTTCCGCCACCCCAGCACTCAGCGACGAGAGCGGACGACCGAAGGAGTCAGCCCGCGGTCTCCGCGTCCAACCAGGACAGGTAGCCGGGGTTGCCGCCGACGATCGGCGTCGCGATCACCTCGGGCACCTCGTAGCCGTGGTGCTCCCGGAGGTGGGCGACCAGTGCGTCCAGCCGCGCCGCCGGCGTCTTGATCTGCAGCTGCCACTCCGGATCGTCCTGCACCGCCCCGTCCCAGCGGTAGAAGCTGCGGATCGGCACCACCTGCACGCAGGCGCCCAGCCGCGCCTCGACGACGCCGCGGGCCAGTTCCGCCGCGGCCCGCTCGGAATCCGTCGTGGTCACGACCTGCACGTAGTCCGCCATGTGCCGAGCGTATCGACCTCGCGGCGCGCGGCGAAGTTTAACGTCGGCCGGGCGGCGGTTAACCGGGAGGAGGGTCACGACCGGTGACCGCACAACCCGTTGCACCGGAACCCGGCAGGAGGACGCCATGCGAGGGCTCGTGTACGAAGGACCGCGCCAGGTGACCGTCAAGGACGTCCCGGACGCGCGGATCGAACGCCCCACCGACGTGCTGGTGCGGATCACCACCACGAACATCTGCGGCTCGGACCTGCACATGTACGAAGGGCGCACCGACCTGGAGCCAGGGCGGGTGCTCGGCCACGAGAACCTCGGCGTGGTGGCGGAGATCGGCGGCGGCGTCGAGCGCATCCAGGTCGGCGACCGGGTGTGCCTGCCGTTCAACATCGGCTGCGGCTTCTGCCGCAACTGCGAGGACGGCATGACCTCGTACTGCCTGACGGCGCACCCCGACCCGGACATGGCGGGAGCAGCGTTCGGCTTCGCCGGGATGGGCCCGTACCACGGCGGGCAGGCCGAGTACCTGCGCGTGCCGTTCGGCGACTTCAACTGCCTGCGGCTGCCGGAGGACGCTGCGGACAAGGAGGACGACTACGTGATGCTGGCCGACATCTTCCCCACCGGCTGGCACGCCACCCGCCTCGCGGGGTTGCGCCCCGGGGAGTCCTGCGTGGTCTACGGCGCCGGGCCGGTCGGGCTGATGGCCGGGTACTCCGCTCTGCTGCAGGGCGCGTCGCAGGTCTTCGTGGTGGACCGCCACCGGGACCGGCTGCGGCTCGCCGAGCAGATGGGCGCGATCGCGGTGGACGACTCCGACGGTGATCCGGCCCGGCAGGTGCTGGACCTCACCGACGGGCGCGGCGCGGACCGCGGCTGCGAGTGCGTCGGCTACCAGGCGCACGACCCGCAGGGCGCCGAGCACCCGGAGATGACGATGAACAGCCTGGTGAACTCGGTGCGGTCCACCGGTGGGATCGGCGCGGTCGGGATCTTCCTGCCGTCGGACCCCGGTTCGCCGGACCGGCTGGCGCAGGACGGGAAGCTGGCGTTCGAGATGGGCTCGTTCTGGTTCCAGGGCCAGCGGATCGGCACCGGGCAGGCGCCGGTGAAGGCCTACAACCGGCAGCTGCGGGACCTGATCCACCACGGCCGGGCGGCGCCGTCGTTCATCGTCTCGCACGACCTGCCGCTGCAGCGCGCCGCGGACGCCTACGAGCGCTTCGACAACCGCGAGGACGGCTGGACGAAGGTGGTGCTCAAACCCGAGATGGCCGGGTGAGCGCGCCCGCGCGCGGTCAGCCCGACAGCCCCAGGCGCAGGTGCTCGATGTGGTAGACGGCCTCGTCGAGCAGCTGCGCCACGTGGTCGTCGTAGAGGCTGTAGACGACGCTGCGCCCGCTGCGGTTGCCGGTGACGAGCCCGAGCGAGCGCAGCAGCCGCAACTGGTGCGAGACGGCGGAGGCCTCCATGCCGACGGCTTCGGCGAGCTCCCCGACGGGCCGGGCACCCTGGCGCAGTTCGCTGAGGATCAGCAGCCGGGACGGGGTGGCGAGCGCCTGGAGGGTCTCCGCGACGGAGGCCGCCGCGGTGGCGTCCAGCTTCGCCGCGGGCGTGACCGCGTCTTCGACACCGTGACCCATGCGCGCAGTGTATCCGCACGACCGGAAGCCTGAACGACTGAACACCTGAGCAACCGTTCATGTATTCTTCGGCGCGCCCCGCCCCCGCGCCGAGGAAGCAGAGATGGTCACGCTCGCCGACAGCCCCACCCCCACCGCCCCGCCCGCGTCCCGGCGCCGGAGCCCGTTCGCCCTCCCCGAAGCCCGCTGGGCCGCGGCCTCGCTGGTCGCGTTCCTGCTCGGCCTCGCCGTGGACCTGGGCGGCGGCCCGTGGTGGGCGATGTGGGTGCCGTACCTGGTCTGCTACGCCACCGGCGGCTGGGAACCCGCCTGGGCCGGTCTCCAGGCGCTGCGCGAGCGCACGCTCGACGTGGACCTGCTGATGATCGTCGCGGCGATCGGCGCCGCCACCATCGGCCAGGTGCGCGACGGCGGGCTGCTCATCGTCATCTTCGCGACCTCGGGCGCGCTGGAGGCGTACGCGACCGCCCGCACCGAGGACTCCGTGCGCGGGCTGCTCGACCTCGCCCCGGACACCGCGGTGCGGGTGCGCGACGGCGCCGAGGAGCGGGTGCCCGCCGCGGACCTGCTCGTCGGCGACGAGATCGTGGTGCGCCCCGGTGAGCGCATCGGCGCCGACGGCGAGGTCCTCGACGGCGGCAGCGAGGTCGACGAGGCCACCATCACCGGCGAACCGGTGCCCGCCGCGAAGTCCCCCGGGTCCGAGGTGTTCGCCGGAACCCTCAACGGCTCCGGCGCCCTGCGGGTCCGCGTCGCCCGGGACTCCGCCGAATCGGTGATCGCCCGCATCGTGGCGCTGGTCGCCGAGGCGAGCGAGGCGAAGGCACCGACCCAGCTGTTCGTCGAGAAGGTCGAGCAGCGCTACTCGGTCGGCGTCGTGCTGGCGACGCTCGCCGTGTTCGGGGTCCCGCTGCTGTTCGGCTCGACGCCGGCCGACGCGCTGCTGCGCGCCATGACCTTCATGATCGTCGCCTCGCCGTGCGCGGTGGTGCTGGCGACGATGCCGCCGCTGCTGTCCGCGATCGCCAACGCCGGGCGGCGCGGCGTGCTGGTGAAGTCCGCGGTGGTGCTGGAGCGGCTCGCCGACGTGCGCCGCGTCGCGCTGGACAAGACCGGCACGCTCACCGAGGGCACCCCGCTGGTCACCGAGATCCGCGTCGAGCCCGGCCGCTCCGCGGACGAGCTGCTCGCCGCGGCCGCGGGCGCGGAGCGGTTCAGCGAGCACCCGCTCGGCCGCGCCGTCGTCGCCGCCGCGCGCGACCGCGGGCTCGTCGTCCCCGCCGCCACCGGTTTCCACGCCACCCCCGGCCACGGCGTGGCGGCCACCGTGGACGGCAGGCACGTCGAGGTCGCCCGCCCCGCCGACCGCACCGGCCCGGTCGGCGAGGTCGAAGCCGGTGGCCGCACCGCCGTGGTGGTGTTCGTGGACGGGGACCGCGCCGGGGTGCTCGGGCTCAGCGACCGGCTCCGCCCCGACGCGGCCGAGGCCGTCGCCGCGCTGCGCGAGCTGACCGGAACCGAACCCGTGCTGCTCACCGGGGACCACGAACCGGCCGCGCGCCGCGTCGCGGCCGAAGCGGGCCTGCGCGAGGTGCGGGCCGGGCTGCTGCCGGAGCAGAAGGTCGCCGCGGTGGCCGAACTCGGCGACCGCACCCTGATGCTCGGCGACGGCGTCAACGACGCGCCCGCGCTGGCCGCCGCGCACACCGGGGTCGCGATGGGCCGGGCCGGCGCCGACCTCACCCTGGAGACCGCCGACGTCGTGGTCGTGCGCGACGAGCTCGCGGCCGTCGGCAAGCTCGTCGACCTGTCCCGGCGAGCGCGGCGCCTGGTGCGGCAGAACCTGGTCATCGCGGGCGCGTTCATCACCGTCCTCGTGGTGTGGGACCTCGCCGGGAACCTGCCGCTGCCGCTGGGCGTCGCCGGGCACGAGGGTTCGACCGTCCTCGTCGGGCTCAACGGCCTCCGCCTGCTGCGGTCGGGCGCCTGGCGCTGACACGATGACCGGATGATCACCAGTGCACCGGCTTCCACCGTGGCCGTCCTGATCCACGACGGCTACTACGGGCACGGGACGGGAGCCGGTGCCGCCAACCGCGCGTTCCTGCGCGTGCTGGCCGAAGTGCTGCCCGCGGACGTGCGACTGCTGCTGCTCCCCGTCCGGCTCGCACCGGACAGCCCGGAGCACCGGGAGCACGAACCCCAGGACCTGGCCGGTGTCCTCGCCCGCGCCGAGGTGCATCCGCTCGACAACGGCACCTCCGGCACCGACCGCTTCGGCGGGGTGGCGAACTTCCGGGCGCTGGCCGCGGCCGCCGGTCAGGTGCTCCGCGACCAGGTGGGGCGCCGCGGGGAGAGCTGCCTGTGCATCGCGTTCGACGTGCCGTTCTTCGGCCTCGCCGAGACCGCGCCGGAGCAGGTGCAGCTGGTGCTGGTGCCGCGGTCCACCGGAATGCTGCACCAGCCGCAGGACCTCGCCCGGACGCGCTGGGAACGCCACTGCCTGCTCAGCGCCGTCCGGCGAGGCGCCCGGATCGGCTGGATCTCCCGGTTCATGGCCGAGCACCTGCGCACCGACTACCGCGTTCCGCCCGCCGCGCTGGTGGCGTTGCCCGACGGGCTCACCGACGCCGACCGGCCCAGCCCCGCCGCCGAACTCCTCCCGCCCGGAGCGGACCCCGTCGTGCTGGGAAGTCCGAACCTGCGGAACGGCTTCCTGCTGTCGTTCGGCAGGGCCGAACCGTACAAGGGGTTCCAGGACCTGATCGCCGCGCTCGCCCTGGTGCGGCGACGCCGCCCGCCCGCGCTGGTGCTCGCCGCGGTGAGCGAGGGCCCCGGCCGGACCCGCTTCCAGCAGCGGCTGGTGGCCGAGCTGCGCGCCACCGGCGTACCCGCGGTCTTCCTGGGCGACTTCGACCCGCGGATCCGCTCGCTGCTCACCCGCCCGGAGCTGCGCGGGGTGATCGTGCCCTCGCGCAGCGAACCCTTCGGCCGCATCCCGCTGGAAGCGCACGCCGCGGGCGCGGCTCCCGTCGTCGCTACCCGAGCCGGCGGGCTGGCCGAGCAGATCACCGATGGGCACACCGGGTTCAGCGCCGAACCGGCCGATCCCGCCTCGCTCGCCGCCGCGCTCACCCGGGCGCTCGAACTGACTCCCGCCGCCCGCGCCCGGATGCGCCGCGCCGCGATGGCCGCGACCGTCCACTTCGACCACCGGCTCGCGGTGATCCGGTTCCTGCGCGCCAACGGTTACGGTGTCGGGGCAGAGGAACGGAGGACGGGGTGAGCGACGGGCTGTCCCGCACCATCGGCAGGCACGCGGCGCGGTGGCGCACCGTGACACCGCGCAAGAACGTGCTCGTCGTCGTGCACAACGTCACCGCGATGACCCGGCTGCTGGACGTGCTGCCGGTGTTCGAAGGCGATTTCCGGGTGCAGCTCAGCTACACGTGGAACGGTTCCGACCCGTTCCCCGACGGGCTGCACCGCATGCTCGCCGAACGCGGCATCCCGCTCATCAGCTGGGAACAAGCGCTGCTGACCCGGTTCGACCTCGCCCTCGCGGCGAACCTCGGCGGCCTCGTCGAGATCGACGCACCCATCGTCTCGATTCCGCACGGGATTCGCTACACTAAAGTGCTTTCCCGGAGAACCGGAGAACCGGAGAACCGGAGAACCGGAGAACCGGAGAACCGGAGAACCGGAGAACCGGAGAACCGGAGAACCGGAGAACCGGAGAACCGGAGAACCGGAGAACCGGAGAACCGGAGAACCGGAGAACCGGAGAACCGGAGAACCGGAGAACCGGAGAACCGGAGAACCGGAGAACCGGAGAACCGGAGAACCGGAGAACCGGAGAACCGGAGAACCGGAGAACCGGAGAACCGGCGCGTCGCTTTCGGGCTGGATCCGCAATGGGTGCTCTACGAAGGCCGCCCCATCGCCTCCGCACTGGTCATGTCGCACGAGGACCAGCGCGCACAACTCGCGGCAGCGGTCCCGGAAGCGCTCGGCACCGCGGTCGTAGCCGGTGACGCCTGCTACGACCGACTGCTGACCAGCCTCCCCTGGCGCCCCGCCTACCGGCGGGCACTGGGCGCCGATGATCGGACGCTCATCACGATCAGTTCGACGTGGTGGTCGGAATCGCTGCTGGGAAGAGTTCCCGACGTCTTCTCCCGGGTGTTGGACGAATTCCCCGCCGACGAACACCGGTTCGCCGCCATCCTGCACCCGAACATCTGGTACGGGCACGGCCGCAGCGAAGTGCACCGCTTGCTCGCACGGCACGTGAGGGCGGGACTCGTGCTGGTCCCACCGGAATTCGGTTGGCGCGCGACGCTGATCGCCTCCGATTACCTGATCGGTGATCACGGTTCCGTCACCACGTACGGCGCCGTTCTCGGCATCCCCACCCTGCTCGGTTCATTCCCGGCCCGCGAGGTCGCGCCGGGCTCGCTGGTGGACGTCGTCGGTTCCCGCGCTCCGCGGCTGGCCGAGCACGAGCCGATCGGCCCTCGGCTGGCTGCGGCCGAACGGGCCGCCGCCTCGTTCACCGACCTGAGCGGACGGCTCACCTCGCGCCCGGGTGAGGCGGCCGGAGCGGTGCGGCGGGTCTGCTACGAGCTGCTGGAGCTGCCCGAGCCCGAGGAGGAACCACCGGTGCCGCCGGACGACCTCAGCGGTCTCCCCGCACCCGCGGCCTGCCTGCCGACCGCGAGCCGCGCCCGCACCGAGGTCGAACCCGGCGGCGGTCTGCGGGTGGTCCGGCATCCCGTGGATCTGCCACGCAGCACCGCCGACGGGGCGTTGGTGGTCGCGGCCGAACATCCCGGGCGGAGCTTGCGCGAAGCCGCCGACGTGCTGGTGCTCACCACGGGCGACTGGGGCGAGCACGTGCACGACTGGCTCCGGGACGCGCTCGACGCACGTCCCGGATCGCTGCTGGCCGCAGCGGTGCAGGGCGACGCGTGCCTGGTGCGGACCCGCTCGGGCCGCACGGCGCGGATCAGCCCGCGGGTCCCGGGCGCGGGCCGGCCGATGTGCTTCGCCGCCGCGGTGCACGGCTGGCTCGCCGCAGGCAGGAGCATCGACGAGCTCGGGCCGGAGACCTCGGTGAACGGGGTCCGCGTTCAGCTGTCCTGATCCGACCCCGCGGCGGCCCGCTGCCGTCCCAGCACCAGCGCGAGATCCGTCGCTTCCTGCCGCCGGAGCAGTGCCTTCTCGGCGTTCCCCGCCCCGTCCAGGGCTTCGGCGAGCAGTTCCAGCGCCGTTACCTGCCAGGACCGCATGCGGAGTTCCGCGAAGACGGCCAGCACCCGTTCCAAGCGCGGCAACGCATCGGCGCCGCCGGTGCGCAGTTCCAGCTCGGCCAGCGGCAGTTCGACCTTCGCCAGGTTGCCGCGTTCACCGTTCGTCCGGAAGAACTCCGCGGCGGCCAGCAGCTCGGGGCGCGCCTCGTCGTACCGCCCCACCGAGACCAGGACCCGACCGGCGTTCAGCCCGTACAACGCGAGCGGACGCGGCCGGTGCTCCGGGGCGAACCGGGAGCGGATGATGGCCCGGGAACGCTCGGAGCACTCCAGCGCCGACTCGGGGGCGCCCGCGCGCTCGTGCACGAACCCGGTCCACTCGGTGGCGCTCTGCTCCGCGAGCGCGTCCCCGCACTCGACGGCGATGCGGCGGGCCCGTTCGAACTGGACGCGGGCTTCGGCGTCGTCGTGCGCGGCGAACAAGCCGGAACCGTACTGCGAGACCATTCGAGCCAGCACCGCGGCATCGCCGAGGGCTTCGGCGGCGCGGATGCCCGCCAGGTGCGCGTCGAGCAGGTCACCGAACAGGTCTCGGTCGAACTGGTAGGTGAACAGGCTCTCGCAGAGCTGCCAGACCCGGTCGTGGAGGCCGAGGGATTCGGCGACCCGCACTGCGGCGAGCAGGTTGAGCCGCTCGGTGTCCAGGCCGTCCAGCGCCTTCCGCCGCGCCTCCGGCCCGGTGTGCGCGGCGGACACGGAGTCGTACCGCGTGCTGAGGCGGCGACGGGAGCTCAGCACGACGTCCCGGGCCATCGCGAACGAGTGGTAGTGCTCGACGAGCCTCGTCAGCGCCGCCGCCCGGTCGGCGACGGTGTCCGCATCGCGCCCGGCGTCCTCCGCGTGCCGCTGCAGCAGCGGGTGGATCCGGTACCGGTCACCGCTCACGCCGAGGAGACCGACCCGGCGCAGTTCCGCCAACATCTCTTCCGCGTCGAACTCCGAGGTGCCGAGCAGCGCGGCCACCGCCGCGACGCTGAACTCCGGGCCGGGGTGCAGTCCCAGGAACCGGTACGCGCGGGCCTCGGCGGGCGGCAGCTCCTGGTAGCAGACTTCGGACACGCCGTGCACGAGCCGCTCGCCATCGAAGTGCAGGTGGGTCAGCAGTCCGGAGCCCTCGACGACCCGGTCCACGAAGGACTCGATCGACGACCGCCCGCGCAACCGAGCACCCGCGACGCGCAGCGCCAGCGGTAGCCGACCGCACGCCTCGGCCAGCTTGCGCAGCGCGGCCGGATCCAGCGGGGTCTCCGGATTCGCGACCGCCTCCGACATCAGGGCCAGGGCGTCGTCCAGGTGGAAGGGCTCCACGGGAACGTGCTCGACGCCCTGCTGGCCCAGCAGGTCCAGCGCGTACCGGGTGGTGACCACCACGCAGCTCCGCGGCGAGGGCGGCAGCAGGGCTTCGACCTGGCGCGAGGTCGCGGCATCGTCGAGCACGAGCAGCAGTTCCCGGTGCGCGGTGAGCGTGTGGAACAGGTTGGCGCGTTCGCGCTCCGTGGTGAGCGCGCCGACCTCGGTGACGCCGAGATCGCGCAGGAAGGCCCCGAGCACGTCGAACGGGCTCGCCGGTCCGGTCGGCGAGGCGCCGCCCAAATCGGCCACCAGCACCCCGTCCGAGAACTCGTCCTGCACCTGGTGCGCCCAGCGCAGCGCCGTCATCGTCTTGCCGACACCGGGCATCCCGGGGAGCACGACCGTCAGCGGGCGCTGCTCGTCGTTCGCGAGTCCCCGCAACCGGTCCAGTTCGGCCGGCTCCACCACCCTGTTCCGGAACCCGTGGTGGCGCGGGTCGCGCGGCAACGTCCGCGGCACCGGGAGCTCGGCGCCGTCGCGCGACTGCACGATGAGCCGCTCGACCCGGCCGGCCTGCACGACGTTGCCGTGCACCGGAGCGCTGTTGCTGTTGTTCGACCAGACTGGTTCGCTCATCGCCACCCCCGGACCGGTGATCGTCTCGAAGCCGGAGCCTACCTGCCACTCCCGACGCTCCGTGACCGTTCGGACACGATGCCGGTGACGGGTTTGGGCTTCCGGTGAGCGGATAACCGGTGGGGATGATCATCGACGACGCGAAGGTGCGGGAGCAGATGGACGACGCGGGCGGAACCCGGCGAACGGATGCCTGTCGATCCGGGCAGGTGAAACTGGGGCTGATCACCGATCCGGACCTGCCGGAGCAGGTGGCGCGACACCTCGCGGACGAGTTGCCGGAGCACCTCGGCGACGACCGCGAGTGGACGGTCGAAGTGGACGTGGACCCGGTGACCGCCGGCGAGCACAGCACGCGCGACATCCTGCGCGCCACCGCCGACCGGCTGCGGGAACGGGACTGGGACTACGCGATCACCCTCACCGACCTGCCGGTGCGGGTGAACCGGCGGCCGGTGGTCGCCGACGCGAACCTCGACGGCCGGGTCGCGGTGGTCTCGCTGCCCGCGCTGGGCGGCACCCAGCCGTACCGGCGGTCCCGCCAGGTGGTGCTGCAGCTCGTCGACGAGCTGACCGGTCGCGACGGCGGCGCCGACCACCGCTACGGGCTGGACAGCAAGCTCACCGAAGCGGTCGCGCCCATCCGCCGCACCAGCGAGCAGGGCTCCGACGACGGCGAGGTGGACGTCCGCTACACCGCCACCCGCAGCCGCGGCAGGTTGCGGCTGCTCAGCGGCATGGTGCGCACGAACCAGCCGTGGCGGCTGGTGTTCGGGCTGCGCAACGCGCTGGCCGCGGCGGTGGCCACGAGCGCGTTCGGGTTGTCGTCGAGCACGATCTGGCAGATCGGCGACATGCTCGGCGCCTGGCGCCAGGTGCTCGCCGCGCTCGGCTCGGTGGTGATCCTGGTGGGCTGGCTGATCGCCGCGCACGGGTTGTGGGAGAAGCGGCGCCGGGACAGCGCACGGGACCGGGAGCAGGTGCTGCTCTACAACATCTCGACGGTGGCGACGCTGACCATCGGCGTCGGCTGCATGTACGCCGGGCTGTTCGTGATCAACCTGCTGGTGGCGCTGTTCCTGGTCCCGCCGGAGCTGCTGGCGAGCAGCCTGGGGCACGAGGCCGACTTCACCCGGTACCTGGCGCTGGCGTGGGGGTTCACCACGATGGGCGTGATCGCGGGTGCCTTGGGGTCCAGCCTGGAGACCGACGCCGCGGTCCGGCAGGCCGCCTACGGCTACCGCGAGGAGCAGCGGCGCAACGAGCGGCGCGCGGAGGACGAGGACGGCGGCTCGGACGGGCGGCGCGCGAGGACCGATCGGGGCGAGCAGGACGGGTCGCGGCAGGACGACGACGCCCGCGACGAGGACTGGTCGCCCGGCGAGGACGAGCAGCGCGCGGAGGACCAGCGCCGCGAACAGGACCGCCGCCGCGAACAGGACGAGCAGCAGGACTGATCGTCCGGCCCGGCGGTGCGGACGGACCTCGCACCGCTGGGCCGAACGGGTGATCTCGCGCCGCCGCGCGCGGACCGCGCCCTTCGCGCCGCGCACCTCGCCCGACCAGCGCCGAACCACCGGCCCCGGCGGCCGGGCTACGCCGTTCGTCCGAAATGAGCGAAGGCCGACCAGCTCACACATAGTTGCATGACGCAACCTTAACGTTAGCCTTGCGAAGCAGGTCGAAGCCGACGGAAGGTGCTCACGTGACCAGTACCCACGAGCAATGGGACATCGTCTCCGGCGTCGGGATGACCGCCCTCGCCGTGGCGGCCGCACGCGCGATCGAATCCCACCGGGACGACCGGCTGATCAACGACCCCTACGCCGAGGGCCTGGTCGCCGCCGCCCGATCCCCGGCGCTCGCCGAGATGGAGAACTCCTCCGCCGAGATGCTGGAGACCATGTCCGGCTACCTCGGCGTGCGGACCCGGTTCTTCGACGAGTACTTCCTGCGCGCCGCCGCGGGCGGGGTGCAGCAGGCGGTGATCCTCGCGTCCGGGCTCGACACCCGCGCGTTCCGGCTCAACTGGCCCGAAGGCCTGCGGGTCTTCGAGATCGACCAGCCGAAGGTGCTGCAGTTCAAGGACGAGACGCTGGACCGGATCGGCGCGCAGCCCGGCAGCGACCGGCGGGTCGTGCCGGTGGACCTGCGCGACGACTGGGCGAGCGCCCTCGACACCGCCGGGTTCGACGCCTCGCTGCCCACCGCGTGGCTCGCCGAAGGACTCCTGCCCTACCTGCCCGCCGAGGCGGAAGCGCAGCTGCTGGCCACCATCGACCGGTTCTCCGCCCCCGGCAGCAGGATCTCCATCGAGCACATGACCGGACCGCGCGAGGAGTACGTCAGCGACGAGCTCCGGAACCTCGCCCTCGAATGGGGCATGGACCTGCAGGCCCTGTTCAGCACCGACGAGCGCCCCGACCCCGGCGAGGTGCTGGCCGGGCGCGGCTGGAACGTGCGGCGCGAACCCACCAACGAGATCACCGCCGGCTACGGACGCGCGCTGCCCGGCCTCGGGGAACGCTTCGCCGAGCTCGGCTGCATGATCACCGCCTTCCGCGAGAAGTGAGCCCCGCACGCACCGAGCGGCCCGCCTCCCCCACGGGAAGCGGGCCGCTCGCGTTCGCACTTCGTCCTGTCAGCGGCGGAGCCGCTGAGCAGCAGGAGCCCGGGAACGAGTTCAGCGGACCACCAGCACCGGGCAGCGGGCGTGGTGCACCAGCTTCAGCGCCACCGAACCCACCATCATGCCGGTGAACGCGCCGTGGCCCTTGTTGCCCAGCACCATCATGTCCGCCTGCGGCGACAACCCCACCAGCTCGTCGACCACGTGCCCGCGGATCAGCCGGGGCCGGATGTCGACGTCCGGGAACTCCCGCTGCACCGCCTCCGTCGTGCCGTCCAGCAGCTCGCGGGCCCGCGCCTCCAGTTCGGAGTCCGGAGTGGGCAGCCGGTAGCCGAACTGCACCGGCTGGTGCCAGACGGCGATGGCGTGCACCAGCCCGCCCACCTTCGTGACGTAGTCGGCGGCCCAGCGCAGCGCGCGCCCGGATTCATCGGAGCCGTCGATGCCCACTACCACGGTCTGCGGCATGATCGCATTCCTCTCGGTCGCGTCCCCCGACCGTATGGCACCCGCGGACCGGCGCGCTACTGCTGGTCGACCGCCTGCACGCGGATCACCGCGGAGCCCTCCTCGTCGGAGGCGGCGAGATCGACCTCGGCGCTGATGCCCCAGTCGTGGTCGCCCGCCGGGTCGGCGAAGATCTGGCGCACCAGCCAGCGCTCCGGCTCCTCGGTGATCATCAGCATCGCCGGGCCGCGCGCGTCGGCGTCGGTGCCGATCTCGTCGTACTCGGCGAAGTAGCCGTCCAGCGCCTCTTCCCACGCCTCGGCGCCGAACTCGGGGTCCAGCTCGCCGAGCGGGGTGGTCCAGCGGCGGGCGGCGAGCTCCACGCGGCGGAACAGCGCGTTGCGCACCTGCACCCGGAACGCCCGCTTGTTCTGCGTGATCCCGGCGGGGGCCGCCTCGGCCGCCGCCGGCTCGGCGGTGATCTCGGCACCCGGGTTGCGCAGCCGCTCCCACTCGTCGAGCAGGCTCGAATCGACCTGGCGGACCAGCTCGCCGAGCCACTCCACCAGGTCGGTGAGCTCCTCGGTCTTCGCGTCCGCGGGCACCGTGTGGCGCAGCGCCTTGTAGACGTCCGCGAGGTAGCGCAGCACCAGCCCCTCGGACCGGGCCAGGCCGTAGTGGTTGACGAACTCGACGAAGTTCATCGCCCGCTCGAACATGTCCCGCGCCACCGACTTCGGCGACAGCTCGTGCTCGGCGACCCACGGATGCCCCTTGCGGTACATCTCGTAGGCCGCTTCCAGCATGTCCTGCAGCGGCTTCGGGTAGGTGACGTCCTCCAGCAGCTCCATCCGCTCGTCGTACTCGATGCCGTCGGCCTTCATCTGCGCCACGGCCTCGCCGCGCGCCTTGAACTGCTGCGCCGACAGCACCTGCCGCGGGTTGTCCAGAGTGGACTCGATGACGGAGAGCACGTCCAGCGCGTAGCTCGGCGACTCCACGTCCAGCAGCTCGATCGCGGCCAGCGCGAACGGCGACAGCGGCTGGTTCAGCGCGAAGTCGAACTGCAGGTCCACCGTCAGCCGCACCCGGCGGCCCAGCTCGTCCGGCTCGTCCAGCCGCTCCACCACGTCCGCGGCCAGCAGCGCGCGGTAGATCGCGATGGCGCGCAGGACGTGCCTGCGCTGCGCCGGGCGGTCCTCGTGGTTCTCGGTGAGCAGGTGCTTCATCGCCGCGAACGCGTCACCGGGGCGGTTGATCACGTTGAGCAGCATCGAGTGGCTGACCTGGAAGCTGGAGATCAGCGGCTCCGGCTCGGCCTCCACCAGCTTCTCGAAGGTCTTCTCGCTCCACGACACGAAGCCCTCGGGCGCCTGCTTGCGCACCACCTTGCGCCGCTTCTTCGGGTCCTCCCCCGCCTTCGCCAGCGCCTTCTCGTTCTCGATCACGTGCTCCGGGGCCTGCACCACCACGTAGCCCGCGGTGTCGTAGCCCGCGCGGCCCGCGCGCCCGGCGATCTGGTGGAACTCGCGCGCCTTCAGGTGCCGGGTGCGCACCCCGTCGTACTTGGTGAGCCCGGTCAGCAGCACGGTGCGGATCGGCACGTTGATGCCGACGCCCAGCGTGTCCGTCCCGCAGATGATCTTCAGCAGCCCCGCCTGCGCCAGCTGCTCCACCAGCCGCCGGTACTTCGGCAGCATCCCCGCGTGGTGCACGCCGATGCCGTGGCGCACCAGCCGGGACAGCGTCTTGCCGAAGCCCGCGGTGAACCGGAAGTCGCCGATCGCCTCCGCGATCTTGTTCCGCTGCTCGCGGGAGGCGACGTTCACGCTCATCAGGCCCTGCGCCTGCTCCATCGCCGACGCCTGGTTGAAGTAGACGACGTAGACCGGGGCCTGGTTGCCGCCCAGCAGCTCCTCGATCGTCTCGTGCAGCGGCGTCAGCGCGTAGCGGAAGGTCAACGGGATCGGGCGCTCCGCCGAGCTCACCACCGCCGTCGAACGGCCGGTGCGGGCGGTGAGGTCCCGTTCGAAGCGGGTGACGTCGCCGAGCGTCGCCGACATGAGCACGAACTGGGCCTGCGGCAGCTCCAGCAGCGGCACCTGCCACGCCCAGCCGCGCTCCGGTTCCGCGTAGAAGTGGAACTCGTCCATCACGACCTGGCCGAGCTCGGCCTGCTCGCCGTCGCGCAGCGCCAGGTTCGCCAGGATCTCCGCGGTACAGCAGATGATCGGCGCGTCCGCGTTCACGCTGCTGTCACCGGTCATCATGCCGACGTTGTCGGCACCGAAGACGTCGACCAGCGCGAAGAACTTCTCCGAGACCAGCGCCTTGATCGGCGCGGTGTAGTAGCTGCGCTTGCCCTCGGCGAGGGCGGTGAAGTGCGCGCCGGTGGCGACGAGGCTCTTGCCGGAGCCGGTGGGGGTGCTGAGGATGACGTTCGCCCCGGTCACCACCTCCATCAGCGCCTCTTCCTGCGCCGGGTAGAGCTCGATGCCCTGCTCGGTGGTCCAGGTCGTGAAGGCGTCGAGCAGCGCGTCCGGTTCGGGCGAGGCGGGGAGGTGGTCAGTCAGCTTCATGGCACCCCCGATCGTCCCTGGTCAGCTCCGACGCGCCGCAAGCGGGGTCCGCTGCGGCGGCGCGCCGCGGCGGGTCTCCGCTCCGCCCGCCGGGTCGGCCGATCCGCCCGCGCTCACTCTTCCGAGTGATGACCGGGGGCGCGGGGGTGGATCGGAGCAGCGGGGATCACCGAGACTGGTCGCCATGCCGGAGCGAATGGTGCGGTTCGTGGGTGGGCCGCTGGACGGACGAACGCAGGACCTGCGCGACTCCGAAGCCGTGCTCGGCAGACTGCTCCGGCACATCCACCTGCACGACGGGCCCAAGATCGAGACCTGCTACCGGCTGCGGTACACGCCGGAAGCGGGCTGGGAGTACCACTTCAGCGGGCACTGACCGGCCCAGCGCACAGGTGCCGCGCAGTCGCTCCCCGCGCACCGAGCACGAGCCCTCCGCACGCGCCGACCGGAAGCCCGCCCCACGTGGCGGCCGGAAGCCCGTCCCGGACGGCGGGGCGGCTGACCTCGCGGAACGCCGCTGCGCGCGCCAGTGCGTCCCGCGGAATCTTGGGACGTGGGTCACAGGAGAAGCGGCGTTCCGGGCCGGTGCGGAGTCCTACCATCGACTGTCATGGCGCCCACTGACCGGCTCTCGACGACGAGCAGCCCCCGGCCCGGGCTCAGCCTGGCCGGCGAATTCCCCCGGCCGACCCACGAGCAGTGGCTGGAGCAGGTGGAGAAGGTCCTGCGCCGGACCGGCCGCATCCGCCAGGACGATCCGTCGCCTGCCGACGCCGCGGCGCTGCTGGACTCCCCCGGGTACGACGGCTTCACGGTGCGACCGCTGTACTCCGCCGACGCGGACCTGCCGGCCGCGGGCGTGCCCGGGTTCGCGCCGTTCGTGCGCGGCAGCAGGCCGCAGGGGTCGGTGGCGGAGGGCTGGGACGTGCGCCAGTCCCACGGCGGCCCGGACGCGACGGCGGTGAACCGGGAGGTCCTCGCCGACCTCAACGGCGGCGTCACCTCGCTGCTGCTGCGGTTCGGCGCGGGCGGGCTCGCGGTGGACGACCTCGGCGACGCGCTGCACGGCGTGCACCTGGACATGATCGGCGTGGTCCTCGACGCCGGGGACGAGGCACCGGCCGCGGCCGCCGAGCTGCTGCGGCTCGCCGCCGAGCAGGACGTGGCGCCCAGCGCGCTGCGCGGCAACCTCGGCGCCGATCCGCTCGGCGTGCAGGCCCGCACCGGTCGCGAGACCGGCCCCGAGCAGGCGGTGGAGCTCGCGCGGCGCTGCGCCGCGGAGCACCCCGGGTTGCAGGCGATCACCGTCGACGCGCTGCCGTACCACGACGCGGGCGGCTCCGACGGCGAAGAGCTCGGCGCCTCGCTGGCGGCGGGCGTGACCTACCTGCGCTGGCTGACCGAGGCGGGACTGGACGCCGACACCGCCTGCGGGCTGCTGGAGTTCCGCTACGCCGCGACCGCCGACCAGTTCCTCACCATCGCGAAGCTGCGCGCCGCGCGGCGGGTGTGGGAGCAGGTGGCGCGCCGCTGCGGCGCCGCCGAGCCCGCCCGCGCCCAGCGCCAGCACGCGGTCACCTCCTCGGCGATGCTGACCCGCCGCGATCCGTGGGTGAACATGCTGCGCAGCACGATCGCCACCTTCGCCGCCGGGGTCGGCGGGGCGCAGGCCATCACCGTGCAGCCCTTCGACGCCGCGATCGGCGCTCCCGACGAGTTCGCGCGCCGCGTCGCCCGCAACACCCAGGCGCTGCTGCTCGACGAGTCGCACCTGGCGCAGGTCATCGACCCGGCGGGCGGCTCCTGGTACGTGGAAGCGCTCACCGACGAGCTCGCGCGGGCCGCGTGGCGGTGGTTCCAGGAGATCGAGGCCGCCGGTGGCCTGCCCGCCGCGCTGCGCTCCGGGATGGTCGCCGACCGGCTCGCCGCCACCTGGGACCGCCGCCGGGCCGCCATCGCCGACCGGAGCGAACCGATCACCGGGGTCAGCGAGTTCCCGAACCTCGGCGAGGAACCGCTGCACCGCGCACCGGTCCCGGCTCCGCCGGGCGGTGGGCTGCCCCGGGTGCGCTACGCCGAGGAGTTCGAGGCGTTGCGCGACGCCGCCGACGCCCGCGCGCAGCGGCCCCGGGTCTTCCTGGCCACGCTCGGACCGCTGGCCACCTACACGGCGCGGTCCTCGTTCGCGCGGAACCTGTTCGCCGCGGGCGGGCTGGACGCCGTCGAAGCCGGTCCGACCGAGACGACCGCGGACGTGCTCGCCGCCTACGCCGAGAACCCGTCACCGGTGGTGTGCCTGTGCTCGGCCGACGAGGTCTACGGCGAGCGCGCCGCCGACACCGCGCGAGCGCTCAAGGACGCGGGCGCGCAAACCGTGCTGCTGGCCGGGAAACCGGGGCGACCACCGTCCGAAGTGGACGGCCTGGTGTTCACCGGCTGCGATGCCGTCGAGGTGCTGCGCGCGGCGCACCGCACGTTGGGAGTCGAGTGATGGACCACAGCATCCCCAACTTCGCCGACATCCCGCTGGACCGGGACGCCGAGCCGGCGGCCGCCGCGAACTGGGACTCGGCGGTCCTGTCGGCCACCGGCAAGGAATCCGACGCGCTGGTGTGGGAGGCGCCCGAGGGCATCGGGGTGAAGCCGCTCTACACCGCGGCCGACACCGAGGACCTCGACTTCCTCGGCACCTACCCGGGCATCGCGCCGTTCCTGCGCGGCCCGTACCCGACGATGTACGTCAACCAGCCGTGGACGGTGCGCCAGTACGCCGGTTTCTCCACCGCCGCGGCGTCGAACGCGTTCTACCGCCGCAACCTCGCCGCCGGGCAGAAGGGCCTGTCGGTGGCGTTCGACCTGGCCACCCACCGCGGTTACGACTCCGACCACCCGCGGGTGTCGGGTGACGTGGGCATGGCCGGGGTGGCGATCGACTCCATCTACGACATGCGCCAGCTGTTCGACGGGATCCCGCTGGACGAGATGAGTGTGTCGATGACGATGAACGGCGCCGTGCTGCCGGTGATGGCGCTCTACATCGTCGCCGCCGAAGAGCAGGGCGTGCCGCCGGAACAGCTCGCGGGGACCATCCAGAACGACATCCTCAAGGAGTTCATGGTCCGCAACACCTACATCTACCCGCCGCAGCCGTCGATGCGGATCATCTCCGACATCTTCGCCTACACCTCGCAGCGGATGCCGAAGTTCAACTCGATCTCCATCTCCGGCTACCACATCCAGGAGGCCGGAGCGACGGCCGACCTGGAGCTCGCCTACACCCTCGCGGACGGCGTGGAGTACCTGCGCGCGGGCCGGCAGGCCGGGCTGGACATCGACTCGTTCGCCCCGCGGCTGTCGTTCTTCTGGGGCATCGGGATGAACTTCGCGATGGAGGTCGCGAAGCTGCGCGCCGCCCGGCTGCTGTGGGCGAAGCTGGTGAAGGAGTTCGGCGCGAAGGACCCGAAATCCCTGTCGTTGCGCACTCATTCCCAGACCTCCGGTTGGTCGCTGACCGCTCAGGACGTGTACAACAACGTCGCCCGCACCTGCGTGGAGGCGATGGCCGCCACCCAGGGGCACACCCAGTCGCTGCACACCAACGCCCTCGACGAGGCGCTGGCGCTGCCCACCGACTTCTCCGCGCGCATCGCCCGCAACACCCAGCTGCTGCTGCAGCAGGAGTCCGGCACCACCCGCGTGATCGACCCGTGGGGCGGCAGCCACTACGTCGAACGACTCACCGCCGATCTCGCCGAACGCGCCTGGGCGCACATCACCGAGGTCGAGGACGCCGGTGGCATGGCGCAGGCCATCGACGCGGGCATCCCGAAGCTGCGCGTCGAGGAGGCCGCCGCGCGGACCCAGGCGCGCATCGACTCCGGGCGGCAGCCGCTGATCGGCATCAACAAGTACCGCTTCGACGGCGACGAGCAGATCGAGGTCCTCAAGGTCGACAACGCCGAGGTCCGCGCCGAGCAGCTGGACAAGCTGCGCCGGCTGCGGGAGGAGCGCGACGAGGCCGCCTGCCAGGACGCGCTGCGGCGCCTCACCGGCGCGGCCGAGGCCGCGATGTCCGACGAGCGCCCCGACGACCTCGACCACAACCTGCTCACCCTCGCCGTGGACGCGGCGCGCGCGAAGGCGACCGTCGGCGAGATCTCCGACGCGATGGAGGAGGTCTTCGGCCGCCACGCCGGCCAGATCCGTACGATCTCCGGGGTGTACCGGGAGGAATCGGGACCGTCGAAGTCCTTGGAGCGGGCGCTGGAGGTCGTCGAGCGCTTCGCCGAGGACGAAGGCCGCCGCCCCCGCATCCTGGTCGCCAAGATGGGCCAGGACGGCCACGACCGCGGCCAGAAGGTGATCGCCTCCGCGTTCGCCGACGTCGGCTTCGACGTGGACGTGGGCCCGCTGTTCCAGACCCCCGCCGAGGTCGCGCGCCAGGCCGCCGAGTCCGACGTGCACATCGTCGGGGTGTCCTCGCTGGCCGCCGGGCACCTGACGCTGGTGCCCGCGCTGCGCGACGAGCTCGCCGCGGTGGGCCGCGAGGACATCATGGTCGTCGTCGGCGGCGTGATCCCGCCCGCGGACTTCGACGCGCTGCGCGAAGCGGGCGCGAGCGCGATCTTCCCGCCGGGCACGGTGATCGCCGACGCGGCGCTGGGCCTGTTGGAAGAGCTCCGAACCCGGCTCGAACTCGACTGATGCCGCGCGAGATCGACGTCGCGGACTACGCCGAGGGCGTGCTGGAGGGTTCCCGCACGAAGCTGGCGCAGGCCATCACGCTGGTCGAGTCGACCAAACCGGCGCACCGGGCCAAGGCCCAGGAGCTGCTGGTGCGGCTGCTGCCGCACAGCGGTGGCGCGCACCGGGTGGGGATCACCGGGGTGCCCGGGGTCGGCAAGTCCACGTTCATCGAGTCGCTCGGCACCTCGCTGACCGCCGCCGGGCACCGGGTGGCGGTGCTGGCGGTGGACCCGTCCTCGACCCGGACCGGCGGCAGCATCCTCGGCGACAAGACGCGGATGGCGGCGCTGGCGGCGGATCCGGCGGCGTTCGTGCGCCCCTCCCCCTCCGCGGGGACGCTCGGCGGCGTCGCCCGCGCCACCCGGGAGACCGTCGTGCTGATGGAGGCCGCCGGGTTCGACGTGGTGCTGGTGGAGACCGTCGGCGTCGGGCAGTCCGAGGTCGCGGTGGCCGGCATGGTCGACTGCTTCCTGCTGCTGACGCTGGCGCGGACCGGCGACCAGCTGCAGGGCATCAAGAAGGGCGTGCTGGAGCTCGCGGACCTGGTGGCGGTGAACAAGGCCGACGGCCCGCACGAGATGGACGCGCGCAAGGCCGCCCGCGAACTGCGCTCGGCGCTGCGGCTGCTCACCCCGGTCAGCGCCTCGTGGACGCCGCCGGTGGTGACGTGCAGCGGCCTCACCGGCGGCGGCCTGGAGGCGCTGTGGGAGCAGGTCGAGCAGCACCGGGCGACGCTGGCGGAGTCCGGCGAGCTCGCCGAGAAGCGCAGCCGCCAGCAGGTGGAGTGGACCTGGGCGCTGGTGCGCGACCAGCTGATGGCCGAGCTCGCCGCGCATCCCGCCGTCCGGGAGCGAGTCGACGACGTCGAGGCCGAGGTGCGCGCGGGAGGGCTCACCGCCTCCCTCGCCGCGGACGAGCTGCTGCGCGCTTTCCGCGAGCGGTGACCGAGCGCTGCATCCGCTCGGGACGTCCGAGGATCATGGCCCGCACGTCTGCACGGGTCGTCGAGGCCGAGCCGGTCGGCGACGCGGGAATCGGCGCGTTGCTCCGGCAGCGCAGCGCCGAGGTCGTGCGCGCGGCCCCTCCGCTGAGCGGGGCGAAGGGCCGCGCCCGCCACTGCCCGCAGGCCGGGCATTCGGGTAGTGCGGCTGCTCCGGATGGCCGTTCTTCCGGATTTTCCGGGAGGTTTCGCCCTGCCGAGGCGCCCGGAGGCGGTACACCGTCCTCGGACACTCGCTTCGGAGGTCGGGATGGCCGAGGAGATCCGCAACGTCTTCGCCGGAACCGCGCGCAACGTCGTGCAGGTGGGCAAGGTCGACGGCGACGTGCACTTCCACCAGCGGGCCGCTCCGGAGGCCCCGGTGCCGAAGCAGTTGCCCGCCCGCGTCGCGCACTTCACCGACCGCGAGACCAGCTTGGCCGCACTGGACTCCTGGCTGGCCGACCCCGCCGCGCCGACCTGGCTGATCGTCGGTTCCGGGGGCGTCGGGAAGACGTCGCTGGCCGCCTGCTGGGCACACCGGGTGCGGGACCGGTTCCCCGACGGCGACCTGTACGTGGACCTGCGCGGCCACCACGTCGATCGCAGGCGGGACGCGAGCGAGGCGCTGGACGAGATGCTGCGTGCGCTGGGCGTTCCCAGCGAGCGGTTGCCCGTGGACGCCGACGCGAAGTCCTCGATGTACCGGACGCTGCTGACCGGTCGCCACATCCTGATCGTGCTCGACAACGCCGCCGGCGCCGAGCAGGTCCGCCCGCTGCTGCCCGGTTCCCCGCCCTGCCGGGTGTTGATCACCAGCCGCAACCGGTTGACGAGCCTGACGGCCAGAGAAGGAGCCACCCGGATGTCGCTGGACGTGCTGCCACCGGACCGCGCGATCGAACTGCTCCGCAAGGCCGCGGGCGCCGACCGGGTCGACGCGGAACCCGATGCCGCCGTCGCACTGGCCCGGTACTGCGGATTCCTGCCGCTGGCACTGCGCATCGCCGCCGAACGGCTCGTCGCCGGAGCGCACCTGCGGGTCGCCGAGCTCGTCGAGGAACTGGCCGACGAACGCGACCGGCTGGACGCGCTGACCGTCGAGGAGGACGAGTTCACCACGGTGCGGGCGGTCTTCTCCTGGTCCTACCGCTCGCTGCCCGCGGACGCGGCGCGCCTGTTCCGGCTGCTCGGGCTCGCCGAGGCCCCCGACATCGGCTTGGACGCCGCGACGGCGCTGAGCGGGCTCTCGCGCAGCAAGACCCGCCGGTTGCTGGACGTCCTGGTCGGAGCTCACCTGCTCGACGAGCACCGGGCGAAGCGCTACCGCTTCCACGACCTGCTCGGCCTCTACGCCGCCGAATGCGCGCGGCACGATGAGAGCGAGGCGGCACGCGACGCCGCGGTGCGCGGGCTGCTGTCCTGGTACCTGCACGCGACGATCGCCGCGTCCTGGCCGGCGGCGCCGAGCTTCACCCGGATCCCGATGGACACGCCCGATTCCCCCGGCTCCATACCGGAATTCGCCGATCGCCCGGCCGCGCTGCACTTCTACGACGAGGAGCGCGAGAACCTGAAGGCCGCGGTCCGGCAGGCTTCGGCACGCGGGGAGCACGTCTTCGGCTGGCAGCTGCCGGTGGCGATGTTCGCCTTCATGCTGTCGCGGCGGCCGGTGGCCGACTGGCTGGAGACGCACCGCATCGGGCTCGCGTCCGCCCGCGCGCTCGGCGACGAGCTCGCCGAAGCCTGGCTGCTGACCAGCGACGCCATCGCGTGGGGAACGGTGCACGAGCACCAGAAGGCGCTGGCGGAGCTGCAGCGCGCGGTCTCCCTCTGGGAACGGGTCGGCCCGGAGTGGGCGCACGCGTGGGCGCTGCGCGACCTCGGCAGCGTGTACTACGGGCTGGGCCGCGACGCGGAGGCCGACGAGACGCTGGAGCGCGCCTACGCCATGCACGTCGCGCTGGGCGACGAGTGGGGCGAGGCCACCGCGTTGAGCGCGCTGGCCAAAGCCGAGTGCCGCCTCGGGCAGTTCGACGAGGCGATCCCGCACCTGCACCGGGCCATCGCGATCCGCCGCTCGCACGGCGACCGCCGCAACGAGGCCAGCTGCTTGAGCGAGATCGGCCTGGTGCTGGGCGCGATGGGCAGCACCGACGAGGCCGCCGAGCACTTGGAGCAGGCGCTGGCGCTGCACCAGGAGACCGAGTACGGCTACGGCGAGGCCCTGGACCGCGAGCGGCTCGCCGACCTCTACGAACGCACCGGACGTCCCGAACAGGCCCGCGAGCAGCGCCGGACCGCGGCGCTGCTCTACGACGAACTCGGCGTCCCGCACGAGATCACCGGGTGAAGTCCGTACCGGTCCGGTCGCGCGGCGGACACCCCGGCACCCGTGCGGACGCCCGCCCCGGAGCGGTGGCGGACAATGCGGGGATGGATCTCAAGGTGGACCCCGGTTCCGGGGTGAGCCCGTTCGAGCAGGTGCGGTCCGGGATCGCCGAGCGGATCAACTCCGGGCAGCTGCCGGTGGGCGCGAAGCTGCCGACGGTGCGGGCGCTCGCGGCGGACCTGGGCATCGCGGCGAACACCGCCGCGAAGGCGTACCGCGAGCTGGAGCAGGCCGGGCTGATCGAGACCCGCGGCCGGGCGGGCACCTTCGTCGCCGCGTCCGGGGACCAGAGCAGCCGCCGCGCCGCCGAAGCCGCCGCCGCCTACGCGCGCACGACCCGCGACCTCGGCATCCCGCCGCAGGACGCGCTCGCGATCGTCCGCGCCGCCCTCGGCCTCCCCGGCTGACCGGCGCCCGGCGGGCCCGGGAACCGCACCGCGTCAGCCGTCGAGCCGGGCGAGCAGTTCGCGCAGCGGTGCGGCGAGGTCGGGGTGGTCGCCCATGTCGACGCGGTGCAGGGCGCGGGCGGCGACGTAGCGCAGCGCGGTGGGCCCGTCCGGACCGTCGAGGACGTCGGCGAACGTCTCCCGCACCTGCGCGGCGACCGGCGGCACGAGCAGGCTGCAGCAGTACAGCGAAGCCGCGTCGGTGCCCGCCGGTCCGCGCCCCCACAGCTCCCAGTCCAGCAGGCCGAACCGCGGCCGGACCAGGTTCGCCCAGTGCAGGTCGCCGTGCACGGTGTCCCAGTGCTGGACGTCCAGCTCGTGGCCGAGCTTCTCCCGCACGGCCCGCTGGATGTCGGGTTCGTCGTTGCGCAGCCGCAGCGTCGGCACCACCCGGATCGTCTCCAGCGCGGTGCGCAGCTCCGACCACCACTGCTCGGGCAGGTCGACCTCGTCGCGCAGCACGTCGGTGTCCGAGCAGCGCTGCCCCGGCACGAAGGTCATCAGCTCGGCGCGCTGCCGCCGCGTCTCCGCCAGTTCCCACTCCACCAGGCCGAGCACCCGCGGTTTGCGCACACCGGTGATCGCGTTGGCGTCGGCGTTGCCGGTCCACCAGTCCCCGTCGGCCCACCGGATCTCCTCGGAGACCACCCGCAGCCAGCGCGGGCCTTCGGCGCCGAGCACGGCCGCGCCGATGGACCGCTGCCGCCACCCGAGCACCGGCTCGCCGACCACGCGCACCGCGAAGTGCTCCGCGGCCCGGTCCAGGTTCTGCCGCATCCACGCGGCGAACATCTCGTCGGCTTCGTCGTTGGCTTCGTCGTTGGCTTCGTCGTTCGGAATCTCGTTCGGTGCCACCACCCGATCATGTGCCATCGGGTGGCGGCCCGCTCATCTCGGTCCCGTTCGCGCCGTCCCCCGGGGCGGCCCGCGCCGGATCCACCCGGAGCAGCCGAGGCCGGACGCGCACACCGAAGCACTGGTCCACAGTGGACTACTCGGTGGTGGTGGGCTGCTGCGCACTCCCCGTTCCCCGTCCGCTTCGGCTGATGACCCCGAAGACCAGGACCGATACGAGCAGCACCACCCCGACCAGCGACCAGATCCCGCCGGGCAGCCCGGAACCGGTCACGATCCCGTAGGCCACCGGAGCCAGCAGCAGGCCGCCGTTGACGCCTCCTGAGAACGCGCCCATGTTGCGCACCAGCAACCGCGGCGACGAGATCTCCTGCACGTACCCCAGGAACGCCGGTCCGATGACCATCTCCCCGATGGTCCACACGATCGTCGAGAGCACCAGCAGCCACAAGCTGGGGTGCAGTCCGATCATCCCGAACCCGGCCGCGGCGAACAGCAGGCCCACCACGATCGCCCGGGTGTTGCTCCACTGGGCGGTCGCGATGTTCAGCGGCAGCTCGATGACGACGACCATCGCGGCGTTGAGGAACAGGATCACCCCGGCCACCAGCGGCGAGAGCCCCAACCGGCTGACGATGTAGAGGCTCAGCACGGTCGAGGGCAGCGCGAACGCGAGCTGGGCCGGAAAAGCGGTGAGCATGAACGTCCAGAACCGCGCTTCGTCGCGGACCGAGCCGTGCCAGGCGTTGCCGCCGGTGCGCTCGCGTTCGCCCGGCACCTCGTACCCGGCGGCCCATTTCCGGACCAGCACCGCCGCGATCAGCCCGAACGCGGCATTGACCAGGAACAGCAGCGAGAACTGCCCCCAGGCGTAGAGCACCGACCCGATCGCCGGGCCCAGCCCCATCCCGACGTTGATGCACAGCCGCAGCGCCGCGAACGCGACCTTGCGGTGCTCGGCATCCACGGAACGGGTGATCAGGGTGTAGCAGGCGGGATTGACCATCTCGTAGCAGAAGCCCCACACCACGGTCGCGCAGACCAGCGCGATCGGCTGCGCGGCCACGGCCGCCACCAGCAAGGCCACCGCCTGCACGCCGAGGGCCAGCGGGATGGCGCGGCCGGGAGAAAGCCGGGACAGGGTCGCCGGCATCGAGACGTCGGCCAGCAGTCCGCCCAGGCCGAAGCATCCGACGATCAACGTCACCAGCCCGGCGGAGACGTGCGCCCCTTCGGTCAGGTACAGCCCGAAGAACGGCAGCAGCACGCAGCCGGTGCGGAACACCAGGACCGCCAGCAGCAACGACCTGAGCGGCGCGAGCTGCGTCAACGACTCGGATCGGAACGCACTGCGGAGCACTCGACCACCTCGGAAGTCTGGTACGGGTTTCGTCGCCGATCCGCTCGACGAGCGGAACGGATGCGGCAACGGGTTTCACCGCCGATTCGACCGCGCCCGTCCCGTGGTGCGCACGCGGACCAGCTCGGCGACCTTCGCCATCCGCTGCTCGCATTCGGACACCGAACCAGCCACCACCACCGCGAAACCGATGCGGGCGAAGTACCTCCTGCCCGGTTCGGGACGGATCAGCGTACCGGGCTCCACCAGCCAGGTCACCCGGTGCAACCACGGCAGCTCACCCTCTGCGGCATCCAGCTCCAGCGCATCCACGACGCCGGATTCGTCGGTGTAGAAGAACCGGATTCCCGCTACCCGGGAGCGGACGACCCGCAACGTCGGCGGCACTCCCGCGGCCACGTCGGCCGCGGCAGCGGCCATGTCCACCCCCGTCGCCAGCTCGGCCAGGTCGGGGATGAGGTCGCCGCCGGAACGGCCGTTGACCTCGACCAGCCGAGGCCCACGTGCGGTCAGCCGCAGCTCGGTGTGCGTCACGGTGTTGTCGACGCCCAACGCCGAGTGCGCCGCGCGGACCACATCTCGCACCTGCTGCGGATCGGCCACGAGATCGGCCGGATCGGCCACGACGTGCCCGAGTTCCTCGAAGTGCGGCGGATAGCCCAGCACCTTCCGGGCGAAGACCGGGCTCTCCACCACTCCGCCGTGGACCGCGCTGTCGACGCTGATCTCCGGGCCGTCCAGGTATTCCTCGACGAGCACGCCGCTGTGGTGCTCCCACGGCTCCGGCAGGCCGCTCGCGAAGGCCCGGTCGAACGCGGGTTCCAGTTCGGCGGGGCAGTCCACTTTCGACACCCCGAAGCTGGCCGACAGCGAACGGGGCTTGACCACGACCGGGTAGCCGATCCGGGCAGCCGCCTCGGCCGCCTCGGCCGCCGAGGTGACCAGCTCCGCCGCAGCGGAGGGGACGCCGTCCGCGTCCAGCGCCAACCGGGTGGCCCACTTGTCCCGGCAGCGCGCCGCACCCTGCGGCGGACATCGCGGCACCCCCAGTTCCGCGGCGATCACCGCCGCCAGCTCGACGCAGGGCTCGTGGTAGGTCAGCACCCCGGCGACCGCGTAGCGCTGGGCGGCGCGCCGCGCGGTGGCCACGATCTCCGCGGTGTCCGCGGGGTCGATCCGAAGCTCGGCGGTGATGTACTCGCGCTCCCAGGTCACCGGATCAGGAGTGAGCAGGACGATCGGATACCGCTCGGCGATCTTGCCGAGCATGTACTCCCGGTACTCGCTCTGACCGCCGCTCAACACCAGCAGGACCGGATCCAAGAGAACCTCCCAGTTCGTCTCACCGGGCGGGGTGACCCGGAGATCTTCCACCGCGGGCACCGGCAGGCCGCATTGTCCGCCTCCTGGCGGCCGACCGCGCCGCCGACGCGCGGGAGCTCACGCTCACGCGGCCGGCCCGCGCCGTGCTCAACGGTCCTCTCCCGTGATCGGTGTTCCAGGGAAGCCGCGATCAACGAGGAAGCACCGTCGTGCCGCTCCGGTCAAGCACGCACGCCGGAGAACACGTCGTAGTGTTCGCCGGGGATGACCTCCCGATTCACCTCGGACAGCCCGGCCTTCTCCAGCACCGCGACCAGCTGCTCGTGCGGCAGGTAGTGCGAACGCCGCTCGAACTCGTAGACGTTCCCGTCCACCTGCAGCTCGCTGTTCCACACCCGCATTCCGGTTTCCGGGTGCGGGGTCACCGTCTCGGACAGCTCCACGACGTGTCCGCCGACCACCATGCGCGGGCGCCGAGTCACCTGCGGCTCGGTGCGTTCCAGGTCCTCCGCGCGCGTGATGTCGATGTAGAGACGGCCGCCGCCGGGGCGCACGCAGCCGACGAACTGCCGCAGCGAATCGACGAGCGCTTCCGAGTCAGGCGAAGCGTCATCGTCCCAAGTACCGCCGTAGAGATAAGATCCCCCGCCGCGGCACAGCACGACGTCGAACGAATCCTCGTACCGCTGCACCAAGCCGTCCCAGGTCAGCAGTTCGGGGGTGAGCTCGACGCCGGCGAGGCGGGCGTTGCGCTCGAAGTGGCGCAGCATCGCGGCGCTACCGTCGGAGCAGGTGACGTCATAACCGCGTTGAGCGAGTTCGATCCCGGGGAATCCGGATCCGCAAGCGCAGTCGAGGACGCGCTTGCCCTCCGGAGGGCCGATCCACTTCGCGATGCTCTCGACCGCCAAGTCCCGCTCGAATTCGAAGTGCACGCAGAACTCCCAGAGGGCGCCGATATCCGGCTCACCCTCCTCGATACACTTGATCAGCCGCGGCTCGTTGATCTCCAGCGTTTCGCCACCGGAATCACCCTGCGAATTCATGCTGCCACCTTCTTCGTCTGTTCGGAGTTCTGATCACACGTAGCCGTACGAGCTGAGCACGTCGCCGAGCACCGACTCGGCGATTTCGCGATGCCGCGCGGTGAAGACCTCGCGCCAAGCGCCGATCTGGCCTTTGAAGAACGAGAAGGAGTCCTCCCGGAAAATCTTCTCGGCGACCTCGGCAGGGCTCGACCGGGATCCGACGAAGTCGAGTATCCGCCGGATGGCGGCGTCCTGGCGCTGTTCGGTTCCGAGCCCACGCGGCCCGACCAGCTCCTCGAAGGACACCGCGCACACCCGCGGGTGGTGCAGCAGCCACAGCGCACGCCGATGGTCCCCCATGCACGGGAACGCCGGATCGCTCAGCGCGTACTCGAGCTTCTCGTCCACCGTGGGGAACGAGTTCAGGATGGCGCTGAAAACCTTGAACTCGCTGAAGTTCCCGAATCCCGCGGCCGTCTTGCCCGACAGGAAGTTCACCATCGAAAGGATCACGTCCCGCGGGTCGCGGTACATGAAGATGATGCGCGGCTCGCCGGTATCGGCCCACTCCTGGATGAAGTTGCCGTCGATCTTCTTGATGTCCAGCTCGGGGAGGATCCAGCAGACGTTCTCCGGGGTGTCCGAGAACCGCGAGCCGATGCTGCGGGAACGCGCTTGAGCCACCAGCTCGGAGTTGACCAGGGTGGCTCCGTACCGATTCTCCAGCGGCAACCCCAGCCGGGCCTGCCACGCCCAGCCGAGCGCCTCCCACGCTTGCCCGGTGACCTGGTCGAACACGTCCGGATCGGCGTTCTCCAGCTCAGCGGCCCGCTCCGCGCCGTGGACGAGCCGGGCCGCGCGCAGGCGCGCCGGCCGGGAGAGTTCCGGCCGGATGTCATCGGTGATCCGGGACTGGCCGTACATCCCGTACCCGAGCGCGACCATCAACTCCTGGATCAGGTGGGTACCGGACTTCATCAGCGAAACGATGAGGACGCGCTCAGCGGGCCCGCTCGACGAGAAGGGTTCAGTCGACATTCTTGACACACGCTCCGGATCTCGTTCTTCTACAGCGAGCCACGCCGCAGGACCGACCGACACGACAATGCGCAAAGTTCAGCACGCAGAAGTTCCACACCTCCCCCACCCGATAACGGAGAGCCCCGAAATTCCAGAAACCGACGTCAAGAACGAGAACCGATCGGCGAAGCAAAACAGAAGATGATCCGCGCTATCAAGCGGACCTTCGAACCACCGGACCCTCGGAGTTCGCCACTTAATTCGTTGATAACTTCTACACGACCCGACGAGCCGCGGTCAAGCGATCATCACCACGGCGCCGAGGCGCATCCCCAAAACCACCGATCGGAGCATTTCCCACCACTTCAGCCCATCCGGAACGGCCGGAGCGAACACCCTCAATTCCGACATAAACGACCGGGAAAAACGTGATCGGCGAGGGGACTACCTCCTCGGCAGGGAAAGCACCTAGAGTATCGACTTCTACAACGAGGGGGCTAGTTGTACGGGCAATAATACGGGACGAATGGACTCGTCCCCGGCGCGCCGCAGTCAGGCGCTCGTCCAGCACCACACCGCCGGTTCACACCGGCCGGAGATGTCGTGCGGCACCGCCTGCACCGAGATCTCCTGGACCACTCGCGAGGTCTGCCGAGGCGCCGTTCACCGCTGCGAACCAGCCGGATGGACGCCCGCGGCCGACCCATCACCGAGCCACCGTCCCGACCACCCACGGCCGGCCCGCACGGCCGCGGACGAACGCATGGGGGAGGTCTTCGTTGCCCGGCAAGAGCATTGAGCAGACCATCGCCGACGCGCAGGCTCCGCACACGTGGATGCCGCGCACCCTCGGTCCGCTCCCGCTCACCATGATGGGCATCGGGGTGACCGTGGGAAGCGGCCTGTTCGTGCTCACCGGGACAGCGGCGGCCGATTACGCCGGACCCGCGATCACGGTCTCGTTCGTGATCGGTGCCGCGGTGGCGTTGCTGGTCGCGGTCTCCTACGCCGAGTTCGCGGGCAGCGTCCCGGTGGCAGGCAGCGCCTACACCTACGCGGCCGCGGCGCTCGGCGAGTTCTGCGCATGGGTGATCGGCTGGGACCTGATGCTGGAGATGACCGTCGGCGCAGCCGCCGTCTCGGTCGGGTGGTCCGGCTACCTGGAAGACCTGCTCGGCGTGCTGGGCATCCGGTTTCCCGCCACCCTGAGCGGCCCGGACGCGGTGCTCAACGTGCCCGCGATGTCGCTGGTCCTCGCACTCACCGTGGTGCTCGTCCTCGGCATCCGGCTCACCGCTCGGGTCACGACGGTGATGACCGCCGTCAAGGTGCTGGCCGCGATCGCGTTCGTACTCGTGGGTGCACGCCACGTCGATCCCGCCAACTGGTCGCCGTTCGTGCCCGCTCCCCGGGCCTCGCCGACGGGTGGCGCGTGGGAGACCCCGTTGATCAGCGTTCTCGATGCGCAAGCGACCCGGTACGGCCTGGTGGGAGTGCTCACCGGCGGTGCCATCGTCTTCGGCGCCTACACCGGGTTCGACATCATCGCCTCCTCGGCGGAGGAGACCCGGCAGCCGCAGCGGACGGTGCCGCTGGCCATCGCCGGAACCCTGCTGGTGTGCTCGACGCTCTACGTCTCGGTGTCACTGGTGCTCACCGGCATGGTCCGCTACGACCGGATCGACCCCGCGGCGCCGGTCACCGGCGCGTTGCGGATGGTCGGTGCGACGTGGACGGCCCTGGGAGTCGCGACAGGAGCAGTGGTGGGGCTCGCTGCGGTCGTGCTCGTCATGATGATGGGGCAGGCACGGGTGTTCCTCGCGATGAGCCGGGACGGCCTGCTGCCGCGCTGGTTCGCGGCGGTGCATCCGAAGCGGCGCACACCGCAGCGGATCACCGTCGTCCTCGGCGCGGGGGTGGCCCTGGTAGCCGGGACCACACCGATCACCGAGCTCGCCGAACTGTCGAACATCGGCACGCTGGCGGCTTTTGCAATCGTGTCCGGCGGAGTGCTGCGGCTCCGCGTCACCCGGCCGGACCTCACGCGCGCGTTCCGGGTGCCCCTCGTGCCGTGGCTCCCCGTCCTGGCCATCCTCGCGTGCGTGGTACTGGCGCTGCACTACCCGCTGGTGACCTGGGCCCGTTTCTTGATGTGGATGGTGCTGGGCCTGCTGATCCGCTTCTCGGTCGCGCGCCACCGCACCACCGGACCGGGCAGCTGATCCGCCCGCCGCGCGCCTGGTCGGCCACGAGGCCACGTCAGACGACGTCGCCCTCCGACTCGTGGTCGTGCTCGTGCGGCGGTTGCGCGGCACCGAACTTCCGCAGCAGCGCCTGCGCGTCCCACGCGGTGACCGGCTCGCCGTAGCGGGGGCCGACCGCGAAGTCGCAGCCCGCGTCCACCCAGTGCCGTTCCTGCTGTTCGTCGGCGACCTCGCCGGTGCAGATCTTGACACCGCTGTCGTGCATCAGCGGGGCCAGCTGCCGCACCGCGCGCACCGCCGGGTCGTCCGGATCCACGCATCCGTGCACCAGGTCGACCAGCTCTTCCGCCAGCCGCACCCCGTCCACCGGGATCCGCCGCAGCGCCCGCAGCTCCGGCGCCGACCCGGCGAAGCTGTGCAGCATCACGCGCGTCCCGAGCCCCCGCAGCAGCCGCAGGTTCTCCAGCAGTTCCTCGGAAGCCTCCATCACCACGCGGGTCGGCACGGCCAGGTGCATCCAGCTCGGGTCCAGATCGCCGTCTTCGAGCACCGACCGCACCAGCGCCACCAGGTCCGGGTCCCGCACCTGGTTCTCGCTCAGCTCCACCAGGAAGCAGGTCCGGTAACCGGAGCGGTGCCACAGCCCGACCTGGCCCCACGCTTCGCGCAGCAGCCAGTCCCGCAACGACAGCGTCACCCCGGAGCGTTCCGCGAGCTGGAGGCATTCCCGGTGGCCCAGCGCCCCGTGGTCCGGCGGGTCCCACCGCAGCTGCGCCTCCACCGAGATCAGCGCACCCGTGTCCAGGGCCATCACCGGCCGGTAGCAGACCTGGAACTCGCCGAGCTCCAGCGCGCCCGGCATGATCGCCGCCAGCTGCGCCTCGGTGCGCTCGTCCGGTGCGATGTCCGGGTCGAACAGCGCCCACTGCCGGGCGCCGGCGATCTCCGCGCGGCGCAGCGCCACGTCCGCGGCCCACATCATGTTCGCCGGATCCGCTTCGGCGACGCGGCGGCGCACCACGCCGATGCTGGCGGAGGTGGCGATGCCGTGCCTGCCGATGTAGATCGGTTCGGACAGCTCCTCGTTGATCAGCGCCGCGAACTCGGGGATCGCCGGGGTGTGCGGCGATTCGCTGATGAGGATGGCGAATTCGGTGCCGCCGAAGCGGGCGACCAGCGCTTCCTCGTTCTCCACCAGCTGCTCCAGCCGGTGCGCGACGGCGCGGATCACCTTGTCGCCGGTCTCGTAGCCGAGCCCGTCGTTGATCAGCTCGAACCCGTCGAGACCCAGGTGGTAGAGGGTGAGCATCCCGTCCGGCGGGAAGTTGCCCTGCGCGGCTTCGAGCCTGGTGCGGAAGTACTGCCGGTTCGCGAGCCCGGTCATCGCGTCGTGCAGCGCCTGGTACTGGATGCGTTCCTGCAGCAGGTACAGGTCGCTGATGTCCTCGACCATCGTGACGATGTGCCGCGGTTCGCCTTCGGCGCCGCGCAGCAGCGACACGGCCAGGTAGGTCCAGGCCTGCTCGCCGTCGGCGCGCAGCAGCCTGCGGCGTTCCCGCAGCCGCTGCCCCGGGCCGCCTTCGGCGAGTTCGGCGTAGGCCGCGTTGAGGTAGGCGGCCTCCTCCGGGTGGAACAGGTCGTGGATGCTCATCTCCAGCAGGTCCGCTTCGCGGTGCCGGAGGATGTCGGCGAGCGCCGGGTTGACCTCGGTGAACCGGCCCTTGAGGTCGCAGATCGCGACGCCGATGGGCGTGCTGGTGAACACCTCGCGGAACCGGGCGTCGCTGGCGCGGCGTTCCCGGTCGGCGCGCAGCAGCAGCTGCGCGGTGGTGCGCTGCTGGACCTCGGCGCGTTCCCGGTCCGCCGCGGAGTAGCCGGCGGCGATCGAGGTGAGCAGTTCCAGCAGGTGCCCGACGGCGCCGACCCCGGATTCGCCGACGACGGTGTCGCGGATCAGCTCCAGCGTGCACTGGAGGCTGCCGGGGCCGGTGGCGCGCAGCTCCACGAGCCGTTCCCCGACGATCCGGCCGGATTCGGCGGCTCGCGACGGGTCCTGCAACGCTTCGGCCAGTTCGTCGGCGAGCTCGGCCAGCGCGTGCTTGAGCTCCACGTCGGACACCTCGACGAGGTCCGGGGAGCACGCGGCGAGCCGTTCGGCCCACCGCAGCACCAGCGTCGCGCGCCAGCCACCGCGTTCCGGCTGCGCCCCGGCCCCAGCATCCGGGTCGAGGGGGTCACCCATGCTCAGTTCACCTGTCCGTCGACCGCACCGGCGGACCACGCGCCGGGCAGGGCGAGACGCCCGGTCGCCAGGAAGCGGGCGTCCCGCGCGGAGGCCTTCCGGCCCCCAGGCTCGTCGCACCACGCCGGTCCCCGAACGTCTCCCCGTGTTCGCCAGACTACTGGGTGATGTCCAGTACGCGGAGCACCGTCCACGGGCCTCCTCCGTCCACCGCCGTTGCCACGAAAGTGATCATCATCCCCCGGACGGCGGCGCGATGATCACCGGGCCTGCTCGGCGGCGGTGCCCTCGGCCACGAGCGCGTCGAGCTCGGCCACGTCCTCGTCCGACAAGTCCACCCGATCGGCCGAAACGTTGATCTCCAGGTGCTCGATCGAGGAGGTCCCGGGGATCGCCAGCACGTTCGGGGACCGGCGCAGCAACCAGGCCAGCGACACCTGCGCGGGCCGGGCTCCGCGCCGCTGCGCGATCGACCGCACCACCTGGTCGTCGCGCACCCCGCTGTCGGCGACGAACCCGGAGCCGAGCGGGAAGAACGGCACGAACGCCACGCCGAGCCGCGCGGTGCGCTCCAGCAGGTCGGCGCTGCCGCGGTCCAGCAGGTTGTAGGCGTTCTGCACCGCGGCGATCGAGGTCAGCCGCTGGGCCTGCTCGAACTGCTCGGCGGTCACGTGGGACAGCCCGATGCCGCGCACGAGGCCCTGGTCGCGGAGTTCCACGAGGGCGCCGAGCTGGTCGGCGAGCTCGATCCCCGGCCGGTCGGCGACGTGGCGCAGGTAGACGAGGTCGAGGACGTCCCGCCCCAGCCGGCGCAGGTTGTCGTGCACCTGGGACTTCAGCGCGTCCGGGTGCGACAGCGGCAGCCAGGCTCCTTCGCGGTCCCGGTAGGCCCCGATCTTGGTGGCCAGCAGCAGGTCGTCCGGGTACGGCCGCAGCGCTTTCGCGATCAGCTCGTTGACCGTCCACGGGCCGTAGAAGTCGGCGGTGTCGATGTGGTCCACCCCGAGCTCCACCGCGCGGCGCAGCACCGCTTCCGCGCGGGCCGGGTCGGTGGGCGGGCCGAGCACGCCCGGCCCGGCGAGCTGCATCGCGCCGTACCCGATGCGGTGGACCGGGCGGACGTCGGGGATCTCGAAGGTCGTCACCTGGCGATGCTGCGCCACGGAACCGGTCCAGCACAAGGCCACTGTGGACGGCGCGACCCCGTTCGGGCCCGTCAGAGCTGCGGGATGAGCAGCAGCCAGCGGCCACCGAGCACGAGCGCCGCCCCGCCGAGCAGGAACCAGACGCCCAGCCAGAGCCCGGCGGGGGTCCGGGTGAGCCGGGCGAGCTGGTCGGCGTCCGAGCTGGGCGCCCGCCCCCTGGTGCGCTTGCCGCGCAGCTCCGCGATGGGCCGCAGCCCGCCGAACAGCAGGAACCAGCTGAACAGCACGCAGCACGCGGCCTGCCACTGCGGGGTGGCGAACCAGGACACCGCGAACAGCGCGCCGCCGGTGACGACGATGGACAGCACCCCGTAGGCGTTGCGGATGGCCAGCAGCATCAGCGCCAGCAGCGCCACGGCCGCCCACAGCGCGACCCGCTCCTGGTCGAACGACACCAGCGCGGCCCCGCCGAGCCCGAGCAGGGACACCGCCGGGTAGCCCGCGAACAGGGTGAACACCATGCCGGGCCCGGTGGGACGCCCGGTGGAGAGGGTGAGCCCGGAGGTGTCGGAGTGCAGCCGGATGCCGTTGAGCTTGCGGCCGCTGAGCAGCGCGACCACGGCGTGCCCGCCTTCGTGCGCGATGGTCACCACGTTGCGCAGCAGCCGCCAGCTGCCGCGGTTGAGCACGAGGCCGAGGGCGACCAGGCCCAGCAGCAGGGTCAGCGCCGACCCGGAGTCGAGCAGCTCGTCGCTCCACGACCTGACTAATTCGTCCACAGCAGACACACCTGGCTCGTCGGGTTCGTTCGGGCGACGCCGATCGTACGCAGCGCCCGCGCCCCGCCCCCCGAACCCGCCACCTCCCGCTCAGCGGTTCTCCCCGTCAGCGGCGAAGCCGATGAGCCAACGACCACGCACGCAACCGGACCACCAGCGGGTTCTCAGCTGTTCCCTCGCGAGGACAGCTTTTTCCCTCGTGGCGAAGCCACTCGGGAAAAAGATCCCGCAGCGAGGGAACAGCTGAGGTTCCGCCACCCCACCCGCAAAGCAAAACGAGCCGATCAATCGAAGAAAGAAGGCACGTCCAGTGCTCCGCCGGCCTGCTCGAACTCGGCGTGCACGGCGGCGCGCAGCCGTTCGTCGGCCAGGTAGTCGAGGGCGGTGAGGGCGAGGCCGGTCGCGCCGTCCAGCACGGCCCGGTCCCCGGCCTCGGACCGGGCGGCGGTGGCGAATCCGGCGGTGTGCAGCGACAGTCCGGCGTCGTCGAGCCCGATCATCGGGTGGATGGCGGGCATCCGGTAGCTGAGGTTGCCGAGGTCGGTGGAGCCGGTGAGGTACTCGGGCACCACGCCGCGGGGCAGCGAGGTGCGGCCACGCCTGGCCTGGTGCTCGGCCCAGCGGGCGGCGAGCGCGTCGTTGTGCCGGATCGGCAGGTACGGGTACTGCCGGTCCCAGACGAGTTCCACGCCGCAGCCGGTCATCTCGGCGGCACCGCGCGCGATCCGGTCGATGCGGTCGGCGAGGTCGCGCAGCGAGTCGGGGTCGGCGGAGCGCACGTAGAACTGGGCGGCGGCGCGCTCCGGCACCACGTTGGGCCGCTGCCCGCCGTCGGTGATGATGCCGTGCACCCGGTCGCCGGAGGGCATGTGCTGGCGCAGCGCCGCCACGCCCTGGTAGGTCGCCACCACCGCGTCGAGCGCGTTGCGGCCCATGAACGGCTGCGCCGAGGCGTGCGCGGCGATGCCGTGGAAGGTCACGTCGACCTGGCGGCGGCCGAGGAACGGGTGGGTGGCCACGTCGTGCGAGAACGGGTGCAGCATCACCACCGCGTCCACGTCGTCGAAGATCCCGGCGCGGGCCAGGATCTCCTTGCCGCCACCGCCTTCCTCGGCAGGCGTGCCGACGAGGCTGAGCCTGCCGCCGACCTCGCCGACCGCGGTGGCGGCGCCGAGGAACCCGCCGACGCCCGCGGAGCAGATGATGTTGTGCCCGCACGCGTGCCCCACCCCGGGCAGCGCGTCGTACTCGGCGAGCACCGCCACGTGCGGGCCGCCGCTGCCGGTGCTCGCCAGCAGCGCGGTCGGCAGCTCGCCCACCCCGACCCGCGCGTCGAAGCCCTGCGCGCGCAGCAGGCCGGCGACGGCGGCGACCGAGCGGTGCTCGGCGAAGCCCTCCTCCGGGTGCTCGTGCAGGTCGTGGCTGAGTCCCAGCAGGTCCGCGGCGTGCTCGTCGAGCCACCGCTCGGCCCGGTCGCGCACCGCGGCGGGCGCGCCGTCGTGCTCGGAGCGGATCGGTGCCGCGGTGGCCACGGCCCGCTCGGTCGCCGCGGCGACGGACTTCAGGTACGAGTCGTCGGGAGTGGTGGGTTGCGTCATTCCCGCACTGTAGGTCGCTCGGGAGACGTCCCGGTGCCCTCGGTGCCGTCGAGCTGCCGGTGCGCCAGCAGCGTGCCGCCGACGACGGCGGCGGGGATGATTACGAGTTGCAGCACCGGCACCAGGCACAGCAGGTAGGTCGGCAGCCCGAAGCCGAGCGTGCTCGCCTTATTCGCCGCCAGCGAGCGGTGCCGGTCCCGCACGGTGAGGCCGCGGCGCGCGAACACCAGGCCGACCATCTCCAGCGCCACCACCCAGGCGCCGAACACGGCTCCCAGCACCGGCACCACCGTCTGCCCGAGCACCGGCACGAAGCCCAGCGCGAACAGCACGACCGCGCCGGCCAGCGCCACCAGCACCAGCTTCACCGCGTCCCGCACCCCGCGGCCGAGCTGCCGGGCGAACCCGGCACCGTCGTCGGCGGTGTCGAGCCCGAGCCGCTGTTCGGCCTGTTCCGCGATGTGCTCGTAGAACGGTCCGCCGATCAGCAGGGTCAGCGCGATGAACGAGATCGAGCCGAGCAGCGCGGCCGCACCGACCAGCGCCACGCCCAGCACCACGCGGAACGCCTGGCGCAGCCAGTCGGTCCAGCCGTCGGCGAACGGGGTCAGCGCGGTCACCAGGTCCGAGCTGAAGTACAGCAGCGCGCCGAGCGATCCGAGCAGCAGCACCGCGCTCAGCAGTGCGGGGATCGCGCCGATCAGCAGCAGCCGCGGGGACCGCACGATCAGGCCGAATCCGGTGCCCAGTGCGCGGGCCCCGGCGATGAGGTTCTTCATGCCGCTCCAGGGGAAGTGGATCTCGCCGCACGGTATCGGGCCCGGTTCCACCGCCGAGGCCCGGATCAGGACCGCGCTGCCGTGATCTGACCCACTCCCCCGTAACGCCGGCCGTGGCGGATCGGTCCCAGGGTGCGCGACCCGCGTTCTCGAACGCGGCGCCGGAAAGGGGAACGGGATCGTGCTGACACCGCAGCGAACGCTCGTGGACCGGATCTGGCACGGGCAGCCGCGCAACCGGCAGCTGCGCGGCCTGTGGCGGCTCACGAAGAAGACCATCGGCGCCAGCGCGCGGCACCGGCTGACCGGGCTGGCCGGGGAGGCGGCGTTCTTCACGCTGATCTCGATGCCACCGGTGCTGCTGGGCCTGGTCGGCACGCTCGGCTACCTGGCGGGCGTGCTCGGCGGGGAGACGATCACCGCGGTCCGGAACGCGTTGGTGTCCGGGGCGGCAACGGTGCTGTCCCCGCAGGCCATCGACGAGCTGCTGCAGCCGGTGCTGGACGAGGTGCTCAGCTCCGGCCGGGCCGGGGTGATCTCGATCGGTTTCGTGCTGGCGCTGTGGTCGGGTTCGGCGGCGCTGAACGTCTTCATCGACACGATCTCGGTGGTGTACGGCCTGGCCGGCCAGCGGAACGTGGTGCGGCAGCGGTTGATGTCGGTGCTGCTGTACACGGTGGCGCTGTTCGGCGGGATCGTGCTGCTGCCGCTGCTGGCGGTGGGCCCGTCGGTGATCGCGGACTGGTTCCCGCAGGCGTCGGTGGTGGTGTACGCGCTGTACTGGCCGGTGATCGTGATCGGGTCGATCGCCTCGCTGTGCACGTTGTACTCGTTGTCGCTGCCGCTGCGGGCGCCGTGGCTGGAGCACCTGCCAGGGGCGGCGCTGGCCCTGCTGGTGTGGCTCGGGGGCAGCCTGGCGCTGCGGATCTACCTGGACGTGACGATCGAGCACTCCCCCGTCTACGGTGCGCTGGCGGCGCCGATGGGCGTGCTGCTGTGGCTGTACGTGACGGCGTTCGCGGTGCTGCTCGGCGGCACGGTGAACGCGGAGCTGGACAGCGTGCAGCCGTCGCGCCGCACCGCCCGGTTGCGCCGGGAGCTGGTCGGTCCGGAGTGATCGCCGGGTGACGGGTCTCGCGGAGCGGTCGTCCGAAGTCACACCACAGCCGGGCGCGGCTTTGTTAGGTTAGCCTCGCTTGACTGATCCGGATGAAGGATGCGCGATGACCTCTGCTGACCGAACACACCCGCGGGTCGAGCCCTTCGGCGGGACCCGCCTGGGCAGGCGCGGTTTCCTGGCCGGTGCGACCGGCCTGCTCGCCGCGGGTCTGGCGGCCTGCGCGGGTGGTTCGCCCGCGCCGTCGGGCCAGGCGGCGGGCCCCGGTTTCCCGGTGCGGATCCCGAACAAGTTCGGCACCGCCGAGATCCCCGCGGCTCCGGGCAAGGTCGTCTCGCTGGGCATCACCGATCACGACGTGCTGCTGCCGCTGGGCGTGGTGCCGGTCGGGCTCACCGCCTGGGGCCCGTGGGAGTCCGGGGTCGGCCCGTGGGTGGAGCCGATGCTGGGGCAGGCGAAGCCGAAGCAGCTGGGCAGCGACGTGGACGTCGAGGCGGTGATCGCGCTGATGCCGGACGTGGTCCTCGGCGTGCAGAGCGCGTTGACGCAGGACCAGTTCAACCGGCTGAACGCGTTCAAGCCGGTGGTGGCGCAGCCGCCGGGCACCATCGACTACGGCGTGGACTGGCGGCTGCAAGCCGAGACGATCGGCCGCGCGCTGGGCGAGGAGGACGCGGCGAACCGGCTGATCGCCGAGACCCAGGCCCGCATCGAGCAGGTCCGCGCGGACAACCCGAAGTTCGAGGGCCGCACGCACGTCACGGTGCGCACCGATTCGGCGGGCAACTACGCGGCCTACACGAAACAGGACGCGCGGACCGCGCTGCTGGAGCAGCTGGGCTTGAAGCTCGCCCCGTCCATCGAGGGCATGGACAGCGGCGGCAAGTTCAACGTGAAGGTCAGCAAGGAGCAGGTGTCGCTGCTGGACGCCGACGTCGTCATCGTCACCACGGCGAAGCCGACGGACGTGGCGGCGGTGCGCGCGGATCCGCTGCTGAACAACCTGCCCGCGGCCAAGCGCGGCGCGCTGGTGGTGCTCGACGACTACGACCTGACGATGGCGCTGGGTTCGGCGACGGTGTCGAGCATCCCGTTCACCTTGGACAACCTGGTGCCGAAGATCGACGAGGCGCTGGCGAAGGCGTGACGGCGCGGCGCCCCGTTCGACGACGCGGCGAACGGGGCGGTCGCGCTCAGATCAGCGGCGCTGCTTCCAGCGGGACCCGGGTGGACTCCAGGAACCTGCTGACCATGTTGAAGTAGCTGCAGCACAGGATGAACTCGGTGGTGCGCCGCGTGCCGTGCTCGGCGAGCAGCGCTTCGAGCAGCCGGTCGTCCAGGCGGACGTTGCGGGTGAGGTCCTCGGCGGCATCGATGACCAGCCGGGTGCTCGCGTCGAATCCGCTGACCGGGCCGTCGACCCCGACGCGCTCGATCTCGTCGTCGGTGACGCCGACGAGCTTGGCGATGCGGACGTGCTGCGCCCACTCGTAGTGCGATCCGGTGATGGTCGCGATGCGCAGGACGGCGATCTCCCTGGCGCGTTTGTCGAACTCGGACTGCATGAGCAGCGAGCCGGCCAGGTCCAAAAACGGTTTGAGGCTGTTCGGCGCGTTGGCGACCATCCGGAAGATGTTGGCGTCCGGGAGTCCGCGCAGCAGCCTGCGGTTCTTGTCGGAGAGTTCGTCGTCGGCGGGCAGCGGGATGCTCACGGTGTCCTCCTGGTCGGGGTGGTGCCCGTGCCCGCTCGGACGCGACGGGTGCGGCGCGGGTGCGCCCGTGCGCGTCCGAGCGGCGGGCCCTCGGCGCTCGGGGAGCGCCGGGTAGTTCACATCCGGCGGATCGGCTTGCTGCCGTCCCACTCGGCGGCGGTCTTGCGGATGAAGTCGAACACCGACCGCTTGGGGCCGCTGACGTCGGAGATCTCGACGACGGTGCCGGGGTGGAATCCGGTTTCCAGGTAGGCGAAGCGGCCTTGGGCGCCACCGACCGCGCCTTCCTGCCCGACGGTGTAGCCGCGGGCGAGGGCGGTGTCGTAGAGCCGCTGGTACTCGGTGGTCCAGTAGCAGACGTGCTGGAGCCCTTCGTTCCCGGCGGCGAGGAAGTCCCGGTACATGGACGGGGAATCGTCGGCGGGCTGGATCAGCTCGATCTGCAGGTCGCCGGAGTTCGCGAGGGCGAGGTCCACGCGCGCTTCGGACGGCTCGCCGCGGTAGCGGAAGTCCTCGAAGCTCAGACCTTCGAAGTAGAACCAGGGTCCGACTTCCAGCACCTCGACCCAGTTCGCGATGGCGGTGTCGAGGTCGCGCACGACGTAGCCGTTCTGCGCGATCTCGCCGAACAACCGGCTCATGCGAGCGCGGCCGGGTCGAGCAGGCCGGGGAACTCCTTGGCGAGCTGCAGGTCCCCTTCGACCTGGAGCTTGCCGGCGAGGAAGGAGGCGACGCCGTCGGCTTCGCCGCGCAGGATCGCCAGCAGGTCCTCGTCGGAGCTGGTGAGCGTGGCGTCGGGATCGTCGGCGGTGCCTTCGGTGACGCGGAGTTCGCCGTCGGCGACGGTCACGTGCACGGGGGTCGAGATGTTGAGCTGGATGGTGCCTGCGATCCCGTCGGCGGCTTCGCGGTCGAAGGCGGCGGGCAGCTTGTTGATGACGTCGAGCGTCGACATCATCCCTCCTCGGTTCGTTTACCTACACCGTAGGCTTTCGGTGGTGACCTTATACCTACGCTGTAGATATCGACAAGGGTGGGGCACACTGACCCCGTGACCACGACCGGACCGAAGGGCCGCCGCGGCAGACCGCCCCGCGGCAGCGCGACGCTGTCCCGCGAGCGCGTCGTCGAGGCGGCGCTGGCGCTCGTCGACGAGGAGGGCCTCGACCAGATCAGCATGCGCAAGATCGCGCAGCGGCTGCGCGTCGACCCGATGAGCCTCTACAACCACGTCGCCGACAAGGACGACGTGCTGGACGGCATCGCGGAGGCGCTGCTCGCCGGCATCCCCGCGCCGCCCGCCGACGGCAGCCCGCGGGAGCGGATGGAGGCGGTGGCGCGCGGTTTCCGCACCGCGATGCTGGCGCACCCGAAGGCCGCGCCGACCGTGCTGACCCGGCAGCTCGCCTCACCTGCCGGGCTGGCCCCGCTGGCCGCGGCCGTCGCGCCCCTGCTGGACGCGGGCTGTCCGCCGCGGGAGGCGGTGCACGCGCTGCGCGCCGCGCTCGGCTTCCTGGTCGGCAGCCTGCTGCGCGAGGTGAACGCGGGGCCGTCTTTCGGCACCGATCCGGCGGCGGGCGGGCAGCGCAGGCGGACCCTGGAATCCGCGGAACTGCCGTCGCTGACGGCCATCGCCCCGCACCTCGCGGTGTGCGACCACGAAGCGGAGTTCGAGTACGGCCTGGACCTCGTCCTCACCGCCGTCGAGCGGAAGCTGCCCGGGTGACCGCCCGCCCGCCGCGGCGCCCCGGGCGGGCGGACCCGTTCACCTGAGGCGGGCGCGGGGCGCGGTCTCCAGGAGTGGGCGGTCCCAGTCGCCCGCGCGCGCGGCGGCTTCGTAACTGCCGCGCAGGAAGTCGAGCAGCGTGCGGTCCGGGTCCGCCGCGGCGCGCACGTCGGCGTAGTCGAGCACGAACTCGCCGAGGTCCGCCCGGTAGGACGCCGCCTCGGGCGGCACCGGGTGGCCCCGGAATCCGGCCGGTTCCGGGTAGGCGTAGGAGTAGAACAACCCTTCGCCGTCACCGCCGGGCCAGAACCCGCAGCTGCTGAGCTCGTGCGAGTAGCCCTCCACCATCACCTCGTCCGGGCAGTTCGGCGCCCCGCCGGGGTGCGGCGGCGCAGGCCTGCCGGAGAACCGGGTGACGGCGAGGTCCATCGCGCCCCAGAAGTAGTGCACCGGGCTGGCCTTGCCGAGGAATTCCGCGCGGAACTCCTGGAACACGCGGTGCGCGGCGACCAGCTGGCGCCACCACAGGTGCGCGCTGGCCGGCTCGTAGGTGGCGTGCTCGGTGTCCTGCTGGAACGGGATGGCGTGGCGCACCTCGTTCGGCGCCGCGTGGATGCCGGTGCGCAGCCCGAGGTCGTCGAGCGCGCCCATCACCTCCCGGTGGAACGCGGCCACCGACTTCGGTTCGAGCCGGACGATCCGCTCGTCGTCGGCGGTGCGGATCCGCAGCACCTGCGCGCAGAAGTCGAATTCGGCGTCGAAGAGCGCTCCGCCGTGCGGGACGGCGGAGGTGGTGAGGCCGCGCGCCGAGACGTACAGCGCGGACTGCCACCAGTGGTTGACCATCGGCGCCAGCGCGAGCCGCACCTTGCCAACGACCTGCGTCCACAGGTGCAGCGTGTCCCGCGTGCCCGTCCAGTCCTCGACCCGCAGCGCGGGCCAGGTCGTGGCCTCCCGCAATCCCGTCATCGCGTCCCTCCCCCGGTCTCGCCCGTTCCCCATCTTGCGGGGCGAACGAGGTGAACGCAGCAGCCGAAGGACACCGAAATCCCAGGTCAGAACGGGACCAACGCCCCTTCCGCACGCCTTCCCCCGCGGTTCGCCAGGCGGTCGCGGGGGAAGGCGCGGCCGGGCGGCTCGGGGCACGGCACCGCCCGGGAGCATCC
Organism: Saccharopolyspora gregorii; assembly: GCF_024734405.1. Classification (NCBI taxonomy): domain Bacteria; kingdom Bacillati; phylum Actinomycetota; class Actinomycetes; order Pseudonocardiales; family Pseudonocardiaceae; genus Saccharopolyspora; species Saccharopolyspora gregorii. The sequence goes on along the minus strand of NZ_CP059556.1, from coordinate 1,734,129 downwards.
GCGCCCACCCGGGGGAGGTAGTGGAGGCGGATGCGGGTGCCCCGCCGGGCGCTCGCGGTCGGGGAGGCGGGAGCGGCCCGGCGGGGCTCGGTCCACCGCCGGCGGAAGGCGTGGCGGCGAACCGGATCTTCGGTCGAGCGGGGCTACCCCGCTTCGAGCACGACCGGCGGGTCGGCGCCGATCGTCACCTGGGACCGGGCCGCGAGCACCCGGGTGCAGGCCATGCACGGCATCCCGAGCAGGTCGGAGATCTGCTCGGCGTCCGCGGCGGGCAACCGCACCCCGCAGAGCGCGAGCCAGTCACCCTCCACTGTGGACATCGCGATGTGCACGACCCGCCGCACCCCCCGCCGCCCCGGCCCGGTACCGGACCCGCGCCGGGAACGAGGTGGCGGAACCGATCGATCGCTGCTGCCGCGGAGGTGGCGAACCGTCATCTTGATGCATGCATCAATCTTGAGTGCATGCGTCGGATCGCACAAGATCCACCTTCGGGTGATGGCGGGGAACGCACGTGGTCACGACTTACGATGTTCGACATGGCGAGCAGCGCAGACACCCCACGGGCTCGCGCGCTTGGCGTCGAGCTGTGGCAAGCCAGGCGGGCCACCGGGATGACCTCCCGAGACCTGGCCGAGCTGGTGGGACGCAGCAACTCGCACGTTTCCCGTTGGGAGAACGGCAAACTCACTCCCAGCGAAGCCGATACCGCGACCATCCTCGCCGTTCTCGGCGTCACCGGAACCGAGCGAGACCGCATCCTCGAACTCGCTCGCGACGCGCTCGAACCGAACTGGGTCGCGCCCGGCACCGACAAGCAGCTAGCCGCTCTGACCGAATACGAACGGACCTCGACGCAAATCATCAACGTGGAACCGCTGATGATTCCGGGCCTGTTGCAGACCTACGACTACGCGCGGCACATCATCGCCGAGTTCGGGGCGTCCAGCCGCAGCGAAGCCGAACAACGCGCCCAGCAACGCATCGGCCGTCAGCACGTGCTCACCGGACAACATCCGAAGCGGCTCCACGCGATCATCGGCGAAGCGGGGCTCCGCTACCCCGCCTGTCCGCCGGACCTCATGCGCGAACAACTCCACGAACTCACTTGGGCGGGCCAGCGCGACAACGTGGAGATCCAGGTCCTCCCGCTCGACCGACCGTGCGGGCCGGCGCTGAGCGGTTCTTGGGCCTTGATCGAATTCGCGCAGGCCAAGCCGGTGGTGCAGCTCGAACACTTCGACACCTCCACGACCATCACGGACGTGAAGGCGGTCAAGACCTATCGCGCAGCGGTCGAGACCTTGCGCAAAACGGCGCTGAGCCCAGCCGATTCCGCGGATCTGATCGCCGCGTTGTCATGACAGGAAGAGGAAGCATGCCGGAGAACTGGCGGAAGTCGAGTTACAGCGGTGGGAACAACTGCGTCGAGATCGGCCGGATCGGCGGTCGCGCCGCGATACGCGACACGAAGGCCCCGGATTCCGCTCGATTAACGACCACCGACACCCAGTGGACCGATTTCCTCACCGCGATCAAGCACGGCCGGTTCGACGGCTGAGCTACCGGAGCTCAGTCAGCTCGACGTGGATCCGGACCTTGCCGCCGTCGTCGCGGACGGCGTGGGCCTGGCCGGTGCGGCGGTCGCCGCCGATGTCGATGGTGAGCGGGCCGGGCTGCCGGAAGTTCCGCCACCAGCGCTTCTGGTCGGGCAGTTCGACGGCGATGGTGGCGCCGGACGCGGTGCGGCGGATCGCGACGACGAGCGCGAACTCGCGGCCGGACCTGCGGCCCGCGTAGGACACGACCGCCATGCTCGTGCGCCCGACCTCCGGCCACTTCGCGAACCGCCGGACCAGCGGCGCGACGACCTTGTTGATCCACCGTCCGCCTGCGGACACGATGCTCACGGCGCGTCCCCCTCGCCTCGATCCAGCGGTTCGAAGATCGAGCGTACGCGGATTCGCGCGGTCAGGCCGGTTCTTCTTCCAGCGAGCGCAGCACCCCGTCGAGCGCGAGGTCGTAGCGCTGGAGCACGTCGGCGCGCAGCGACACGAAGCAGCGGGTGCCTTCGAACCGGCAGCGCACCAGGCCCGCCTCCCGCAGCACCTTCATGTGGTGGCTGAGCGTCGAGGGCCCGACCTCCACCGCGAAGTCCTCCCGCTGGTGCTCGGCGCGGTCGGCGAGCACCGCGACGATCCGCAGCCGCGCCTGGTCGCCGAGCGCGGCGAAGATCCGGTCGAGCCGGACGTCCCGCAGGTCCGGATGGTCGGGATTGCGCGCCATGCGCTCCAGCCTACTAGTTCGAAGTTCGTCGAACTTCGATGTATGGTGGCGGCACCCGGCCGTCGCACCGCCCGGCCCCCAGCAAAACCAGGAGCACCCGTGGAATTCCTCGTCCAGGTCGACGTCGCCCGCGTCTTCGAACTCCCCGCCGCCGAACGCGAGGACGTGATCACCCGCGAGAAGGCGCGCGGCCGCGAACTGCTCGCCGACGGCGTGATCCGGCACTTCTGGACGGTCGTCGGCAAGCGGGCCAACGTCGGCGTCTGGGTCGCCGACGATGCCGAGCAGCTGCACGCGATCCTGTCCGCCCTGCCGATCTGGCCCTGGGCCGACATCGAGGTGACCCCGCTGATCACCCACGAGCTCGCCGCCGAAGCGGCATAGCACTCCCCCACCCGCCGATCAAGGAAGTTCACCGCACTCGATCTCGCCAACCGGTTCACCCCGCAGCACCTCCCACCTCGCCCGACGGCTCCGGCACCCTGGAATTCGACGCATTCCCGACGCAGGAAGGGCGAAACGATGGGCCGACGGGACGCCGACCGGGACGGGCAGGGCACGCCGCAACCGGACAAGTGGGAGACGTGGGGAACGGACGACGACGGAAATAAGCACGAAGGTCCGGAGAGCGAGAAGTAGTCCGCAGTGGGCGAACAGGCTCCGCTCCCCGCCTCGCGCGGCGCATTCATCCCGCCGGTGGTCTGGGACGACGACCCCGAATCGGACGGTTTCACCCCGGTCTCCCTCCACCGGGAACCCGCGCGCTGGCACGCGCTGGTCGACGCCGACGAACCGGTCGTGACGCAGGTCGCGGACGGCGAACCCGGCGGCGACGCGCGGACGCCGACGAGCTCGTGCAGCAAGCCTTCGCTCGTCGCCGAGATGCTCGACGCGCTGGACCTGCGACCGGGCCTGCGCGTCCTGGAGATCGGCACCGGCACCGGGTGGAACGCCGCGCTGCTGCGCGACCGGGTGGGCCCGCACGGCCAGGTGACCTCGGTGGAGATCGACCCGGGACTCGCCGCCCGAGCCCGGGACGTGCTCGCCGCCACCGGTCGCGACGTGGACGTGATCACCGGCGACGGCGCGGCCGGGCACCCGTCCGGTGCGCCGTACGACCGGGTCATCGCCACGGCCTCGGCGCGCACCGTCCCGCGTGCCTGGATCGAGCAGACCCGCGTCGGCGGACTGGTGCTGCTGCCGTGGGGAACCGACTACGGCGAAGACGCGCTCACCAGACTGGAAGTGCGGCCGGACGGCTCGGCCACCGGGCGCTGCGGCACGCGGCTCTCGTTCATGCGGCTGCGGCAGCAGCGCAGGCACCGCCTCGAACCGGACGAGGACGAACTCCGCGCGGCGCGGCGCAGCAGCACCGCGCTGCGCGGGCCGGAGCTGTACGAGGTGGTCGAGTTCTCCCGCGCCGCCTTCACCATCGGGCTCCGGGTGCCGCACTGCCACCTCACCGTCGAGGACCGCGACGAGCGGCACCGCGACGTCGAACTGCACGACCGCCGCACCGGATCGTGGGCGCGCGTCGGCATGATCCGCGACGAGCACCCGTGGCCGGTGCTGCAGCTCGGGCCGCGCGAGCTCTGGAACGAGGTCGAAGCCGCGCACGCCTGGTGGCGGGACGCCGGTCGTCCCACCCCCGATCGCTGCACGCTCACCGTCCACCCCGACGGCACCCACCGGATCAGCACCGGCCGCCACCGCTGGCCCCTGGAGCTCTGACCGGACCCCTGGAACTCCGATCAGGTGAGCGGCCCGCTCGACCAACGAGACCGGGCTGGTGGGCCACTCACCTGGAACGAGCGACGGCCCGCCCACCCCGGAGCACGGGGCGGGCGGGCCGTCGGAGTTCGCGCGTCAGGCGATGATGCGCAGCGGGTCCTCCAGCAGCGCGGTGAACTGCTGCAGGAACGCGGCACCCACGGCACCGTCGATCGCGCGGTGGTCGGCGGACAGCGTCACCCGCAGGATCTTGCGGGCCACCACCTCGCCGTCGCGCAGCTGCAGCTCGTCCTTGGCCGCACCCACCGCGAGGATTCCCGCCTCCGGCGGGTTGATCACCGCGGAGAACTGCTCGATGCCGAACATGCCCAGGTTCGAGATGGTGAAGGTGCCACCGGACATCTCGTCCAGCTTCAGCTTGCCCTCGCGGGCGCGCCCGGCCTTCTCCCGGCCCTCGGTGGCGATCTCCGAAACGCTCTTGCGGTCCGCGTCCGGGATGACCGGCACGATCAGCCCGTCCTCGATGGCCACCGCGACGCCCAGGTTGATCCGCTTGTGCTTGATCAGCTTGTCGCCGCCGAAGGACACGTTCACCGACGGGTTCGCGCGCAGCGCCGTGGCGACCGCCTTCACCACCAGGTCGTTGATGCTGACCTTCGGGCCGCCCGCCGCCTGCAGCCGCTCGTTGAGCTGCGCGCGGAACGCGACCAGCTCGGTCACGTCGATCGCGCTGGTCAGGTAGAAGTGCGGGGCCTGCTGCTTGCTCTCGGTGAGCCGCTTGGCGGTGACCTTGCGGATGTTGCTCAGCGGCACCTCCTCGGCGTCCGCCGGAGTCGCCACCTGCTGGACCGGAGCCGGAGCGGGCGCGGCCGGAGCCGGGGCGGCCGCCGGAGCCGGGGCGGAGGACGCCGCGGCCTCGATGTCGGCGCGGATGATCCGGCCACCGGGACCGGAACCCCGCACCGCGGCGAGATCCACGCCCAGGTCCTTCGCCACGGCCTTCGCCAGCGGCGACGCCTTCGGCTTGGAACCCTCGGCGACCGAGCTGCCGTTCGTCGGTTCAGCGGGCTCGGCGGGCTCGGCCGGAGCAGCGGCCGGGGCAGCTTCGGCCGGCTTCTCCGCGGCCGGGGCCGGGGCGGCCGCCGACTCCGCCGCAGCGCCCGAACCGTCGCCCACCACGGCGATCGGCGTGCCGATCGGAACCGTCTGCCCCTCCTCGACCAGCAGCTTCTCCAGCACGCCTGCGTCGAAGGCCTCCAGCTCCATGATGGCCTTGTCGGTCTCGATGTCCGCGACGACCTCGCCGCGCTCGATCGAATCGCCCACCTTCTTGCGCCAGGCGGCGATGACGCCTTCCTCCATGGTGTCGGACAGGCGGGGCATCTGGATCTCAGTCATCTGCACATTCCTCGGGAACTCTCAAGACTTCATGGTGAACCGGCTCGTCGTGGCTCCCGGGGTCCGACCCGAACGCACGACCCAGGTCGAGCTCAGCGGCGGCGGCCGACGGCGTCGAGAGTCTCGCGCACGGCCGTCGTGAGCGACTCGGCGGACGGCAGCGCGGCCCGCTCCAGCGGCTTCGCGTACGGCAGCGGCACCTCCGCGGCCGCGACGCGGCGCACCGGGGCGTCCAGGTAGTCGAACGCGCCGTCCGAGATGGAGGCGGCGATCTCCGCACCGATCCCGTAGGTCAGCCAGTCGTCCTCGGCGACCACCGCGCACCCGGTCTTGCGCACCGAGTTCACGATCGTCTCCCGGTCCAGCGGGCGCAGGCTGCGCAGGTCCACGACCTCCGCGTTGATGCCGTCCTCGTCGTGCAGCTTCTCCGCGACCTGGGTGGCCACCCCCGCCATCCGCGAGTAGCCGATGATCGTGATGTCGCTGCCCTCGCGGGTCACCGCGGCCTTGCCGATCTCGGCGGGCTCCACGTGGTCCGGGACCTCGCCCTTGGTGTTGTAGAGCGCCAGGTTCTCCAGGAACAGCACCGGGTCGTCGTCCCGGATGGAGGCCAGCAGCAGCGCCTTGGCATCCGCGGGCGTGCTCGGCGCCACGACCTTCAGGCCCGGCACGAACGCGTAGTACAGCTCGATGTTCTGCGAGTGCGTCGCACCCAGCTGCTGGCCGCCGCCACCGGGCGTGCGCAGCACCATCGGCACGCTGGTCTGGCCGCCGAACATGCCGTAGATCTTCGCCGCGTGGTTGACGATCTGGTCCAGCGCCACCAGCGAGAAGTTGATCGTCATGAGCTCCACGACCGGGCGCAGCCCCAGCATCGCGGCGCCCACCGCGGCACCGACGAAGCCCTCCTCCGCGATCGGGGTGTCGCGCACCCGCTTCTCGCCGAACTCCTGCAGCAGCCCGGCGGTGATCTTGTAGGAGCCCTCGAAGACGCCGATCTCCTCACCGATGAGGAACACGTCGTCGTCGCGGTGCATCTCGTCGCGCAGGGTGTCGTGCAGCGCCTGGCGGTAGGTGATGACGGCCAAGAGTCGTTTCTCCAGAAGACATGCCACCGGCGGCACCCGGCGGGGTCACCGCCGAGCGCCGCGCGGCGACTCGGAAGGAAGGGGTGGGTCGCCTCAGAACACCGGGTCGGCGGGCAGCCGGCGGGAGTCGTTGGCGACCGGGGTGGCGTAGGTGTAGTCGAACAGCGTCGAGACCTCGGGGTGCGGGCTGTCGTCGGCGAAGGCCACCGCCGCGTCCGCGTCGGCCTGCGCGAGCCGCTCGATCTCCTGCGCGCCGTCCTCGTCGAGCACACCGGCCTCGACCAGCCGCGCCCGGAAGTTCACCACCGGGTCGTGCTCGCGGGCCTCCTGCACCGACTCCTCGCTGCGGTACTTCGCCGGGTCGACCACCGAGTGGCCCTTGAGGCGGTGGCTGACCGCCTCCAGCAGCGCCGGGCCGCCCGACTCGCGGGCCCGCTCCACCAGGCGCGTCGCCGCGTCGCGGACCGCCAGCACGTCGTTGCCGTCCACGCGCTCGCCGTGCATCCGGTACGCGGACGCGCGCTTGTACAGCTCGGACTCCGCGGAGGACTTCTCCACCGTGGTGCCCATGCCCAGGAAGTTGTTCACCACGACGAACACGACCGGCAGGTTCCACAGCGCCGCGATGTTCAGCGCCTCGTGGAACGCACCGATGTTGGTGGTGCCGTCGCCCATCTGGCACATCACGACCTGGTCGCCGCCGCGGTAGTCGATGGCCATCGCCGCGCCGGTCGCCAGCGGGATCTGGCCGCCGACGATGCCGTAGCCGCCGAGCAGCCCGGCCTCCACGTCGAACATGTGCATCGAGCCGCCCCAGCCCTTGGAGGTGCCGGTGGTGCGGCCGTACAGCTCGGCCATCACGCGGCCGGGCTCGATGCCCTTGGCCAGCGCGTAGCCGTGCTCGCGGTAGTTCGTGAACAGCAGGTCCGTCTTGCGCAGCGCCGACATCAGGCCGACGACGGTGGCCTCCTCGCCCAGGTTCAGGTGGCAGTAGCCACCGATCTTGGCCTGGGTGTAGCCCTGCGCGGCCCGCTCCTCGAAGCGGCGGATCAGCGTCATCTGCTGGAAGTAGCCGCGCAGCAGCTCGGCCGACTCGCCGGAGAACGCGCCGGACTTGGCCGACTTCGCCGTGCTGCGGCGGGTCGACTTCGCGCGGGTGGCGGGCTTGGTGCGGGTCGCGGTCTCAGCCATCACGGAACCCTTTCGGTGCGAGGAGCGGAACGGGGGGATCAACGCTTCTTCGGCGGGGCGGTGTGCACCGGCAGGCCGAGGGCGGTCATCGCCGCCTCCATGCCGATCTCGCCGAGCGTCGGGTGCGCGTGGATCGTCTCGGCGAGCTCGTCGAGCGTCGCCTCCAAGGTGATCGCGAGCGCGCCCTCGGTGATCAGGTCGCTGGCGGACGGGCCGAACACGTGCACGCCGAGGACCTCGCCGTACTGCTCCCCCGCCACGATCTTCATGAAGCCCTCGGTGTCGCCGAAGGTCTGGGCGCGGCCCAGCGCGGCGAACGGGAACTTCGCGGCCACCACCTGGTGACCGGCCTCGGTGGCCTGCTTCTCGGTCAGCCCGACGCTGGCGATCTCCGGGTGGGTGAACGTCGCGGCCGGGATCACGTTGTAGTCGATCGAGGCGTGGTGGCCCGCGATGGTCTCGGCGGCCACGACGCCCTGGTGCGAGGCGACGTGCGCGAGCAGCGCCTTGCCGGTGACGTCGCCGATCGCGTAGACGTGCTCGACGTTGGTGCGCAGCTTCTCGTCGACCTGCACGAACCCGCGGCCGTCGACCTCGACGCCGGCGGCGGCCAGGTCCAGGGATGCGGTGTTGGGCTTGCGGCCCACGCCGACCAGCACCACGTCCGCGTCGACCTCGGAGACCTTCGCGCCGTCCACCGAGACCTTCAGGGCGGCGTCCTTCCCGCCCTCCTCGATCTTGGAGACGGTGGCGCCGGTGAGCACCTGCACGCCGCGCTTGGAGAAGGAGCGGCCGAGGGCCTTGCCGATCTCGGCGTCCTCGGCGGGCACCAGCGTCGGCTGCATCTCGATGATGGTGACCTCGCTGCCGAGGGCGTTGAACAGGCTCGCCCACTCGGCGCCGACCGCGCTGCCGCCGATGACGGCGAGCTTGCCGGGCACCTCGGTGAGGCCGAACGCGCCGTCGGAGGTGATCACGCCGGGCAGCTCCGCGCCGGGCAGCGGCAGCTGGACCGGGACCGAACCGGTCGCGACGACGACGTCGCGCGCGCTGATCCGGTCGACGGGCTCGTCGCCCGCGGGCTCGGCGGCGTAGCGCGGGCCGTTCGCGCCGAGCGCAGACTCGCCGACCGCGTACACGTCGACGGTGGTCGGGCCGGTGAACTTGGCGTGGCCGTTGACGACGGTGACGCCGTTCGCCTTGAGCAGGCCCGCGACGCCGTCGGTCAGGCCCTTCACCACGCCGTCCTTGCGGCGGGTGATGGCGTCGTAGTCCAGGCCCACGTTCTCCGCGCGGATGCCGAAGTCCGCGGCGTGCAGCACCGTCTCGTAGACCTCGGCGGAACGCAGCATCGCCTTGGTCGGGATGCAGCCCCAGTTCAGGCAGACGCCACCGGGCCGTTCCTTCTCGACCACGGCCACCTTGAGGCCGCGCTGCGCGGCCCGGATCGCGGCGACGTAACCGCCGGGGCCGCCGCCCACTACGAGGAGGTCGTATTCCTGCACTTCGATGTGCTCCTTCGAGCCGCGCCGGCCCTGACGACACCGCGCCATCGGGCGGGTTCGCAGCCGGGTGAATATCGGGTGATTCTCACTCAGAGTGTCGTGAGCGCTGCCACTTCGGCGCTATGCGCGACCGCCCAGACTTCGACGACGGTCGCTGTGCACTCCGCACAATCTCGGCCTCGGTCAGCACTCCAGGTGATCGAATCTCACGGTCGGTGAGATCCTAGCGCGCGCGACCCCGGAAAACCCGTGCCCCTCGCGGATAGCGGAAAAACGCGAAAAATTCGTTCCGCGGCTCAGTCGCGCAGCCCGTCCCGCAGGTGTAGTGCCGACAGCGCCAGCGACAGCGACACGTACGCGGCCCGGCCCTGCAGCGACCGCCCGATCAAGGTGCTGATCCGGTGCAGCCGGTTGAGCACCGTGTTGCGGTGGCAGTGCAGCCGCAGCGCCGCGTTCGCCGTGGAGCAGTTCTCCTCCAGCCACGCGGTCAGCGTCTCCAGCAGCATGTCCCGCTCCTTGACCGGCAGCTCCAGCAACGGCCCCAGCTGCGAGTCCAGCAGGCGTCGTGCCAGCTCAGGGGACTGCACCAGCAGCGCCTCCGGGTAGTGCCGGTCCAGCGACACCAGCTGCGCCGCCCCGTGCGGGACGGTGCCCATCGCGGTGACCGCGAGCTGGTGGGCCAGCCCCACCTCGGCCAGCCCGCGCACCTCCGGCGAGGCCGCGACCCGGCCGCGCGCCAGCGGCCGCAGCACGTCCAAGGCACCCGCCGGGTCCCGCTGCTCCAGCGCCACCAGCCCCACCAGTGTGTCCGCGCGCACTTGCCACACCGATCGGATGTGCACCCCGCCCAACGCATCGTGCTGGCCGCTGAGCGCGAAGCTGCCGTCGGCGCGCATCTCGGCGACCACGACCAGGTAGCGGCCGCCGGTGGGCAGGTCCAGCTCCTTCGCGGTCCGCTGCGCGAAGGCGGCGTCCCGGGCGCGGCCGCTGAGCAGGTCCTCCACCAGCGCGTGCCTGCGCTGGTCGTCGCGGCGCAGCCGCTCCAGCTCGGTGTTGCGGTACGAGGTGGACAGCGTCGAGGACAGCCCGTCGATCACCGTCCACATCGACGTCGCCGCGCCCAGCACCACGTCCGGATCGGCGCGATCGGCGTGCGCCTGCTCGACGATGGCCTCCCACACGATCCGGCCGCCGAGCCGGAAGGTGCGCAGCATGACCTCCAGCGGCACGCCCTGTTCGGCGCGGCGGCGGCCGATCTCCGCGGCCACGTCGTCGCCGTCCGGGTCGCCCGCGGCACCGCTGAGGATCTCCAGGACCCGTTGCAGGTAGCGGCGGCAGCCGTCGTAGAGGTCCTCGCGGGGCACCGGGCGGTAGTCGGTCCACTCCGGATTGTCGGTGAAGATCGCGCCCATCAACCGGCCGGCGAGCGCCTCGGCGTCCCCGAGCCGGGCCGCCGCCAGCGAATGCGTGATCGCGTGCCCCGGATCGGGCACCGGACGAGCGGGATCGGCGGCCACGTCCTGCGACGATACCCGCCGGACCACGAGCAGCGATCCGGTCGTACCGCCCGCCTGGTATCAAGTTCGCAGCAGCAACGCCGCGCGCGACGGGCGGCGCACCCCCAGCACGATCGAGCGGGGACGATCGAAATCAGGCGACGATCGAGAGAGCGATGCCCGGAGCAGGACTGCCCCACCGACGACCCCGCCCCCAGCTCTCCGACGAGGTGGCCTCCCGGATCCGCGACCGGATAGTGACCGGCCTGCTGCGCAAGGGCGAGCACCTGCACCTGGAGCGGCTCGCCGAGGAGATCGGCGTCAGCGTCACCCCCGTGCGCGAGGCGCTGCTGGCGCTGCGCGGCGAGGGCTTCGTCGAGCTGGAACCGCGCCGCGGGTTCACCGTGCTGCCGCTGAACCGCAAGGACATCGAGGACACCAGCCGCGTGCAGGCCGCCATCGCCGGTGAGCTGGCCGCGCGGACCGCCGCGCTGATCAGCGTCGGGCAACTCGCCGGGCTGGAGGAGGTGCAGGCCGAGCTGGAGCACGCCGGGCGGTTCGGGATCGGTGACGCGGCGGAACTGGACCTGCGGTTCCACCACGCCATCTACGACATCGCCGATTCGGCGAAGCTCGCCTGGTTCGTGCAGCTGACGTCCCGGTACGTGCCGCGCGAGCTGCTGGCGGCCACCGAGGACCACGCGGAGACGACCGGGTCGGAGCACCGGGCGATCCTGCGCGCGCTGCACAACCGCGATCCGGAGGCGGCGCGGCGGGCGATGCACGAGCACCTCGCGCACCACGGCCAGGTCGTGATCCGGCGGCTGGACCAGCAGGGGTTCTGGGAGCGGTGACCGCCGTTGCGCGGTGGTCCGTCGGCGCTCCGCCACGACCCCGCACCGAGCCTTCCCTCACGTGGGCGAGACGGACGCCACCAGGGAATATTTCGGCCACGTAACGTATTGTCGGAGTGCGGCGACATGCCCTGTGGCAGTCGAGTTCGCGGCGACGTCTCCTCCACCGGAACCGGGGTCACCCCAGCAGGTCCCGAGGCGGTGGAGAACGGATCAGGCGGACCGCGCGTCTCCGGGACTCGGCGCCGAAACCAGCAGCAGATCCACTCCTCCAGAAAAGCGGGGCGCGAACCATGCAGATCAGCAGCCGCACCATCGTGTCGGTTGTCGGAACGGTGATGATGGTCCTGGCGACCGTCGTGCTCGCCGCATGGTCCCAACCTCAGCCCGTACCGCAGAACAGCGCGGTGGTCAGCGTCCTGAGGTGACGGGGACCGCGGCGGCCTGCCTCGGGCGAGCCCGGAACACCGGGATCTCCGGAGGCAGGCGTCAGCCCTCCCGCACCACCTCCGACGCCGCCTTGTCGTTGCGCAGCCCCAGGAACCTCGGGTGCCGCAGCCGTCCGTCCGCCGTCCACTCGGTGAACCCCACCTCGGCGACGAGCTCCGGTTCCGCCCACCGCGCCTCCCGTTCCGGGATGCGGTCGGCGAACGGCGGTTCCCGCCGGGCCAGCGCGTCCAGCCTCCCCCGCAGCTCCCGCAGCGTCGCCTCGTCGTACCCGGTGCCGACCTTGCCCGCGTACCGCAGCTCGCCCTGCTCGAAGTAGCCGACGAGCAGCGCGCCGAAGCCGGACCGCGAGCCCTTCGGCTCGGTGAACCCGCCGACGACGAACTCCTGCTGCGAGGTGCACGGGAGCTTCAGCCAATCCCGGGTGCGGCCGCTGCGGTACGGCCGGTCCGCCCGCTTCGCGATCAACCCCTCCCAGCCGCGGGCGCAGGCCTGCCGGTAGAACTCCTCGCCGTCGCCGCGCCGGTGCTCGGTGAGCCGCAGCGGTTCGGCGAACTCGAAGCACTCCGCCAGCAGCCGCTTGCGGATCCGCAGCGGCAGCCGGGTGACGTCCACGTCGCCGATCGCCATCAGGTCGAACAGGTAGTAGTGCACCGCCACCCCGCTGCGCCGGGCGGCCCGCGGGTCGGACACGTGCATCCGGTGCTGCAGCCTGGCGAAGCTGGTGCGGCCGCCGTCGAAGGCCACCACCTCACCGTCCACCACGAACCGGTCCGGCTGGGACCGCAACGCGTCCAGCAGCTCCGGGTAGGCCGTGTCGACCCGGTTGTGGTTGCGCGACCACAGCACGGGGGCGCCGCCGGTGCGGGCCGCGACGACGCGCACCCCGTCGAGCTTGCGCTCGAACAGCCAGTCCGGATCGGAGAAGCGGGTCGCGGTGCGGGTGGCCAACGCGGGAGCCAGCCAGTCCCCCGTCCACCGCCGCAGCAGCGGGCGCAGTCCCGCGTCCACCAGGTCGAGCACATCGGACTCCGTCACCGATGCGGTATACCCGTAGTGGGCAGGGCGGTCCCGTGACCACCCGCTCTCTCACACTTTCGTGTTGGTGGGGGAAACTGGATCTCTCTGCCGCAGGTGCGGGAACACCCGCGCGAGCCGACCGCCGAAGGTGCACGAAGCGATGCCGAAGACAACGAACCCGCTGCTGAAGAAGAGCGGCCCCTCCACCAACATGATCTTGAGCATCGTGGTCGTGGTGGCCGCGCTGCTCGTCGTGGGCGGGATCCTGCTCTACTCCGCGGGCCAGAAGGACGACGCGAGCCAGGGCGGCAACGGCGCGCCCGACCTCAGCACCGTCGTCGCGCACCCCGACAGCAACAAGCTCTCCGAATCCCCCGACGGCAAGGTCACCGTCGCCGAGTTCCTCGACTTCCAGTGCCCCGCCTGCTGGCAGTACTACACGGGCGTGACGAAGCAGATCGAGGAGGAGTTCGCGGGCCGCATCACCTTCGTGAACCGGCACTTCCCGATCGCCAAGGCGCACCCGCTCGCGGAATCCGCCGCGAAGGCCGCCGAAGCGGCGGGCGTGCAGGGCAAGTACAAGGAGATGTACCACGCCCTCTACGACGACTACTCCGCCTGGGCCGTCGCGCCCGACGGGCAGAACGTGAGCGACGACGAAGCCCGCGCGGAGAAGGTCTTCGACCAGCACGCCCAGCAGATCGGGCTCGACGTCGCGAAGTTCAAGGCCGACCAGGACTCCCAGCAGGTCGCCGACCGGATCAAGAAGGACCAGGCCGACGCCAAGACCGCCGGGGTCGAGGGCACGCCCAGCTTCTTCATCAACGGCCAGAAGTGGGAGCCCACCACGGACAAGGGGACCACCTACGCCGACGTGGTCAACCAGCTGCGGGACAAGCTGAACCAGGAGCTGGCGAAGTGACCGCCACCGAGCAGGCCCGCGCCGCCGCCCCCGCTCCCGCGCCCGCCCCCGCGCGCGGGCTCGGCTGGCTGTACGTGATCGGCGGCGCGATCGGTCTGGTCAGCGCGTTCGCGCTCACCATCGAGAAGATCAACAAGCTGGGCGACCCGAACTACGTCCCGTCGTGCAGCCTGAACCCGATCATCTCCTGCGGCTCGGTGATGGACAGCGCGCAGGCCGCGCTGTTCGGCTTCCCCAACCCGCTGATCGGGGTGGCCGCGTTCCCGGCGCTGATGGCCGCCGGTGCGGCGCTGCTGGCCGGGCTGACCGCTCCGCGCTGGTTCTGGCTGGGCCTCCAGCTGGGCAGCACGCTCGGCGTCGTGTTCGTGCACTGGCTGATCGTGCAGAGCCTGTACGAGATCGGCGCGCTGTGCCCGTACTGCATGGTCGTGTGGGCCGTCACCATCCCGATCTTCTGGTACACCACGCTGCACGTGCTGCGCTCCGGCCACCTCGGTGGCGGGCGGGCGCTGGGCGCGGCGCTGGCCAAGTTCCACAGCTTCGCGCTGCTGGTGTGGTATCTGGTGATCGTGGTACTCGTGCTGCAGGCGTTCTGGTCCTACTGGATCAGCCTGGTCTAACCGCTGCACGGGCGGCGGGCTGGAACACCCGTTTGCCCGGCCACCGCACCGGGTATGAGGTGACGGTGAGTAGTGGTAATCGCAAGCACCCGACCGGGCGGCCGGCGGCGTTCGCGAGGCGGCTGCGCCGCGCGGCGGCACCGGCCGCACCCGAGCGCGGGGGCGCGTGATGCGATCAGAACCCGGTGCGCGAACGGGATCGGGAGTGCGGCAGGCAGTGCCGGGCTCCGATCCCGGAACGAGATCTCCCAGCGCAAAGCGAGGTGTATCAGTGTCAGCACCACAGCCCGCCCGCGGTGAGCGGACCGCTCCGCCGCCGCGATCCGACTCCGCCCCGGCCGAATCCGTCGTCGAAGTGCGGGTGGCCGCGGACGCGTCCCAGCTGTCGGTCCTGCGGGCGGTGACCGGGGACCTGGCGATGCGTGCCGACTTCGACGTCGACTCGATCGCGGACCTGCGGCTGGCCGTGGACGAGGCGTGCTCCTCGCTGATCCGGCTCGCCTCGGACGGCAGGCAGCTGGTGTGCCGGTTCCAGACCGACGAGCTCGGGCTGAGCCTGTCCGCCTCCGTGGTCAGCGACCGCGCGCAAGGCGCCCGCGAGGACACCTTCAGCTGGCGCGTGCTCAGCGCGCTGACCGACAGTGTGTCAACCTCGGTGGAATCCGACGCGGACTCCGGCACCGGCCACTTGGTCCGCATCGATCTGACCAAGGGACGGGCCCACGAGTGAAGCAGGCGGATTCCGATCACGCCTCCCACTCGCGACATCAACGCTACGACGAACTGGCGCCCCTGTTCGCCGAACTCGCGGGTGTGGGGAAGGACGACCCGCGCCGGGACCGGTTGCGGGACCGGCTGGTCACCGAGCACCTGCCGGTGGCCGAGCACATCGCTCGCCGCTTCAGCCATCGCGGCGAGGCGCAGGAGGACCTCACCCAGGTCGCCACCCTCGGACTGATCAACGCCGTGGACCGGTTCGACCCGGACCGCGGCGTCGACTTCCTGTCCTTCGCGGTGCCCACGATCATGGGCGAGGTCCGCAGGCACTTCCGCGACACCGGCTGGGCGGTGCGGATGCCGCGCAGGCTCCAGGAGCTGCACCTGTCGGTGTCCTCGGCCATCGCCCGGCAGTCCCAGGAGCTCGGGCGGGCGCCCACGCCCAGCGAGCTCGCCGAGCACCTCGGCATCAGCCGGGACGACGTGTTCCGCGGGCTGGAGGCGGGCAACGCCTACCGCAGCGCCTCGCTGGACGAACTGCTCACCGCGACCGACGAGATCCCGCTGGGCGCGGCCATCGGGTCCGATGACGCCGAACTGGCCGAAGTGGAGAACCGGGAGACGATCCGGCCGCTGCTGGCCGAGCTCGACGAACGGGAACGGCGGATCCTGGTGATGCGGTTCTTCCGCTCGATGACCCAGACGCAGATCGCCGAGCAGATCGGCATCTCCCAGATGCACGTGTCCCGGCTGCTCTCGCGCACCCTCGGCTGGCTGCGCGAACGGCTGGAGAACGCCGAAACCCCCGCCGAGTCCACGACGGACTGACGGGGGCCGGTCTTCCCGGTGGGAAGGCCACCCGAGGCACGGTCGGGGGTGACTCCGAACCTCGGGCGGCCGGTCTGGTGCCCGGCGGGCCGGGCGGCGGTGGTGCCGCCCGGCCCCGGGGCTCACTTCACGGAGATCCCGTGCTGCTGCAGCCACGGCAGCGGGTTGATCTTGCTTCCGCTCTGGATGACCTCGAAGTGCAGGTGCGGGCCGGTGGACTGGCCCTTGTTGCCGATCGTGGCGATCTTGTCGCCGGCCTTGACCTGCTCGCCGACGCTCACGTCGATCGTGTTCACGTGGCCGTAGACGGTGATCGTGCCGTCGTTGTGCTGCACCCGCACCCACTGGCCGAAGCCGCTGGCGGGGCCCGCGTTGATGACCTCGCCGTCGCTGACGCTGACGATCGGGGTGCCGATGCTGTTGGCGATGTCGATGCCCTTGTGGGTGCTGCCCCAGCGGGAGCCGAAACCGGAGGTGAAGGTGCCGTCGGCGGGCTTGACGTAGCCACCGCCCGCCTTGGCGGGCTGAGCCGCGGCCGGCTTCGCCGGGACCTCGGCCTCCTTCGCCAGCTCGGCCTTCTTCGCCGCGGCGGCCTTCGCGTCCGCGGCCTCCTTCGCCGCCTTCTGGTCGGCGGCGGCCTGGGCGCGCTGCTGGGCGATCTCGCGGCCCTTGGCCACCTTCTGCGCCTCGTCCTGCGCGGGCTCGGGGGACTGCTGCGGGAGCAGCCGGACCGCGGCCTCGGTCTCGGGGGTGCCGTTCACGGCGGCCGCGAGCTGCTGCTGCGCGGCGGCGTGCTGTTCGGCGACCGGGCGGACGGCCTGGTTCTCGTCGCTCTTGTCCGCGTTGGCGGCCAGCGGCTGGCCGACGGCGGCGAACGCGCCTGCCGCGACGACGGCCGCGGCGATCTTGTTCCGGGCGGGGACCCGGGAGTTGCCGCGCTCGGAACGCGGCCGGAAGGAGTTCAGCAAGGACTCCCGGAGAGCGGGCTTCGGGGTGTGGCCGCTCTCCTGCCGGTGCTTGGCCATGGTCGCCTTTCCGTCTTCGGGGGGTGGTCCGATCACTCCCGCCGGGGGTGCGGGTGGACTCTTCGGGGGCGAGTCCTGTTCGTGATCGAACCGTGACGTTCTCAGCGAAAAAGGTAGCTGCGGGTCATCGGCAGCATCAAGCGATAGCCCTTTAGGTGGATGTACAGCTCGCAATCAGCCGCAAGTCGCACACTTTGCGTGACTGAAATAGATGACCATCCGATAACGTCCGTGATCTTCCGGGGCCGATCACCGACTCCGGCGAGGCACCGGCGGCAGAAGATCGACGACTCGCCGCGATCACGTCCGCGCGATCGGTGATTCCCCCTGGGCACGGAGCCGGCGACCACGCAGCGCAGCCCATCGGTCACGGAGGTCCGCCGCGGACCGCCCGGAACCGCGGGCGCCCCGCGACCCAGCAGCGAGAAGGGCGCACCGACCCCGGCACCGAAGGCCCGGTGGGTCACCGACCAAGACCGCGAAGCCCCGAAAGTGGTCTTGCGCACAAGCACCGCCACCAGGGCCCCTCACCCGGCTGTCGACCTCAAGTAACCGGCGAGTAACCACGAGCCCGGAACCTCCCGCACTCTGGGAAGCTCGTATCGCACGAAGGTTTGATCTGATTCACTGACTGCATGACGCGTGGTGACCAGTGGGGCCTGCTTGTCCAGCGCCTGCACGTCGACCTGCTGCGCGTCAGCTCCGCGGGATGTCGACCCCGCAGCTGAACACCCGCACGGCCGCCGCCCGCATCCGGGCGCGCTGAGCCCCGGCGACGGCGTCTCCCCTGCCCGCGGGCCTCCCGACGCGTCCGCCCGCGCCCGAACCGACCCACCGCACCACCCCGGCGCCCGCGCGCGAAGAACGGGGTGCTCGCGCACGCCACCCACGGAGAGATCGTGCAGACCTTCTTGATCTTCGCGCTCGGCGGATTCATCGCCCAGCTCGTCGATGGTTCCCTCGGCATGGCCTACGGGGTGACTTCCACGACCATCCTGCTCACGGCCGGGCTCACGCCCGCCGTGGCCTCCGCCTCGGTGCACCTGGCCGAGATCGGCACCTCCGCCGTCTCCGGCCTCTCGCACTGGAAGTTCGGCAACGTCGACTGGCGGGTCGTGCTCATCCTCGGCGTGCCCGGGGCCGTCGGCGCGTTCCTCGGCGCGACCGCGCTGAGCAACCTGTCCACCGAGGCGGCCGAGCCGTGGATGTCCACCATCCTGCTCGTGCTGGGCTTGTACGTGCTGCTGCGCTTCGCGCTGCGCCCGCTGCGCCGCAAGCAGCTCACCGGGGTGAGCTCGAAGCTGCTCGCGCCGCTCGGGCTGGTCGCGGGCTTCGTCGACGCGACCGGCGGCGGTGGCTGGGGTCCGGTGGCGACCCCCACGCTGTTGAGCACCGGCAAGGTCGAACCGCGCAAGGTCGTGGGCTCGGTCGACACCAGCGAGTTCCTCATCGCGGTGGCGGCCAGCCTCGGTTTCATCATCTCGCTGGCCGACGAGCCGCTGTCCTGGGCGACGGTGGGCGCGCTGCTGATCGGCGGCGTGATCGCCGCGCCGCTGGCGGCCTACCTGGTGCGGATCGTGCCGATGCGGCTGATCGGCGTGGGCGCGGGCGGGCTGATCGTGCTCACCAACGCCCGCACCCTGATCAAGGCGTTCGAGCTGCCCGCGCCCGCGGTGATCTACGCGGTGATCGTGGTGGCCTGGGTCGCCGCGCTGGCGTTCACGGTGGCGCAGATCGTGCGCGACCGGCGGGAGGAGCTGCCGGAGGAAGAGGCGAGCGAGCCGGTCGGCAGCTGAGCGCGCGCAGCACGACGCCCGTC
This sequence comes from Saccharopolyspora gregorii, assembly GCF_024734405.1. NCBI lineage: Bacteria > Bacillati > Actinomycetota > Actinomycetes > Pseudonocardiales > Pseudonocardiaceae > Saccharopolyspora > Saccharopolyspora gregorii. Next base: position 1,715,182 of record NZ_CP059556.1, on the reverse strand, counting down.
CGCGACAGGGGTTCGCGGGCGGGCGTCGTCATGCGGGGCTCTCGACCAGAGGTTGTGCGGCTACCGGTGACACACGGAGCGTCAGCTTTACCCACGTGTCGTATCGCGTGAGTCATACGAAAGGGCTACGGTTCGGTAGGCCGTGTGGAAGCCCCCCGACACGCGGTAGGCGCCCCGGGTGCGAGAGTGCCGTGCATTCCCGCGCCCGGGACGCCGCTCCCCGTACCTGCGGCCACCGACATGGCCGCGTCATCTCCACCCGGGAACCGGGGGAACGGCCGGTTGAACCCCCATCGGCGGGCGACCGGCACCACCGATGAAGCATCAACGACGCGTGGCTTCAGTGTGCACGCGAAACTTGGAATATTCCAGGCCTTTCAGTGCACAGTTGGGCTACGAACCGGGGGACGGCGGCCCCGCGCGCCTCCGTCACCGTGACGGCTCCGCCCGCTCAGCCGTCCGCGCGCATCGGGCTGGAACCGGTCCGCCACTGCACCGTCGGGCGCATCGCCGCGAGGTCCACCCGGTCCACGTGCGCCTTCGCGATCCCGAACAACGAGTCGATCAGCGTGTTCGACAGCAGGTGCGGCTCCAGGCCCAGCTCGACCAGCCCGGTGTGCACCACGTTGTAGTGGTGCTCGGACTGCTCGACGCGCGGGTTCTCCAGGTGCTCGACCTCGACGCCGCCGTCGAAGCAGTTCGCGACGACCTTCGCGATCTCCCCGACCGAGAAGCTCTCCGTCATCTGGTTGAACACCCGGAACTCGCCGGCGTCCGCCGGGTTCTCCGCCGCCAGCCGGATGCACTCCACGGTGTCCCGGATGTCGATGAGCCCGCGGGTCTGCCCACCGCTGCCGTACACCGTCAGCGGGTGGCCCAGCACCGCCTGGATGACGAAGCGGTTCAGCACCGTGCCGAAGATCGCGTCGTAGTCGAAGCGCGTCGCCAACCGCGGGTCCCGCGCCGTCTGCGGCGTCTCCTGCCCGTACACCACGCCCTGGTTGAGGTCGGTGGCGCGCAGGCCCCAGATGCGGCAGGCGAACTCGATGTTGTGGCTGTCGTGCACCTTGCTCAGGTGGTAGAAGGAGCCCGGCTTCTTCGGGAACAGCATCCGGTCGGTCCGCCCCTTGTGCGTGACCTCCAGCCAGCCTTCCTCGATGTCGATGTTCGGCGTCCCGTACTCGCCCATCGTGCCCAGCTTCACCAGGTGGATCGACGGGTCGATCTCCTGGATCGCGAACAGCACGTTGAGGTTGCCGACCACGTTGTTCTGCTGGGTGTAGACCGCGTGCTTGCGGTCGATCATCGAGTACGGCGCGGCGCGCTGCTCCGCGAAGTGCACGATGGTGTCCGGGCGGAAGTCCCGCACCATCTCGTAGGTGAAGTCCGCGTCGACCAGGTCGCCGTAGTAGGACTTGATGCTCTTGCCCGACACCTCGTGCCACGCGTCGATGCGGGTCTGCATCGGCTCGATGGGCACCAGGCTCTGCACGCCCATCTCGTGGTCGTAGCCGCGCCGGGCGAAGTTGTCGGCCACCGCCACCTCGTGGCCGCGGTCGGACAGGTGCAGAGCGGTCGGCCAGCCAAGGTAGCCGTCGCCCCCGAGGACGAGGATTCGCACGCCTTCTTCTCCTCTACGTTCATCGCAGCGCCACCGCCGGTGGGAGGACCGCGGTGGCAGTTCTTCTCCGGGCACCCGAACGCCCGGAACCGATCGGCACGGTAGGAATGCGCTGCCAGGCGCGCTGCACGAGCCCGCCCCGACAACATCGGGAATGCTCTCATCCTTCGGCCCGGGAACGAAGAGCCGAACGCACCGCCGGGCGGAGAGCGAGAGCACGGGGACCGCACCGGTATCGTGCGGGCCCGAAGCCCCGCCCCGGACGCGGAGGCACGGCGGGAAGGACGCGGCAGTGCAGCAGGCCACCGACAGCGCAGCTTCGCGGCGCGGCCACTACTGGCGGCTGATCAGCAGGTTCGCCGCGGCTTCGGTGGTCGCCACCGGCATCAGCCAGCTCGTGTTCGTCGGCTCCTACGCGGCTTGGGCGCAGCCGGTGGTCGCCACGGTGCTGGCGTGGCTGGCGGGGGCGGTGCCGAACTTCGTGCTCAACCGCCGCACCTGGGGCGGTGGGGGCCGCGCGGCGCTGCGCGGCGAGATCCTGCGCTACGCGGCGCTGTCGATCGGCACCGCGCTGCTGGCGGCGCTGGCCACCAGCGGCGCGGAACGGCTCGCGGTGCACGCGTTCCCGCACGACCGCCTCCCGCAGGTGGCGATCGTGTGGGGCGCGTTCCTCGGGACCTACCTGGTGATGTTCGTGGTGAAGTTCCTGATCATCGACCGGTTCATCTTCACCGCTCGGGGACGGCCGCCGCGGGCTCGCTGATCCGCTCGGCGGCCGGGCGGTCCTGCGGCTGCGGAGCGGAGCGGCGCTCGCGCAGCCAGGTGCCCAGCACGACCTTGGCGTAGCTGTAGCCGTAGAGCAGGTTGCCGCCCTTCTTGCTCTGCCCGGCGGCGCGGACCAGCATCGTCATCGGCTTCTCCAGCACCCGGTAGCCGCGGGCGAGGACGCCGACCAGCAGCTCCGAGGACTGGTACTGCCGCTGTTCCAGGCGCACCGAGTTCGGCACCTCGATCTTCATGGCCCGGAAGCCGAACGAGGTGTCGGTGATCTTCTGCCGGGTCAGGGCGCTGACCAGCCAGGCGAACACGTGGGTTCCGGCGCGGCGCACCAGGTCGGTGCTCTCGGTGCGGCCGAGGGTGCGGGAGCCGGTGACGAAGTCGGCCTCGTCGTCGATCAGCGGCTGCAGCAGCTCGGGCAGCTCGGCGATGTCGTACTGGCCGTCGGCGTCGGTGGTGACCAGGTAGCGGGCGCCGCGTTCGGCGGCGAGCCGGTAGCCCAGCCGCAGCGCCGCGCCCTGCCCGCGGTTGCGGGGGGCCACGCAGGTCAGCGCGCCGTGGCGCAGCGCGACCTCGGCGGTGTCGTCGGTGGCGCCGTCCACGACGACGAGGGTGTCCACGTCCAGCCCGCAGCTCTCGGCGGGCATCCCGTCGAGCACGGCGCCGAGCGCGTCCTGCTCGTCGTAGGCGGCGATGAGCACGACCACCGTGGCGAACCGGCGGTCGCCGTAGCGCTCGGCGAAGCCGTCGAGGGCGGCCCGGTCGACCTCGTCGGGGAAGGTCGTGGACATGGTGATCTCCTTCAGGTGTTCGTCGAGTCGGACGAGCGGGTCGGGCCGGTGATCGCGGTGAGGGCGAGCCCGGCCGCCAGCGGCAGCAGGACGAGGCCGGGCAGCTGGTAGCGCCACGAGAACTCCATCGCCGCGGCGGTGGCCAGCACCGTCGCGGCCAGCCCCGCGGGCAGCAGCACCACGGCGCGCAGCCCGCTGCGGCGGGCGCGGCCCGCCCCGAGCACGGCCGCCGCGGACAGCAGCAGGCAGCCGCCGAGCACGATGCCCGGGGTGTAGCCACCGCCGAGCTGGTAGGCGCGCAGGAACCCGGCGATCCCGGGATCGGCGCGCAGCGTGCCGTCGCCGTGCAGCTCGGCCCACTCGGTGACGTACCAGGGGTCGGCGTACATCGGGTACTCGGTCTTGAACTGCCAGCGGTGCAGCGGCACGTCGCCCGGGGACTGGGTGCGGGTAGGCGCGAAGCCCTTGAGGAAGTCGTGCACGAAGCCGCCGAGCACGTCGAACGGCTGGTGCAGCAGCACCTTGCGCGCCATCCCGCTCTGCGCGGCGTTGAGGTCGAAGGCGTCCGGCAGGGTGCGCGTGTTGGCGGGCACGTGCCAGAAGTGGATGTAGAAGTCGATGCCGTTCGCGGCCCGCGCCGACACCGGCTCCTTCGGGCACACCACCGCTTCCTCCGGGGTGAGCCCGAGCGCGTCGCAGTCGGCGACGGCGGCGGTGCGCCCGAAGACGACGCTGCCGGTGGAGCCGCCCAGCGCGGGGCTCCCGGTCCACGCCAGGTGGTACATCGCGTAGCCGAACAGCACTCCGGCGAAGACCCCGGCGAGGGCTCCGGCGGCGCGCAGCCGCGGCCGCCAGCCGTCCCGCGGCCGCAGCCCGGCGGCCAGCAGCACGAACGCCACGGCCGGGACCACCAGCGTGAGCCCCACCAGCCGCACCAGCACCGAGGCGGCCAGCAGCAGCCCGGCGACCGCGGCGGTGCGCGGGCCGGGCACGCCGCGCCAGGCGAGCACGAAGATCACGGCCAGCAGCAGGACCTGGAACAGCAGGTCCGACATGATGTTGTGCTCGATCTGCACCTGGTAGGCGTCCAGCAGCACCGGCGCGGTGGCGAGCGCCGCGATCCAGCGCCGGGCCCCGAACCGCAGCAGCAGCACGTAGATCGCCACGCCCAGCGCCAGCCCCAGCAGGTGCTGCACCGCGACCACCAGCGCCAGGTTCCCCATCAGCAGCAGCGGCCCGAGCAGCAGGACTTCGTAGCCGATCGGGTTGATGCCGCCCGGGTAGAACACCCCGAGGTCGTCGAGGTAGCGGAACGAGTCGATGTAGAGCAGCGCCGGGCGGTAGGCCAGCTGCGCGAGCACGCGCAGCACCACGCCGCCGAGCAGCAGCAGCAGCGCGAGCAGCCAGTGCGCGCGGAGGTGCCGCGCCGGCGCGGCGGTCACGGCGCCCCGGTGGCCGCGCGGAAGTCGTCCCACACGGTCCGCAGCCCGTCGGTCAGGTCCACCGCGGGCGCGTAGCCGAGTTCGCGGCCCGCCTTGGCGATGTCCACGATCACCGCGGGCATCTCGCCGTTCTTGGCGGGCACGTGCGTGACGGGCAGCGGTGCGCCGGTGGCGGCGCGCACGGCGTCGATCAGCTCCAGCACCGAGATGGAGCGCCCCGAGCCGATGATCGCCGTCCCGGCGCACTCCTCGTCGCAGGCGGCGAGGATGCCCTGCACCACGTCGTCGACGTGCACGAAGTCGCGGCTCTGCGCACCGTCGCCGTAGACCTCGACGCCCTCGCCGGCCAGCGCGGCGCGCATCAGCCGCGGGATGAAGCTGTCCTTGCGCCCCATGCCGGGCCCGTAGATGTTGGTGAACCGCAGCGCGGTGGTGGCGATGCCGTAGGAACCCGCGTAACCGGACAGCAGCATCTCGCAGGCGGCCTTCGTCGCCCCGTACGGCGTGAGCGGGCGCAGCGGGAGGTCCTCGGAGATGGTGCCGTGCCCGATGTCGCCGACGACGGCGTTGGTGGAGGCGAGCACGAACCGGCCGACGCCGCGCCGCCGCGCGAGTTCCAGCAGTTCCTGGGTGACCTCGACGTTGGCCCGGTAGGTCTCGGCGGGCTGGTCCACGGAGCGCAGCACCGAGGTGATCGCGGCGAGGTGCACGATCGCGGTGGTGCCCTCGGTGACGGCGGCGTCCCGGACCGCGGGGTCGGTGAGGTCGCCCGCCACGTGGGTGATGAGCTCGCCGGGTTCCGCGGGTTCCTGGACGTCGACGATCGTGACCGGGGTGCCGCGTCCGGTCAGCGCGCGGACGACGGCGCGGCCGACGAAGCCGGAGCCGCCGGTGACCACCACCCTGCCGTTACTCTGCGTCCCGGAAATCTCGGGGGCCGTCGCTCGTTCGGGGGTTGTCTCCTCGCTTGGCACGGCTGAACTCTAACGGGCCGCCGCCGAGAGCTGTCGGCTAGCCCACACCGGTCGTCCACCGAATGGCAGCTTGCGCGACGCCCGTCCGTGCGCAGCGGGAGCGCCGCGGTCCGGCGCCGGGCGGTCAGCCGGCGTAGTGGTCGGCCAGCGCCTTGAGGCCCGCGCCGAAGACCCCACCGCCGAAGATCTCGTCCAGCTGCGCCTCGTGCGCCGCCTCGGCGTCGTAGTCGGCGTACCACTCCACGAACGACTCGCCGGTCGCCGTGATCGGCAGCACCCGGATGGTGCTGCGGTACGAGCGCACCGGGAACGGGCCCTCGGTGATCTCGTAGGTGCAGGAGCGGGCGGCGTCGTCGAGGCCCACGAGCCGTTCCCGCACCACTCCGCCGTCCCCGACGACGAGCCTGCGCACGGCGCCGAGCTCCGCCGGAGACGCGCCGCTCTCCACCTCGCTGGAACCGATGCCGGGGTGCCAGCGGGGCAGCCCGCCGAAGTCCCGCACCAGCGCCCACACCTCGTCGGCCGCCGCCGGGACCACCCTGCTCGCGTAGGACCGCGCCATCACGTCCTCCTCGTCGTCGTGCGCCGTCAGCGCTTGAGGTTCTTGAACTCCCTGGTGCGTTCGGTCAGCGCCTGCTCGACCGGGAGCCGTTCCATGCTGCTGGCCCCGTAGAAGCCGTGGCAGCGTTTGGTGCGGCCCAGCACGTAGGCCGCGTCGGCCGGGGTGGCGATGGGACCGCCGTGGCACAGCACCAGCACGTCCTCCCGCACGTCGGCGGCGGCCACGGACCACTCGTCGATCAGCGCCACGCAGTCGTCGAGGTCCTTCGCGGTCTCCGCGCCGATCGATCCGCCGGTGGTGAGGCCGAGGTGGCACACCACGATGTCGGCTCCGGCGGCCGTCATGGCGCGGGCGTCCTCGGCGGAGAACACGTACGGCGTGGTGAGCAGATCCGCTTCCCGGGCCGCGGCGACCAGGTCGACCTCCAGCCGGTAGCTCATGCCGGTCTCCTCCAGGTTCTCCCGGAAGGTGCCGTCGATGAGCCCGACGGTCGGGAAGTTCTGCACCCCGGCGAAGCCGAGTTCCCGCAGCCGCGCCAGGAACGGCCCGGTGAGCAGGAACGGGTCGGTGCCGTTGACCCCGGCGAGCACCGGGGTGCGGTGCACCACCGGCAGCACCTCGCTCGCCATCTCCACGACGATCTCGTTGGCGTTGCCGTAGGCCAGCAGCCCGGCGAGCGAACCACGCCCCGCCATCCGGTAGCGGCCCGAGTTGTACAGCACGATCAGGTCGATGCCGCCGGATTCCTCGCACTTGGCGGACAGCCCGGTGCCCGCGCCGCCGCCGATGATCGGTTCGCCCCGATCGGCCATGCCCCGGAACCGGCGCACCAGGGTCTCCCGGTCGAACCGCGTCATGCCCGTCCTCCTCGCGCGCGGACCTCGTCGAAGGCGCCGAGCAGCGCTTCGACGAAGCGGTCGTCGTTGATGTCGTGCGGGACGCGCACCAGGCGCCGCTGCTCGGTCTGGTGCACCTCCGCCTCCAGGGTCTCGAACAGGGCCCGGTCGGCGGCCGGGTCGTGGAAGGGCTGCCCCGGGACGTCCAGCAGCGAGACGCCGCCCTCGGGCAGCAGGAACCGCACCGGGCCGGTGCAGGCGTTGAGCTTCGCGGCCAGGAACCGGGCGATCTCGCGGCATTCGTCCGCCGTGGTGCGCATCAGCGTGACCTGCGGGTTGTGCTCGTAGAACAACCGGTTCCGGTACCGCTCCGGCACGGTGTCCGGCGCCCCGAAGTTGACCATGTCGAGCGCGCCGCAGGAGCCGACGTAGGGCACGCCGCTGCGCGCGATCGCGTCCAGCCGGGTCTCGCCCGCGCTCATCACTCCCCCGGCGATCAGGTCGCACACCTCGGTGGGGGTGATGTCCAGGACCGCTTCGACGAGCCCGTCGGCGACGAGCTTCTCCATGGCGCGGCCGCCGGTGCCGGTCGCGTGGAACACCAGCGGGTCGTGGTCGGTGGCGAGCCGGTTCGCGGCCTCGGTGACGCAGGGCGTGGTCACCCCGAACATCGTCAGCGCCACCGCGGGCAGCTGCTCCACGGCCGGCACGGTGTTGCGCACGGCCCCGGCCAGCGCGTGCGCGGCGTTGCCGAGCACCTGGCGGGAGATCCGGTTGAGCCCGGCGACGTCGGTGACCGCCGGGAACATCGCGATGTCCGACGCGTCCACGTAGGACGAGATGTCACCGGAGGCCACCGTCGAGACCACCAGCTTCGGCACCCCGACCGGCAGCGCCCGCAGCGCCGGGGTGATCAGCGCGGTGCCGCCGGAACCGCCCAGGCCCAGCACCCCGCCCACACCGCGCCGCGCGCCGAGCCACCGCTCGAACGCCAGCGCCATCGCCACCACGGCCGTGCCGCGATCACCGGTGAACACCGCCGCGGCCCCGCGCGGGTGCGCGGCGGCCACCTCGGCGGCGGACACGTCGGGGGCATCGGCGGACTCCGCGCCGGACGTGCCCACGTCGACGGTGATCACCTCGACGCCCGCGTCGGCGACGAGCCCGGCGACGTAGCGCAGCTCGGCGGCCTTCGTGTCGAACGTGCCCACCACGTAAGCCCGGCCCATCGCACCGCCCCTGCTCCCGGAATCAGCCCGCGAGAACCCTACTGCCGATCCGGCCCCGGCACAGCCCGTTGATCACGGTTCACCGGCCTGGTCCGCCACCGGCGCGGCACGATCCGAGCACCGGGTCCCCGCACGACGACCCCCGGGCCGGTGCTGCGCCGGGGGCCGTCGTGGGGGTGCGTCACTTGCTCTTGCCACCGCCGAGGAAGCGGTTCTTCACCTGCTCGATCTTGGCCTTGTTCTTCGGGTCGCTCGCGTACCGCTTGGCCTGGTCGATCGCCTTCTTGCCCTGCGGGCTCTTGGCGAAGTCGGTCACCTTCTTGAACAACGACATAGCAGCTCCCAGTCGGGCCGGTCGATCACGCTGCACCCAGGTTACCGGCGAATCGGACATCCGATCGAGGGTGTGACCGGGCCGATCCGCCGCGTCGCCGGATCAGCCGAGCACCCCGCCGACCTGGGCGTGCCCCTTGAGCAGGTTGCGGGCGATGGTGCGGCGCTGGATTTCGTCGGTGCCCTCGAAGATGCGCAGCAGCCGGATGTCCCGGTACCAGCGCTCGATGGGCAGCTCGCGGGTGTAACCCATGCCGCCGTGGATCTGCAGCATCCGGTCCACGATCTCGTTCGCCCTGGTGCCGCCGTAGAGCTTCGCGATGGACTGCGCGTGCCGGGAGTCGGCGCCCTGGTCGACCTGCCACGCGGCCTGCAGCACCAGCCAGCGCAGCGCCTCGATCTCCACCGCCGAGTCCGCGATCATCCACTGGATGGCCTGCCGGTCGGCGATGGGCGCCCCGAACGTCTGCCGGGTGCGGGCGTAGTCCATCGACATCTCCATCATCCGCTCGCAGCCGCCGAGGGCGCGGGCGGGCAGCAGGTAACGGCCGCGGCCGATCCACTGCATGGCCAGCTTGAACCCGCCGCCGACCTCGCCGAGCACGTTCTCCTCCGGCACCCGGACGCCGTCGAAGACCAGCGCGGCGGGCTGGCGGTCCCACTCGCCCATGATCTCGATGGGTTCCGACTTCCAGCCGGCGTCCCGGTCCGCGAGGAAGCAGGTGACGCCGCCGTCGGCGCCCTTCTCCTTGTCGGTGACGGCGAAGACCATGGTGAAGTCGGCGTCGATGCCGCCGGTGATGAACGTCTTCTCCCCGTCGATCACCCACTCCGCGCCGTCCTTGCGGGCCGTGGTGCGGAGGTTCTTGGCGTCCGAACCCGCGCCCGGCTCGGTGATGGCGAAGCAGGACTTGCGCTCGCCCTCGATGGTGGGCACCAGGTAGCGCTGCTTCTGCTCCTCGTTGGCGTGGTAGAGGATGTTGTCCGCGTAGCCGCCGAAGCTGAACGGCACGAAGGTGCGGCCCAGCTCGATCTCGATCAGCGCGGTGAGCACGGCGGAGAGGTTCATCCCGCCGTACTCCTCGGGGGTCTGCACGCCCCAGAACCCGGCGTCGCGCGCCTTCTTGCGCAGTTCGGCCAGCTCCTCGCGGGTGAGGCCGCGTTCGTGGTCGCGCTCGCGGCGCAGCACCTCCGGCTCCAGCGGCACCAGCTCGCGCTGCACGAACGTGCGCACCCAGTCGCGGATGTCGCGTTCGGTCTCGGACAGGGAGAAGTCGACCATCGGTGGCGGGTCCTTTCGGCGAGGCCGGTGTGGCGAGGTCGGTGTGGCGAGGTCGGTGTGGCGAGGTCGGGGGTCAGGAGGATTCGGCGATGCGGCTGCGCAGTTCCCGCTTGAGCACCTTGTGGCTGGGACCCAGCGGCAGCTCGTCGACGAACACGACGCGGCGCGGGTACTTGTGGTGCGCGGTCTGCTCCGCGGCCCAGGCGATGATGGCCTTGCCCAGCGCCTCGTCCGGGTCCTCACCGCGTTCGGGCACCACGACCGCGCACACCTCCTCGCCACGCCCCGGGTCGGGCAGGCCGATCACCGCGCACTGCGCGACGGCGGGGTGCCGGATCAGCAGCTCCTCCACCTCGCGCGGGTAGATGTTGTAGCCGTTGCGGATGATCAGGTCCTTCTTGCGGTCCACGATGGCCAGGTAGCCCTCGGCGTCCTTGACGCCCATGTCGCCGGTGCGGAACCAGCCGTCGACGAGCGCCGCCGAGGTGGCCTCCGGGTCGTCCAGGTACCCGGCGAACACGTTGTGGCCGCGGACCACGACCTCGCCGGTCTCCCCGGCGGGCAGCAGTTCGATCCGGTCCTCCACGGACGGTTCGGCGATCTCGACGTCGATGCCCCACAGCGCGTGCCCGACGGTGCCTGCGCGCGGCCCGAACGCGGGCTGGTTCACGGTGGCCGTCGGCGAGGTCTCGGACAGCCCGTAGCCCTCGTGGATCGGGGCGCCGAAGCGCCGCTGGAACCGCTCCAGCACCGCCACCGGCAGCGCCGCGCCACCGGACACGCACATCCGCAGCGAGGACAGGTCGTCGTCGTCCCCGGCGGCCTCCAGCATCCTGATGTACATGGTGGGCACGCCGTTGAGCTGGGTGATGCGGTGGTCCCGGATGAGCCGCAGCGCCTCGGCCGGGTCGAACTTGGGTTGCAGCACCAGCGTCGCGCCCGCCCGGAACGTGGTGTTCAGCGAGACGGTCTGCCCGAAGACGTGGAACAGCGGCAGGCAGCCGAGGACCAGGTCCTCGCGGCGGGTGTCGTTGGCGTCGAAGGCGTTCACCGTCGCGTTGAGCACCAGGTTCAGGTGGGTGAGCACCGCGCCCTTCGGCCTGCCGGTGGTGCCGCTGGTGTAGAAGATCACCGCGGGGTCGTCGGGCGCGCGGGTGGCGAAGGAGCGTTCCGGTTCGGCCGCGGCCGCCGCCTCGCTCAGCGAGTCCGGGGTCTCCGGGCCGGGCACCGACGGGCCGATCGAGACCAGCGGGATGCCGGCGCGGCGCGCCGATTCGGCGGCGAGCGCCAGCTGGCTCGTGTGCCCGACGACGAGCTTCGCGCCGGAGTTGCGCAGCAGATACGCCGCCTCGTCCGGGACCAGCAGCAGCGGAACCGGCACCACGACCGCGCCCGCGGTGAGCACCGCGTAGTAGGCGCGCACGAAATCGATCACGTTGGGCGCCACGATCGCGACCCGGTCGCCCGGCTCGATCCCGCGAGCGCGCAGCGCGGCCGCGTGCGCCCGGACCTGCTCCCACAGCTCGCCGTAGGTCACCCGCTGCTCGCCCTCGACGACCGCGGGGTGCGCCGGGCGCAGCCGCGCCGGCTCGGCGAGGACCGAGGCGAGCGACAGCGTGGTGTGCGGCTCGACCCGCTCCGGGGACTCGTCGTCGTTGACCATCGTCCACCTCCGTGAGGATGCCGCCGGTGCGGGCGGCACGGTCGTCCGCCGTTGGACACCTGACGACTAACGTCGTTAGTTTTGGACTCTAGGACCACCCCGCGCACCGCGGCAAGAGCCGCGCACCGGACACTGATCGACACGATCCGCAGCGGACGCGGACGGGCACGGCGCCCACCGAGGGGGCGCCGACCGGCAGCGGGCAGCAGGCAGGAGCGCGGCATGGGCAGACCCAAGAGCCCCCAACTCACCCGCGAACGCATCCGCGAACACGCGCTGGCGATCATCGACGACCAGGGCCTCGAAGCGCTGTCCATGCGCAGGCTCGCCGACTCCCTCGGCGTCCGCGCCGCCTCGCTCTACAACCACGTGGCCACCAAGGAAGCGCTGCTGCACGACGTCGCCGACGGCGTGATGGGCACCGTCGACACCAGCGGGTTCGACATCGACTGGCCCACCGGCCTCACCCGCTGGGCCCGCTCCTACCGGGCCGCGCTCGCCGCCCACCCCAACCTGGTGCCGTTCATGGCGTCCGGACCGGCCCGCCGGGAGACCTCGCTGCGCCGCGCCGACGCCGTGCACGGCGGGCTGACCAGCGCGGGCTGGCCGCAGCGGTACGCCACGATGATCGGCGCCTCCACCAAGTTCCTGGTGCTCGGTGCGGCGATGGGCTCGTTCGCGGGCGGGTTCGTCGACGACGCCGAGGTCTACGACGAGCGGTTCCCGCACCTGCACGGCGCCCACCTGCTGCGCGAGCACGCCGCCGAGATCGACGACGACAGCTTCGAACTGGCGCTGCGGGCGCTGGTCGACGGCCTCCGCGCCCAGCACGCCCGGCTGTTCCCGCAGCGCTGAACTCCGCGCGCGGCGACGGGATCACGCTCACGTTCGGTTGACTGCGCTGTGTGATCTCCGTAGCGTTCCGGAGCACAACACAACACCGGACTACAACGCCGACGACGTCGTGCGGGAGAGTCTGCGCCCCGCCAGGAGCCCCTGGTCCGTGCAGGATGCGATTCCTGGGTGCAGCGCCGAAGGAGCAATCCTCCCCACCAAACTCTCAGGCCCCGCTACCGCGCGACAGCAGGCGATCACGGAGAAAAGCAGGGACCCGTGTCCCTCGCCCACGGTGCAAGCCGCCCTCGTGCGCGGTGAAACTCTCAGGCCAATGACTCCGGGGAGACCGGCAGCGCACGCCCGCGCCCATCGCCGTCGGAGGACCCCGGATATGGTTTCTGCTGGAAGTGGCCGCAACCGGTCCCCCTCGGACGTGATCGGTGCCCACCAGGAGGAGTTCCGCACCATGACGTCGTCGCCCCCAGCTCCGCGACGGACACCGCTGCACGAGGTCCACGAGTCCCTCGGCGCGCACTTCACCGACTTCGCGGGCTGGCGGATGCCGGTCCGCTACTCGGGGGACACCGCCGAGCACCAGGCGGTGCGGACCGCGGCCGGGCTGTTCGACCTCTCGCACATGGGCGAGATCGAGATCAGCGGCCCGGAGGCGGCCGCCGCGCTGGACCACGCGCTCGTCGCGAACGCGTCCGCGATCACGGTGGGTCGCGCCCGCTACACCATGCTGTGCACCACCGAGGGCGGCGTGCTCGACGACCTCATCGTCTACCGGCTGGACGAGCAGCGGTTCCTGGTGGTCGCCAACGCGGCCAACGCGGCCGTGGTCTCCGCCGAGCTCGCCGAGCGCATCGCCGAGTTCGACGCCGCGCACCGCGACGTCTCCGACGAGTACGCGCTGATCGCCGTGCAGGGACCGGAGTCGGTGTCGATCTTGGCGCCGCTGACCGGCACCGACCTGTCCACCGTGAAGTACTACGCCGGGTATCCCAGCGAGGTCGCCGGGAAGCAGGTGCTGCTGGCGCGCACCGGCTACACCGGCGAGGACGGCTTCGAGCTGTTCACCGCGCCCGAGGACGCGCCCGCGGTGTGGCGCGCGCTGACCGACTCCGGGGCCGAGCGCGGACTGGTCCCGGCGGGGCTGTCCTGCCGCGACACGCTGCGGCTGGAGGCGGGCATGCCGCTGTACGGCAACGAGCTGTCCGCCTCGCTCACCCCGTTCCACGCGAACCTGGGGCGCGTCGTGAAGCTGGACAAGCCCGGCGACTTCGTCGGCAGGGCCGCGCTGGCGGCCGTCGCGGAGGCGCCGACCGAGCGCACCCTGGTGGGCCTGCGCACGGACGCGCGCCGCGCGCCCCGGCACGGCTACCCGGTGCTCGCCGACGGCGCCGAGATCGGCGAGATCACCAGCGGCGCCCCGTCCCCGACGCTCGGCCACCCGATCGCGATGGCCTACGTGGACCGCGCGCACAGCGCGCCCGGTACCGCGGTGCAGGTCGACATCCGCGGCAAGTCCATCGACGCCGAAGTCGTGGAACTGCCGTTCTACCGCCGCAAGGCCTGACGAACGCCCGCAACGGGCTCTCGAAACCTTGACCGGACCGCGCCGGACCCGTCCGGCGCAGCCCAGATCGAACACCAGGAGGCAATTGCTCATGTCGACACCGGACCTGTTCAACGACCGGCTTGCGGTGGTGGATCCGGAGGTGGCCGCTGCTGTGGGGGCGGAGCTGGGTCGTCAGCAGAACACGTTGGAGATGATCGCGTCGGAGAACTTCGCGCCGCAGGCGGTGTTGCAGGCGCAGGGTTCGGTGTTGACGAACAAGTACGCCGAGGGGTACCCGGGCCGCCGGTATTACGGTGGGTGCGAGCACGTGGACGTGGTCGAGCAGTTGGCGATCGATCGGGTGAAGGCGTTGTTCGGGGCGTCGTTCGCGAACGTGCAGCCGCATTCGGGTGCGCAGGCCAACGCCGCGGCGATGCACGCGTTGTTGTCGCCGGGTGACACGATCATGGGCTTGGACCTGGCCCACGGCGGGCATTTGACGCACGGGATGCGCATCAACTTCTCCGGCAAGCTCTACAACGTCGTCCCCTACCACGTGCGCGAGGACGACCACCGGGTCGACATGGACGAGGTGGCCCGCCTGGCGCGGGAGAACCGGCCGAAGCTGATCGTGGCGGGCTGGTCGGCGTATCCGCGGCAGCTGGACTTCGCGCGGTTCCGCGAGATCGCCGACGAGGTCGGCGCCTATCTGATGGTCGACATGGCCCACTTCGCGGGTCTGGTCGCCGCCGGGTTGCACCCGAGCCCGCTGCCCTATGCCGATGTGGTCACCACGACCACCCACAAGACCCTCGGCGGGCCCCGGGGCGGGGTGATCCTCTCCGCGAGCGAGGAGTTCGCGAAGAAGTTCAACTCCGCGGTCTTCCCCGGCCAGCAGGGCGGCCCGCTGGAACACGTCATCGCGGGCAAGGCCGTGCTGTTCAAACTCGCCGCCACCCCGGAGTTCGCCGACCGCCAGCAGCGCACCCTCGACGGCGCCCGCATCATCGCCGAGCGCCTCCTGCAAGACGACGCCCGCGCCGCGGGGGTGTCGCTGGTCTCCGGCGGCACCGACGTCCACCTCGTGCTGGTCGACCTGCGCCACTCCGAACTCGACGGCAAGCAGGCCGAAGACCGCCTCCACACCATCGGCATCACCGTCAACCGCAACGCCGTCCCGAACGACCCCCGACCCCCCATGACCACCAGCGGCCTGCGCATCGGCACCCCCGCCCTGGCCACCCGCGGCTTCACCACCACCGAATTCACCGAAGTCGCCGACATCATCGCCACAGCACTCCAACCCACCATCGACGAGGAGACGACGACCGCGCTCGCCGGCCGCGTCCGCGCACTCGCCGAGAAGTTCCCGCTCTACGCCGATCTGTAAGCGAACCGTTTCGCGGAGATGTCCTCCGCATTGATCGGCCCGACGCGAACGCCGCATTTCCTCCGGAAATGCGGCGTTCGCCGTTCCCGGTACCACCAGTCGGAGCAAAAAACGATTCATCTCCGCCGTAACGGCAGGTCACAGGCGAATATCAACGGACAAAGCTCGCAGATCGCCACCGCTGGAAGAATCGATCACGATTCCAGCCCCTGTCGGGAAGAGCAGGACCGAACGTGGCACAGTACCGGTCCACAAGAATGAATCCTCCTTCCCTCCGCAGGAGCACGGCGATGAGCGAACCCGTCCCCGAGGAATACCGCAAGGACCTGAGCAACCGGCACATCAACATGATCGCCATCGGCGGGGCGATCGGCGTGGGCCTGTTCCTCGGGTCCGGCAAGGCGCTGAGCCAGGTCGGTCCCGGCCTGATGCTGATCTACGCCATCGCCGGCGTGATGATCTTCTTCGTGATGCGGGCCCTCGGCGAACTCCTGATGTACCGGCCGGTCAGCGGTTCCTTCGCCGAGTACGCGGGCGAGTTCATCGGTCCTTGGGCCAAGTTCGCCACCGGCTGGGGCTACTGGCTGGTGTGGATCGTGACCGGCATGGCCGAGATCACCGCCGTCGGCAAGTACTTCCAGTTCTGGTTCCCGGAGCTGCCGCAGTGGATCCCCGCCCTCGGCGCGCTCATCGTGCTCAGCGGCGTCAACCTGATCGCGGTGAAGCTGTTCGGCGAGTTCGAGTTCTGGTTCGCGCTGATCAAGGTCGTGGCCATCGTCGGCATGATCGTGCTGGTCGCGCTCATCCTGGTGTTCGGCTTCAGCGACGCGGGCGACACCGCCGCGGTGAGCAACATCTGGTCGCACGGCGGCTTCTTCCCCACCAGCCCGGTCTCGGCGCTGCTGGCGTTCCAGATCGTCATGTTCGCGTTCATCGGCGTCGAGATGGTCGGCCAGACCGCCAGCGAGAGCGCCAACCCGAAGACGGTGCTGCCGAAGGCCATCAACGCGGTGATGCTGCGGATCCTGATCTTCTACGTGGGCGCGCTGGCCGCGCTGACCGCGCTCGTGCCGTGGACCAGGTTCAACGCGGACACCAGCCCGTTCGTGCAGGCCTTCACGCTGATCGGCATCCCGGCGGCCGCCGGGGTCATCAACTTCGTGGTGACCACCGCGGCGCTGTCCTCCTGCAACAGCGGTATCTTCTCCACCGGCCGCATGCTGCGCACCCTGTCCGAGGACGGGCACGCGCCGCGCGCCGTCGGCAAGCTGTCCTCGCGGGCGGTGCCGTCGCGGGCCATCGCGATCACCTTCGGTTCGATGCTCATCGGCGTAGTGCTCAACTACGTGGCGCCGGAGCAGGCGTTCACCTACATCACCAGCGCCAGCACCGTCGGCGCCCTGTTCACCTGGGGCATGATCGTGATCGCGCACCTCGGGTTCCGCCGCCGGATCGCGCGCGGCGAGATCGAGTCGACCACGTTCCGGATGCCGCTGGCGCCGTACTCGAACTACGTGGTGCTGGCGTTCCTGGCGATGGTCGTGGTGCTGCTGGCGTTCGACTCGGAGACCCGGATCGCGCTGTACATCACGCCGCCGCTGGTCATCGCGCTCGCCATCGGCTACGCCGTGTCCCGGCGGCGCGGCAGCGGCACCGGCGATCGGGAGACCGTCGCCCGCACCTGAGCCGGCCCGCTCCTCGACGGCGGAGGCGCCCCCTCGACGCGGGGCACCTCCGCCGTCGCCGTTCCGCCGGGTGAAATTGGTGCTTCCGCCGGGTTCACCGGGTGGGCCGCCCGGGGGAAGATCGTCGCCATGCACCCGGCCTCCCGCGTGCTGGTGATCAGCCGGAGCGCGCAGCAAGAACGCAGCATCCAGCGGGACGGCCTGCTCGTGGTGCTCACCCAGATCGCCAACGCCGTCATGTGCTCCGGGGCCGCGGTGCTGTGGTGGACGTGGACGCCGGGCCCGTCGCGCTGGCTGGTGGCGGTGCCGGTCGTGGCGGTCGCGTGCAGCTGCTACGTGGCGCGGGCGCAGCTGCGCTGGCGGCGGATCAACCGGGACATGTTCCACCTGCAGGTGGCGTTGACCGACGCCGGCGTCACCTACGCCTCCGCCGCCGGGACGTACTCGGCGCCGTGGTCGGCGGTGCGGCAGGTGCGGTTGCGCACCCACCGCGCCCGGTCCCCGTACGTGGTGATCGACGTGGACGGCTGGGGCGGCCCGCTCAGCGAGTGCGCCGGGACCGACCGGCTGGCGCTGACCCTCACCGGCACCGGGCTGCGGCCGCGGGAGGTGAGCCGCGCGGTGCACCAGCTCAGCGGCGGCCAGGTCACCACCCGCAACTGACCCCGACCGTCCGAACTCGCGGCTCGAACGGGCCGCTCAGCCGCGCCCTCCCACTAGCACAGGTGTGTTAGTTTGGGTTGGTGGTGCGGCGGATCGATCAGGAGGCGCGGCGGCGGGACATCGTCGCCGCCACGTGGCGGACCCTCGAACGCGGCGGGCTCGCCGAGGCCTCCGTCCGCAAGGTCGCGGCCGAAGCCGGGCTCGCCACCGGCTCCGTGCGCCACTTCTTCGGCACCCAGGCCGAACTGCACGCCTTCGCGCTGCGCTCGCTGTCCGAGCGGGTCGGCGAACGCGTGCGCCGGGCCGAAGCCGAGCCCGACGTGCGCCGCCGGGCGCTGGCGATGCTCGGCGAGCTGCTGCCGCTGCGCGACGAGACCACTCGCGAACTCGGCATCTGGCTGGAGTTCGTGCACCGCTCCCGGCACGACCCCGCGCTCGCCGAGATCATCGGCGACCAGGCGCGCGAAGTGCGGGGGTTCCTGCTGCACGTGGTGCGCGGACTCGTCGAGCTCGGGCAGCTGCCCGCCGGGACCGACCCCGAGCGGACCGCCGCCGGGCTGGGCGCGCTCGTGGACGGGCTCACCTTCCAGCTGCTCACCGCGCCCGGTCTCCTCGACCGCGAGCAGGCCGCCGCGCTGCTGGAGGAGCGGCTGTTCGGCACGACACCCCGCTGACCGGAGGAGAACCCCGTGGTCACCGCCATCTTCGCCGCCGAGATCGCGTTCTGGGCGGTGCTCGCCGCCGGCCTCGCCGCCCGCTACCCGGCCCGGCAGGACCGGCTGGGCACCTTGCTGCTGCGCGCAGTGCCGCTCGTCGACCTCGCGCTCGTCGTGCTGGTCGCCGCCGACCTCGCCGGCGGCGCCGAACCCTCCCGCGCGCACGCGTTCGCCGCCGTCTACCTCGGCTTCACCGTCGCCTTCGGCCGCGCCACGATCGCCTGGGCCGACGCCTGGTTCCACCACCGGTTCGCCGGTGGCCCGCGCCCGGCGACACCGGCGAAGGGCTCGCGGGCCGAGGTGGTCGCGCTGTGGCGGGAATGGCTGCGGGTGCTGCTCGCGGACGTGATCGCGGGCGTCGTGCTGCTGGCGCTCGCCGCCGTCGGCGGGGTCGCCCTCCCCCGGTCCCTCGACGAGCTCGCGCGCCACCCGTACTGGAGCGTGCCCGCGCTGCTCGGCATCGTCACCGCGGTGTGGTTCCTGGCCGGACCCGCCTTCGCAGGCACCGGGCGCCCCGAGGCGGCCGAGCGGCGCTGAACTAGACGCGCCGCAACTCCACCACCGGGATGACCCGGTCCGTGCGGCGCTCGTACGCACCGAACTGGGGAGCCACCGCGACCTGCCGCGCGTACACCTCGTCGCGCTCCGCACCGGTCAGCACCGTCGCCTCCACGTCGATCACCTCGGAGCCGAGCTCGACCTCGGTCCGCGGGTTCGCCACCAGGTTGTGGTACCAGGCCGGGTGCTCCGGGGTGCCGCCCTTGCTGGCGAAGATGAAGATCCGATCGCCCTCGATCAGCGGCGCCAACGGCGACACCCGAGGCGCACCGGACTTGGCGCCCACGTGGTGCACCAGGACCAGCGGGAGGCCCTCGAACATGCCGCCGACCACGCCGCCGCGCTCGCGGAACTCGGCGATGACCCGGCGGTTCATCTCGGCCGCGCTGCCGAACTCGGCGAGGGCCTGCCGGTCCTGCTCGGTCTGCTCGGTCTGCTCGCCGGCCATCCGCCGGTCCAAGTCGGCTTCGTCGCTCTGCCGCGCCATCGCGCGCTCCTCCCGCTCCGCCGCCCCCGACGGGCGGCCCTGCGACGAGCGTATGGCGCAGCGGGTGATTCGAACGATGCCTGACGAGCGCAAGGAATTGTCCGATCGTTGCACGGGCGCCCGGACCGCCGAGTAATCTCGGGCGGGTGGACCTGCTCGCCGACGTACTCGCCCGCACCGGAGTCCGCGGCAGCGCGGGCGCGCGGATCAGCGCCGGACAGGACTGGGGCGTGTCCTGGGCCGGCCCCGACGGACCCGCGCTGTACGCGCTCACCGCGGGCACCGCCTGGGTCGGCGTGCCCGGTGACGGACCGCGCCAGCTCGTCCCGGGCGACGTGCTGCTGCTGGCCGACAGCACCGCGCACACCCTGCTCGGCTCGCCGGACGCCACGATCGACACTCACGACTGCGCCAACGCCCGGCGGGCGCAGGAGGCGGGGGCGGAAGTGCACCTCGGGCGGGGCGCCGCGCAGACCCACCTGCTGTCCGCGACCTTCAGCTCCGACACCGCCGCCTCCACCCAGGTGCTCTCCGCGCTGCCCGGCGCCGTCCACGTGCACGCCGAACGCGGCGGCGGGCTCGACGACGCGCTGCGGCTGCTCGGCCGGGAGCTCGAACGGCCCGGAATGGCCTCCAGCGTGCTGCTCGACCGGCTCATCGACGTCCTGCTCATCCAGCTGCTGCGGGACTGGATCGCGGGGTCCCCGGCCGAAGCGGCGGGCAGCTGGCTCGGCCTGCTCTGCGACCCCGTGGTGCGGGACGCCATCACCGCGCTGCACGAGGACCCCGCGCGGCCCTGGACCACCGACCTGCTCGCGTCCCGCGTCGCGGTATCCCGCGCCACGCTGACCAGGAGGTTCCTGCACGCCGCGGGCGAACCGCCCGGCGGTTACCTCACGCGGTGGCGGATGGACCTGGCGGCGGCGCGGCTGCGCGACGGCGACGACACCCTGGAGGCGATCGCGCGATCGGTCGGCTACACCTCGGTGCACGCGTTCAGCCGCGCCTTCAGCCGGGTCCGCGGCCGGGCTCCCGGCCGGTACCGGCTCGACGCCCGCCGCTGACCGCCGCTCGGCCGGCCGGAGCGGTCAAGCGGCGCGGGTCAGGCGGCGCGTTCGGCGTCGACGGGTTCTTCGGCGACGTCGGTGGGCTGCGCGGAGGCGGCCTTCAGCTTCTTGGACCGGCGGCGCCACAGCCACGCGCCGACGCCGATCAGCACCAGCGCCCCCAGCACGATGCCGCTCGCGCGGCCCAGCAGGTGCTCGATGTACTTCGCCGAGGTCCCGGCCGCCCAGCCGATGCCCACGTGCAGCATCGACCACGTCGTGGCCCCCACGACCGACGTGGCCAGGAAACGCCAATACCCCAGTCCGCTGGTTCCCGCCGAGACCGGCACCAACGTGCGCACGACCGGCAGGAAACGCGCGACGAACACCGCCCCGATGCCGTACTTCCGCAACATCCGGCACGCCCGGTCCCAATGCCGGACGCCCAGCTTCGCGACCATTCGGGTTTCCCGGACCCGCGCACCGTATCGACGCCCCAGGAAATAGCCGATGTTGTCACCGACCACCGCGCACGCCGCCACGGTCAGTGACAGGCCGAAGAAGAATCCGATATCGGTCACCGCGGCCGAAGCGACCAGCAGACCGCTCTCCCCCGGCACCAGGAAGCCCAGTCCGATCGTGCACTCGCCGAGCACCAGAGCACCCGTGACCAGGATCAGCAGCGGGCGCGGCAGCCCGGCGACCATGGCCAGGAATTCGCTGACGAAGGACACGTGGAACTCCCCAGTTCACCGGTTCGGGCGGGATGGTCGACCAACGGATGCCACGTTAGCTTCCTCGACCCTACGGCAACCCCGGCGTGACCCGGGTCGCCCCCTGAGCCGTTCCCGAGACCGAATCGGGATAACCCCCGGTTCCGGTGACAACGCGAAGAGACGACCTTTCCGCGGTCTTCCGCACAAATCCGGCAATGGCGATCAGGCTCAGCAGGACTTCGTCCAAGAACACTCCGCGCCCGATTCCGCACCCGATCCGCCGGTGTCCTTCCTGGCCACGGCGGGGGCCCGCTGCGCGGTACCCGGGTATTGCGCCAACCGGACCGCGATCGCGTCCTCGAGATCGGTCGGCGCGCCGCCGAGGAAATCGTTGAACAGCACGGAGAACACCAGTTCGCGACCGTCGGCCGCCGTCACGTACCCGGCCAGCGAGCTCACCCCGGACAGCGAACCGGTCTTCGCGGCCACGTTCCGCTCGGCGGGAGTGCCGGCCATCCGGTTGCGCAACGTGCCGCCGACCATGCGGTCCGGCACCCCCGCCAGCGGCAGCGCCGCCTTGAAATCCGGGAACCACGACCTGCTCCGGACCTGGTCCAGCAGCAGCGCCTGCTGGTCGGGCGGGATGCCGTCGACCGCGGAGAGCCCCGACCCGTCCACCAGCCGCAGCCGCGCCGGGTCGACGCCGAGCTCGGCGAGCCGCCCGGTGAGCACGTCGAGCCCCGCGGGCCACGAGCCGGTGCCGCGGGCGTGCCTGCCCATCTCCTTCACCAGCACTTCGGCGTGCCCGTTGTTGCTCAGCTTCAGGAACGGCACCAGCAGCTCGCGCAGCGGCATCGACTCGCGTTCGGCGAGCAGCCGCGCTCCGTCCGGGGTCGCACCGGTCCCGGTGCGGTCGACCCGCACGCCGTGCGCGCGCAGCGCCCGGGTGAACACGTCGGCGGCGTACGCGGCGGGGTCGCGCACGCTGGTGTACTCCTCGACGGGCTCGGCGTCCGCGGGCAGCGAGCCCGACACCACGACCCGGTCCCCGCCGTGCTCGCGGGTGACCGACAGCGCCGGTTCGGAGCCGGGATCGCCGGTGGTGGCCCGCACGTCCACCCGGATCGCGCCGGTTGCGGGCCGCGCCTCGACGCGCACCGGCCGGCCGGGCGCGGACGGGGACACCCGCAGCAGCACGGTGCCCGCGTCGTAGTCCTCGGTGGGCGCGACGGTCAGCGCGGACACCGGCGCCGAGTAGTAGTAGGGCTCGTCGTCCCAGGCCCAGCCGGTGCCCAGCGGCACGTCGTCGAACCAGGTCGCGTCGGCGCGCACCGCACCCCGCACGACCCGCACCCCGCTGTCCGCGACCTGCGCGGCCAGCCGGTCGTAGTCGGTGGCCAGCATCGTGGGGTCCCCGGTGCCGCGCAGGTGCAGGTCGCCGAGCAGCAGCGACCCATCTCGCGGCGCGGCGGTGCGCACCTCGGTGCGGAACCGGTGGCCGGGCCCCAGCTCGTCGAGCGCGGCCGCTGCGGTGAACAGCTTCGCGGTGGACGCGGGGGTGGCGCGCGCGGCGGGCTGCCTGCTGTAGAGCACCTCGTCGGTGTCCGGGTCCCGCACCACGACCCCGGCGTGCGATCCGGCCAGCCGCGGGTCGGCGAGGATCCGGTCGAGGTCCGCCCGCAGCGCGTCGGACCCGGTGGGCGCCGCGCTCGGCGGGGCGGCGGCGAGCGGGCCGGCGAGCACGCCGAAGAGAATCAGCACGAGGACCGGGACCCAGCGACGCATCGCGCCCCCTAGCGGCGGGAAGGGATGGTCCGGACGAGGACGCACCCGCCCGCACCAGGCGAAACCTAGGCGACCGGCCGGGCGGGGTCAACGACCATCAGACGGAACCGGCGGGCTCCTCGGGGACGGGCTCGGTGGCGGATCCGGCGGCGAAGTCCCGCATCGCCTGCTGCATCCGGTGCAGGAACCGGTGCACCACGGCGAGCTCCGCGGCGTCGAACTCGGACAGCACCTCGCGGCCGCGGCCGGCCAGCGCGCCGAAGTACTCCCCGGCGATCGCGCGAGCCGACTCGGTCGGGTGCAGCTGGACCTGCCTGCGATCGCTGCCTTCGCGGCTGCGCCGCACGTGCCGCCGCGCTTCGAGCCGGTCGACGATGGCGGTGACCGCCCCGGAGGTGAGCACCAGGTCCTGGCGCAGCGCGCGCGGCGTGGCGGGAGTGCCGCGCTGCTCCGCGTCGATGATCAGGATCAGGGCGCGCACGTCCGTGGGGTGCATGCCGTGCCTGGCCGCGAAGGCCTGCGAGATCCGCTCCCCTTCGACCCCCTGCTGGTGCAGCAGCTCCAGCACCTGGCTCTCGATCGGTGGTTCCACCGCTCGCCTCCCCCCGGAACGCGCCGTAGTCGGATCATACCAATGGTCTATTATCTCAACGATTGACACAGTCGACGACCGTCATTAGTTTGAAGTGAGACGTTCCGGGAACCCCGGTCCCGCTCCTAGGGCCGGGCGGACGGTGAGACGAAGGTGAATCCCATGCCGCACGAGACGCGGCCGCACTGCGCGATCGCGGGCGGCGGGCCGGGAGGCGTGCTGCTCGCCTACCTGCTGGCCCGAGCCGGTGTGCGCGTGACGCTGCTGGAGTCGCAGCGGGACTTCCAGCGCGACTTCCGCGGCGACTCGCTGCACCCGTACACGCTGGAGCTCATGCGGCGGCTGGGGCTCGCCGACGACCTGCTGCGACTGGAGCACAACCGCGCCACCACGTTCCGCTTCCACACCAGCTCGGGGGTCGTCACCACCGCCGAGTACCGCGGGCTGCGCGGCCCCTACCCCTACGTGGCGCTGATGCCGCAGGCGCGGTTCCTCGACTTCCTCGCCGAGCGGGCCGCGGAACTGCCGGGCTTCCGGCTGCTGCTCGGTTCCAAGGTCACCGGGCTCGTGGCGGAATCCGGCCGGGTCACCGGCGTCCGCTACCGCGACGACGACGGGGAGCACCGGCTGGACGCCGACCTGGTGGTGGGCGCCGACGGCAGGTACTCCCGGCTGCGGCGGCTCGCCGACCTGCCCACCCGACCGCTCGGCTCGGGCTCGGACATCCTGTGGTTCCGGTTGCCCCGGCACCACCAGGACCCGCCCGCCGCCGACGCCGAGCTCTACTTCGGGCCGGGGCACTACGTGTCCACCCTCGGCCAGGACCACGGCTGGCAGGTCGGCTACACGATCCCGAAGGGCGGTTACCCGGAGGCGAAGCGGGCCGGGGCCGGTCCCATCCGGGACTTCCTCACCGCGCGGGTGCCGTGGCTCGCCGACCGGGTCGGCAAGCTCACCGGGTTCGACCAGATCACCCTGCTGTCGGTGGAGATCTCCCGCGCGCAGCGCTGGCACCGGCCCGGGGTGCTGCTCATCGGCGACGCCGCGCACGTGATCTCCCCGGTCGGCGGCAACGGGATCCTGATGGCGGTCCAGGACGCCGTCACCGCCGCCAACGTGCTCGTCCCCGCGTTCCGGCGCACCGGGACTCCCGAGGAGGAGGTGCTGGCCGAGGTGCAGCGGCGCCGCGAACCGGCCGTCGAGCAGGTGCAGCGCCAGCAGGTGCGCACCGAGCAGCGGGTGGCCGCCGCCCTCGCCGGGGACGGCGACTTCCGGCCGAACCGGCTCTTGCGCGCCGTGCTGCGGATCCCCGCCGTGCGCCACCGCGCCGCCCGCGCCAACGCCTACGGGCCGTTCCCGCCCGAACTCGACCTGTCCCTGCTGGACCCGCACCTCGATGCGGCCACCGGGCCGATGTGAAGGAGCCGATGACGATGCTGGTGACCGTGCTCGGCGCGACCGGGAAGACCGGTTCGCTGATCGTGGCGGAACTGCTCGCGCGCGGATTTCCGGTGCGCGGCGCGGTGCGCCGCCCCGAAGCCGCCGACGAGTTGCGGGCGCGCGGCGCCGAGGCCGTGCTCGCCGACCTCCGGTCCGACACGGGGGCGCTGGCCGCCGCGCTCGCCGGATCGGACGTCGTGATCAACGCGGCGGCCGCGAGCGACCCGCAGCCCGGGCTCGCCGAAGCCGTCGACCGCGACGGTGCGATCAACGCCGTCAAGGCCGCCGAGAAGGCGGGTGCGGACCGGTTCGTGCAGGTCTCCTCGCTGTTCGCCGACCGGCCGGACGAAGGGCCCGAGTTCCTGCACCGGGTGCTGCGCGCCAAGCAGGCCTCCGACCTGGCACTGGCCGAGTCCGCGCTGGCCTGGACGATCGTGCGCCCCGGCGGTCTCACCGACGACCCCGGCACCGGGCTGGTGCGGATCGCGGACCGGCTCACGATCGCGCCGGGCATCCCGCGCACCATCCCGCGGGCGGACGTCGCCGCCGTCACCGCCGCCGTGCTCGACGAACCGTCCAGCCGGTGCCGGGGTTTCGACCTCACCAGCGGAACCACCGCGATCGCGGACGCGATCGCCGCCTGAACTCGGGCCGGGCGGGTCACCTCGCGCCGGGAACCCGCTCCGAGAGCGGTCCGGCTCCGGTCGCAGACCGACCGGGGCCGGGCCGCGCCCGTCACGCTCGGGCCGGTGCCCCGTCCTGTCGGCGTCCGTCACGCCGGCTCGCGGTGCACCACCCGCAGCGTCAAGTGCGGCGTGCCGACCGCGCCCGCCAGCGCCGGGGCCAGCAGGAAGAAGTGCTCCGGGCCGCGGGCGGTGCGGATGCCGCCCAGGTCCAGCAGCCGCTCCCGCGGCCAGCCGAAGGACACCAGCAGCTCCGCCACCGACTCCTTCGCCGCGGCGTCGTCGCCGGACAGGAACAGGTCGGCTGCCGCCAGCTCGCCGGGACGCACGACGTCCTCGATCGGCGCGGTGTTCATCGCCTTCACCACCCGCGCGTCCGGCAGCGCCGCCTGCAGCGCCGCGCCGAGGCTGGCGTTCGGATACGCCAGGTCGAACTCGGGGGTCACCGCGTTCGCCACGTCGATCAGCACCTTCCCGGCGAACGCCGCCGGGCCGACCGCGGTCAGCGCCGCCACCGACGACGCGCCCGGCGTCGCGTTGATCAGCACCGGGTTGTCCGCCACCGCCTCCGCGAGCCGCACGACCCGGAACCCGGTTCCGGCGTGCGCCGCCGGATCGCGCGAGCCGAGCACCACCGGACGGCCGAGCTCGGTCAACCGTCCCGCGAACAGCCGGGCCACCGGACCGGTGCCCAGCACGCCCACCCCCGCCGCGCTCATCGCGCGCCGCCCGCGTCGAGTTCCAGTCCCATCGGACGCGCTCCCGCCTCGTCGGGGCGCACCCCGGTGGTGCGCCGCCACCCCCGACGGTTCCAGCCGAGCAGCGGCGGAGCCTGGGCCGAGTTGTCCCCCCGTCGACGGCGCCGGGGGATCACCGCGGGCGGGCATACTCGGTGCCGTGGCAGATCTCGACGGCTTGGGCGCCGCCCTGCGGGAACAGCGGGAGCGCACCGCGCCGGAGGACGTGGGCGTGCGCGGCTTCGGGCGGCGCCGCACCCGCGGCCTGCGCCGCGAGGAGCTCGCCGAGCTGGCCGGGATGTCCGCCGACCACCTCAAGCGCGTGGAGCAGGGCCGCAGGCACCCGTCCCCCGCCGTGCTCAACGCGCTGGCCCGCGCACTGCGCGCCGACCAGGCGGTGTACGAGCACCTGTGCGCGCTCGCCGGGTACAGCCCCGCGGCCGGGTGGGTGCCGCGGGAGCTGGTGCCCGCCGCGCGGCGGCTGCTGGACCGGCTCGCGGACACCGCGGTGTGCGTCTGCGACGCGACCTGGTCGGTGGTCGGCGGGACCCCGGCGTGGCGGGCGCTGCGCTGCGGCGACCCCACCGACGACCGGTGGGACGAGAACGTCGCCTGGCGGGTGTTCGGCGCGGCCCCGAGCCGGGTCGCGCGGGCGGAGGCGGACGAGCTGGCGTTCCGCAGGCTGCTGGTCGCCGAACTGCGCGCCGCCGCGCGCCGCTACCCCGCCGACCGGGAGCTGTCCGAACTCGTCACCGCGCTGCGCGGCACCGGGGAGCAGTTCGAGTCGATGTGGACGGGCACCGCCGAGGCGGCCCGCCGCGACCTCCGGTTCGTGCTGCACGACCCGGTGGCGGGCCCGATCGCGCTGGACTGCGACGTGGTGGACATCCGCGACGGCGACCTGCGCGCCCTCGTCTTCACCGCCGCCCCCGGCACCCCCGACCACACCCGCCTGACCGAGCTCACCACCGCGGGCTGAGCACCCCGCCCCCGCACCTGACACATCAACCCGCGAACACCGCGAAGCGGCGCCTTTCGCCTGTCAGCGGCGAAGCCGCTGAGCAGCGACCACCAGAGCAAGGTGACCACCCGCCACCCCAGTACTGAGCAGCAGAAGCAGCGGGTACGCAGTTCAGTCCAGGACCCGGAGGAGACCTTCTTGGACGACCGTGGCGACCAGTCGGCCGTCGCGGGAGAAGAAGCGGCCGGTGGCCAGCCCGCGGGCGCCGGAGGCGCTGGGCGAGGCGCAGTCGTAGAGCAGCCACTCGTCGGCGCGGAACGGCCGGTGGAACCACATGGCGTGGTCCAGGCTCGCCCCGGACACCTTGTCCAGCATCCAGTACACGCCGTGGCGCACCAGCACCGAATCCAACAAGGTCAGGTCGGACGCGAACGCCGCCATGCACACGTGCAGCAGCTTGTCGTCCGGCAGCACGCCGTCGGCCTTCATCCAGACCTGGCTGCGCGCCTCCCGCTCGCCGTTCTCCTTGCGGACCCACGGCGGGTCGGTGACGTAGCGGACGTCGATGGGCCGCGGCTGGTACGGCGTGCCGCCCATCTCGCCGAGCAGCCCGCCGACCTGCTCCCCGTAGGTGGGCAGCGTTTCGGGGTCGGGCACGTCGGGCATCTGCTCGGCGTGGTCGATGCCGTCCTCGACCAGCTGGAACGAGGCCGACAGCGAGAAGATCGGCTTGCCGTGCTGCACCGCCACGACCCGGCGGGTGGTGAACGACCGGCCGTCGCGGGTGCGGTCCACCTCGTAGACGATCGGCACGCTCGGGTCGCCGGGCCGGATGAAGTAGGCGTGCAGCGAGTGCACCGGGCGGTCCTCCGGCACGGTGCGCCCGGCGGCGACCAGCGCCTGCCCGGCGACCTGGCCGCCGAAGACCCGCACCGGTGATTCGGCGGGGCTGACCCCGCGGAAGATGTTCTCCTCGATCCGCTCCAGGTCGAGCAGTGCGATCAGCCGGTCCAGCACAGGTTGCCCGTGCGGCACCCCGTTCACGTCCAGCGGGACCGAGCTGTCGATGTGCAGGCCCGCCGGGTCGGCGGCCGCGGCTCGTGCCGCTTCGGTCACTTCTGCTCCTCGGGCGATGTCGGGTGGTTCACCGGGCGGGAACTCCGGTGGTTCCCGCCCTGCCGGTCAACGTCGACCGACCCCACCTCCGCGCGCAGCGCGGATCAGACGTGGTCTTCCTCGCCGAGGCGGTGCACCCGGATCAGGTTCGTCGAACCCACGGTGCCCGGCGGGGAACCGGCGACCACGACCACCATGTCACCGCGCTGCGATCGGCCGAGCGACAGCATCGCCTGGTCCACCTGCCGGACCATTTGGTCGGTCGTGTCCACTTTAGGCACGAGGAACGTCTCCGTCCCCCAAGTGAGAGCGAGCTGACTGCGCACCGATTCCTCGGGGGTGAACGCCAGCAGCGGCAACCGGGTGTGCAGCCGGGCGAGCCGCCGCACGGTGTCGCCGGACTGGCTGAACGCGACCAGCGCCTTCGCGCTGAGCCGCTCCCCGATGTCGCGGGCCGCGTAGGAGATGACGCCCCGCTTGGTGCGCGGCACGTGGCTCAGCGGCGGCGGCGTGGGCGATCCGTCCTCGACGGCTTCGACGATGCGGGCCATCGTCTGCACCGTCTCGATCGGGTAGTCGCCGACGCTGGTCTCGCCGGAGAGCATCACCGCGTCGGTGCCGTCCAGGACGGCGTTGGCGACGTCGGAGGTCTCGGCGCGGGTCGGCCGCGAGTTGTGGATCATCGAGTCCAGCATCTGGGTGGCCACGATGACCGGCTTCGCGTTCTCCCGGGCGATCCGGATCGCCTTCTTCTGGACCAACGGCACGTGCTCGAGGGGGAGTTCCACGCCGAGGTCACCGCGGGCGACCATGACGCCGTCGAAGGCCAGCACGATGGCCTCCAGGTTGTCCACCGCCTCCGGCTTCTCCAGCTTCGCGATCACCGGGAGCCGGTGGCCCACCCGGTCCATCACCTGGTGCACCAGGTCGATGTCGGCGGGGCTGCGCACGAAGGACAGCGCGATGAAGTCCACGCCGAGCTGGAGGGCGAACTCGAGGTCCGCGACGTCCTTCTCGGACATCGCGGGCACCGACACGTCCATGCCCGGCATGGACAGTCCCTTGTGGTCGGAGACGGGGCCGCCCTCGACGACGTCGCAGACGACGTCGTTGCCCTCGACGGCGGAGACGGTCAGACCCACCTTGCCGTCGTCGACCAGGACTCGGTCACCGACCTTGGCGTCGGCCGCCAACCCCTTGTAGGTGGTGGAAACACGATCGTGGGTGCCTTGCACGTCGTCGATCGTGATTCGCACGACGTCGCCGGTGTTCCACTCGACCGGACCTTCCGCGAACTTGCCGAGGCGGATCTTAGGTCCTTGCAGGTCGGCGAGGATGCCGACGGCACGGCCACTTTCCTTGGCGGCGGTACGCACCAGGTCGTAGACCTGCTGGTGGTCGCCGTGGCTGCCGTGGCTGAAGTTCAACCGGGCGACGTCCATTCCGCTGCTGACGAGCTCGGCCACCTTCTCCGGCGAGGCGGTGGCGGGGCCCATGGTACAAACGATCTTGGCTCGTCGACTCACGTTGGGTCAGCCTAGTCTCTCCGGGCGCGCGTCGAATACGCAGCCACCTGGAAACGAACCGATCGGGATCTTGCGGTGCTGAATCATTACAGGCCACGGCCCGGTCAGCTGCTCTTCGGAATGATCATCGGAGGCAGCCTGATCATCCTGTTCACCCCCGAGTCCGGGGTGCCCTCGGCGCCGGCCGGCACCGACAAGGTCGTGCACCTGGTGCTGTTCGCGGCGCTGGCGTGGTCCGGTCGCCTCGCGCGCCTGCCGCTGCTGCCGCTGGCCGCCGGTCTCGTGGCGTACGCGGGGCTCTCGGAAGTGCTGCAGGCGGTGCTGCCGCTGGGGCGCAGCGGCGACGTGCTGGACGCGCTGGTGGACGTGCTCGGCGCGCTGCTCGGCCTGCTGGTCAGCGCCGCCGGTCGCTGGGTCCCACGTGGTCGGCGCACCACCGGTTGAGCTCGCGCAGCTCCCGCCACGCCGTGCGGACCCGGGTGAGGCAGCCGCGCTCGTGCAGCACGTCGTCCGGCGCCCAGCGGCGAGCCACGTGCAGCGAGCGGTGCCGCAGCAGCTCCAGCCGCGGGTGGTCGGCGGCCACGCCGCGCGGGCGGGTGGCGAGCACGTCGCCGCCGAGCTCCCAGCGCTTCCCCAGCGCGGCCAAGATCTCCTCCAGCGCCTTCCCGTGCAGCGGTTCGTCCACCGCCGCCCGGTAGCGGGCCAGCTGGTCGGGTTCGGCGTGGAAGCAGCCGCCCGCGACGAGCAGCCCGTCCGCGCTGATCTCCGCGTAGTAGGCGCCACCGCCGCGCCCCGCCTCCACGACGGCGCCGCAGTGGGTCTTGTACGGCGACTTGTCCTTGCTGAAGCGCACCTCCCGGTGCGGGCGGAACACCTTGCCCTTGCCGGTCGCCCCGCCGGAGTCGACCTCGGCGGCGAACTCGGGTTCCAGCTCGGCGAGCAGCGCCTCCATCGGGGCGCGCACCTGCTCCCGGTACACGGCCAGGTGGTCGCTCCAGTAGGCCTTGGAGTTGTCGGCCGCCAAGCCCTCGTAGAACTCGACCGCCCCGTCCCCGAACCCCTCGAACCGCATCCGGTCAGCTTAGGAGACCGCCGATCGCGCCATCGGGGCCCGGGCGTCGAGCGCGTCGACGAACCCGGGTTCGGGCCGAGCGCGGTCGCGTTCGACGTCGAACCCGGTCGCGGCGCCGGCTAGCGGGCGGTGCGGGCGATCTCCTCCAGGTGGTCGCGGTAGTCCGCCCACCAGCGCTCGTCCTGCTGCGGCAGGTTGCCCGCGTTCGCGCGCCTGCCCACCGCACCGTCGATGAGCTCGCGGACCACGTCGGCGTGACCGGTGTGGCGGGCGGTCTCCTCCAGCATGTGGCACAGCAGCCGGTGCAGGGTGATCTCGCCGCGCTCCGGCGGCCACCACGGCACCCGGCCGGCGGCGTCCAGCGGCAGCGCCGCGATGGTCGCGTCCGCGTGCGCCCAGGCGCGGTGCCAGAAGCCGATGATCTGCTCGCGGGACTCGTCGGCGGTGGCGTACATGTCCTCGTTGCGCTCGCCGCCGTCCTCGATCCACGGCATCGGCTCGGGGAACGGGCGGTCGTACACCTCGCCGAAGTAGCCCACCGCCACGCTCGCCACGTGCTTGAGCAGCCCCAGCAGGTTCGTGCCGGTCGGCGTCAGCGGCCGCCGCACGTCCTGGTCGGAGAGCCCGTCGAGCTTCCACAGCAACGCGTCGCGGGCGTCGCGCAGGTACTGGTGCAGGTCGTCCTTGTGGTCGGTCATGCGCGCAGCGTGGCACCGGGCACCGACGGAGCGCGCGTGAATTCCCGGTCGGTGGGCGTTCCGTCCCGCGGGCTGGTGGGCCCGCGAGCCGGTCAGCCGACGTGGACGTACCGCTGCATACCGACCTGGCGGTGGTTGCCGACCGGGCACCAGAAGTCGTAGGTGCCGCGGGTCAGCGTGACGGTGAGATCGGCGGAGGCACCCGTCCGGACCGTGATCGTGCGCTCGTCCGCCACCCCCGGGCCCTTGATCTCCAGCGCGTGCGGCGCGATCCCCCGGTTCACCGCGCGGAAGGTGTAGCGCCCCGGCGGGAGGTGCGCGGGCAGCAGCAGCCGGTAGTCGACCATCGTCACCAGCACGTGCCGGGCCGGCTGCTCGGCCGCGGCGGGCGCCGGTGGTGGCGCGGCCGGTGCCGCGGCGGCCGCGGACGCCCCGCCGCACAGCCCCGCGACCAGCGCCGCCGTTCCCAGCAGCGCCGCGGCTCCCCTGCTCGCATCGTTCCCCCGCATCGGGCACCCCCTGCGCATCGGCGCGGACGACGGCCACCTCCCACGGTAGGGCCGCGCCCGGCACGGTTCTCGCTGGTCGTGGCGGGCGAAATCCGAGAGACGTGGTGCACGCCACCGGGCTACCGTGCAGGCATGATCGACGAGGTCGCCCGCGCGCACGGTCTCGACGTGCGGATCGACGGGGTCGACGAGACCGGGTGGGACTTCCGGGTGCACTTCGCCACCGATGGCGACGGCAGCCGCTGGGTGCTGCGCGAACCTCGCCGCCCGGAGGTGGCCGAACGCATCCCGGTGGAGGCCCGGATGTTGGCCGTGCTGCGCCCGCGGCTGCCGGTGGAGCTGCCCGAGTGGAAGATCACCGCCCCGGATCTGGTCGCCTATCGACGCCTGGCCGGGGAACCGCTGGCCTCCGACGATCCGATCGCGGTGGCGATGCCGCTGATCACGGCGAGCGAGGGGCACCTGGTGCGGCTCGGCGCGGTGATCGCCGCGCTCCACAGCACCCCGAGCGCCGAGGTCGCACCCACCGGCATCGAGATCGCCGGACCGGAAGCGCTGCGCACCGACGTCGCCGACCGGCTCGCCGAGGGGGTCGCCGAGCTGGCCGTACCGGAGCGCTGCGCGGACCGGTGGCGGCGGTGGCTCGACGACGACCGGTGCTGGCGGGGCGAGGGCGTACCGGTGCACCACGATCTCAGCCCCAACCACACGCTGGTGGACGGTTCGGGAGTCCTCACCGGCCTGCTCGACTGGGCGGATGCCGGCGTCGACGACCCGGTGAGCGACTTCGTCGCCCCGCTCGCCGCGTTCGGCCCGAGAGCGCTGGACCGGCTGCTGGCCGCCTACCGCGCGGCAGGCGGGGACCCGGAACGGCCACGACGAGAGCACGTCGCGGCGCTCACCACGTTCCGTCGGACCGTCTCGCTGGGTTTGCACGGACTGCGCACCGGGCAACGGCGATTCGTCGATCTCGCGCGCGAGCGCCTCACCTGCGCGGGCCGCTGACCTGCAAGATCGCCCCGACTGCGGGGGCGAGCCGGGTTAGGCTCGGGGTGTGGTCTCCAGTGCGCGCTCGGCCCGCGTCCGCGAGTCGGCGGGCAACCTACCGGTCGACGTCACCAGCTTCGTCGGCCGGCGGCACGAGATCACCCGGACGAAGCGGTTGCTCGCCGAATCCCGGCTGGTGACCCTCACCGGCCACGGCGGAGTCGGCAAGACGCGGCTGGCGTTGCGGGTGGCCTCCGGCATGCGGCGGATCTTCCGGGACAAGGCGTGGTGCGTCAGCCTGGAAGAGCTCCGCGACGGAACGCTGATCGCCGAAGCCGCCATCGAGCAGCTCAGCCTCGGCGGGCCGTCCTCCGGCACCGACGTGGACGCCGTCGTCGAACACCTCAAGCACCGCGAGATGCTGCTCGTCGTCGACAACTGCGAGCACGTCATCGAGGACGCCGCGCTGTTCGTCGACTCGGTGCTGCGCTGGTGCCCGGGGGTGCGGGTGCTGGCCACCAGCAGGCAGTCCCTCGGCGTGGCCGGGGAGGCGACCGTCGTCGTGCCGCCGCTGCAGGTCCCCGACCTGGACGACCCGCCGCCTCCCGAGTCCTACGAGCAGTTCTCCTCGGTGCGGCTGTTCCTCGACCGCGCCCGCGCCACCGTGCCGGACTTCGAGGTCACCGAGGAGGACGGCGCGGTGCTGATGCGGCTGTGCGCGCGGCTGGACGGGAACCCGCTGGCCATCGAGCTCGCCGCGGTGCGGCTGCGGTCGCTGTCCCTGCACCAGCTGGAGGAGCGGCTGGTGGAGCGGTACCAGCTGCTCAGCGAAGGCCGCCGCGGCGCGCCCACCCGGCAGCAGAGCCTGCGCGCGCTGATCGACTGGAGCTACGAGCTGTGTTCCGAGCAGGACCGGGTCGCGTGGGCGCGGGTGTCGGTGTTCGCGGGCAGCTTCGGCCTCGCCGCGGCCGAGCACGTCGCCAGCGACGGGTTGAGCCGCGTCGACGTGCTCGGCGCGATGCACTCGCTGGTGGACCAGTCGGTCCTGGTGCGCGAGCAGGAGGGCGACGAGGTGCGGTTCCGGCTGCTGCACGCGCTGCGCGACTACGGGCAGGAACGCCTGGACGCCGCGGGCGAGCGGCAGCGGGTGCTGGGCCGCCACCGCGACTGGTACGCGGAGGTCGCCGAGCGGTTCGCCGCCGAATGGCTCGGCCCCGACCAGGTGTCGTGGGTGCGGGAGCTGCGGCTGGACCTGGACAACGTGCGGCTCGCGCTGGACACGGCCGCGCACCGGGAGGAGACCGCTCCGCAGGCGCTGCGGCTGGCGGCGCGGCTCACCCCGTTCTGGGGCATCCGGGGGCTCAACGGGGAGGCCCGGCACTGGTTGGAGACCGCGCTCGCGCACGTCCCGGCGGACTCCCCGGAGCGGTCCGAGGGGCTGCGGGCGAACGCCTGGTTCGCGCTGGTGCAGGGCGACGCGGCCACCGCGGAACCGCTGCTGGCCGAGGCCGCCGACCTCGCCGCCGAGCACGACGACGAGTTCGAGGTCGCCTACGTCACCCAGATCCGCGGCATGGCCGCGTTCTTCCACAACGACCTCGGCGAGGCGGAACGGCTGCTCACCGACGCGCTCGCCCGGTTCCAGGACCTGGCCGCGCCGCACGGCGAGTGGTTCGGGTCGTTCGCGCTGGGACTGGTCAAGGGGGTGCGCGGCGACCACGACGGCGGGATCGCGCTGCTGCGGGAGTGCATCGAGGCCACCACCGGGCGCGGCGAGCTGTTCTGGCGCTCCACTGCGCTGTGGGCGAGCGCGCACATCGAGATCCTGCGCGGCGCCTCGGCCCGCGCCGAGACCGCGGCGAAGGAGGCGCTGCGGTTGCAGCGCAGGCTGGACAACCGGCTCTCCAGCGCCTTCACCATGGACATCCTGGCGTGGATCGCGCACGGCCTCGGCCGCGACGAGCGGGCGGCGCGGCTGTTCGGGGCGGCCTCGGCGGTGTGGGACGCGGTCCGCGCGGCGCCCGAGTTCTACGCGAGCTTCCGCAACGCGCACGACGAGCACGAGCGCGGGACCCGGCAGGCCCTCGGCGACCGCGCCTTCCGGGAGGCCTACGACCGCGGCTACCAGATGTCGCCGGAGGCCGCGGTGGACTACGCGCTGGAGCTCAAGCGGGCCACCCGCAGCGTGGCGCCGGACGAGCTGTCGGCGACGACGCTGACCAAGCGGGAGCGGGAGATCGCCGAGCTCGTCGCGCAGGGCCGGACGAACAAGGAGATCGCGGAGTCGCTAGTGATCGCGCAGCGCACCGTGGAAGGCCACGTGCAGCACATCCTGACGAAGCTGGACTTCTCGTCGCGGGCCCAGATCGCGGGCTGGCTGGCGGGGCGCCGGGCCTGAGGGCTCCGCTCCTGCCGCGGCGGGGTGGTGGAGCCTCGGCTGGGGTCCTGCCGCGCTGGTGATCGTCGGCTCAGCGGCTCCGCCGGCGGGCGAACGGAAGCGGGCGGGGCGACGTGATCCGTCTCGTGCTCGCCGCAGCTGTGGGCTTCAGCCGAGACGAGCGGGTCCTTGACGGGAGCGGCGGGTGGTCGGCAGGGTCGGGACGGATCACGCCGGTGCTGAGTCGAACTCAGGGAATGCCGGGCTTTGGTGCACGCGGAGTGACGACGACCCCGCGAATCGGTCGCTCCGATCTACCAAAGTAGGTACCCGCCTACGTGGAAACCGCGATGCAGGTACACGGCCGGTGATGGACGGTGGGTTCTCGTGAGTTCCCCCGACCACACCTTCCCCGAAGCCCTGCCCACCCCCGAGCGCAAGACTCCGGCGACGCTGCGGCGCCTGCAGGAGAAGACGGTCCCGCAGCTGCGCGAGTTGTGGAACGTCGGCACCGCCATCGGCCCGCACCGCCTCACCCCCGGATGCGGACGGCCCAGATCGGTGCCGCGATCGTCGCCACCGGCGTGCTCAGCACCGTCCTCGGCGGATCCCCCGCCGAGGACCCCGCGGTCGAGCACGCCCCCCAGGTCCGCGCCGCTCCCGAAGCGGCTGCCGGGCACGTCCAGCCCGGACCGGTGAGTCCCCCGAACACCGGTCCCGGGCTGGACGGCGCGCCCACCGACCCCGTCGACGGCTGGATCAGCCAGGCCACCGCGGTCCTCGAAGCGAACGGCGTCCCCCGCGAGCAGATCGACCCGTCCGCGCTGCGCACGATCATCCTGCACGAGTCCGGTGGCGACCCGGCCGCGGCCAACGGCTGGGACTCGAACGCCGCGGCGGGCACCCCGTCGAAGGGCCTGATGCAGACGATCGACCCGACGTTCCACTCGTACGCGGTGCCGGGGCACCAGGACATCTGGAACCCGGTGGACAACATCGTCGCCGCCACCCGCTACTCCATCGACCGGTACGGCTCGATCTCGAACGTGCCCGGCGTGCAGGGCGTGAGCTCCGGCGGCTCGTACGAGGGCTACTGAGCGGTTCCGGTGGCGCGCCGTTCGGCGTCGAGGCTCTCCAGGGTGCCTTCGAACGCCTCCTCCACCAGTTCGCGCATCGCCGCTTCGGCGCGCGCCGGATCCCCGCCGCGGACGCACTCGGCGATCTCGCAGTGCAGCCGGAGCGCGACCGGCTTCGGGTGCTCCGGCATGAGACCGCGGCCGGTCCGCCAGCGCAGGACCTCGCCGAAGACGTCCTCCAGCTGCGCGAACATCTCGTTGCCGGAGGCGGCCAGCACCAGGCCGTGGAAGGCGACGTCGGCCTCCAGGAAGGTCTCCAGGTCGCCGGCGCGGGCGGTGGCGACCATCCGCTCGGCGAGCGCGACCAGCCGGGCCGCCTGCTCGTGACCGGCGTTGCGGGCCGCGGCGGCCGCGGCGACCGGTTCGACCGCGGTGCGCAGCTCGGCCAGCGTGCGGACCTGCGCGGACCGGTCCACCGCCAGCAGCCAGCGGATCAGCGCCGGGTCGAAGGTGTTCCACTCGGCGCGCGGGCGCACCACCACGCCGACGCGCTTGCGGCTGACCACCAGCCGGATCGAGGCCAGGGTGCGCACCACTTCGCGGGCGACGCTGCGGGAGATGCCGAACCGCTCCTCCAGCCCGTCGATCCGCAGCACGCTGCCCGGCGGGTGCACTCCCGCGCTGATCTCGTGGCCGAGCACGTCGACCACCTGCCCGTGCAATCCGCCGCTCACCGGGCTCCTTCCGTCGACGGCCCACTCTTCCAGCAACGCCCCGGAGGTCGCGGGCGCCTGACCGCACTATGCCGGTGACTCGGCTAACAGAGCCGACTTAATCGGTTCACTCGGCCCAAAAGTCATACTTATTGGGGATCTGCTCCTAGGCTGGGCCGCGACCGAGCTCAGCGAGGAGCCCCCATGCCATTGCCGCACCCGACCGCAGCCCTGCTCGCGCAGGCCCCGCCCGCAGCCTGGACCGGCCACGACACCCGCCTGCTGGCCGCCGCGGTCGCCGGCATCGCCGTCATCGTCGTGCTGATCAGCTGGGTGAAGCTGCACCCGTTCCTGGCGCTCGCGCTGGGCGCCACCACCCTCGGCGTCACCGCCGGGATGCCGTTCGCCGACCTCGTCGACACCTTCACCGAAGGGCTCGGCTCGACCGTCGGGGACGTGGGGCTGCTCGTCGCGCTCGGCGCCATGCTCGGCAGGCTGCTCACCGACACCGGCGGCGCCGAGCAGATCGTGGAGACCGTGCTCGCGCGCACCACCCGTCGCACGCTGCCGTGGGCGATGGTGTTCATCGCGGCGCTGCTCGGCCTGCCGATGTTCTTCGAAGTCGGCGTCGTGCTGCTGGTGCCGGTCGTGGTCATGGTCGCCGCCCGCTCCGAGCAGCCGATGCTGCGGATCGGGATCCCCGCGCTCGCCGGGCTGTCCATCCTGCACGGGCTGGTACCGCCGCACCCGGGACCGCTGGCCGCGGTGGACGCGCTCGGCGTCGACCTGGGCACCACGCTCGCGCTCGGCATCGTGGTGGCCATCCCCACCGCCGTCGTCGCCGGACCCGTGTTCGGCTCGTTCATCGCGAAGCGGGTCGAGCTGCCCGCCGCGGCCACGCTGCTCGGCAAGGCACCCGGCCCGGACAGCGAGGGCAGGCGGCCCGGGTTCGCGCTGTCGGTGCTGATGCTGCTGCTGCCGGTGCTGCTGATGCTCGGCAAGTCCGTCGCCGACCTGGCGCTGACCGAGGGCACGGGCGCCTACGCGGTGCTGGACACCCTCGGCACGCCGGTGGTGGCGCTGGCGCTGACCGTGCTGCTGGCCATGGGCACGCTCGGGCCGCGCTCCGGGCTCGGGCGCGAGCGGCTCTCCGGCATCGTCGGCTCCTCGCTGCCGCCGGTCGCCGGGATCATCCTCATCGTCGGCGCGGGCGGCGGGTTTAAGGAGACCCTCGTCGAATCCGGCGTCAACACGATGATCACCGACCTGGCCGCGGGCGCCCACCTGTCGCCGCTGGTGCTGGCCTGGCTGATCGCCGTCGGCATCCGGGTCGCCACCGGTTCCGCGACCGTCGCCACCATCTCCGCCGCCGGGATGGTCGCGCCGCTGGTCACCGGCTTGGACCCGGTGCACGGGGCGCTGGTGGCGCTGGCCATCGGCTCCGGTTCGGTGTTCTTCTCGCACCTCAACGACGCCGGGTTCTGGCTCGTGAAGGAGTACTTCGGGATGACCGTCGGGCAGACCCTCAAGACCTGGTCGGCGATGGAGACCATCCTGTCCGTCGTCTCGTTCGCGGTGATCTGCCTCCTGGAGCTGCTGCTGTAGCCGGAGGGACCGCTCCCGCGGCCGGTATGATGGTTGGTCGGACTTTCGCCAGGGACGCATCGCACCCGTCCGGCACATCCGTCCGGCACATCACGGTTGAGCACGAGGTGGAACCAAGTTGTCCAATGCCCGAGCTGATCGGGGACCCGACCGCACCGACGACCTAGCCGCCGAGCAGCAGTACGTCTCGACGCTCTACGACAAACTCGACGAACTCCGCCGGGACGCCACGAAGCGGCTCACCGACACGCTGCGCGAAACCGGCGGGACGCCGCAGGCCCGGACCGAGCGCGACATCTCCACCACCATGTACACCGACAAGCTGACCCAGCTCAGCGCGGTCGAGCACGGGTTGTGCTTCGGGCGCCTGGACCTGGACAGCGACGAGGTCTTCCACATCGGACGGATCGGCCTGTTCGACGAGGAGCGGGAGTACGAGCCGCTGCTGATCGACTGGCGCGCCCCGGCGGCACGCCCGTTCTACCTGGCCACCGCCGCCGCCCGCGAAGGCGTGTGGCGGCGCCGCCACCTGCGCAGCAAGTGGCGCACCGTGGTGGACCTCGAGGACGAGATCCTCGACCTGGACGCCGGCGAGCAGGGCAGCGACCTCGGCCTCGCCGGGGAGGCCACGCTGCTGGCCGCGCTCGACGCGCGCCGCACCGGCCAGATGGGCGACATCGTCGCCACCATCCAGGCCGAGCAGGACCGCATCATCCGCGCCCCCATGAACGGGGTGCTGGTGGTGCAGGGCGGGCCGGGCACCGGCAAGACGGCGGTCGCGCTGCACCGCGCCGCGTTCCTGCTCTACACCTACCGCGAGCAGCTGACCAAGCGCGGCGTGCTCGTGGTCGGGCCGAACTCGACGTTCCTGCGCTACATCGGGCAGGTGCTGCCGTCGCTCGGCGAGACCGGCGTGCTGCTGTCCACCGCCGGGCAGCTGTTCCCCGGCATCGACGCCACCGCCCTCGAACCGGCGGAGGCCGCGGAGATCAAGGGCCGCGGCGCGATGGTGCAGGTGCTGAACTCGGCCGTGCGGGACCGCCAGCGGGTGCCGCGGGAACCGATCGAGGTGCTGTTCGACCGGGAGCCGCTGACCATCGGCAAGAACCTCGTCTCGCACGCCCGCAGCCGCGCGCGCCGGTCCCGCAAGCCGCACAACCACGCCCGCAAGATCTTCCGCAAGGAGATGGTCTCCGGGCTGACCAGGCAGGTGGCCGACCGGCTCGGCCGGGACCTGCTGGACCGCCGCGACCTGGACGACATCGGCGCCGAGCTGCGCGCCGACGACGCAGTCACCGAGGTGCTCGACTCGCTGTGGCCGCAGCTGACGCCGCAGCAGCTCCTCGACGACCTGCTCAGCGTGCCGAAGCGGCTCACCACCGCCGCCCGCAAGCACCTCACCGACCAGGAGCGGCAACTGCTGCTGCGCGCGCCGGGGTCGGCGTGGACGCCCGCGGACGCCGCGCTGCTGGACGAGCTGGCCGAACTGCTCGGCGAGGACGACACCAAGGCCCGCGAGGAGCAGGCGCGGCAGGAGCGCGAGGAACTCGCCTACGCCCAGGGCGTGCTGCACATCATGGAGCAGGACGAGGAGATCGCCGACGAGGAACGGCTCCGCGTCTCCGACGTGCTCGACGCCGAACTGCTCGCGCAGCGCCACCGCACCCGCAGCGACCTCACCGCCGCCGAACGCGCCGCCGAGGACCGCACCTGGACCTTCGGGCACGTCATCGTCGACGAAGCCCAGGAGCTGTCCACGATGGCGTGGCGGGTGCTGATGCGCCGCTGCCCCAGCCGGTCGATGACGCTCGTCGGCGACATCGCCCAGACCGGGGCGCTCGGCGGCGCGGCGTCGTGGGACGAGGTGCTGTCGCCGTACGTGATGGACCGGTGGAAGCTCGCCGAGCTGACCGTCAACTACCGGACGCCCGCCGAGATCATGGCGGTCGCCGCCGACGTGCTCGACGAGCTCGACACCGATCTGGAGGCGCCGACCTCGGTGCGCACCAGCGGGCACCAGCCGTGGACGCGGCGGGTTCCGGAGGCGGAGCTGGCCGCGGCGTTGCCGGGCCTGGTGCGCGACGAGCTCGCCGCCGTCGAGGGCACCCTCGCGGTGCTGCTGCCGCCGGAGCACCTCGCCGAGGTCGGCGGCCGCATCGCCGAGCAGGTGCCGGAAGCGGAGGTCGGGGCGCAGGAGGAAGGCCTCGAAGCGCGGGCCGTGGTGCTCACCGTGGAGCAGGCGAAGGGCCTGGAGTTCGACTCGGTGCTGGTCGCCGACCCGGACCGGATCCTCGGCGAGTCGGCGCGCGGGCTCAACGACCTGTACGTGGCCCTGACCCGCGCCACCCAGCGCCTCGGCGTGGTCCACACCGGCGATGCCCTCCCGGACGTCCTGGCGGGGCTCGGCGGACGGTGATGTCGACGGCGGCGGCCCCGTCGTGGGCCGCCGCCACTCGTCCGCCGTCAGCCCCCCGTGCGCCTGCGCGCGCGGTCGGCCGCCGCGACCTCGATCGCCTCGTCGAGCGACCGGCGGAACACCGCAATCTCGTTGCCGCTCAAGCGGAACTGGGCTTCTCCGTCCGGCACGCGCAGTTCGACGTCACCCGCGATGACACCGATCTCGCACATCGCGACGTCCGCCGATCCGACGGAGCACCGGCAGAGCCATTCCCGCTGCGGTTCGTCGTCGATTCCCGGAACAAGGGTCGTCATGTTCAGCCTCCTCTTTTAGATGTACTTCTATTTCGCCTCCTTGATCTTGACCGGTCAATAGGTGTCCATCTATCGTATGATCAATGCCCGAATGAGTCGGCACGGTAGCGTTCCAGTCGCGGCGCGTGACGAACCGACGGGAGGGCCATGCAGACCAGCTACGGACTCGTGGCCGACACCCTCCGCCGAAAGATCATCTCCGGCGAGTACGCGCCGGACACCACGCTGCCCAAGCAGGCCGACCTGGCGGCCTCGTTCGACGTCAACCTCGGCACTGTG
The DNA here is from genome assembly GCF_024734405.1 of Saccharopolyspora gregorii. Taxonomy (NCBI): domain Bacteria; kingdom Bacillati; phylum Actinomycetota; class Actinomycetes; order Pseudonocardiales; family Pseudonocardiaceae; genus Saccharopolyspora; species Saccharopolyspora gregorii. The sequence goes on along the minus strand of NZ_CP059556.1, from coordinate 1,673,145 downwards.
CGCCGCGCCATCGCCCTGCTGGAAGCCGAAGGACTCGTCACGCCGATCCGGCGACGCGGCACGGTCGTGCGCTCCCAGCCACCGATGCGACGGCTCGGCGCGGACCGCTACGCGAAGAGCAAGTGGAAGCACGGCGACGTCGTCGCCTTCGCCGCCGACCGGGAAGCCTCCGGCAGACCCTGGCAGGCGACGGACCAAAGCAACACCGTGCGCCGAACCGAAGCCGACGACGACACCGCCGCCGCGCTCGGAATCGAACCCGGCACCGAGGTGTACGAACGTGCCCGCCTGGTCAGGGACCAACGCTCCCCCACGCACACGTTGACCAGCTACTACCGCGTCGAAGACGTGGAAGGCACGGCGCTGGTCGACCCGGCCGTCGGCCCGGCCGGGCGCGGCGGCGGTTTCGCCGTCCTCACCGCACAAGGCCTGGAACCGGACCGCATCACCGAATCGGTGCACGCGCGCATGCCCGCACCCGACGAGATCGCCATGCTCGAACTTCCCGCGGGCGAACCCGTGATGATCCTGGAGCGAACCGTCTGCACCGCCGACGGTCGCCCGATCGAATTCGCCCGAGGGGTGCACGCGGCCAGCCGGTTCCACTGGTCGTACACGTTCACGATCCCGGACTGATCTCGCGACTAGGGGGAATCCAGTGCTACCGACCGACTTGCCGGCGGACGTGCGGACGTTGTGGGACTACCACGACCTGCGGCACGAGCCGCGCCGGTGCGACGTGGGCGTGGGGCTCGGCAGCCACGACCTCGGGGTCGCCACCCGCACCGCCGAGCTGTACCACGAGGGCTGGTTCCCGCGGATCGTGTTCACCGGCGCGAACGCGCCCACCACCGTCGAGCGGTTCCCGCGCGGCGAGGCGGTGCACTTCCGGGAGCACGCGCTGGAGCTCGGCGTGCCCGACGCGGCCATCGCGGTCGAGACCGCGGCCACGAACACCGGCGAGAACATCGACTTCACCCGCGCGCTGCTGGCCGAGCAGGGGCTGCTGCACGCGACGATCACGCTGATCTCCCGCCCGTACCAGCAGCGCCGGGCGTACGCGACGGCGAAGAAGCGGTGGCCCGAGGCGGAGTTCCGGTGCGCCGCGACCCGGCAGTCGCTGGCGGAGTACGTCGAGAGCATCGGCGACCCGGACCGGGTGATCACCATGCTGGTGGGCGACACGCAGCGCATCACCCGCTACGCCGAGCTCGGGTTCGCCGCCCCGCAACCCGTGCCCACCGAGGTGCACGAGGCCTACCTGCGGCTCGTCGACGCGGGCTACACCGGCAGGCTCATCCCGAACTGAGCCGAGCCGGGACCCGGGCCGAGCGCACCGGGCGCCCCGCGACCGGAGACCCGCCACCGGCCACCGGCCACCGGCGACCGGCCACCGGCCGCCGGCACCGGCGCGGTCGTCCGAGAACCGTCACCGGTACGCGGGCCCCGCGTACCGGCCCAGCGCCTGGCCGAACTGGTCCTCGGTCTCGCGGACGTCGCCGACGTCGACCAACCGGTAGCCGGTCCAGCCGTTCTGCTGGACCACCCACGCCGCCGGAACTCCCGGGTTGTGCCCGTCCCGCGGCCACACCGTCAGGTAGGTGGCGGTGCTGCGCTCGTCCTTGGGCTTGCGCAGGGTGCTCAGCGAGACCCCGGCGACGTTCTGCCAGCCCAGCGCCACCCGCACCTTCCGCGCCGGGTGCTGGATCAGGATGCCGCGCTCGTCGATGCGCATCGTCATCGGCCGCAGCCCGTTGATCAGCATGACCACTCCGGCCACGACACCGACCGGCGCTGCGAAGAAGACGTAGTTGATCCGCACGGCCGTGTCCGCGGTCAACCCGCCGATCAGCACCACGGTCATGACCGCCCCGATCGCGATCAGGAATCCGCCGCCGATCGCCCTGTTCAGGCTCCGGTGGAAATCCACGTTCCCTCCCCATCCACTGTGGACCTATGCGGGCCGTGGTCGCGACCCGGAGGGGGAGCTTAAAGATCAACCGGCTCGCGCGTGGCCGGTTCGGCGGGACGGTCCCGTGAACCGGACCACGCGGAAGTCGTGCGGCGCGGGGCGAATCGTGCGAAACCCCGCGAACGGATCAGACCGCCAGCGGCAGCGCCGTCGGGTGCACCGGCGACGGCAGGTCGGAGGCACCGGTCAGGTGCGCGTCCACCGCGTTCGCCACCGAGCGGCCCTCCGCGATCGCCCACACCACCAGCGAGGCGCCGCGGTGCGCGTCACCGCAGACGAACACGCCGGGGGCCTCGGTCTCCCAGCTGGAACCGCAGCCGATGGTGCCGCGCCCGGACAGCTCGATGCCGAGCCCGTCCAGCAGCGGCATGTGCTCCACGCCTTCGAAGCCGATCGCGAACAGCGCCAGGTCGCACGGCACCTCCTCGGCCTCCGCGGACACCGGCACCACCTGCCGCCTGCCGTCGGCGTCCCGCTCCACGCGCACCTCGCGCAGCCGCACCGCGCGCACGTGGCCCTCGTCGTCGCCGACGAACTCCTCCACGGCGACCGCGAACTTCCGCTCGCCCGCTTCCTCGTGCGCCGGGTAGGTGCGCAGCACGTACGGCCAGGTCGGCCACGGCGACAGGTCGTCGTCGCGACGCGTCGGCGGCTGCGGGTACTGGTCGAGCTGGGTCACGCTCAGCGCGCCCTGCCGGGTCGCGGTGCCGTAGCAGTCGGCGCCGGTGTCGCCGCCACCGATGACGACGACGTGCTTGCCGTGCGCGGAGAGCGGGGTGGGGCCGTCGCCCTCCACCTCGCGGTTCGCCGGCACCAGGTGCTCCATCGCCAGGTGCACGCCGGCCAGCTCGCGGCCCGGCACGGTGCGGTCGTCGCGGCCGCGCAGCGCGCCCACCGCGAGCACCACGGCGTCGTGCCCGGCCCGCAGCTGCTCCACGGTCAGGTCCACGCCGACCTCGCAGCCGGTGACGAACTTCGTGCCCTCGGCGCGCATCTGGGCCAGCCGCCGGTCCAGGACGGACTTCTCCATCTTGAACTCGGGGATGCCGTAGCGGAGCAGGCCGCCGATGCGGTCGTCCCGCTCGTACACCGTCACTTCGTGCCCGGCGCGGGTCAGCTGCTGGGCGGCGGCCAAGCCCGCCGGGCCGGAGCCGACGACGGCGACCCGGTTGCCGGTGTGCGATTCGGGCGGGCTCGGGTGCACCTGGTCCTGGTCCCAGGCGACCTCCGCGATGGTCTCCTCGACGCGCTTGATCGTCACCGCGCCACCGGCGTCCGGGGAGATCGCCAGCACGCACGCCGCCTCGCACGGGGCGGGGCACAGCTTCCCGGTGAACTCCGGGAAGTTGTTCGTCGCGTGCAGCCGGTCGCTCGCCCGGTCCCACTGGCCGCGGCGCACCTGGTCGTTCCACTCCGGGATGAGGTTGCCCAGCGGACAACCCGCGGAACCCGAGTGGCAGAAGGGGATTCCGCAGTCCATGCAGCGCGCGGCCTGCGTGGACACCTCCGCCTTCTGGTCCGAAGTGGACAGCGCGGCGTAGACCTCGCGCCAGTCGCCGAGCCGCTCGTCGTACGGGCGCTTGGGCGCCTCGGCCCGGGAGAACTTCAGGAAACCCTTCGGGTCAGCCACGGGACGCCTCCATGATCGCCTCTTCCACGTCGCGGCCCTCGGAGCGGGCCAGCCGCATCGCCTCCAGCACCCGCGCGTAGTCGCGGGGCATGATCTTCGAGAACGCCGCGGAACGCCGCGTCCAGTCCCCCAGCAGCGACGCCGCCACCGTGGAACCCGTGAGCTCGTGGTGGCGCCGGACCACCTCGTGCAGCCACTTCAGGTCCTTCGCCGTCGGCTGCTGCACGTCCACCATCGCCGTGTTCACCCGCACCGGATCGAGGTCCAGCACGTAGGCGATGCCGCCGGACATGCCCGCGGCCACGTTGCGCCCGGTGCCGCCAAGCACCACCGCGCGCCCGCCGGTCATGTACTCGAAGGCGTGGTCTCCCGCGCCCTCGGCGACCGCGGTGGCCCCCGAGTTCCGCACGCAGAACCGCTCCCCGACCTGGCCGCGCAGGAACAGCTCGCCGGAGGTGGCGCCGTAGCCGATCACGTTGCCCGCGATCACCTGGTCCTCGGCGGCGAACGCCGAATCCCGGTGCGGGCGCACCACGACGCGGCCGCCGGAGAGGCCCTTGCCGACGTAGTCGTTCGCGTCGCCGACCATCTCCAGCGTCACGCCCGGCGGCAGGAACGCGCCCAGCGACTGCCCGGCCGAGCCCTCCAGCTCCACCCGGATCGTGTCGTCCGGCAGGCCCGCGCCGCCGTAGCGGCGGGTGACCTCGGCGCCGAGCAGGGTGCCGACGGTGCGGTTGACGTTGCGCACCGGCAGCCGCAGCCGCACCGGGTGCGCGTCCTCCAGCGCGGCCTCGGCCAGCTGGATCAGCGTGCGGTCCAGGGCGTGGTCGAGGCCGTGGTCCTGCTCGCGGACGCGGCGGCGCACCGCCGAGTACGGGGTCTTCGGCTCGGCGAACAGCGGCGTCAGGTCCAGGCCGGTGGCCTTCCAGTGCTCCACCGCCTCGTCGGTGCGCAGCGCGCCGACCTGGCCGATCGCCTCGTCCAGCGTGCGGAAGCCCAGCTGCGCCAGGTGCTCGCGGACCTCCTCGGCGACGAACTCGAAGAAGTTGACCACGTGCTCGACCTGGCCGTTGTAGCGCTTGCGCAGCTCCGGGTTCTGGGTGGCCACGCCCACCGGACAGGTGTCCAGGTGGCAGACGCGCATCATCACGCAGCCCTCCACCACCAGCGGCGCGGTCGCGAAGCCGTACTCCTCGGCGCCGAGCAGCGCGGCGACCACCACGTCGCGGCCGGTCTTCATGCCGCCGTCGACCTGCACGGTGATCCGGTCCCGCAGCCCGTTGAGCAGCAGCGTCTGCTGCGTCTCGGCGAGCCCGATCTCCCAGGGGGTTCCCGCGTGCTTGAGCGAGGTCAGCGCCGCCGCACCGGTGCCGCCGTCGTGCCCGGACACCAGCACCACGTCCGCGTGCGCCTTGCTCACGCCGGCCGCGACCGTGCCCACGCCGACCGAGCTGACCAGCTTCACGTGCACCCGCGCCCGGTCGTTGGCGTTCTTCAGGTCGTGGATCAGCTGCGCCAGGTCCTCGATCGAGTAGATGTCGTGGTGCGGCGGCGGCGAGATCAGCCCGACGCCGGGCGTGGAGTGCCGCGTCTTCGCGATCCACGGGTACACCTTGTGCGCGGGCAGCTGGCCGCCCTCGCCGGGCTTCGCGCCCTGCGCCATCTTGATCTGCACGTCGGTCGCGTTGACCAGGTATTCGCTGGTGACGCCGAATCGGCCGGAGGCGACCTGCTTGATGCCGGAGCGGCGCTCGTCGTCGTAGAGCCGGTCGGCGTCCTCACCGCCCTCGCCGGAGTTGGAGCGGCCGCCGATGCGGTTCATCGCGATCGCCAGCGTCTCGTGCGCCTCCGCCGAGATCGCGCCGTAGCTCATGCCGCCGGTCGCGAACCGCTTCATGATCTCCGAGATCGGCTCGACCTCGTCGATCGAGATGGGGGCCCGGCCGCTGTCGAACTTGAACATGCCGCGCACCGTGCCGCCCTTGCGGGCCAGCCGGTCGCACTCGGCGGTGTACTCGCGGTACGCCTCGACCTTGCGGGTCTTCGTGGCGTGCTGCAGCAGGAACACCATCTCCGGGGAGAACAGGTGCAGTTCGCCTTCGCGCCGGTACGAGTACTCGCCGCCGACCTCCAGCCTGCGGTGCGCCCGGTCCGTCGGGTTGTCCGGGTAGGCGCGGCGGTGCCGCTGCGCGACCTCCTCGGCCAGCGCGTCCAGCTCGACCCCGCCGAGCTGGGTGCCGGTGCCGGTGAAGTACTCGGCGACCAGTTCCTTCGACAGGCCGACGGCCTCGAAGATCTGCGCGGCCGTGTAGGCGCCGACGGTGGAGATGCCCATCTTCGACATCACCTTCAGCACGCCCTTGACCAGCGCCTGCACGTAGTTGCGGACCGCCACCCGCGGCCGGATCCCGGTGATCTGGCCGGTCGCGATCATGTCCTCGATCGTCTCGAAGGCCAGGTACGGGTTGACCGCGGCGGCACCGAAGCCGAGCAGCGCGGCGATGTGGTGCACCTCGCGGGCGTCCCCGCTCTCCACCACCAGCGCCACCTTCAGCCGCTCCTTGGTGCGCACCAGGTGGTGGTGCACCGCGGAGACCAGCAGCAGCGACGGGATCGGCGCCATCCGGTGGTCCGAGTCCCGGTCCGAGAGCACTAGTACCCGGGCGCCCGCGCGAATCGCCTCGGAGGCCTCCTCGCGCACCCGTTCGACCGCCTCCGCCAACGCCGCGCCACCACCGTCGGCCTCGTACAGGCCGGACAGCACGGTGCAGGCGAAACCGGGCAGGTCGCCGTCGGAGTTGATGTGGATGAGCTTCGCCAGCTCGTCGTTGTCGATCACCGGCGTCGGCAGCACCACGTGCCTGCACGAGGCCGCGACCGGCTCCAGCAGGTTCTGCTCCGGGCCCATCACCCGCGCCACCGAGGTGACGATCTCCTCCCGGATCGCGTCCAGCGGCGGGTTCGTGACCTGCGCGAAGTGCTGCACGAAGTAGTCGTAGAGCAGCCGGGAGCGCTGCGAGAACGCGGCCTGCGGGGTGTCCGACCCCATCGAGCCCAGCGGTTCTCCCCCACCGGAGGCCATCGGCGCCAGCAGCAGCGACAGCTCCTCCTCGGTGTAGCCGAACGTCAGCTGGCGGCGCACCACCGACTCGTGGCTCTGCACCACGTGCTCGCGGTCCGCGAGCTGCCCCAGGTTCAGCTGGCCCGCGTGCAGCCACTCCTCGTAGGCGTGCTGCTCGGCGAGCTCGGTCTTGATCTCGTCGTCGTCGACGACGCGGCCCTGCTCGGTGTCGATCAGGAACATGCGGCCCGGCTGCAGCCGGCCCTTCGCGACGATCTCCGCCGGGTCCAGGTCGAGCACCCCGGACTCGCTGGCCAGCACCACCCGGTCGTCGGAGGTGCGCCACCAGCGCGCCGGGCGCAGCCCGTTGCGGTCCAGCACCGCGCCCACCAGGGAACCGTCGGTGAAGGTGACGCAGGCCGGGCCGTCCCACGGCTCCATCAGGCCCGCGTGGAAGCGGTAGAACGCCTTGCGCTTCGGGTCCATCTCGGCGTGGTTCTCCCACGCCTCCGGGATCATCATCAGCACCGAGTGCGGCAGCGAGCGCCCGCCCAGGTGCAGCAGCTCCAGCACCTCGTCGAACGAGGCCGAGTCCGAGCCGTCCTCGGCGCAGATCGGGTACAGCCGGGACAGGTCGCCCGGGATCAGGTCGGACTCCAGCAGCGCCTCCCGGGACCGCATCCGGTTCCGGTTCCCGCGGATCGTGTTGATCTCGCCGTTGTGCGCCATGTAGCGGAACGGGTGCGCCAGCGGCCACGACGGGAAGGTGTTCGTGGAGAACCGGCTGTGCACCACCGCGATCGCCGAGACCAGGCGCTCGTCGGTGAGGTCCGGGAAGAACAGCGGCAGCTGCTCGGTGGTCAGCATGCCCTTGTAGACGAAGGTGCGCGCCGACAGCGACGCGAAGTACAGCTCGGCGCCCTCCCGCGCGGACTCCCGCTCGGCGCGCTTGCGCAGGCAGAACGCCAGCCGGTCCAGCTCCAGCCCGGCCTGCCCGGCGGAGCCCTCGACCAGCAACGTCGCGAAGTGCGGCATGCACTCCAGCGCGGTGGTGCCCACCCCGGCGGCATCCGGTGCGATCGGCACCTCCCGCCAGCCCAGCACGCGCAGGTCCTCTTCGATCGCGATGCGCTCCACCAGCGCCACCGCCGCGGCGCGCAGCTCGGGATCGGCGGGCAGGAACGCGATGCCCGCCGCGTAGCGCGCGCGGCCGGCCGCATCCGGTTCGGGCAGGTCGAAGCCCGTGCAGGAGCGCAGCAGCTCGTCCGGCAGCTGCAGCAGCACCCCGGCGCCGTCACCGCTGGTCGGTTCCGCGCCGGCGGCCCCGCGGTGGTCGAGATTCGCCAGCGCGGTCATCGCATCGGACACGATGCCGTGCGAGCGGCGCCCCTGGACGTCGGCCACCATGGCGACCCCGCAGGAATCGTGCTCGGAAGCGGGGTCGTACAGACCCTGAGCGGCGGGAAAGGCAGAGAAGACCACTGCGCAAACCTCCCTCGTCGGTACTCGTGCGGAAAGACCACCGCGCACTCGCGTTGATCTCTTCTGGGCACGGGACGACGCTGGCCCGCGTGGGCGTCCGGCGCTGGACGGGTGGTCGGCCGAGCCGGGCAGCGGCACCGCACTCGGCGAAACGAGACCTTCGGCGGCCGAACCGGGCACCGGTGGCGACCGGGCTCGTGGGACTCGGTCCCGCGAGCGGTGCGGAACCGGGGAAGGCCACGAGCGCCTGGGACCGCGACCCCGGGTTGGAACCGCAACCCAGGATTGAGACCGCGACCCCGGATTTCGACGAACCTTAACAAGCACGATACCCGGCAGCAGCACCGCAAGTCAGCTCTCGGCCCGCGTGAATATTCCGACGTCCGACCGAACCGCGTCAACCCCGCGGGCCCGCGGAACCCCTGGGCACCCGGCGACCGGGCAGGACGATCAGCTCCTGGTACCTTTCCAGCTCGGGGCGCTCGCGGCAGCGAATTCCGGTGCGTTCGCGCGGGCGTCGCCGTCCGCCACCGCACCCGGTGCGCACCCGTGGCGCACCGGCCCGACCACGAGGACGCCATGCTCGGGTTCCGCCGCCTCCCCGCCCTGCTGCTGACCGTGCTGGCCCTGCTGCTCGCAGGCACCGCGTGCGCCACGCGCACGCCCTCCCCGGCACCCGAAGCCCCCGTCGAGGACCCGGCGGCCGCGTTCCCCGCGCAGATCGCCCTCGACGGCCAGGAACCGATCACGCTGCCCCAGCAGCCCAAGCACATCGTGTCGCTGAGCCCCACCGCCACCGAATCGCTCTACGCCATCGGCGCGGGCGACCAGGTGGAGGCCGCCGACCGGTCCTCCTCCTTCCCCGCCGACGCCCCCCGCACCGAGCTGAACGCGCTCAGCAGCGACGCCGCGACCGTCGCCGGGCACGACCCGGACCTGGTGATCGCGCCCGACGGCGCCGGGAAGCTCGTCGAGGGGCTGCGCGAGCTGGAGATCCCGGTGCTCGTGACGCCCGCCGCGACGTCGCTGGACGACGCCTACGCGCAGATCGAGACCCTCGGCCAGGCCACCGGGCACAGCAGGCAGGCGCGGGACGTCACGGCCCGGATGCGCGCCGACATCGCGAAGATCGTCGCCGACACGCCGAAGGCGCCGGAACCGCTGACCTACTTCCACGAGCTCAGCCCCGACTTCTACACCGCCACCTCGCGCAGCTTCATCGGCGACGTCTACGGCCTGTTCGGGCTCCGCAACATCGCCGACGACGCCGAGGGCGAGTACCCGCAGCTCGCGCAGGAGCGGATCGTGCAGGCCGACCCCGACCTGATCTTCCTCGCCGACTCGAAGTGCTGCGGCGCCACCGCGGACGCCGTCGCCGCCCGCCCCGGCTGGAACACCCTCACCGCCGTGCGGGAGCGCCGCGTCGTGACGCTCGACGAGGACGTCGCCGGGCGCTGGGGACCGCGCGTGGTCGACCTGGTGCGCGCGGTCGCCGACTCCGTGTCCCGCGCCCAGCGGCCCTGAGCCGGGTGCGCGGCACGACGCGGCTGCGGCCCGTCCCGCTGCTGGCGGGCGTCGCGGCGCTGCTGCTGGCCCTGCTGGTCTCGGTGCTGCTCGGGGCCGCCGACCTCGGCTGGACCCGGGTGCTCGCCGAGCTCGGCGCCCAGCTCACCGGTGGGCACTCCCCGCTGTCCGAGCGGGAAGCGGCGATCCTGTGGCGGCTGCGGGTGCCGCGCGCGGTGCTCGGGGCGCTCGTCGGGGCCGCGCTCGCCGTGTCCGGCGCCGCCTTCCAGGGCGTGTTCCGCAACCCGCTCGCCGACCCGTACCTGCTCGGCGCGGCCAGCGGGGCGGGGCTCGCCGTCACCCTCGTGATCACGGTGCTGCCGGGCGCCGCCGGGGTGCCCGGGGCCGCGCAGGCCGCCGCGTTCGCCGGTGCGCTCGGCGGCGTCGCCACCACCTGGCTGCTGGGCCGCGCCGCGGGCGGCGGGGCCGCGACGCTCGTGCTCGCCGGAGTCGCCGTCGGCGCGTTCCTGTCCGCCGGGCAGACCTTCCTGCAGCAGCTGCGGCTGGAGAGCCTGCAGCAGGTCTACATGTGGATCCTCGGGCGGTTGAGCACCGCGGGCTGGGGGGACGTGCTGCTGGTGCTGCCGCTGCTCGTGGTCTCCGGCGGGGTGCTGTGGGCGTGCGCCCGGCTGCTCGACGTGCTCGGCACCGGCGACGAGGAGGCCGCCTCGCTGGGCGTGCACCCCGGCCGGGTCCGCGCCGTCGTGCTGCTCGCCGCCTCGCTGGCCACCGCCGCCGCCGTGTCCGTCGCCGGGCTCATCGGGTTCGTCGGGCTCGTCGTCCCGCACCTGGTCCGGCTCGCCTTCGGCGGCGGCAACCGGATCGTGGTTCCGCTGTCGCTGCTGTTCGGCGGGGCGTTCCTGGTGCTCGCCGACGTGCTCGCGCGCAGCGTCCTCGCCCCCGCCGAACTGCCCATCGGGGTGATCACCGCGTTCACCGGCGCGCCGTTCTTCGCGCTGCTGCTGCACCGGAGCAGGCGCGCATGACCGAGCTGCGGGTGCGCGACCTGACCGCCGGGTACCGGCGGCGCACCGCGCTGACCGGGGTGTCGGCGCAGGTGCCCGCCGGTGGCTGGCTCGCCGTCATCGGGCCCAACGGGTCCGGGAAGTCCACGCTGCTCAAGGCCGTCGCCGGGCTGCTGCCGCACCGGGGGGACGTGCTCGTCGGCGGCAGGCCGCTGCACCGGGCGGGTCGCCGCGAACGGGCCCGGCTGCTGGCCTACTCGCCGCAGACCCCGCAGCTGCCGCCCGGGCTCACCGTCACCGACTACGTGCTGCTCGGCCGCACCCCGCACCTCGGACCGCTCGGGCGGGAGAGGCGCGGCGACCTCGCCGTGGTCGAGCACGTCGTCGAACGGCTCGACCTGGCCGGGCTGGCGCGGCGACCGCTGGCGGAGCTGTCCGGGGGCGAGCGGCAGCGGGCCGTGCTCGGGCGGGCGCTGGCTCAGCGGTCCGGGGTGCTGCTGCTGGACGAACCGACCACGGGCCTCGACCTCGGGCACGCGCAGGCGCTGCTGGACCTGGTCGACGAGCTGCGGCGCGAACTGGGCACCACCGTCGTCACGACGCTGCACGACCTGACCATCTCCGCGCAGTACGCCGATCGGCTGCTGCTGCTCGCCGACGGCCGCACCGCCGCGCACGGACCGCCCGCCGACGTGCTCACCCCGGCGGTGCTCACCGAGCACTACGACGCGCGGGTCGTGGTGCTCACCGCTCCCGACGGAACACCGGTGATCGCGCCGGTGCGGGGCGGCTGACCTCTCCCGAGGCGGGTGGTGCTCGTCGGCGGCACCGCTGCCCGAGAACGGGCGATCCGCTCGTACGAGGACGGCCGCGCCCCGGGGAACCGGTGGCGCGGCCGTCGTCGAACGGTGCGGGTCACTCGTCGCGGTCGGAGTCCTCGGAGCTCTTCTCGCTCGTGGCGGCGGAGGTCTCCTTGGGCCGGTCGGCCTTCTCGTCCGCCGGCTTCGAGGCGGCGGCCTTCTCGTCCGGCTCGGCATCGCCGGACTCCGCGGGTTCGGACTTCGCTTCGTCGGGCTGCGCTTCGTCGGGCTGCGCTTCGTCCGGCTGCGCGGGTTCGGGCTTCGCCGCATCGGGCTCGTCGTCCCGGTTCTTCGCGTCGACCCGCGTCGCCCCGCCGGAACCGGCCGCGCCGGTCTCCCCGTCGTAGTCGTCGTCGCCCGGCAGCGGCCTGCCGCGCAACAGCTCCGGGTCCTCCCGCTTCCCGCGCACCACCAGCAGGTAGATCACCGCCAGCGCGAACACCACCAGCGAGGTGAACACGTTGATGCGGATGCCGAGCAGGTGCGTGGCCGCGTCGGTGCGCATCATCTCGATCCACACCCGGCCCGCCGTGTACCCGGCGACGTACAGCGCGAACACCCGGCCGCGCCCCATCCGGAACCGCCGGTCCGCCCACACCACGAGCACCGCGACCAGCAGGTTCCACAGCAGCTCGTACAGGAACGTCGGGTGCACCACCGCCAGCGGCGCCCCCTGGTCGACGGCGCGGCCGTAGATCTGGTCGACCATGCCGTCCTCGTTGACCCGGCGGTAGATCTCCAGGCCCCAGGGCACCGAGGTCGGGCTGCCGTAGAGCTCCTGGTTGAACCAGTTCCCCAACCGGCCGATGGCCTGCGCCGTGATCAGCGCCGGGGCGATCGCGTCGGCGAACGCCGCCAGCGGCACGCCGCGCCTGCGGCAGCCGATCCACGCACCGACCGCGCCGAGCGCCACCGCACCCCAGATGCCGAGGCCGCCCTCCCAGATCTTCAACGCGTCCAGCGGGTTCCGGCCCGGGCCGAAGTACTTGTACCAGTCCGTCGCGACGTGGTAGAGCCGACCGCCGACCAGCCCGAACGGCACCGCGAACACCGCGATGTCGGTGACCACGCCCTTGCGGCCACCGCGCGCCTGCCAGCGCCGGTCACCCCACAGGATCGCCACCACGATCCCGGCGATGATGCACAGCGCATAGGCGCGCAGCGGCACCGGGCCGATGTACCACACCCCCTGCGGGGGGCTCGGGATGTTCGCCAGGAACGAGGTCGCCGGGGCAGCGAGGTTGTGCGCGCTCACCCGAACACCGTATCGGTCCGCCGCGCCACCCCCATCGCCAGGTGAACGGCCCGCCCGTCCGAGCCGGTGGGCCGTTCACCCCGGGTGCTTCAGCGGGAGCGGACTCCCCGGCCCAGTTCGGCGGCGATCTCGCGGACGCCCGCGGGACCGTCCTGCTCGGCGCGGTTGATGAACGCGGAGCCGACGATGACGCCGTCGGCGAACTTCGCGACCTGCGCGGCCTGCTCGCCGGAGCGGACACCGAGGCCGACCCCGATCGGCAGGTCGGTGTGCGCGCGGGTGCGCCGCACGAGCCCTTCCGCCTGGTCGCCCACGGTGTCGCGCGCCCCGGTCACGCCCATCACCGAGGTGGCGTAGACGAACCCGGAGCTGGCCTTCGCCGTCATCGCCAGCCGCTGTTCCGTGGAGGACGGGGCGACCAGGAAGATCCGATCCACGCCGTGCGCCTCGCTGGCGGACATCCAGTCGTCGGCCTCGTCCGGCACCAGGTCCGGGGTGATCACGCCGAGCCCGCCCGCGGCGGCCAGGTCGCGGGCGAACGCGTCCGGCCCGTACTGGTGCACCGGGTTCCAGTAGGTCATCACCACGGCGTGCTTGCCCGCGTCGGCGACCGAGGACACCACGTCGAACAGGTCCCGGATGCGGAACCCGGCGCGCAGCGCCACGTCCCCGGCGGCCTGGATGGTCGGCCCGTCGATCACCGGGTCGGAGAACGGGACGCCGACCTCCACCACGTCGCAGCCGGGCGCGTCGTCGGTACCGGCGAGCATGCCCGCCAGCAGCTCCTTCGATCCCTCGACCGTGGGGTAGCCGGCGGGCAGGTACCCGATCAGCGCCGCTCGGTCCTCGGCGCGGCAGGCCGCGAACACCTCGTGCAGGCTCACCGCTCCGCCTCCCCGTCTGCGTCGTCCGCCACCGGCTCGCCCGACTCGTCGACGAGGCCGAAGTACTTCGCGGCGGTGTCCATGTCCTTGTCGCCGCGGCCGGACAGGCTCACCAGCAAGGTGGCGTCCGGCCCCAGCTCGCGGCCCAGCCGCAGCGCGCCCGCGAGGGCGTGCGCGGACTCGATGGCCGGGATGATGCCCTCGGTGCGGGAGAGCAGCCGGAACGCCTGCATCGCCTCGTCGTCGGTGACGGCGACGTACTCGGCGCGGCCGGCGTCCTTCAGGTACGAGTGCTCCGGCCCGACGCCCGGGTAGTCCAGGCCCGCGGAGATCGAGTAGGCCTCGGTGATCTGCCCGTCCTCGTCCTGCAGCAGGTAGGAGCGGGCGCCGTGCAGCGTGCCCGGCGTGCCCTTGGTGAGCGTGGCGCCGTGCTCGCCGCTGTCCAGCCCGTGCCCGGCGGGTTCACAACCGACCAGCCGCACGCCCGGATCGTCGATGAAGCCGTGGAAGATGCCGATGGCGTTGGAGCCGCCGCCCACGCACGCCACCACCGCGTCCGGCAGGCCGCCGAACTGCGCCAGCGACTGCTCGCGGGCCTCCTCGCCGATGATCTTGTGGAAGTTGCGGACCATCACCGGGAACGGGTGCGCCCCGGCCGCCGTGCCCAGCAGGTAGTGGGTGTCCTCGACGTTGGCGACCCAGTCCCGCAGCGCCTCGTTGATCGCGTCCTTCAGCGTGGCCGAGCCGTTCGCCACCGGCCGCACCTCGGCGCCCAGCAACCGCATCCGCGCCACGTTCAGCGCCTGCCGCTCGGTGTCGACCTTCCCCATGTAGATCACGCAGTCGAGGTCGAGCAGCGCGCAGGCGGTCGCCGTGGCCACGCCGTGCTGGCCGGCGCCGGTCTCGGCGATGACGCGCCGCTTGCCCATCCGCTTGACCAGCAGCGCCTGCCCCAGCACGTTGTTGATCTTGTGGGAACCGGTGTGGTTCAGGTCCTCGCGCTTGAGCAGGATCCGCGCCCCGCCCGCGCGCTCGCCGAACCGCTTCGCCTCGGTCAGCAGCGACGGGCGGCCCGCGTACTCCCGCAGCAGCCGCGCCAGCTCGTCCACGAACTCCGGGTCCAGCTGCGCCTTCTCGTACTCCGCGGCCAGCTCGTCCTGCGCGGCGATCAACGCCTCCGGCATGAACCGGCCGCCGTAGGGGCCGAAGTGGCCCCGCTCATCCGGGTCATGCCCCTCGGGCACCGGACGGCCCGGCCGATGCGCGCGGTCGTGCTGCGCGTCGTGCACCGTCGCCATCTAGGTCACCTCTCTAGTAGTCCTCAGCCGCCGGGGATCCGGCCGCGCGCCGCGGCGGCACCGCACCGCGCGTCACCCACCCCGGGTTCCCGGCACGGGCGCCGCGACACCGGCCGCGCCCGGGCGGTGCGCCGAACCCGACCGGTGGCCGGGCCCGGCTCGATCAGCGGCTGGGCCGCGGGCAGGCCGGGTGCGAGCCGGCCGTCACCAGCTGGGTCACCGCGACGCGCGGGTTATCGCTGGTCACCAGGCCCTCGCCGACCAGCACCGCGTCCGCGCCCGACCCGGCGTACGCCATCAGGTCGCTCGGGCCGCGCACCCCGGACTCCGCCACCTTCAGCACCTCCGGCGGCAGGCCGGGCGCGATCCGCCCGAAGACCTCGCGGTCCACGTCCAGGGTGTGCAGGTTGCGGGCGTTGATGCCGATGACCTTCGCCCCGGCCTCCAGCGCGCGGTCCGCCTCCTCGGCGGTGTGCACCTCGACCAGCGCGGTCATGCCCAGCGACTCGACCCGGTCCAGCAGGGCCTCCAGCGCGTTCTGCTCCAGCGCCGCCACGATCAGCAGCACCATGTCCGCGCCGTGGGCGCGCGCCTCGTGCACCTGGTACGGGCTGACCACGAAGTCCTTGCGCAGCAGCGGAGTCGCCGGGACCTTCAGGCGCACCGCGTCGAAGTCCGCCAGCGAACCGCCGAAGCGGCGCTGCTCGGTCAGCACGCTGATCACCCGCGCGCCCGCCTCCGAGTAGTCCGCGGCCAGATCGGCCGGTTCACCGATCTCCGCGAGCTCACCCTTGGACGGGCTCCGCCGCTTCACCTCCGCGATCACGCCGACACCGGGCGCGCGCAGCGCGGCCAGCGCGTCGTGCGGCGGTGGCGCCGCAGCCGAACGCTGCTTGATCTCGTCGAACGGAACGGCGGATTCGCGGAGGGCCATGTCCTCGCGAACGCCTTCGATGATGGATTCCAGAACGCTCACTCGAACACCTCGCCACGCGTGCCCCGAACACTCGCCCGCAGGTCTCGAAAATCGTCAATGACGCAGACGAACTCATCGCGCTCGATCACGACACTCCCCTTCCCGCCGTGCCGTTCGCATGGCCGATGCTAACCCCGCGCGGTGCGGCCTCCGCCCAAGGGGTCGGTACAACGTCCCTGCACAGCAAGGACCTTCGTCCCTTGCCGACTCCGATCGCAGGACTCCCCACCGCCACCCGGACGTACCCGAACCGGTGCCGGGACCACGGTGCGCGCGCCGCTAGCGCTCGTCCGTCGGGTCGGCTCCCTCGTCCAGGGCGTCCCACAGCCTTTTGTCCGGATCGGTGGACTTCCGCTTCTCCGCACCCGGCGCCGAGTACCGCGCGCCCATCGCGGGCATCCGGCCGGCGCGCACCGCCACCAGCGCTCCCGCCGCGAGCAGCGCCAGCCCGGCCAGCACCACCAGCAGCGGCCCGAACGGCGCGGCGGACGGCTCGCCCACCGGCTCACCGCCCGACGGAACCCCCGGCGGCACGAACTCGGCCGCCGCGGCGAACCACCACGTGCCCGCCCGCCACAGCAGCAGCGCGCCGCCGAACAGCGTCAACGCGCCGACGACGCGGCGCAGCAGGCCACCGGTCGCCAGCACCGCCGCCACCGCGGCCAGCGCGGCCAGCGCCAACGGCACCAGCTCCGGACGCGCCACCGCGCCCGAAGCCACCGCGTCCACCTCGCCCGAGAACGGGGTGCGGTACTGCCGCGACGCCCAGGTCAGCGCGCTCGCACCCCACAGCAGCCCCGCGGCCGCCACCAGCAGCAGCACCACCGACCACAGCAGCCGCGCCGAGGTCTCGCGCTGCGCCGTCACACCCGCTCCGCGACGTCCGCCGGGCGCGTGTCCGGGGCGCGCAGCGTCTGCGCGGTCGCGACCGCGGTCAGCACCGCCTTCGCCTTGTTCAACGACTCCTGGTCCTCCGCCACCGGGTCCGAGTCGGCGACGATGCCGCCGCCCGCCTGCACGTACGCCATCCCGTCGCGCACCAGCGCGGTGCGGATCGCGATCGCCGTGTCGGCGTCCCCGGCGAAGTCCAGGTAGCCCACCACCCCGCCGTACTGGGCGCGGCGCGTCGGCTCCAGCTCCTCGATGAGCTCCAGCGCCCGCGGCTTCGGCGCGCCCGACAAGGTGCCCGCCGGGAAGCACGCGGTGACCGCGTCGAACGCGGTGCGGCCCTCGTCCAGGGTGCCGGTGACCGTGGAGACCAGGTGCATGACGTGGCTGTAGCGCTCGATCCGGAAGAACTCGACCACGTGCACCGAGCCCGGGCGGCACACCCGGCCCAGGTCGTTGCGGCCCAGGTCGACCAGCATCAGGTGCTCGGCCCGCTCCTTCTCGTCGTTGCTGAGCTCCTTCTCCAGCCGCGCGTCCTCGTCCTCGTCGGCGCCGCGCCAGCGGGTGCCCGCGATCGGGTGCGTCGTCGCCTGGCCGTCGCGGACCGTCACCAGCGATTCGGGGCTGGATCCGACGATGTCGAACGGGCTGCCGCCCTCGGGGTCGGCCAGCCGCAGCAGGTACATGTACGGGCTCGGGTTCGTGGTGCGCAGCACCCGGTACACGTCGAGGGCGTCGGCGCTGGTCTCCATCTCGAAGCGCTGCGAGACGACGACCTGGAAGGCCTCGCCCGCGCGGATCGCCTCCTTCGCCGCCTCCACCGCCCGGTGGTGCTCCTCGGGGGTGCGGCGGCGGGTGAACTCCGGGGCGGGGCGGGAGAACGCGGCCACCGTCGGCGCCGACGGCGTGCACAGCCGCTCGGTCATCTCGTCCAGCCTGCGGACCGCGTCGTCGTAGGCGGCGTCCACCCGCTCCGGGCTGTCGTCCCAGTTCACCGCGTTCGCGATCAGGGTGATCGTGCCCTCGTGGTGGTCCAGCGCGGCCAGGTCGGTGGCCAGCAGCATCACCAGTTCGGGGATGCGCAGGTCGTCCTCGGTGAGCTCCGGCAGCCGCTCCAGGCGGCGCACCGCGTCGTAGCCGAGGTAGCCCACCATGCCCCCGGTCAGCGGCGGCAGGCCCGGCAGCGGGTCGGTGCGCAGCAGCCGCACCGTCTCCCGCAGCGCCTCCAGCGGGTCACCACCGGTCGGCAGGCCCACCGGCGGCGTGCCCGTCCAGCAGGCCTCGCCGTCGCGCGCGGTCAGCGCGGCCGCGCTGCGCACCCCGATGAACGACCAGCGCGACCAGGAGCGCCCGTTCTCCGCCGACTCGAACAGGAACGTGCCCGTCCGGTCGCCCGCGAGCTTCCGGTACACCCCCAGCGGGGTCTCGTCGTCGGCCAGCAACCGCCGCACGACGGGGATGACCCGCCGCCCGGCGGCCAGGTCGCGGAACTCCGCGCGGTCCGGGGTGATGCTGCCGATGTCGCCGTCGCCAACCATGTCCACATTGTGCCGACCCCGCACCGGGCGCGTCGCAGCGGTCGGGCGGCGGGCTTTTGCGGCCCGCACCCGGCAGCGACGAAGATGGCGGGGATGAACAGCGGCACCGGCGATCCCGGCGGCACCGGCCGTGGGAGCGACCACGACGACCACGCCGACCTCGGGGACCACGACGACGACCTCGACCACGCCGACCTCGGGGAGCACGGCGGCTCCGGGGACAGCGGTGACCCCGGCGCGCCGGGTCCTCGCGGCGAGCACGACGGCCGGAAGCGGCGCGGGCGCCGCGCGGGCGGGCAGGACACCCGGGCCGCGCTGGTCGCCGCGGCCCGCGAGGTCTTCGCCGAATCCGGTTACAACGACGCGACCGTGCGCGTGATCGCGACCCGGGCCGGCGTCGACCCGGCGATGGTCAACCACTGGTTCGGCGGCAAGGAGGCCCTGTTCACCGCGGCCGTGCACATCCCCGTCGACCCCAC
This sequence comes from Saccharopolyspora gregorii, assembly GCF_024734405.1. Lineage (NCBI taxonomy): Bacteria > Bacillati > Actinomycetota > Actinomycetes > Pseudonocardiales > Pseudonocardiaceae > Saccharopolyspora > Saccharopolyspora gregorii. Next base: position 1,654,294 of record NZ_CP059556.1, on the reverse strand, counting down.
CACCGTCATCCCGGAACTGCTGGCCGGGGACCGGGAGCAGCTCGCCGAGCGCGTGCTGCGCCGGTTCCTCGGCGCGTGGGACGCGGCGGGCGGCCGGGCGTTCGCCGCACTCGTGCGCAGCGTCGCCTCGCACCGCTCGGCGGTGCGGATGCTGCGCGAGTTCGTCGCCACCGTGATCATCGACCGGCTGGTCCGGGAGCTGCGGATGGACCGCCCGGAGCTGCGCGCCGCGCTCAGCGCCTCGCAGATCATCGGGCTCGGCATCACCCGCTACGTGGTGGAGCTGGAGCCGCTGGCCTCCGCCGACCACGACACCGTGGTGGCCGCGGTGGCCCCCAACCTGCAGCGCTACCTCACCGGCGACCTGACCCCCCAGGACTGACCACGAGGGACATCGCAACACCAGCACCGGAGGCCGGTTTCCTCGTCCTGTCAGCGGCAAAGCCGCTGAGCCGCCGACCACCAGAGCAAAAGGACCACCCGCGGGTTCTCAGCTGTTTCCTCGCGAGGACAGCTTTTTCTCCTGTGGCGGAGCCACCGGTGAAAAAGATCCCGCAGCGAGGGAATAGCTGAGGTTCCGCCACCCCAGTGCTAAACAACAAGACCCGAACGGTCAATCAAGAAGCACGTCCGCGTCGAAGCAGGTGCGGTCACCGGTGTGGCAGGCCGCGCCGACCTGGTCGACGACCAGCAGCACCGTGTCGCCGTCGCAGTCCAGCCGCACCTCGTGCACGTGCTGCACGTGTCCCGAGGTCTCGCCCTTCATCCAGTACTCCCCCCGGCTGCGGGAGAAGTAGGTGCCGCGGCGGGTGGTGAGCGTGCGGTGCAGCGCCTCGTCGTCCATCCACGCCATCATCAGCACCTCGCCGGTGCCGCGCTGCTGCGCGACCGCGGCCACCAGGCCGTCGGCGTTGCGCTTGAGGCGCCCGGCGATCGCCGGGTCCAGCTCGCTCATCGGACGGTGATCCCTTCCGCGCGCATCGCGTCCTTCACCTCGCCGATCCGCAGCTGGCCGAAGTGGAAGACGCTGGCCGCGAGCACCGCGTCCGCGCCGGCGCGCACCGCGGGCGCGAAGTGCTCGACGGCGCCCGCGCCACCGCTGGCGATGAGGGGGACGTCGACGCGGGAGCGGACCGCGCGGATCAGCTCCAGGTCGAAACCGGCCTTGGTGCCGTCGGCGTCCATGGAGTTCAGCAGGATCTCGCCGACGCCGAGCTCCTGGGCGCGCTCGGCCCACTCGACGGCGCAGATCCCGGTGCCGCGGCGGCCACCGTGCGTGGTGACCTCGAAACCGGACGCGGTCGGCTGCCCGCCCTCCGGCACGCGGCGGGCGTCGGCGGAGAGCACGACGCACTGCGCGCCGAACCGGTGCGAGGCCTCCCGCAGCAGTTCGGGGCGGGCGATGGCGGCGGTGTTCACGCTCACCTTGTCGGCGCCCGCGCGCAGCAACCGGTTCACGTCCTCGGCGCTGCGGACCCCGCCGCCGACGGTCAGCGGGATGAACACCTGCTCGGCGGTGCGGCGCACCACCTCGAACGTGGTCTCCCGGTCCCCGGAGGACGCGGTGACGTCGAGGAAGGTGAGCTCGTCGGCGTGCTCCGCGTCGTAGGTCTTCGCCAGTTCGACCGGATCGCCCGCGTCCCGCAGGTCCGTGAAGTTGACACCCTTGACGACCCGCCCGGCGTCGACGTCCAGGCAGGGGATCACTCGTACCGCGACGCCCATGCCTCCAGCGTAGGCCGTGCGCGGCACCCGCCGGGGCACCGGGTCGCCCGGCGGCGCGGGTGCCGCACCGCCGGGTCCGGCCCGATCAGGACACCGCGGCGAGGGCCTCTTCGAGGGTGAAGTTCCCGGCGTACAAGGCCTTGCCGACGATGGAGCCCTCCACGCCCAGCGGCGCCAGTTCCGCCAGCGCTCGCAGATCGTCCACACTGGACACCCCGCCGGAGGCGACCACGGGCGCCTCGGTGCGGGCGCAGACCTCGCGCAGCAGCTCGGTGTTCGGACCCTGCAGCGTGCCGTCCTTGCTCACGTCGGTGACGACGTAGCGGCGGCAGCCCGCGGCGTCCAGCCGGGCCAGCACCTCCCACAGGTCGCCGCCGTCGCGGGTCCAGCCGCGGGCCGCGAGCCGGTGGCCCTCCTCGGTGATGCGCACGTCCAGGCCGACGGCGACCTGCTCGCCGTGCTCGGCGACCACGCGGTCCGCCCACTCGGGGTTCTCCAGCGCCGCGGTGCCCAGGTTCACCCGGTGGCAGCCGGTGGCCAGCGCCGCCTTCAGCGAGTCGTCGTCCCGGATGCCGCCGGAGAGCTCCACCCGCACGTCGAGCCGCCGCACCACGTCGGCCAGCAGCTCCCGGTTGGAGCCGCGGCCGAACGCCGCGTCCAGGTCCACCAGGTGGATCCACTCGGCCCCGGCGCGCTGCCAGGCGAGGGCGGCCTCCAGCGGATCGCCGTAGGAGGTCTCGGTTCCGGCGGCGCCCTGGACCAGGCGGACGGCCTGGCCATCGGCCACGTCAACTGCGGGAAGAAGCGTGAAAGTCACGCGGCAACTGTATCTGGCGGCCTGGTGCGGGCCGTGCGGCGCGGGGTCAGCGGTGCCGGTCGCCGGAGCGGGCCGCGGCGATCACGGGGACCAGCAGCGCCAGTACCGCGAGCACCAGCACCAGCCACGCGGGCACGCCCGCCTCGACCAGGTACGTGGAGCTGAAGCCCGCGACGACGCCCACGGCCAGGACCAGGGCCACGACCCGGGTGCCGCGCGGGTTCATCAATCCGTGGCGGCGCACGTCACAGCGTCCCGAGCCAGTTGCGCAGCAGGCGGGAGCCCGCCTCGCCGGACTTCTCCGGGTGGAACTGCGTCGCCGAGAGCGGGCCGTTCTCCACCGCGGCGACGAACGGTTCGCCGTGCTCGGACCAGGTCACCTTGGCCGGGGCGATCGTCTCCGACTCGGGCAGTTCCCAGCGCCGGGCGGCGAAGGAGTGCACGAAGTAGAACCGGGTGCCCGGCTCCATCCCGGCGAACAGCACCGAGTCGGCGGGCGGCGCTACCTCGTTCCAGCCCATGTGCGGCAGCACGTCCGCCTGGAGCCGTTCGACGTCGCCGGGCCACTGGCCGCAGCCGTCGGCCTGCACGCCGTGCTCCACGCCGCGGTCGAACAGCACCTGCATGCCCACGCAGATGCCGAGCACCGGGCGCCCGCCGGCCAGCCGCCGATCGATGATCTTGTCCCCGCCCGCGGCGAGCAGACCTTCCATGCAGGCCCCGAACGCGCCGACGCCGGGCACGACGAGCCCGTCGGCCTCGACGGCGGCGTGCGCGTCCGAGGTCACCCGCACGTCGGCGCCCGCGTGCTCGAGAGCGCGTTCGGCGGATCGCAGGTTGCCGGAGCCATAGTCCAAAACGACGACGCGTGCCACGCCGCCAGGCTACCGGCCGCTCGTGGCGAGGAATCCGCGGATCGACCGGGCGAGGCCCGCTGGGTCCAGCCCGTGCGCGGCCTCGTGCTCGTCGGCGGTGCCGTAGGCGCGCAGTTCCGCGTCCCGCCGCACGCCCAGCCCGAGCACCCGGTGCGGCAGGTCGGCGAGCGCGGCGTTCGCGGCCGCCGTGGAGGTGTCCCGCAGGTAGGGCTCGACCAGCACCACGTCCGGGGTCGCGGCCAGCGCCGCCGATCGCAGGCCCGCGGCGTCGAAGGGCCGGACGGTCGAGGCGTAGAGCACCGCCACGTCCAGCTCGGCCGTCGCCGCGAGCACCGGCCGCAGCATCGGCCCCACCGCGAGCACCACCCCACCTCGCCCCTCGCGCACCACCCGGAACCGGCGGCCCACCGGCAGCGGCGCCGCGTTGGTGCGCTCGCTCATCCGCAGGTACACGAGGTCGTCGGTGAGCAGCGCCGCGCTGAGCAGCTCGGCGAACTCCCGCGGGTGCCCGGGCACGTGCACCGTCCAGTCCGGCAGCGTGTCGAGCAGAGCCACGTCGCCGGGCGCCATGTGGGTGCGGCCCGCGGCCGGGTAGTCGTAGGACGCGCCGGTGCTGACCAGGACCGCGCCGACGCCCTGGTGGTTGAGGTCCAGCTTGAGCTGCTCGAACGGCCGCTCCACCAGGAACGGCGCGATCGAGTGCACGACGGGCCGCATCCCGGTGAGCGCGAGCCCGCCCGCGACGCCGATCAGCGCCTGCTCCCGGATGCCGACGTTGATCACCCGGTCGGGGTGCCGCGAGGCGGCGGCGGTGAACCGGTCGGCGGAGATCTCGGCGAGCACCACCGCGAGCCGCGGGTCCACGTCGAGGGCGGCGCCGACGAGGTCGGTGAACTCCTCGCGCATCGGACGGGTGCGCGGTTCGGTCGGGGCGGTCATGCGAACTCCTTCGGTTCCACGCGGGCGATGACGGCGAGCGGCTGGTCGGGCCGGGTGTCGGTGAGGGCGCGGTGCAGGGCTTCGTGGTCCCGGCCGTCGACGGAGTGCGCGGCCCAGCCCTCGCGGGAGAAGCGCTCCGCGATGCCGCCCGGCCAGCCGTGCGAGTCGGAGGCGTTGTCGACCACGACCGCGGTCAGCTGCCCGGTCCCGAAGCGGCCGGCGACGGCGATCGCCTCGTGGTTGCTGCCCTCGCCGAGTTCGGCGTCGCCGACGAGGACGACGACGCGCGGGCGGGTGCGGCCCCGCGCGCGCAGCCCGAGGGCGGTGCCGAGCGCCAGCGGCAGGCCGTGGCCGAGGGAGCCGCTGCCGATCTCCACGCCGGGCACGAGCAGCCGGTCCGGGTGCTGGCCGAGGCGGGAGTCGAAGCTGCTCCAGCCGTCGAGTTCGGCGGGGTCGAGGAAGCCGTTCGCGGCGAGCACCGCGTAGTAGGCCATCGGCCCGTGCCCCTTGGACAGCAGGAAGCGGTCCCGGTCGGGGTCGTCGGCGTGCGCGGGGTCGACGTCGAGGACGCGGTCGTAGAGCACCCAGAGCACGTCGAGGGTGGAGGTGGCGGCGGGCGAGTGCTTCTCGTCGCCGGACATCCGGGCGAGCAGCGCGGGCAGCTCCGGGTGGCCGAGCCCGGTTCCCGCTGGGGTGGAGGTGGTCATGCGGACAGCCTCGAACTTCGAGTTAGCTCGAAGTCAAGCGGCGCTCGGCGGCGGTGTCCCCGATTCACCGATTGAAAACGAATTTTCTTCACGTTGAACCGGATTCAGCCCACCTTCGTATTCACCCGAATTGCCGGTTGGGGTCGAGCGGAGCCGCTCATTACAGTTCCTACTCATTAGTAGTAACTTTTCCGGCGGCGCCTCCCGGACCCGACCGGCGCCACCCGACAGGAGAAGAAGATCATGCTGACGAGGGCGGCCCGCACCGGCGCACCGGATCCGTGGGCGGCACTGCCCAGCGAACTCGCCCCCATCCTGCGGCCCGAGATGAGCAGCCTCGCCACGCAGATCCTCACCGAGATCCAACTCCGGATCCCCGAATACGCCCGGCCCATGGACCAGAAGTACGTGCACGCCATCCGCCGCGGCGTCGAAGAGGCCCTCGGCCAGTTCGTCGACCAGATCGCCGATCCCACCGCACCGCAGGAACGCTGCGCCGAGGTGCACCGGGCGCTCGGCAAGGCCGAGATGCACGAAGGCCGCAGCCTCGACAGCCTGCAGGCCGCCTACCGGCTCGGCGCCCGCCTCGCCTGGCGGCGCACCGCCCGCATCGGCGAACGCGCCCGCATCGCGCCCCGCACCATGCTGCTGCTCGGCGAAGCGATCTACGCGCACATCGACGAGCTGGCCGCCCGGTCCGTCGAAGGCTTCGCCGAAGCGCAGGCCCGCGCCGCCGGCACCCGCGCCCGGCGCCGGCGGCGGCTGCTGGAACTGCTGCTCACCGATCCGCAACCACCGCGCCGGATCCTCGCCGAAGCCGCCGAAGCCGCGCACTGGACGCTGCCGCGCACCCTCGTCGTCGCCGCCCTCGAACGCGTCGACGGGCAGGAGCAGCGCAGCAACCCGCTCAGCCGCCGGGAAGCGCTCCTCGACCTCGAAAGCGGCCACCCGCACCTGCTCGTGCCGTGTCCCGACGACGACGCGGACGACGAACCGCCGTGGGAGCAGCAGCTCGCGGGCTGGCGGGTCGCGCTCGGGCCCCGCGTCGAACTGCACCGCGCACCGCACGCGCTGCGCTGGGCGCGCAAGCTCCTGGAGCTCTCGCACGCCGGACTCGTGCCGGAACGCCCCGTGCTGCGCTGCGAGGACCACCTCTCGCACCTGCTGCTGCTCAGCGACGAGAACCTGACCCGGCAGGTCGTGCACACCCGGCTCGCCCCGCTCGGCGGGCTCAAGCCGAAGCAGCAGGTCCGGCTCGCCGACACCCTCCTGGCGTGGCTGCAGACCCGCGGCGGCGCCCCCGAGGTCGCGCACCGCCTGCGAGTGCACCCGCAGACCGTGCGCTACCGCCTGCACCAGCTCGAAGACCTCTTCGGCGACGCGCTCACCGACCCGCAGGCGCGGTTCGAGCTGGAGATCGCGCTGCGCGCCGCGGGACGCCTGCTCAGCTACGGCGCGCTCGTCCCGGAGCCGGCCGGGAACGGCAGGAGTTCGACCTAAGGTGAACTCCGCGGCTACCTTGGGAGCATGTCCGCACTTCCCGCGCTGCTCACCATCGGCGAGGTCGCCCACCGCAGCGGAGTCGCCCAGACCGCGCTGCGCTTCTACGAGCAGCGCGGCCTGATCACCTCCACCCGCACCAGCGGCAACCAGCGCCGCTACGGGCGTCCCGTGCTGCGCAGGCTCGCGTTCATCCGCGCCGCCCAGCGCGTCGGGCTCAGCCTGGAGCAGATCTCCGACGCGCTCGCCACGCTGCCCACCGACCACGCGCCCACCAAGGCCGACTGGACGCGGCTGTCCCGCTCCTGGCGCGACGAGCTCGATGCGCGCATCGACGGGCTGCAGCGGCTGCGCGACCGGCTCAGCGGCTGCATCGGCTGCGGTTGCCTGTCGCTGCGCACCTGCACCCTGAACAACGCCGACGACCAGATGGCCGCGCAGGGTCCCGGCTCGCCGCTGCTCACACCGTCCGCCGACCGGTCCTAACCGGAATCCTCGGCCCAGCGGTAGAACATCTCCGGGCGCCCCACCCCGCCGTAGCGCGGCTCGCGGCCCGCCATCCCGTTGTCCACCAGGTACTCCAGGTAGCGCCGGGCCGTCACCCGCGACACCCCGGCCAGCTCGCCCACCGCACCCGCGGCGGCGCCCTCCCGGTGCGCCCGCAGCGCCGAGACCACCGCGGCCAGCGTCTCCTCCCCCATGCCCTTCGGCAGCGACGCGCGGTCCACCCCGCGCAGCGTGGAGAACGCGCGGTCGATCTCGCTCTGCCCGCTGGCCTCCCGGTCGTGCCCGAGGCTCTGCCGGAAGCGGGCGTAGTGCTCCAGCTTCTCCCGCATCGCCGCGAAGGTGAACGGCTTCAGCAGGTACTGCACGACGCCGCTGGCCACCGAAGCGCGCACCACGCGCAGGTCCCGCGCCGAGGTCACCGCGATCACGTCGGCGTTGCTGCCCGCGTTGCGCAGCGCCCGCGCCACCGCCAGCCCGTCCATGTCCGGCAACCGCAGGTCCAGCAGCACCAGGTCCACCTGGGTGTGCTCCAGGAACCGCAGCGCGTCCTGCCCGGTGCGGGCGCGGCCGGCCACCTCGAAACCGTCCACCCTGGACACGTACAGCTCGTGCGCCTCACCAGCGACCGGGTCGTCCTCCACCACCAGCACCGAGATCACGAGCGCACCTCGGTCAACGGGATCCGCACCTCGAACCTGCCGCCCGGACCGGCACCGACCCGCACCGACCCGCCGTAGCGGCGCACGCTGCGCCCCACCAGCGCCAGGCCCAGCCCGCGACCCGGGCGCTTCGTCGACCAGCCGCGCTCGAACACCGACCCGGCCACCGCCGGATCCACCCCGGGCCCGTTGTCCGACACCACGATGGACAGCTCCTCCTCGTCGGAGCGGATGCTCACCTCGACCCGCGGGGCGGGCACCTCGAACGTCGCCTCCACCGCGTTGTCGATCAGATTCCCCAAGATCGTCACCAGATCGCGCGAACCCACCCGGTCCAACGCGCGATCGTCGACCGCGCTGCCCTCCGACAGCACCACTTCCACACCCCGCTCCCGCGCCTCCGCGCTCTTGCCGAGCAGCACCGCCGCCAGCACCGGCTCCCCCACCGCGCCCACCACGCGATCCGTCAGCTGCTGCGCCAGCTCCAGCTCCGCGGTCGCGAACCCCACCGCCTCCTCGACCCGCCCCAGTTCGATCAACGACACCACCGCGTGCAACCGGTTCGCCGACTCGTGCGCCTGCGAGCGCAGCGACTCGGAGAACCCGCGCATCGAATCCAGTTCCCCCGTCAACGCCTGCAACTCGGTGTGGTCGCGCAACGTCACCACGCTGCCCAGGTCGCGGTCGCCGCTGCGCACCGCGGAGACGTTCACCAGCAGCACCCGGTCCTCGGTCACGTGCACCTCGTCGCGCACCGGCTCCCGCTCGGCGAGCGCCTCCACCAGCGGCTCCGGGAAACCGAGGTCCGCGAAGCGGGTGCCCTCCGCCTCGGCCGGGTCCGACCCCAGCAGCACCGCCGCGCCATCGTTGCACAGCGTCACCACACCGGACGGCGCCACCAGCAGCAGGCCCTCGCGGACCGCGTGCAGGATCGCGTCGTGGTATTCGTACATCCGGCTCAGCTCCGCCGGGGTCAACCCGTGCGTGTGCCTGCGCAGCCGGCGCGACACCAGGTACCCGGCCACGCCGCCGAACAGCAGCGCCACCGCGCCCACCCCGGCCAGCACCAGCAGCTGCCCGCTCAGCTCGGCGGTGAGCACCCGCACCGTGATGCCCACCGACACCAGCGCCCGCACCCGGCCCGAGTCGTCGAGCACCGGGACCACCACCCGCACCGACGGGCCGAGGGTGCCCTCGTAGGTCTCGGTGAGCGGCCTGCCGTGCTGAGCCGCACCGATGTTGCCGACGAACCGCTTCCCGATCAGCTCCGGGTTCGGGTGCGTGTAGCGCATCCCCGAGGGATCCATGATCGTGATGAACCCGACGCCGGTCGCCGTCCGCACCCGCTCCGCCCACGGCTGCAAGGTGCGCGGCGGATCGCCACCGGTGACGGCCGCCAGCACTCCGGGGTCCACCGCCAGGGTGTTCGCCACCGCGGCGACCTCGTCCGCGGCGGCCTCCTCGGTGCGGCGCTCCGCCTCGACGTAGCCCAACGCCACCCCGCTGAGCACCACCACCGCGACCACGACCACTTGCAGCACGAACAACCTGGCCGCGAGGCTGGCGCGGCCGATCCGCCGGAAATAGGACATGACGTTGCTGTTGCTCCCGCATGAACTCAATGAACACAACCGTGACGGTCACCACCAGTGAGTCCGATAGTCTCCCCCGACATACTCGTGACCTGAGACACGACCGAATGAGTGAGCGCCGACCCGCGTGATCGGTACTTCCCGTAGGAGTTGACCCGTGGCAAGCAAAGACGCTGCACCCGAGGCCGCCGGTGCACCGCCGAAGAAGCGGGACCGCACCCACTTCCTGTACATCTTCGTCATCGTCGCGGTCCTGGCGGGCATCGCCGTCGGGTTCGCGTTCCCCGACTTCGCCACCGCACTGAAACCGCTGGGCACCGGGTTCGTCAACCTGATCAAGATGATGATCTCCCCGGTCATCTTCTGCACCATCGTGCTCGGCGTCGGCGGCGTGCGGCAGGCCGCGAAGGTCGGCAAGGTCGGCGGCCTGGCACTGGGCTACTTCCTCGTGATGTCGTTCGTCGCGCTCGTCGTCGGGCTGCTCGTCGGCAACGTGCTGCACCCGGGCGAGGGCCTGCAGCTCACCGACGAGCTGCGCGCCAGCGGCAGCGACCAGGCGCCGGGCGAGGCGGAGGGCCTGTCCGGGTTCCTCATGGGCATCATCCCGAACACCCTGGTCTCCGCCCTCACCGAAGGTGAAGTGCTGCAGACGCTGCTGGTGGCGCTGCTCGCCGGGTTCGCGCTGCAGGCACTGGGCGACAAGGGCACGCCGATCCTGCGCGGCATCGAGCACATCCAGCGGCTCGTGTTCAAGATCCTCGCGATGGTGATGTGGGTGGCCCCGATCGGCGCGTTCGGCGCGATCGCCGCCGTCGTCGGCGCCACCGGGGTCGACGCGCTCAAGGGCCTCGGCGTCATCATGGCCGGCTTCTACATCACCTGCTTGCTGTTCATCTTCCTGGTGCTGGGGCCGCTGCTGTGGGCGTTCGCGCGGGTCAGCGTGTTCAAGCTGCTCGGCTACCTAGGCCGGGAGTTCCTGCTGATCCTGTCGACGTCCTCGTCGGAGGCGGCGCTGCCGCGGCTGATCGCGAAGATGGAGCACCTCGGCGTCAGCAAGCCCGTCGTCGGCATCACCGTGCCCACCGGGTACTCGTTCAACCTGGACGGCACCGCGATCTACCTGACGATGGCCTCGCTGTTCATCGCCTCCGCGATGGGTGAACCGCTGGCGCTCGGCGAGCAGATCTCGCTGCTCGTCTTCATGATCATCGCGTCGAAGGGTGCCGCGGGCGTCAGCGGCGCCGGGCTCGCCACCCTCGCGGGCGGCCTCCAGTCGCACCGCCCCGAGCTCGTCGACGGCGTCGGCCTCATCGTCGGCATCGACCGGTTCATGTCCGAGGCCCGCGCGCTCACCAACTTCGCGGGCAACGCGATCGCCACGGTCATCATCGGCTCCTGGACCAAGGAGATCGACCGCGAGCAGATGCAGCGGGTCTTCGCCAAGGAGGACCCGTTCAACGAGCAGAGCTTCCTCGACGAGGAAGAATCCTCCGCGGCCGGCGGCGATTCCGGGAAGGAACCCGTCGCCGCGAAGTGAGGACCGCGCGGCCGCGCAGCGGCGGGCCGCGCCGAGACAGGAGTCGACGATGCACAGAGCAGTGCTGAGCCTGCTGATCGCCCTCGGCGCGGTCGCCGCCACCGGCGCACCCGCCCTCGCCGCGCCGGAGCGGCCCGCGCCGCGCGGCGGCTGCGGCACCACCCCCGATGTCGAACCGGGGACCACCGAGCACCGGGAACTCACCTCCGGCGGCCGCACCCGGGAGTTCCTGGTGCACGTCCCGGAGAACTACGACCCGGACCGCGCCACGCCGGTGGTGCTGTCCTTCCACGGCCACAACCGCACGGCCGAGTACCAGGAGCGGCTGTCCCGGTTCTCCGAGCTGGACACGATCGCCGTCTACCCGCAGGGCCTCGTCGGCACCGACGGCGGCACCGCGTGGCAGGGCGCCCCGTACTCGGCGGACGCCGACGACGTCCGGTTCACCGAGGACCTGCTCGACCGGGTCGAGGACGACTTCTGCGTGGACACCGACCGGGTGTACGCGGCCGGGAAGTCGAACGGCGGTGGCTTCACCAACGTGCTGGCCTGCCGCCTGGGTGACCGCATCGCCGCATTCGCCCCGGTGGCCGGGGCCTACTACCCGCAGGGCGGGAAGTGCTCGCCGTCCGAGCCGGTGCCGATGATCTCCTTCCACGGCACCGCCGACGACACGATCCCCTACGACGGGAACCCGGAGAAGGGCCTGCCCGCCATCCCCGACTGGCTCGACGGGTGGGCCGAGCGCGACGAGTGCTCGCCCGACCCGGTCACCGAGCACCCGCAGGACCTGGTCACCCAGCAGCGCTGGGAGGGCTGCGCCGACCGGGGCGCGCTGGTGCACTACCGCATCGACGAGCTGGGGCACGACTGGCCGAGCCGTTCGTCCAATCCGGACTCCGACGATCCGACCGTCATCGAAGCGACCCCGCTGATCTGGAAGTTCTTTCAGCAGCACCCGCTGAACGCCTGAACAAGAACCAGAACCCGGCGGCGGAGTCCGATGTCGTCCCGTCAGCGGCGAAACCGCTGAACCGCCGACCACCAGAGCAACAGAACCACCCGCGGGTTCTCAGCGGTTCCCTCGCGAGGACAGCGATTTCTCCTGTGGCGGAGGATCCCGCAGCGAGGGAACCGCTGAGGTTCCGCCACCCCACCCCCGAGCAAGCCGATGCGGCCACAGTCTTCGCCTGGTTGCTGTTCACGTCCCCGTCACAGCAACCAGGCGATCCCGCCCGCCGCCGCCAGCGCGGCCAGCACGCCGAGCACCACCGCCGCCAGGCGTGCGGTCTTCCAGGTCGCGGCGACGCCGCCGACGAGGAAACCCGCGACGGCCAGCAGCACGATCGGGCCGAGGGCCTGCATCTACAGCGCGCCCTTCGTGGAGGGCACGACGCCGGCGAACCGCGGATCGGGTTCCACCGCCGCGCGCAGCGCCCGGGCGATCGCCTTGTACTGGGCTTCGGCGATGTGGTGCGGGTCCCGCCCGTGGATCACCCGCACGTGCAGGTTGATCTGCGAGTGGAACGCCAGCGATTCGAACACGTGCCGGTTCAGCACGAACGGGTAGTTCCCGCCGATGGTGAAGCTGTTGTACTGCTCCGGTTCCCCGGTCAGCACGCAGTACGAGCGGCCGGAGACGTCCACCGCCGCGTGCGCGAGCGTCTCGTCCATCGGGATCCAGGCGTCGCCGAAGCGGCGGATGCCCTTCTTGTCGCCGAGCGCCTGGCGCAACGCCTGCCCGAGCACGATCGCGGTGTCCTCGACGGTGTGGTGGGCGTCGATGTCGATGTCACCGGACGCCTTCACCGTCAGGTCGAACGCGGCGTGCGTGCCGAGCGCGGTGAGCATGTGGTCGTAGAACGGCACCGTGGTGTCGATGTCGACCTGCCCGGTGCCGTCGAGGTCCAGCTCGACCAGCACGGAGGATTCCTTCGTGGTGCGTTCCACCTTGCCGGTGCGGGTGCCCGGCGCGAACGCCGCCTCGGTCGCCGTCATCGCGTGTTCTCCTCGTTCACCGCGTCCACCAGGCCCTTGCTCGCGGCCAGGAACGCGTCGTTCTCCTCGGGGGTGCCGATGGTGACCCGCAGGTGCCCTTCGATGCCGACGTCGCGGATCAGCACGCCCGCGTCCAGGTAGCGCTGCCACGCGGCGTGCGCGTCCGAGAACCGGCCGAACAGCACGAAGTTCGCGTCGCTGCGCACCGGGCCGAACCCGAGTTCGCGCAGCCGCGCGACGACGCGGTCGCGCTCGTCCGCCAGCGCCCGCACCGAACCGAGCGTCGCCTTCGCGTGCCGCAGCGCGGCGCGGGCGGCGGCCTGGGTCGGCGCCGAGAGGTGGTACGGCAGCCGCACCAGCAGCAACGCGTCGATCATCGCGGGCGCCGCCGCCAGGTAGCCGAGCCTGCCGCCGGCGAACGCGAACGCCTTGCTCATGGTCCGGCTGACGATGATCTTCGCCGGGTACTCGTCGATCAGCTCGATCGCGCTCGGTTCGGTGCAGAACTCGACGTAGGCCTCGTCGACCACCACGATCCCCGGGGCCGCGTCGAGCACCGCGCGCAGGTCCTGCTGCGGGACCACCTGGCCGGTCGGGTTGTTCGGGCTCGTCACGAACACCACGTCCGGACGCCGCTCGGCCACGATCGCGGCGGCCCGCGCCGCGTCCAGGCCGAAGTCGGCGCGGCGCGGTGCGGGCAACCAGTCGGTGCGGGTGCCCGCGGCCAGGATCGGGTGCATCGAGTACGACGGTTCGAAGCCGAGCGCGCTGCGCCCCGGCCCGCCGAACGCCTGCAGCACCTGCTGCAGCACCTCGTTGGAGCCGTTCGCGGCCCACACGTTGCGGTGCGAGACCGCGACGCCGGTGGCACCGCTGAGGTACGCGGCCAGGTCCTCCCGCAGCGCCACCGCGTCCCGATCCGGGTAGCGGTGCAGCGTCCCGGCCGCCTCCCGGACCGCTTCGGCCACGTCGGCCACCAGCTCGGGCGGCGGCGGGTACGGGTTCTCGTTGGTGTTCAGCCGCACCGGCACGTCCAGCTGCGGGGCGCCGTACGGGCTGCGGCCGCGCAGGTCATCGCGCAGCGGAAGGTCGGTCAGCGCCACGTCGGCGCCGAGCACGTCGCTCATGGTTCTCTCTTCGCGGTGTGGATCAGCGGTCGAGTCCGGACGGGAAGCGGGCCGTGACGGCCTGTCCGTGCGCGGGCAGGTCTTCGGCGTCGGCCAGGGCGACGACCTTGCCGGCGACCTCCCGCAGCGCCCGCTCGTCGTAGGAGATGACGTGGATGCCGCGCAGGAAGCTCTGCACGCTCAGCCCGGAGGAGTGCCGCGCGCAGCCGCCGGTGGGCAGCACGTGGTTCGAACCCGCGCAGTAGTCGCCGAGCGACACCGGAGCGTGCGGCCCGACGAAGATCGCGCCCGCGTTGCGCACCCGCGCGGCCACCGCCTCGGCGTCCGCGGTCTGGATCTCCAGGTGCTCGGCCGCGTAGGCGTCGACGACGGTGAGGCCTTCGTCGAGGGTGCCGACCAGCACGCAGCCGGACTGCTCACCGGTGAGCGCGGTGCGGATCCGCTCGGTGTGCTTGGTCAGCGGCACCTGGCGGTCCAGTTCCGCGTCCACCGCGTCGGCGAGCTCCGGCGAGGTCGTGACCAGCACGCTCGCCGCCAGCGTGTCGTGCTCGGCCTGGCTGATCAGGTCGGCGGCCACGTGCACCGGGTCGGCGGTGCCGTCGGCCAGCACCGCGATCTCGGTCGGCCCGGCTTCCGCGTCGATGCCGATGACGCTGCGCAGGTGCCGCTTCGCGGCGGTGACGTAGACGTTGCCGGGCCCGGTCACCAGGTCCGCGGGCAGCAGCTCGGCCCCGTCGGTGTCCCGCCCGCCGTAGGCGAGCAGCGCCACCGCCTGGGCACCACCGACCGCCCACACCTCGTCGACCTCCAGCAGCGCGGCCGCGGCGAGGATGGTGGGGTGCGGCAGCCCGCCGAACTCGGCCTGCGGCGGCGAGCACACCACCAGCGACTCCACCCCGGCGGCCTGCGCGGGCACCACGTTCATCACGACGCTCGACGGGTACACCGCGAGACCGCCCGGCGCGTACAGCCCGACGCGGGCGACCGGCACCCAGCGCTCGGTGACGGTGCCGCCCGGCACGACCTGGGTGGTGACGTCGGTGCGCCGCTGGTCGCCGTGCACGCGGCGCGCGCGGTCGATGGACTCCTGCAGCGCCTCGCGCACCGCCGGGTCGAGCCGCTCCAGCGCATCGGCCAGCTCGGCGGCGGGCACCCGCACCTGCTCGGGCCGCACGCCGTCGAACTTCTCGGCGTACTCCAGCACGGCGTCGACACCGCGCTCGCGGACCGCCTCGACCACCGGCCGAACCTGGTGCAGCACGTGCTCCACGTCCGTGTCGGCACGCGGCAGCGTGGCGCGCAGCTCGGCGGTGGACGGAACACGACCGCGCAGGTCGGTACGGGTGAGCATGGGCGTCCTCTCAGTGCGGGCGGATGTCGGCTACTAGCTCGGTCACCAGGGTAATCGCCCTGTTCGGCGACGTCCGACGCACGTCCGCGGACGAACGGTAAACGGTGATCCGCCGCTTCCGACGTAAGTGGGTTGCCAACCGTGCGTGACTCGGGGAGGCTCGCGTGATCACCATCCGTGATCGATCGGGAGGCCCGATGTCCAGCGCACGGCGCAGAGCAACGGCGGTGGCCGCCGCCGCATCCCTGGCCCTGCTCCTTCCCGTCCAGGCGAGCGTCGCCGCACCCGCTTCGGGCCCCGCATCCGCGGCCGCGGCGGCGAGCGGGGTGTACTCGGTACCGAACACCGACAGCCGGACCCGTACCGACATCAACGCCTCCGGCGCCCAGGTCCTCGGTGCGAAGGACGGCGTGGCGACGGTGGAGGCCACCGCGGCGCAGGCGGAACAGCTGCGCGCGCAGGGCTTCGAGCTGCGGCAGAAGGCGACGCCGCGGGACTTCCCGCCCGGCGACGAGGCGTACCACAACTACGACGAGATGGTCGCCGAGCTCGACGCGATCGTCGCGGACCACCCGGACATCGCCGCCAAGTCCAGCCTCGGCGAGAGCTTCGAGGGCCGGGACATCCCGCTGCTCAAGATCAGCGGCAACGTCGCGGAGGACGAGGACGAGCCGGAGGTCCTGTTCGACTGCAACCAGCACGCGCGCGAGCACCTCACCACCGAGATGTGCCTGCAGATCGCGAACCGGCTCACCGACGGCTACGCCGACGACCCCGCGGTCAAGGAGAACGTGGACAGCCGCGAGGTGTGGATCGTCCCGTCGGTGAACGTGGACGGTTCCACCTACGACGTGGAGTCCGGCGAGTACCAGGGCTGGCGGAAGAACCGGCAGGACAGCGGTACCGACCTGAACCGCAACTGGGGTTACCTGTGGGGCTGCTGCGGCGGTGCCAGCGACGACCCGCAGGACGAGACCTACCGCGGCACCGAGGCGTTCTCCGCGCCGGAGACGAAGGCGCTGGCCGATTTCATCGACTCCCGCGTGATCGGCGGTGAGCAGCAGATCAAGTCGGCGATCGACTTCCACACCTTCTCGGAGCTGGTGCTGTGGCCGTTCGGGCACACCCAGGACGACGTGACCGAGGGGATGACCCAGGAGGAGTTCGACCGGTTCGAGAAGGTCGGCACCGAGATGGCGGAGACCAACGGCTACACCCCGCAGCAGTCCAGCGACCTCTACACCACCGACGGCGACAGCCTCGACTGGATGTGGGGCAAGCACAAGATCCTCGCGTTCACCCTGGAGATGTACCCCTCCGACGGTGGCCTCGACGGGTTCTACCCGCCGGGTGACGTGATCGAGCGGGAGACCGCCCGCAACGACGGCGCCGTGGACATCGTGCTCCGCGAAGCCGGCGTCTGAGCCGCGGTTCGCACGGTGCTGGAGAGCCCGGATGCCCGTGGGGCGTCCGGGCTCTTCCCGTTCGAGGGGCCGAGCGGTACGCGCACGAGCACCGGCCCGGCCGGGAAGGAGTTCGCGATCACCGAGGACGAACGCGGCGGGGAGCTGGCCGACATCCACGGCGAGCTCGACCTGCATCGGCCGAACGCGGCACGCATGTACGACTACTTCCTCGGCGGGACGCAGAACTTCCCCGCCGACCGCGGGGCCGCCCGCAAGCAGCTGGAACTGCTCCCCGAGACCCGCGTCGGAGTCCTCGAGAACCGGTCCTTCCTGCGCCGGGTCGTGCGGTTCTGCGTGGAGCGCGGCATCCGCCAGTTCCTGGACTTGGGTTCCGGGATCCCGACGGTCGGCAACGTGCACGAGGTCGCGCACCAGGGGGATCCGGACGCGGTGATCGCCTACGTGGACCACGAGCCGGTGGCCGTCGCACACGCGCGTCGGCTGTTGCAGGCGGAGCCGCGGGTGAGCGTCACGCAGGCCGACCTGGCACACCCGGCGGACGTGCTCGCCGCCGCCGGGGTGCGGCGGCTGCTGGACCTGCGCGAGCCGGTGGCGGTGCTGGCGCTGTCGGTGCTGCACTTCATCCCGGACGAGTCCGGCCCGACCGGGGTGCTCGCGACCTACCGGGACGCCTGCGCCCCGGGCAGCGTGCTGGCGGTCAGCCACGCCTCCGGCGCGGGCTTGACCTCGACGCAGGTGGTGGAGGGGCTGCGCATCTACGACCGGACCCCGACCCCGCTGAGCCTGCGGCCCGCGGAGCAGGCCGGGGAGCTGATGGCCGGTTGGGCGCTGGTCCCGCCGGGAGTGGTGCCGGTGGTCGACTGGCGACCGGACGTCCCGGTGGGCGCGGAGGTCCGCGCCGCCGTCGGCAGCGGCTGGTCCGCGGTGGGCGTGCGACCGTCGGCACGGTCGTGATCCGGGCGGCGGGAGACCGCCGCTTCCGCTCATCCGGTCCGGTCCGGCGGGCGGCACGAGCCGCACGGCGCCACGTCGGCACGCCGTGCACCGGGGCATCGCGGTGTGGAGGGCGGCGGCCCGGAACGCGGCCGACAGCAGTGCGGCCGACACGAGCGCGGCGGATCTGAGCGCGGCGGACCGGCAGGCGGAACCGGACCCGCGGAGCCCGGGCAGCGCGGAAGAGCGCGGTGCGGGCCGGTGGCCGACCGCCGAGGGCGAGATCGTGGATTCCATGACACCCAGTGTTCCGATTCGAACACGGGTTCGTCATCACTTGATCGGGCTGCATCCAGTGGGAATCAGCCACGACCGCCAAGAATTCTCACGGCATCCGAGCATCGGAGGCGGCCTCCCGGCCCATCGAGACCGGCGGGCGGGTTCCGAGAACCGCGCCCACACCGGCTCCGACCATCCGGGCGCCCCCGAAACGCCCGGACGAACGATCAGGACAGCAGAAGCACGACGACACCCACGAGGATGCCGACCAGGACCACGACCGCGGCCGTGATCAGCACGGCCCGCAGCTGCGGCCGCTCCTCCTGGACCTCCGACTGCGCCCGCTCGCGCCACTGCATGAAAGTGGTGCCCTCGCCGCTGTCGCTCACGTCTGTCTCCCTCTTCGTGTGCTGCTCCTGGCACCGTTCACGACGGGGCGTCGTGAACTTGCAGGGAGTCACGATGCCACATCGGCCGGATCACATTCCGACCACGTGCCCGGTGGCGGCCCGGCTCCGCGGCACCTCGGGCTTCACCGGCCCCGGGCCGCCGCGGTGCCGCCGAGCATGACGGCGGACACCCCCGCAGGGCAAGCAGCCAGCGCACCCGGCGGGGCTCCCGCGGCGACCGGGCGGCGGCACCGGCCGGCCGGTCCGCGAGATCGGGCACGATCGTGCGACCGCGCTCGGGAGTGGCGCGCTAGGCGATCGGCTCCGGCAGCTGCCGGACGGTGTACTCGCAGGTCAGCACGTCACCGGTCGCCGGGTCCGCCAGTTCGACGCGCCACGGGTCCGCGAACTGGTCCACTTCGGCGTCCATCGGGATGGTGCCGGACAGCAGCACCGTGCCCTCCTCGGCCAGGCCGAGCCCGCGCAGCTCGTCCAGCCAGTACGCGGGCGTGAGCAGCTCGCCGAGCGAGCCGTGCTGGAGGCGCCGCCCGCCGACGTGCGCGCTGAGGGTCAGCGAGTCGATCCGGTCGGCGACGTCCACGAGCCGCCAGGCCCGGGACCCGAGCACGTCCGGCCCCGCCTGCTTGCTCCAGGCCACGCCGTGCACTTCGAGCGCCCGGTCGGTGTGGTCGCAGGCGGCGGTGAGCAGCACGTCCTCCTCGCGGGGACCGGCGATGACCAGCGCCCACTCCGCCTCGCCGGAGGTGCGGCCGTGCTGCGCGGGCACCTCGCCGGTCTGCATGGCGAGGTACGGCGCGACCGGGTAGAGGCAGGGCGTGCGGGTGGGCGCGGGCACGCCGAGCTCGGCGAGTTCGGCGACGTGCGCGGCCACGTCGTCCTGGCTGCGCCCGGCGTACCCGGCGTTGAGCAGGGTGCGCACCGGCACCTCGACGGACGTGCCTGCCACATCGAAACGAAGCGGAAACATCAGACCCTCCCGATCAGCATACGTCTTGTATACAGTTCGTATCACCGATTCGCCGGACGACACGACCGATGTGACGAACCCCCTCGACAAGGACCGCCGATGAGTCAAGCGCTCCCCGACGCACCCGCCCGCCCACCGCGCAAGGACCTGGCCAAGGCGTTCATCGCCGCGCTGTCCGGGACCTCCCTGGAGTGGTACGACTTCGCCGCCTACTCGGTGGCCTCCGCGCTGGTGTTCGGCGACCTGTTCTTCCCCAGCCACGACCCGCTGTCCGGCACGCTGCTGGCGTTCTCCACCTACGCCGTCGGGTACCTGTCCCGGCCGCTGGGCGGGTTCGTGTTCGGCAGGCTCGGCGACGTCCTCGGCCGCAAGCAGGTGCTGGTCACGACGCTGCTGCTCACCGGGATCGCGACCGTGCTCATCGGGTTGCTGCCCACGCACGGCCAGGTCGGTGCGTGGGGTGCCGTGCTGCTGGTGGTGCTGCGCTTCGCCCAGGGCGTCGGCATCGGCGGCGAGTGGGGCGGCGCCGTGCTGCTGTCCAGCGAGTTCGGCGACGACAAGCGGCGCGGATTCTGGGCCTCCGCCGCCCAGGTCGGACCGCCCGCGGGCAACCTGCTGGCCAACGGGGTGCTGGCGGTGCTGGCCGCCACCCTCACCTCGGAGCAGTTCCTGTCCTGGGGCTGGCGGGTCGCGTTCCTGCTCTCCGCGGTGCTGGTGGTCTTCGGCCTGTGGATCCGGGTGAAGCTGGAGGAGACGCCGGTGTTCCGCGAGCTGCAGCGCTCCGGCGACCAGGCCTCGGCGCCGCTGCGCGAGGTGTTCACCGAGGAACCGCGAGCGCTGATCTCCGCGATCCTGTCCCGGGTCGGCCCGGACGTGCTCTACGCGCTGTTCACCGTGTTCGTGCTGACCTACGTGACGAAGGAGCTCGGGCTCCCGCAGAGCTGGGCGGTCACCGGCGTGATGCTCGGGTCGACCTGCCAGCTGGCGCTGATCCCGGCCGCGGGGTGGCTGTCGGACCACTGGGGCAGGCGGCGGGTGTACGCGATCGGCGCGATCGGCGGCGCGGTGTGGCCGTTCGCCTTCTTCCCGCTGATCGGCGGCGGTTCGGCGCCGCTGCTGGTGCTGG
This sequence comes from Saccharopolyspora gregorii, assembly GCF_024734405.1. NCBI lineage: Bacteria > Bacillati > Actinomycetota > Actinomycetes > Pseudonocardiales > Pseudonocardiaceae > Saccharopolyspora > Saccharopolyspora gregorii. The sequence goes on along the minus strand of NZ_CP059556.1, from coordinate 1,633,818 downwards.
GCGTGGTCGTCGGCCTGCTGTGGCACTCGCTGATGTACGGGCCGCAGGCGGCGTTCGTGTCGGAGCAGTTCAGCACCCGGCTGCGCTACACCGGCTGCTCGCTGGCGTACACGCTGGCCGGGGTGATCGGCGGTGCGCTGGCGCCGCTGCTGTTCACCTCGTTGTTCGCGTACTTCGACAGCTGGGTCGCGCCCGCCTGCTACCTGTTCGCGACCTGCGCGGTGACCTTGCTCGGGTTGGCGATCAGCCCGCGAGCAGCACGTGCTGCGTAGCGTCCAGGTGCGCGGTGATCGCGGCGTGCGCGGCCGCGGTGTCGCCGTCGGCGAGCGCGGCGAGGATCGCGTCGTGCTCGTCGACGACGGCCTCGCGCCGGTTCCGCGCGGAGAACAGCGCCACGATGCCCGCGCGGACCTGGCGGGCGCGCAGCCCGTCGTAGTTCTTGGTGAGCATCTCGTTGCCGACGGCCCGCACCAGCGCGGCGTGGAAGCGGTGGTCGAGGTCGATGAAGGCCCTGGCGTCCTCGGCGGCGCGCAGCTCGCGCTGCCGGTCGAGTTCGCCGCTCATCTCCTGGACCGGGGCGGTGCCGAGTTCGAGGGTGCGCTGCGCGGCGTAGCGCTCCATCATCCCGCGCAGTTCGAACAGCTCGCGGATCTCCCGCCCGGCGACGGGCGCGATGTAGGCGCCGCGCTTGGGGACCAGCTGCACGAGCTCCTCGGCGGCGAGCAGCAGCAGGGCCTCCCGGATCGGGGTGCGGGAGACGCCGATGGCGTCGGCGAGGGACTGCTCGTTGACGAAGCTGCCCTGCATCGCGGGGTCGCTGAGCACGGTGTCCTTGAGGTGGTCGTAGGCGAGCTGGCGGCCCGAGGTCACGGCGGCTCCTTGCGCGGCGGGACGATGCCGTCCCAGTCTTGCATATCCTTGGTATACAACCAGGCAGAGGCGAAGAGAGGCGGAACCCATGCGCGTCGCGCTGTGCCAGATCGTGTCCACCCCTGATCCGGCGGCGAACCTGGAGCTGGTCGCCGACGGCGTCCGCCGGGCGGCGGAGGCGGGCGCGGAGCTCGCGGTCTTCCCGGAGGCCACCATGGCCTGCTTCGGCATCCCGCTGGGGCCGATCGCGGAGCCGTTGGACGGCCCGTGGGCCACCGAGGTGCGCCGGCTGGCCGCGGACGCCGGCCTCGTCGTGGTCGCGGGCATGTTCACCCCGGCCGACGACGGGCGGGTGGCGAACACCTTGCTGGTCACCGGGCCGGGCGTGGACGCGCACTACGACAAGATCCACCTCTACGACGCGTTCGGCTTCGCCGAGTCGCGCACGGTCGCGCCCGGCGCGGAGCCGCTGGTGGTCGACATCGGCGGCACCGGTGTGGGTGTGACGACCTGCTACGACGTGCGCTTCCCCGGGCTGTACGCGGCGCTGGCCGACCGGGGTGCCTCGGTGATCGTCACCGCGGCCTCCTGGGGCGCCGGCGAGGGCAAGCGCGAGCAGTGGGAGCTGCTGGTGCGGGCCCGCGCGCTGGACAGCACCTCCTGGGTGGTGGCGTGCGGCCAGGGCGATCCGCGCACCGCGGGGGTCGAGCCCAGCGGCAAGGCGCCGACCGGCATCGGGTTCAGCACCGTGGCCACGCCGGTCGGGACGGTGCACGCGCAGCTCGGCGACGCCCCGGACGTGCTGGTCGCCGAATTGGACCCGGCCGCGGTCGAGCAGGCGCGGGCCAGCATCCCGGTGCTGGCGAACCGGCGGTTCTGACCGGCTCGGGCCGCACCGGCGGTGCTGACCGGTTGCAGGCCGCACCGGCGGTGCTGATCGGCCGCGGGGCGGCCCGGCGGTGCTGATCGGCCGCGGACCGCCCCGGCGGTTCCGATCAGGTCCCGGGGCCGCCCGGCGGTGCTGATCGGCGCGCCGGGGGCGGCCCGGCCGGTCACATGTCCAGGCCGATGTCCAGCGCGGGCGAGGAGTGGGTGAGCGCGCCGACGGCGAGGAAGTGCACCCCGGTCTCGGCGTAGGTGCGGGCCACGTCGAGGGTGAGCCCGCCGGAGGCCTCCAGCTCGGTGCCGGGCGAGATCTCCTCGGTGCGGCGCACCGCGTCGGCGCAGTCCTGCGGCGTGAAGTTGTCGAGCAGGACGAGTTCGGCGCCCTCCTCCAGCACCTCGTCCAGCTCCTCCAGCGTGGACACCTCGACTTCGAGGGGCAGTTCCGGCGCGTGGTCGCGGCAGGCCCGCAGCGCCTCCACCACCGATCCGGCGGCCACCACGTGGTTGTCCTTGATCAGCATGGCGTCGCCGAGGCCCATCCGGTGGTTCACCCCGCCGCCGCAGCGCACCGCGTACTTCTGCAGCACCCGCAGCCCGGGCAGGGTCTTGCGGCTGTCCCGGATGCGGCAACCGGTGCCCTCCACGGCGCGGACCCACTCGGCGGTGGCGGTGGCGATGCCGGAGAGGTGGCAGAGCAGGTTCAGCGCGGTGCGCTCGGCGGTGAGCAGCCCGCGCACCGGCGCGTGCACGCTCAGCGCGCTCTCCCCCGGCATGATCATGTCCCCGTCGCCGCGGCTGTGCAGCACCTTGTAGCCGTCCGCGCCGAGCACCTCGTCGAGCACGGCGCGGGCGACGGGGATCCCGGCGACGACGCCGGCGGGGCGCGCCCGGAAGGCGGCTTCGGCGATGGCGTCGACGAGCACGGTGGCCTCGGTGGTGACGTCGAGCCCGTAGCGCAGGTCTTCGGCGAGCGCGGCCCGCACCAGGGTCCGGACCTCCTGCGGGTCGAGTCCGGCGGCGCGCAGGTGGCCGGTGGTCACCTCGGACAGGGTCATGCCACGCTCCTCGGGGGTTCTCGGTCGGTGCGGAACAGCCAGCCGGACACGTCCAGGCGCAGCGCGACGCTGCGCCGCCAGCGTACGTCGTCGCGCGCCGGATGATCACGCCTGCGATGGCTGCCGCGGGATTCGGTGCGGGCCTCGGCGGCGGCGAGCAGCGCCTGCGCGGTGAGCGCCAGAGCGGCGTCCTCCACCGCCTCGCGAGTCCGCAGTGGACGGACGATGCCCGCCTTGTCCAGCGTCGCGCGGGCCGCCGCGAGACCGTCCGCGGTGCGGCCGATCCCCGCGTGCGCGGTCATGGTGCGCTGCAGCAGCTCGCGGTCCACGACGGCGGCGGCCGGGACCGGCGGCAGCACCGGCCTGCGGGCCGCGATCAGCCCGCCGCGCAGGTCGCGGGCCACCGCCTCGGCGGCCCTGCCGCCCACGACCAGGCCTTCGAGCAGGCTGTTCGACGCGAGCCGGTTCGCCCCGTGCAGGCCGGTGCGCGCCACCTCGCCCGCCGCGTAGAGCCCGGCCACCCCGGTCCGACCGTCCACATCGGTCACCACGCCGCCGCAGGAGTAGTGCGCGGCGCTGGTCACCGGGATCGGTTCGCGGCGCGGGTCGACCCCGACGGCGCGGCAGGACCCGAAGACGGTGGGGAACCGGGCGGCGAACTCCGGGATGCCGGTGGCGTCCAGGTAGGCGCACTCGGCACCGGTCTCGGCGATGCGCCGGTCGATCTCCGCGGCGACCACGTCCCGCGGCGCCAGGTCGGCCAGCGGGTGCACCCCGGCCATGATCCGGTCGCCGCGGGCGTCCAGCAGCACCGCGCCCTCGCCGCGCACCGCCTCGGTGACCAGCGGGCGGCGGCCGCGAGCGCCGGGCACGTGCAGCGCCGTCGGGTGGAACTGGACGAATTCGAGGTCGGCCGCGGTGGCCCCGGCCCGCAGCGCGAACGCGATCCCGTCGGCGGTGGCCACCTCGGGGTTCGTGGTCGCGGCGTAGAGCCTGCCGAGCCCGCCGGTGGCGAGCAGCACGGCGGGGGCGCGCACCACTCCGGGGTTGCCGTGCGGGTCGAGCGCGAGGACCCCGGCGAGGGTGCCGCCGTCGCCGCGCACCGGTTCCGCCGCGCAATGCCGCTCCAGCACGGGGATCCCGCCGGTGCCGACCGCCTCGGACAGCGCCCGCTGCACCTCGGCGCCGGTGGCGTCCCCGCCCGCGTGGATCACGCGGAACGCGGTGTGCCCGCCCTCCCGGGTGCGGGCCAGCGCGCCGCCGGTGCCGTCGAACCGCGCGCCCGCCGCGCGCAGCCGCGCCACGGCGGCCGCCCCGTCGGCGAGGATCTCCCGCACCGCACGCTCGTCGCAGAGCCCGGCGCCCGCGGTGAGCGTGTCGGTGACGTGGCGCTGCACGCTGTCGCCCTCGTCGTGCTCGTCGGGGCGCACGACCGCGACGCCGCCCTGCGCCCAGCCGGTACCGCCCGCCGCCGCGGCGTCCTTGGTGATCACGAGGGTGCGCAGGCCGAGCTCGCGGGCGCGCAGCGCGGCGGTGAGCCCCGCGACCCCGGTACCGACGACGACGAGGTCGGCGCGCGCCTCCCAGGTCATTCGCCGCCTCCGGGCTTGCCGATGCCGATCATCCGCTGCACCGAGGCGCGGGCCCGTTCGGCGACGTCGGCGGGCACGTGCACCTCGTCGGCCTCCTCGCGCAGGCAGCGCAGCAGCGCGGCCGGAGTGATCATCTTCATGTAGCGGCAGGAGGCGCGGTCGTTCACCGCCCGGAAGTCGATCTCGGGGGCGGCGCGGCGCAGCTGGTGCAGCATCCCGACCTCGGTGGCCACGAGCACCGACTCGGCACCGGTGCCGCGCGCGGCGTCCAGCATCCCGCCGGTGGAGAGGATCTTGACCCGCTCCGGCGGCAACGTGCCCTCCCCCGCGAGGTACAGCGCGGAGGTCGCGCAGCCGCACTCCGGGTGGATGAACAGGTCGGCGTCCGGGTTCGCCGCGGCGCGGTCGGCGAGCTCGGCGCCGTTGATGCCCGCGTGCACGTGGCACTCCCCCGCCCACACGTGCACGTTCTCCCGCCCGGTCTCGCGGCGGACGTGCGCGCCGAGGAACTGGTCGGGGCAGAACAGCACCTCGGTGTCCGCGGGGATGGAGCGCACCACGTCCACCGCGTTCGAGGAGGTGCAGCAGATGTCGGTCTCCGCCTTCACCTCGGCGGTGGTGTTGACGTAGGAGACCACGACGGCGCCGGGGTGCTCGGCCTTCCAGGCGCGGAGCTGCTCGGCGGTGATCGAGTCGGCGAGCGAGCAGCCGGCCCGTTCGTCCGGGATGAGGATCTTCTTCTCAGGGCTGAGGATCTTCGCGGTCTCGGCCATGAAGTGCACGCCGCAGAACACGATCGTCGAGGCGTCGCTGGAGGCCGCGATGCGGCTCAGCGCCAGGGAATCCCCGGTGTGGTCGGCGATGTCCTGGATCGCGGGCAGCTGGTAGTTGTGCGCGAGCAGGACGGCGCCGCGTTCGTCGGCGAGCCTGCGGACCTCCTGCGCCCACGCCTGGTCCGGTTCGACGCCCGCGTACGGCGCGAGCTGTTCGGCGGCCACCATTTCTCCTCCTCACCGGCGGTGCGCGCCGCGGCGCGCGCGCCCCCGTTTGCTCCCCAGCAGTTTTCGCCTTAAGGTCGAAAACGTGCCTCATCGTAACACCGCAGGTCATGCGGACGGGAGAGATACCGCTCACGAAGTCCTCGCCGGAGTGCTGCGCGCGCAGGACGGCGTGCTCCACGTGCTGCTGTGGCAGCGCGCCCGGGAACCGCACCGGAACCGCTGGTCGCTGCCCGGCGGCAGGCTCCGCGACGACGAGGACGTGGAGACCTCCATCCGCCGCCAGCTCGCCGAGAAGGTCGACGTGCACAAGCTGAGCCACGTCGAGCAGCTCTCCGTGTTCAGCGAGCCGGCGCGCGTGCCCGGGCGGCGGACGGTCGCGACCGCCTTCCTCGGGCTGGTCCCCGCCGACGTCGACCCGGAGATCCCCGACGACACCGCCTGGCACCCGCTCGACGGCCTCCCCGACACCGCCTTCGACCACGAGCGCATCACCCGCGCCGCGCGGGACCGGCTGCGCGCCAAGCTTTCCTACACCAACATCGGGTTCGCGCTGGCGCCCGCCGAGTTCACCATCTCCGAACTGCGCCGCATCTACTCCGCAGCGCTCGGCTACGAGGTCGCGGCCACCAACCTGCAGCGGGTCCTCACCCGCCGCGGCGCGCTGCGACCCACCGGCCGCACCCTGCCCGCCGGACCCGCCGGGGGTCGGCCGCCCGCGCTGTTCCGCTTCACCCAACCCGACCTGGAGATCACCGATCCGTTCGCGGTGCTGCGCCCGCCGGCCGAGCGGACCTGACCGGCGGCCCCGCCGACCGAGCTCACCGGTGCGCCGTGGTGGCCGATCGGCGGGGCCGGGACGTAGGTTGGCGGTCGTGACCGACACGCTCCCGCTGTTCCCGCTGAGCACCGTGCTGCTCCCCGGCGCCGACCTGCCGCTGCACGTCTTCGAAGCGCGCTACCGGCAGCTGGTCCTCGACCTGGTCGACGAGGTCGTCCCGGACCGCCGGTTCGGCGTCGTCGGCATCCGCCAGGGCTGGGAGGTCGGCGACGACAACGTCGACTCGATGTACGACGTGGGGTGCTCGGCGCGGTTGCGGCAGGTGCAGCAGCTGCCGCAGGGCCGGTACGACATCACCGCGGAGGGCGGGGCCCGGTTCCGGCTGCTGCAGATCGACCGGGAGGCCGCGCCGTACCTGATGGCCCGCGTGGAATGGCTCCCCGACGACGAACCCGACGAGGACCCGCGGCTCGTCAGCAGGCTCGACGAAGCCGCCCGCGAAGCCCACGAGCGCTACCACGGCACCGGCCTCCGCGGCGACCACTACGAACCCGCGGCGGCCGACCTCGAACCCGGCGAGCTCTCCTACGCGCTGGCGGAGGACTGCGTGCTCAGCACCGAGGACCGCCAGGCGCTGCTCGCCGAGACCGATCCGCTGGCCCGGCTGCGGCTCGTGCGGCGGCTGCTGGCGCGGGAGGCGCAGTTCCTGCGGGAACTGCGGGCCGTCCCGGCACCGTTCGCGGAGTTCGCCGAGCAGACCAGCGTGAACTGACCACTGCGCGCAACGCCGTCCGGAGCGCCGCGATCACTCGCTAGGATCTCGCCCATGTCATCACCTGGCGGGCCGGGAACCTGGGGTTCCCCGGAGAACGGGGACGCCTGGGGCAGGCGCGAGAACTGGGGCGCGCAGCCCGGGCAGCACGTCGGCGGACCGCCGTACCAGGGCGGCATGCGCTACCAGGGCTTCGGCACCTTCGACCGCGCGCCGCAACCGGCCGCCGCGCCACCACCGCCTCCTTCCCCGCCGCCGCCGAAGCGCAACCGCGGCCCGCTGGTCGCGCTGTCCGCCGCGGTGGCCGTCGTGCTGGTCGTGGTGATCACCGCGGTTCTCTTCGGCGGCTCGGGCGGGGACGACGACGCGCAGGCCGGGACGGCACCCGCCCCCGCCTCGGAGTCGCTCGCGGCGCCGCAGACCTCCGCCGAGACCTCCCCCGGCTCGTCCCCGCCCACCGCACCCGCGCCCGCACCGCTGGTACCGGGCTGGCAGGCGGTGGCGGTGCCGAAGCGGCAGGCCGCCTACGACGTCCCGCCGGAGTGGCGGCTGGAGACCCCGGACAACGTGATCGGCTTCGGGGAGCAGGACGACCCGGTGACCATGACCGGGGTCGCGATCTACCAGCGCGGCTACTGCCCGGACCGCGGCGGCAGCTTCCGCGCGCTCGCGGGCGCCACCGCGCGGCGCGGCCCGGACGACGCGACGGTCGCCACCGACACGGCCCGCCGGTTCGCCGAACTCGCCTACGGCGCCGACGCCCGGATCGAGCTCGGGCCGCCGCAGCCGGTGGTGCTTCCCGGTGGTCTGCCGGGGACCAAGGTGGTCGCCACCGCGTTCCCCGCGCCCGCGGCGTGCGGCGCGCCGAGCGCGGTGGTCAACGTGCTCGCCACCAACGGGAACGGGGAGAGCTCGGTGGTGCACGTCGTCGGTGCCGACCAGGAGGTGCCCGGCGCCGTGACCCCCGACGTCCTCGACGGCATCACGGCCTCGGTGCGCCCCGCGGGCTGAGCGGAGCCCGCCCCGCCCCGCGGGCCGAACGACCCCCAACCGGCCCGCGGGCTGAGCGGTGCCGCCGGGCGACCGAGCCGATCAGCTGCGGCGGCCCAGGTCGTCGAAGCCGTTCCAGGAAGCGGCCAGGCCGTAGCCGAGCGCCAACCCCAACGGCTGCACCAGCACGGCCCACGGCGTGCCGACCGCGGGCGGGACGGTGAGCGCGGAGCCGAAGCCCAGGTCCGCCGGCCACGGGTACAGCTCGGACGCGAACGTCGCCCCCATCCGCATCGCCAGCCACGCCGAGACCAGCGAGCCGAGCGCGGCGGCGACCAGCAGCACCGGCCCGCGCCGCCTGCGCAACGTCCACAGCACGGCCGCGGTGACGATGCCGGTCGCGAACGACAGCAGCAGGAACAGCGCCAGCGCGTCGAAGTCGTGGTAGCTCTCCACGATCTGCGCGGGCACCGGGGTCCCGGTGCGGCCGAGCAGGCTCGCCTGCGGCGGCGCGATCCGGGACCACACCCACCCCAGCGGCATCCCGAGCAGCGCCACCAGGGACAGCGCGCTCAGCGCGGGCAGCAGGTCGGCGCGCACCGCCGGCCGCCCGGTCCGCTCCTCCGGTCCGGGCACGCGCACCGCACCTGCGGGTTCGGGTGTTCCGCTGGTCTCGACCGCTCCTGGTGGCAACAGCCGACCCTCCTCGGTGGTGTGGCAGGCACTGGCCCGCCTCGGGGCCTGCGCGGTGGGTTGTTCGTCGGTTCCGTCGGCGGCGGGGCCGCCGCGCACGCCACCGGCGGCGGCTCCTCGCGGGGACGGCTCGTCCCGTGCACCGAGCGGTTCCGCAGCGGGGGGGACGCCGGGGTCCCGCCATCGGCCCCTCGCGGCAGGAGCACGAAGTCGACGCCTCCAGCACCCTAGCGGGTGATCGTCGGCACCCGCCCAGGCGCGGCGCGGGCGCCGGGTGGCCATCCTCTATTCTGCGCGGGCGTCCTGTCCCCCACTTCCGAAGGATCGAACCCACGTGGCGGGAACCTTGCCGAGTCCGGTGCTCACCGGGCCCCGATCGATCGATGCGCCGCGCCGGAGTTCCGCCGTGCGACTTCCGCTGCGCAGCACCGTTTCCGAGCTGGTCGCGGGATCGGTCGTCGCCGCCGCGGTGAGCCTCGTCCTGCAGTTCGCGGCGGCGCGGCTGGGCATCAGCGAACCGAGCTTCGCGCCGGAGGCGCTGGCCTCGCTCGGCGCCGCGCTGGTGTTGTTGATCACGTTCGTGCTGCTGGCGGTCGGCCCCACGCGGTTGCCGCGGCCGGTGCGGCTGGCGGGGACGTGGGCCGCGCTGTCCACGTTCACCACGCTGGCGCTGGCGATCCCGCTGCAGGCGACGCGGTACTACTTCGGCGGTTCCTCGACGGACAACGCGTTCCGCCTGCAGTACATGACGCGGGCGGCCTCCACGTGGGGCCTGTCCGACATGAACTACGCGGGTGTCGCGCCGTACTACCCGGGCGGCTGGTTCTGGCTGGGGGGCAGGTTCGCGAACCTGCTCGGCTGGGAGGGCTGGGCCGCCTACAAGCCGTACGCCTTGATCTGGGTGGCGGTGACGAGCGTCGTCGCGTTCACGTTGTGGAGCGTCGTGGTGCGCAGGCGGCTGGCGCTGCTGGCGGCCATCGCGACCTCGCTGGCGGGGATGCTGCACGGCATCGAGGAGCCCTACGCGTGGCCGTCGGCGGCGTGGCTGGCGCCGATCGCCGTGCTGGCCTGGCACGCCCTGCGCCGCGAGGAGCGCGCCCCGCGCTGGACGCTGGTGTGCGTCGGCGGGTACGTCGGTTTCGCGGCGATCACCTACACGCTGCACTTCGGCTTCGCGGTGCTGCTGATCGTGGCGATGGCCGTGGTGGTCGGCGTGTTCCGGGTCCGCCGCGGCGAGCGGGTGTGGCCGACGGTCCAGCGCATGTTCTTCCGGCTGCTGCCGATCGGCGTGGTCAGCGGGCTGATCTCGCTGCTGGTGTGGCTGCCGTACGTGCTGGCCACGCACGTGTTCACCGACAACCCGCGCAGCGCGGCGCTGCACTACCTGCCGGAGGACGGTTCGTTCCTGCCGGTGCCGATGACGGACGCGAGCCCGGTCGGCGCGCTGTGCCTGGCCGGGTTCGCCTGGCTGGTGCTGCGCGCGCGGCGCAGCGAGGTCGCGGCGGCGATGCTGACCGTGGTGGTCGCGATCTACACCTGGTTCGGCCTCTCGACGCTGGCGCTGGTCGCGAAGACGACGCTGCTCGCGTTCCGGCTGAACGTGATCCTGGGCGTGGTGCTGGCGGTCGCCGGGGTGTTCGCGGTGCTGGAGTTCATCGGCTGGCTGCGGGAACGGGTGGACGCCGCCTACGCCGCGCGGATCACGGTGCTGTCCTGCGCGCTGGGGCTGCTCGGCGCGATCACGTTGACGCAGGGCGCGATCGGCAGCGCGCTGGCACCGTCCGCGACGCAGGCCTACGAGGACTACTACCCGACGGGCGACAACGCGAAGGGCGCCCGCGACCCGGAGCAGACGGGTTCGTGGGCCGACGACGTGTACCGGGCGGTGTCGCAGCTGACCGGCCGCCCGCCGCAGCGGAACCTGCTGCTGACCACCGACTACAAGCTGCTGTCGTTCCAGCCGTACTGGAGCTTCCAGCAGGAGACGCCGCACTACGCGAACCCGCTGGCGGACTACGACGGGCGGACCGCGGAGATCGAGCGCTGGACGAAGGCCCGCAGCGGCCAGGAACTGCTGGACATGCTGCAGCGCAGCCCGTTCACCACGCCGAACGTGTTCGTCCTGCGCAACCAGGACAGCCCGGTCGCCTCGGAAGCGGACCAGGAACGCGCCGCGGACCCGTCGGACGAGAACGGCCGGAAGCTGGCGCTGAACCTCAAGGGCGACGCGTTCCCGCAGCTGCCGAACGTGCGGGACTACGACGTGTTCTTCGACCCGGCCGCGTTCGACGACCCGCGGTTCGAGCGCCGCGAGGTCGGCCCGTACACGGTGATCGCGCTGCGCGACGCGCGCTGACCCGCACGACCACCGCGCCCCCGGGATCGCCCCGGGGGCGCGGTGCGTTTCAGGACAACCTGATCGGCAGTTCTTCCAGCCCGTGCACGAGGGTGCTGGGCCGCCACCGCAGTTCCGCCGGGTCCACGGCCAGGCTCAGCTCCGGGAAGCGCTCCAGCAGTCCGCGCACCGCGATCCGCGCTTCGAGCCGGGCGAGCGAGGCGCCGAGGCAGAAGTGGATGCCGTGCCCGAAGCCGAGGTGCCCGGTGCTGGGGCGGCTCAGGTCGAACTCGTCGGGCCGGTCGAAGCGCCGCTCGTCCCGGTTCGCCGAACCCAGCGATACCAGCACCAGCTCCCCCGCCGGGATGTCCACGTCGCCGAGCCGGACCGGTTCGGCGGTGTGCCGCATGGTCGCCAGGTTCACCGGGCTCTCGTGCCGCAGCGTCTCCTCGACGGCGTCGTCGACGAGGTCCGGGTCGGCGCGCACCTGGGCCAGCCGCTCCGGGTTGCCGAGCAGGTCGTGGACGCAGTTGCCGATGAGGTTCACCGTCGTCTCGTGCCCGGCTGCGAGCAGCAGGAACGCCATCGAGATCAGTTCGGGTTCGCTGAGCCGGTCCGCGCCGTCGGCGGCCGCGATGAGCGCGCTGATCAGGTCGTCGCCCGGTTCTTCGCGCTTGCGGGCGACGAGCCGGGTGATGTACTCGCCGATGGCGGCCCCGGCCGAGTTGATCGTCTCGGCGTCGGCGCCGTTGACCAGCGCCGTGGTCCACCGCTTGAAGTCCTCGTGCCGTTCCTGCTCCACGCCGAGCATCTCGGAGATCACGGTGATGGGCAGCGGGAACGCGAACTCGTGCAGCAGGTCGATCTCGCCGCGGCCGGCGAGCTCGTCGAGGAGTTCGCCGGTGAGCTGCTCGACGCGGGGCCGGAGGTCTTCGACGCGGCGCGGGGTGAAGCCCTTGAGCACGAGCTTGCGCAGCCGGGAGTGGTCCGGCGGATCCGTGTTGAGCAGGTGCGCGTTGAGGTCGTCGATGAACTCGGCGCGGTGCGCGCCCTCCCCCAGCTGGTTGTCGATGGCCTTCTTGGTGCCTTCGACGTTCTTCTGCAGCCTCGGGTCGGAGAGCGCCTGCCGTGCTTCGGCGTAGCGGGTCACGACCCACACCGGGATGCCTGACCGGCTGATCACCCGCTGCGCGGGGGCGTCGGCGCGCAGCCGCGCGTAGCGCAGGTAGGGATCTTGCATGAACGCGTCGTCGAGGACGGTCGGCTCGGCGTCCTCCGTGGTGGCGGGCATCGCGTCCTCTCGGGTCGGAGGCTGTCGCGGGACAGTCAACTCGCCGCTGTCTGAGAGGATTCTCAGCTCCCAGGGCGGTCCCGAGACCACCATCCGAGGTGCTCCGCGGGTACCGCCGCGGACGCGGGAGGGGCCGCCCGAACGGCCCCGCTCCGCTCATCCGATCAGCAGGTGCCAGGCCCGTCGGCTCGCCCCGCACCTCCCGTTCTCGGTGCGAAGGGGCGGCCGCGGCGGTGCCGGGCCGGGACGGCCTGACGCCACTACCCGGCGCCGTCGGCGACCCTCCCGGACGTGCCGCGGATCCGCGCCCGGCCGGATCGATCCCGAGCTCGACGAGCTCGGCGGACCGGGTTCCGGCGAACATCCCGCCCTTGCGGACGGTGATCGTCCCTAGGGGGTAGCGTGGCCTGACGTGACCGCACCTGATCCCGTGGACGTACGTCTGCTCACCGCCGTCGCCGAATCCGGGCGCGCCGCGGTGCACGAGATCGCGTCGCGGCTCGGGATGGACGTCCGCGACGTGGCCGCCCGGCTCGCGGTGCTCTCCACCACCGGGCTGCCCATGGTCGTCGGCGTCGAGTGCGACCCGGTGGGCATCCGCAACGCGGTCGCCGCCGCGAACGCCTGGACCCAGGCCAGCGGCGGCTACCAGGTGCCCAACCCGCCCAGCGGCCCGCAACCGTTCACCCCCGCGGGCCCGCCCGCCTCCTTCGGCCAGCCGCAGCAGGCCAGGCCCGCGCCGCCGCCCGCACCGCAGCAGGCGCAGCCGAACCCGTGGGGCCCGCCCGGATCAGCCGCGTGGGCGCGCGGCGACCAGCAGCGGCCCCCGCAGCCCGGCCAGCCCGCGAGCGGACCGCAGTCCGGGCCGCAACCGGCGCAGCAGCCGGCGAACCCGCACGCGCCGACCGCCAAGACCCCGGTGCCCGCCGCGGCCCGCACCGGCAAGGTCGGCAGCAAGCTCGACGTGGACGGCCCCGAAGGCGAGCGGATCACCATCCAGCTCGTCGAGGTCGTCGACCCGGCCGACTTCCTGTTCACCGCGGCCGGTTACCAGCTGCAGGAGGGCGAGCGCTCGGTCGTCGTGCACACCGAGCTCACCAACCGCAGCCCGATGCCGTTCACCTCGCTGCCCGACCTCTACCTGGTCCTGGTCGCCGAGGACGGGTCCACCGTGGGCAAGGCACCGGTCGCCCTGTCCTCCCGGCCGCCGCACCGCATCGGCGTGCCGCCCGGCGAGACCGCGGGCGGGCACACCGTGTACGTGCTGCCGGAGGACACCGAGCTGTCCACGGTCCGCTGGGCCATGCGCCCCGGGGACGACCAGCGCACCCTCCACTGGGACATCACCGATCTCTGATTCCGCGCTCGCGCTGCTGAGCGGGGCGGTGGTGGGGCCTCGGCCGCCCGCTCGCCGAGGGGGATCGTTCGCACCGGTGGCTCTGCGCCACCGGGAGAGCGCCGTCCTCGCTGGAAGACGGCCGAGGACTCGCGCGGGGCGGCTTGCCCAGGTGGTCGCCGGTGACGGGAAGACACCGGACCCGCCGCGGGAGCCCGCAGCCGGTCCGTCCACTTCGGACTCTCAGTTGCCGCGGCGGCGAACCCAGTCGAGGGGACCGCCGCGAGGGCGCTCCGGGCGGCGTTCGCGGCGTTGCAGGGTCGGCCAGTCACCCGCGTCCGCGGACGGGCCGGGTTCCGGATCGGCGCCGAGCACCGCCGGGCCCGCGCGGCCGACGTCCTCCGCCGCCAGCAGCTCCGCGAGCCCCTGCTGGCCGGGATCGGTCCGCTCCGCGTCGGTGGTGGGCCACCGCTCCTCGACCTCCGCGCGCTCGTCCCGCCGCGCGGGCGCGGACGGCGGTGCACCGCCCAGCGGCAGACCCGTCGGCGGCGTCGGCGTGTCGTCGGTGAACTCCGCGCGACGCCCGTCGAACGTCCCGCTCGCTCCGGCCTGGGTCATCGGCCACTCCCCCCGCTGTTCCTGGATCAGCACGACCACGCTACGCGACCGGCCGGACCCGTCCGGACGACGATCGCCGCAACGCGCGTCCCGGCGGCGGGAGCGGGCGGCCGGCGGCTCAGGAGTCCTGTTCGCGGAGGGTGTCCAGTGCGTGCTGCAGGTCGTCCGGGTAGTCGCTGGTGAACGTCACCCACTGCCCGTCGGCGGGGTGCTCGAAGCCGAGCATCCGCGCGTGCAGCCACTGCCTGCCGAGCTGCAACCTCCGCGCCAGCACCGGATCCGCGCCGTAGGTGAGGTCGCCCGCGCACGGATGCCGGACCGCGGAGAAGTGCACCCGGATCTGGTGCGTGCGCCCGGTCTCCAGCTTCACGTCCACCAGGGACGCGGCGCGGAACGCCTCCACCGTCTCGTAGTGGGTGATGCTGGGCTTGCCGCCGCTGACCACGGCGAACTTGTAGTCGTGCTTGGGGTGGCGGTCGATCGGCGCGTCGATGGTGCCGCTGCTCGGATCGGGGTGGCCCTGCACCAGCGCGTGGTAGCGCTTCTCCACGGTGCGCTCCTTGAACGCCCGCTTCAGCGCGGTGTAGGCGTGTTCGCTCTTCGCGGCGACCATGACGCCGGTGGTGCCCGCGTCGAGCCGGTGCACCACGCCCTGGCGCTCCGCGGCGCCCGAGGTCGCGATGCGCACGCCCGCGGCGGCGAGCCCGCCGATCACGGTGGGGCCCTCCCAACCGGGGCTGGGGTGCACGGCGACGCCGATGGGCTTGTCGACCACGACGATGTCGTCGTCCTGGTGCAGGATCCGCAGGCCCTCCACGGGCACCGCGACCACTTCCGGTTCGGGCCGCGCGTCGGGCAGCGTCACTTCCACCAGCCCGCCCGCGATCAGCCGGTCCGACTTGCCGACGGGAGCGCCGTCGAGCAGCACCTCGCCGGATTCGGCGAGCCCCGCCACCGTGTTCCGGGACAACCCGAGCAACTTCGCCAGGCCCGCGTCGACCCGCATCCCTTCGAGGCCGTCGGGGACCGGGAGCATCCGCAGATCGCTCATGCCCGGTCCTCGCGCTTCTTCCGGGTGTGCACGGTGCCGTCGTAGTCGCGGCCGAGCAGCGACAGCAGCACCACGAGGATCCCGCCGCACACGATGGACGAGTCGGCGACGTTGAACACCGGCCACACGCTGCCGTCCGGCGCGAACAGCGACACGAAGTCCACGACGTGGCCGCGCAGCGGCCCGGGCTCCCGGAACAACCGGTCGACCAGGTTCCCGCACGCCCCGCCCAGCACCAGGCCGAGCCCGACGGCCCACCCGGTGGAGCGCAGCTTCGGCGCCAGCCACACGATGACGCCGACCACGACGATCGCCAGCAGCGCCAGCAGCCAGGTCATGCCGGTGGCCAGCGAGAACGCCGCCCCCGGGTTGCGCACCAGCACCAGGTACACCGCCCCGCCGAACAGTTCCAGCGGCGGCTGCCCGTCGAGCCGCGCGACCGCGGCGATCTTGGTCACCACGTCCGCGGCGAGCAGCAGCGCGGCCACCCCGAACAGCAGCGCCAGCAGCTTCCGCGAGGCACGGCCACCGGCCGCCCCGACCGCGGTCGAACCGTCGCCGTCCGAACCCGGGTCCGGCTCGCTCGCGGCGGTACCGCCGTCCCCGCTCGCGGCGGGTCGCGCTTCCGGTTCTGAGGACGAGCCCTCGCCGGTCGCGGGGTTCGATCCGGGCTGCTCGGAGTCGGACTGCTCGGTGTTCACCCGGCCCATTCTCCCCGACCGCCGATCGGTCGTTCGCAGCGGCTCACGCCAACGCGGCGGGGAACTCGCGCGGGTCGTCGACGGGCACCCAGCGGCCGCCGTCCAGTTCGTAGCTCCACTGCGGACCGTGGGCGACGAGCCCGCGCAGCGCGGTGACGATCCGGTCCACGTGCTCGACGGTGGTGCCGAGACCGAGGCTGATCCGCACGGCGCGCTGCGCGTCGGTGCCCGCCAGCAGGTGCCGCACGGCCCGGTGGGCGCAGAACAGCCCGTCCCGCACGCCGATGCCGTGCTCCGCGGACAGCGCCGCCGCCAGCAGCCCGGGGTCCTGGCCGTCCACGGTGAAGCTGACCACGCCGACCCGGTCGTGCTCGGGGCCGAACAGGCCCAGCTCGCGCAGCCCGGGCACGGTGGCGAGCCCGGCGCGGAGCCTGCGCAGCAGCAGGTCCTCGTGCCCCTCGATCGCCTCGGCGTGCTCGGCGAGCACCTCGCAGGCCTTGGCGAGCGCGTGCACCCCGACGGTGTTCGGCGAACCGGCCTCGTGCCGCTCCGGACCGGTGTTCCAGTCGATCTCGCCCGCGTCGGGGACCGATCGGGTGGCGCCGCCGCCGGCCAGGTACGGCTCGGCCCGGTCCAGCCAGTCGTCGCGGCCGATGAGCGCTCCCGCGCCGAACGGGGCGTAGAGCTTGTGCCCGGACAGCACGGCGTGGTCCACGCCGAGGTCGGCGATGCGCACCGGGCGGTGCGGGGCGAGCTGGGCGGCGTCGAGCACGGTGCGGGCGCCGTGCTCGCGGGCGACGCGGGCGAGCTCGGCGACCGGCCACAGCTCGCCGGTCACGTTGGACGCCCCGGTGAGCACGGCCAGCTTCGGCCCGTCGGCGCACTCGGCGAGCGCGGCGTCGAGCAGCCGCACCGCCTCCTGCGGGCTCTCCGGGATGCCGAGGTGGTGCACCCGCTCCCCCGCCCACGGCAGCAGCGCCGCGTGGTGCTCGGTGTCGAACACGACCACCGAGGTGTCCGCGGGAAGCGCGGCGGCCAGCAGGTTCAGCGCGTCGGTGGTGTTCCGGGTGAAGATCACCGAATCGGTGCGGCGGGCGCCGACGAACCGGCGCAGCGTCTCCCGCGCCCCCTCGTAGACCCGGGTGCACACCTGGGAGGCGAACCCGGCGCCGCGGTGCACGCTGGCGTACCAGGGCAGCAGCTCGTTCACGGCGTCCCGCACCGCGTTCAGGCAAGGCGCGCTGGCCCCGTGGTCCAGGTTGGCGTACTCGGCGGAACCGCCGGTGACCAGCGGAACCCGCAGCTGCGCGCCGACGACCGCGGGGACCGCGGGAACGGAGTCCACGACGGACCAGATCGGGGTTTCGGCGATCTCGCCGGTGGCGGAGCGGACGGCTGACGACACGATGCCTCCTGGGGCCTCACCGGGCCCGGAGCATTCGGGGCCCGCGCTTGCCGATCGCCCTGCGCGATCGGCCAGGTCCTCACCCGGGGCACCCCACCGCGGTAGGAGGGTTGCCGGCCAGCAAACCGGGGTTTCCCGCTGGCACTCATGACCTTCGACGGAGAAGACTAGGGATCGCCCCCGCCGCGCGCAACCACCCCGCGCGAAGTGGGAGGTGCGCCACGCCCGTCCGGGCGGATCCGCGGTGGTTCCCGCGGACCCGCCCGGCGGCGGCCGATCAGACCCGTTCGACGGCGACCGAGACGTCCACGCCGTCCCCGACGCTGCCCGCGGAACCACCCGCGGCCGCGCCCTCGGACACGGCGTCCGCGAGGGTTTCGGCGGCGATGAACTCGCGGTGCGCGTCCACGGCCGCCAGCACCTCGGCCGGCGCGGAGACCTCGACGCGGATGCGGTCGGAGATCTCGAAACCGGCGTCCCGGCGCGCCTGCTGCACGACGCGCACCAGGTCGCGGGCCACGCCTTCGGCGGCCAGCTCCGGCGTGACGTCGCAGTCCAGCACCACCATCCCGGCGCCGCCCGGCAACGCGGCCGCGGCACCGGAGTCGGTGGACACCAGCCGCTCGGTGAACTCGCCCTCCTGCAGTTCGGTGCCGTCGGCGACCACGCCCCCGGCCGCGTTGCGGGTCCAGTCACCGGACTTCACGGCCTTGATCACCCGCTGCACGTCCTTGCCCAGCCGAGGTCCGGCGGCGCGGGCGTTCACCGCGATCTCGAACCGGCCGTGCGCGGCGACGTCGGTGGTCAGCTCGACCTCCTTGACGTTCACCTCGTCCCGGACCAGGTCGACGAACGGCCGCAGCGACTCGGCCTCCGGCATGGCCACGACCAGCTTCGCCAGCGGCAGCCGGACGCGGCGCGAGTTCGACTTCCGCAGCGCCAGCGCCGAGGAGCACACCTGCCGCACCCGGTCCATCGCGGAGACCAGCGCCGCGTCGGCAGGCAGCTCGTCGACCAGCGGCCAGTCCGCCAGGTGCACCGAGCGGCCGCCGGTGAGCCCGCGCCACACCGCTTCCGCGGTCAGCGGCAGCAGCGGCGCCACCACCCGGCAGGTCACCTCCAGCACGGTGTGCAGGGTGTCGATGGCATCGGCGTCCCCGGCCCAGAACCGGTCCCGGGAGCGGCGCACGTACCAGTTGGTCAGCACCTCCAGGAAGTCGCGGACAGCGGCGCACGCCCCGGCCGGGTCGAACACGTCCATCGCGGCCTGCACGTCGCCGACCAGCTCGTGCGCCTTGGCGAGCACGTAGCGGTCCAGCACGTGCTCGCTGTCCACCCGGAACCGGCCCTCGACTCCTTCGGCGTTGGCGTACAACGCCAGGAAGTACCAGGAGTTCCACAGCGGCAGCACCGCCTGGCGCACCGCGTCCCGGATGCCGCGCTCGGTGACCACCAGGTCCCCGCCGCGCAGGATCGGGCTCGCCATCAGGAACCAGCGCATCGCGTCCGAACCGTCGCGGTCGAAGACCTCGTTCACGTCCGGGTAGTTGTTCTTCGACTTCGACATCTTCATGCCGTCGTCGCCGAGCACGATGCCGTGCGCGACCACGTTGGAGAACGCGGGCCGGTCGAACAGCGCGGTGGCCAGCACGTGCAGCAGGTAGAACCAGCCGCGGGACTGGCCGTTGTACTCAACGATGAAGTCGCCCGGGTAGTGGTGCTCGAACCAGTCGGAGTTCTCGAACGGGTAGTGGACCTGCGCGAACGGCATCGCCCCGGACTCGAACCAGCAGTCCAGCACCTCCGGCACCCGCCGCATCGTGGACGCGCCGGTCGGGTCGTCCGGGTTCGGCCGGGTCAGCTCGTCGATGTTCGGGCGGTGCAGGTCGGCGGGCCGCACCCCGAAGTCGTGCTCCAGCTCGTCCAGCGAGCCGTACACGTCGGTGCGCGGGTACGCCGGGTCGTCCGAGGTCCACACCGGGATCGGCGAACCCCAGAACCGGTTCCGCGAGATGTTCCAGTCGCGGGCGTTGGACAGCCACTTGCCGAACTGGCCGTCCCGGATGTGCCCCGGCACCCAGTTGATCTGCTGGTTGAGCTCGACCATGCGGTCCCGGAACCGGGTGACGGCCACGAACCAGGACGACAGGGCCCGCTGGATCAGCGCGTTGTCGCAGCGCCAGCAGTGCGGGTACGGGTGGTCGTAGGTCTCGTGCCGCAGCAGCAGGCCCGATTCCTTGAGGTCCCGGATGATCTGCTTGTTCGCCTCGAAGACCTGCTGGCCCTCGTACGGCGCGACCTCGGCGGTGAACCGGCCGCGCGCGTCGACCGGGACGACCGGTTCGATGTCGTGCGCGTCGGTGACGGCCTTGTCGTCCTCGCCGAAGGCGGGCGCGATGTGCACGACACCGGTGCCGTCCTCGGTGGTGACGTAGTCGGCGGGCAGCACCTGGTGGGCGTTGGGCCGCCCGGCGAAGAAGTCGAACGGCGGCCGGTAGCTCGTGCCGACCAGCTCGGCGCCGGTGAACCGGGCGACGACGCGGTCCGCGACGTCCTCGCCGAGCTCCCGCGCGTACGCGCCCAGCCGGGCCTCGGCCAGCAGGTAGCGCTCGCCGCCCTCGCCGGGCTCGACCAGCGCGTAGTCCACCTCGGGGTGCACGGCGGCCGCGAGGTTCGACGGCAGCGTCCACGGGGTCGTCGTCCACACCAGGGCCAGCGCCCCGTCGAACGCCTTGCCCGGCGCGACGAGCCGCAGGCCCACCGTCACCGCCGGGTCCTGCCGCTGGCGGTAGGTGTCGTCCATCCGCGTCTCGGTGTTGGACAGCGGCGTCTCGCAGCGCCAGCAGTACCAGAGCACCCGGAAGCCCTCGTAGACCAAGCCCTTGTCCCACAAGGTCTTGAACGCCCACATCACGCTCTCCATGTAGTCCACGTCGAGCGTCTTGTAGTCGTTCTCGAAGTCCACCCAGCGGGCCTGGCGGGTGACGTAGTCCTCCCACTCCCGCGTGTAGCGCAGCACCGAGGCGCGGCAGGCGTCGTTGAACTCGGCGACGCCCATCGACTCGATCTCGGACTTCGAGGTGATGCCGAGCTGCTTCTCCGCCTGCACCTCGGCGGGCAGCCCGTGGCAGTCCCAGCCGAAGCGGCGCTCCACCCGGCGGCCGCGCATCGTCTGGTAGCGCGGCACCGCGTCCTTGACGTACCCGGTGAGCAGGTGGCCGTAGTGCGGCAGGCCGTTCGCGAACGGCGGCCCGTCGTAGAAGACGAACTCGTTCGAGCCGTTGACGCCCGCGTCCCTGGCCTGCACGCTCTCCCGGAACGTCCCGTCCGCGGACCAGAAGTCCAGCACTTCCCGCTCGACCTGCGGGAACGACGGTTGCGCGGCCACCCCGCGCTCCTGGGGGGCCTCTCGATCCGCGCCCTCCGGGGCGGTCGTTCCGCCGAATCGGACCTTCGGGTAAGCCATCGCGGGTGTTCTCCTCGCCGGTGTGTCGTCAGCAGCCGCACGGGCATCCGGACTCGATGCCCACACGGGGACGACACGGCGCGCGACCGATCCGGCCGCCCGCGTCCCGCGGTACCACCCCGCTTGCCACCGCAGAACGCGACGGCCACTCGTTGCCGGCTGTCACGGGCCGGACCCGTCCGGTTCTACTGGGACGCTGCTCCTGCTGGAGCGCGGCGCCCGTTCTTCCGGAGGCTCCCCGGTGATGGCCGGATCAACGCCGATGCGGGCCGGTCGCTCCCCGGCGACCAGCCCGCATTCAGCATAACCATTCGACGCCACCGGATTTCCGCGGCCACCGCGGTCCGCGCCCAGGGCCCTGAGCGCTCCGCGGTGGACTCCGCGTTCCCGGTGGCCGTGCTAGCGCGCGGCGCGCGCCCGTCCCGCCAGCACCGCGTCCGGGGTGCAGCGGGAGCAGGCCGTGAAGCCCAGTTCCCGGGCCTCCTTCGCCGGCAGTCCCTGCACCTCCCGCTCGCCGAGCCAGTCGCAGCTCGCCAAGTGGTACCGGGGGCGTTCGTCGACGACCACGACCTCGTCGTCCGATTCGGACACCAGCAGCGCGTCCGCCGCGTCGGTGTCCTCCTCGTCCGGTTCCTCGTCGACGTCGACCTCGCCGGCCGGTGCCGCCGGGTCCTGCCCCGCCTCGCCCGCGGAGACCGGTTGCCGCGGCGGTGAGCTCGCTTCCCTCCGCCGCCGCAACCGTTCCACCACGAGCAGTGCCGCGGCCAGCACGCTGAGCAGCACCGACAACCACGCCCATTCCGGGCGTTGGACCAGCACCGACGTCACCAGCACGCCACCGGCCGCCAGGACCAGGAACAGCACTACCAACAACACGCCGAACTTCCCTTCACCGCACCGTGCGGGGACCCCCTTGTCCCCTCCGCAGCCGACCACCGGCGGCCCCTGGGGCCGCGCGATGGCTCACGACCGGCGGATCCGGTCACCGGCCCGCTCAGCCGGCTTCGGCGGCCCGAGCTCCGAAGCTGTAGGTGTTCTGCTGGCCGGCAGCGCGGCTCCCGCTCTCGGCGGGTGCCGCCGATCCGCGGTCCTGCAGTTCACGCAGCTGCGATTCCAGGTAGGTCTGCAACCGGGTGCGGTACTCGCGCTCGAAGGTGCGCAAGGTGTCGATCTTCTTCTCCAGCGCGTTCTTCTCCTGGGTGATGTTGCCCATCACCTCGGCGTGCTTGCGCTGCGCGTCGCGTTCCAGACCGGCGGCCTTCTCCCTGGCCTGCCGCTCCAGCGTCTCGGCCCTGGTCCGGGCGTCGTTGAGCATCGTCTCGGCGCGGGTGCGCGCCTCGTTGACCATGCTGTCCGACTTCGACCGGGCGTCGGAGAGCAACTGCTCGGACTTGGTCCGGGCCTCCGAGAGCATGCCGTCGGCTTCGGCCTTCGCCTCGCCGGTCAGCCGGTCCGCCATCTCCTGGGCGAGCCCGAGGACCTTGGCGGCCTGCACGTGGTGGTCACCACCCGGCGAGGTCTGCTCGGCCGCGGTGGGAGCCGGGACCGGCGCGAGCCGACGCGGTTCCTCCACCGGAGCGGGGGCGGCGGGAACCGCGGACGCCTGACTGCGCGCATCGTCGAGATCGACCTGCGCGGTCTGCAGCTGGCCCTCCAGCTGCTCCATCTGGCTCCGCAGGTCGTTGTTCTCCTCCACCAACCGGGCGAGCTCGGCTTCAACCAGGTCGAGGAAAGCATCCACCTCGTCCTCGTTGTAACCGCGCTTCCCGATCGGCGGTTTACTGAACGCGACGTTATGCACGTCGGCGGGGGTCAAGCCCACAAGATCACCTCACGCACTCTTCGGCTGCGGGTCACCCGGGTTCCCCGTTACCCGGACTGCGCCCATAGTCTCAACAGCAGCTGCATCAGTATGAACACAACCAGCAGCAGCACCATAATGGATAGGTCCAGCCCTACACCGCCGATCCGGACCGTCGGGATCACCCGACGCAGCAGCCGGATCGGCGGGTCGGTCACTGTGTAGATGCTCTCCAACGCGATTGCAACCCCTCCAGCGGGGCGCCAGTCGCGGGCGAACACCCGGACGAGCTCGATCACGATACGGGCCGTGAGCAGCAGCCAGAAGAAGAAGACCGCGTAGTAAAGGACGATCAGCGCCAGTTCCACAGCTCAACTCTGCCACCGGTCACCCGTAGTTGAAAAAGGCACCCTCGGCCAAGCGGCGCTTGTCCTCGGCTGCGACGTCCACGTTCGGGGGTGAGAGCAAGAACACCCGGTTGGTGACCTTCTCGATCGAACCGCGCATCGCGAAGGCCAGACCTGCGGCGAAGTCGACCAGACGCTTGGCATCCGCTTCGTCCATCTCCGTCAGGTTCATGATCACCGGAGTGCCGTCCCGGTACTGCTCCCCGATCGTGCGGGCCTCGCTGTAGCTGCGAGGATGCAGAGTTGTGATCTTGCTCAAGTTGAAGTGGCTGCCGGTGTCGGTGACGGCCCGCAACCGGGAGACGGACTCCCGCTCGGCGGCCGTGCGCGCCGCGGTCTCCGGTGTCCACTGCCTGCGCGACGGCTTGACGTCGCGGTACTCCTCGCCGCGGTGACCGGTGTCCCGGTGCGCGGCCTCGCGGTGCCCGTGATCGTCGAATCCCTCGTCGGCGGCCGCCTCGTCCTGGTAGCCGCCGCGCACTCCGACGCGCCGCCGTCCGACCCGGTCGGCCGGCGCGTCGTACTCGCCCGCATCGCCGTACCGGTCGCCGTAGGGCTCGTCGTCGAAGTCGTCGACCTCGTCGGCGGGCACCATGCCGAAGTAGGCCTTCAGCTTGTGCATCGTGCTCATCGGCGTGCCCTTCCTCCGCGACTCCTCCGGAGCCGAGCGCGGTTCGACCGGCGTTCGACCCTCCGCCCAGGCTACGGCGAGATTAACCGCCGCCCTCCCAGCAGCGCTGTTCCGACACGCACCCTGGTGGAGCCGTGGGCCACAGCACTCTCCAGATCGCCGCTCATCCCCGCCGAGATCTCCCCAGCTTCGGGGTGGTCCCGGCGGAGCCGGGCGGAGATCGCCGAAAGTGTGTCGAAGGCCACGTCCGGCGCGGTGTTCTGAGGCGCCACGGCCATGACTCCGCGCAACCTGAGCTCATCCCGCGCGGCGATGTCGGCGGCGAGCGCGGGCACCTCGGCGGCGGGGCAGCCACCCCGGCCGGCCGCCTCGTCCAGGTTCACCTGAACGAGAACTTCGAGCGGGCGTGTCCGCTCTCCCGCGTCGAGCGCGTTGCGCACGGCACCGGCCAGCGCCTCCACCAGCCGCGGGCTGTCCGCGGACTCCACGACGTCCGCCCAGCGGGCGACCGAGCGCGCCTTGTTCCGCTGCAGCTGCCCGACCATGTGCCAGCGCGCCTCCGCGGCGGGGCGCAGGGCGGCCAGCTCGGCGACCTTCGGCCGGGCCTCCTGCTCGCGGTTCTCCGCGAACGAGACCAGGCCCAGATCGGCCAGCAGCGCCACGTCCCGCGCCGGGAAGGTCTTGGTCACCGCCAGCAGCTGCACGTCCGCCACCGGCCGCCCAGCGGCCGCACAGGCCGCCGCGAGGCGCTGCCGGATCGAGCTCAGGGACTCGGCGAGCTCCGCGCGGCGCTCGTCGTCCTCGCTCACGACTCCTCCCGCTCCGCCCACACCACGGCGGCGAACCGGCCCGTGCGGGGCCCGTCACGGCGGTGGCTGAACAGCTCGCGGCTCTCCATCGTGCAGCGCGGATCGATGCCGATCTTCGCGATCCCGGCGCCCGCCAGCTGCTCCCACAGCCCCGCGCGCAGGTCCAGCCCCGGCGTGCCCTTGCGGGTGCGGCAGGCGCTGCCGGGCAGGTACTCCTCGACGTCGTCGCGCATCGACTCGGGCACCTCGTAGCACTGGCCGCAGGCGGCGGGTCCCAGCAGCGCCTCGATGTCGTCGATGCGGGCGCCCGCGCCGCGCATCGCCTTCAGCGCCTCGACGAGGACGCCGACCCGGGCGCCGACCCGGCCCGCGTGCACCGCGGCCACCACGCCGGTCACCGGGTCGCCGAGCAGCACCGGCACGCAGTCCGCGGTGAGCACCGCCAGCGCCAGCCCGGGCTGCGCGCTCACCAGGGCGTCGGTGGCCTCCACCGGTTCCGGGCGCGGGCCGTCGACGAGTTCGGCGTTCTTGCCGTGGATCTGCTCCATCCACACCAGCCGCGACGGGTCCAGCCCGATGCCGGCGGCGAGCTTGCGCTCGTTGGCCGCGAGCGCCTCGGGGTCGTCGCCGACCCGGCCGCCGAGGTTGAACGAGTCGAACGGCGGCTTCGAGCTGCCGCCTTCCCGCGTGGTGATCACGCGCCGGATCCGCACTCCATCACTCCCGATCTCGAAGGGTCGTTGCCGACTGGCGGGGCGGCGTCCCGGAGCACCGGTGCCCGCACATGAGCGGGCACCGGGACGAAGTCCGTCCCGGTGCCCATTCTGGCTCACGCTCAAAGGCGATCAGCGTCGCATGAACGGAGGAATGTCCACGTCGTCGTCGTTGTCGTCGGAGACCGGCACCGGCCGCGACGGCAGCTGACCGCTCATGCCCTGGGTGCCGGTGTGCGTCGGGTAGCCGCCGCCGGAGCGGGTCGGCACCGAGACTCCGGGCGTGCCGCCCTCGCCGTACGCGGGACGCCGCTCGTAGCTCTGGGCCTGCGGCTCGTAGCTCTGCGGCGGGGTGTACGGCTCGGGCTGCGGGGCCGGAGCGGGCGGTGCCTGCTCCGCGGGGGCCTGCTGCTGCGGCGCGGCGGGCTGCTCGGGAGCGGCCTCGGCCGTGCTGTCGACGACCTGTCCCTCCGTGACCTGACCCGCTTCACCGCCCGCGACGGCGTCTCTGCCGCCGACCCTGGTCGGCTCCAGCTTCTTGTGGGTCGGCGCACCCGCGTCGAAACCGGCGGCGATCACGGTGACCCGCACCTCGTCGCCGAGCGAGTCGTCGATCACCGTGCCGAAGATGATGTTCGCTTCGGGGTGCGCGGACTCCTGCACCAGCGAGGCCGACTCGTTGATCTCGAACAGGCCGAGGTCGGAGCCGCCCGCGATGGCCAGCAGCACGCCGTGCGCGCCCTCCATCGAGGCCTCCAGCAGCGGCGAGTTGATCGCCTTCTGCGCGGCCTGCACGGCTCTGCCCTCCCCGCGCGCCGAGCCGATGCCCATCAAGGCGCTGCCCGCCCCGGACATGACGCTCTTGACGTCGGCGAAGTCGAGGTTGATCAGACCCGGCGTGGTGATCAGGTCGGTGATGCCCTGCACACCGGAGAGCAGCACCTCGTCCGCGGAGCGGAACGCGTCCATCAGGCTGACCCCGATGTCACCGAGCTGCAGCAGCCGGTCGTTCGGGATCACGATGAGCGTGTCGCAGCAGTCGCGGAGCTCCTTGATGCCCTGCTCCGCCTGGTTCGCCCGGCGCTTGCCCTCGAAGGAGAACGGCCGGGTCACGACGCCGATGGTCAGCGCGCCGAGCTTGCGCGCGACGTCGGCGATCACGGGGGCGCCACCGGTGCCGGTGCCGCCGCCTTCGCCCGCGGTCACGAAGACCATGTCGGCGCCCTTGAGGACCTCTTCGATCTCTTCCTTGTGGTCCTCGGCTGCCTTGTGCCCGACTTCGGGGGCGGCGCCCGCGCCGAGTCCTCGGGTCAGTTCGCGGCCGATGTCCAGCTTCACGTCGGCATCGGACATCAGCAGGGCCTGGGCGTCGGTGTTCACCGCGATGAACTCGACGCCCTTGAGCCCGACCTCGATCATGCGGTTGACGGCGTTGACGCCGCCTCCACCGATGCCGACGACCTTGATCACCGCGAGGTAGTTGTGCGGGGGCGTCATCGGGTCCGCCTTCCTGGTCGTGGCTGAGCGCTCTGCGTTGCTCGGACCGCCGCGGGAGCGGTCACCGTGGGAACCGGACAGTAGTCCGGGGCCGGCACGGGTACCGGTCGACGCCGGAGTGGTCCCGTGCGAGCACAAGATCGAAACGCGGTCAACCCCGTACCCGGTGCGGACCGTAGGCATGCCCGCGTCGCCGCGTCCAGCAGCCACGCCGGGAGTTCTCCCAGGTGTGTCATGCCACCCACGTCGCAGATCCGCCTCGACCGTCGTTCTCGCCTGCACGGTGATCGGCGCTGCGCGATCACCGATGTTCACCGTACCGCGCGGCCGGGCGTGCCGGGCGGCCCACTCGAAAAGAACGGCGCGGAAATCCGGACCGCGGTCGTCCGGATTCGCCGCCAGCATCGGTGGGACGAACCGGAACCGACGGAGGGGCACGACGATGGAACGACCGCTGCGGGGGAAGATCGCGCTGGTCGCGGGCGCGACGCGGGGAGCGGGCCGGGCGATCGCGGTGGAGCTGGGAGCCGCGGGCGCCGCGGTGTACGGCACCGGGCGCACCACGCGGGAGGCGCGCTCCGACTACGACCGGCCCGAGTCCATTGAGGACACCGCGGAGCTGGTGACGGCCGCGGGCGGCGAGGGCGTCGCGGTGCGGGTGGACCACCAGGTCCCGGAGGAGGTCCGGGACCTGGTCGCGCGGATCGAGCGGGAGCGCGGCCGGCTGGACCTGCTGGTCAACGACATGGGCGGCGAGCACCTGATGGACTGGCACAAACCGGTGTGGGAGCACTCGCTGGACCTGGGCCTGCGCAGGCTCCGGACCGGCATCGAAGCGCACCTGATCACCAGCCACTTCGCGCTCGCGCTGCTGTCCCGCACCCCGGGCGGGCTGGTGGTGGAGCTGACCGACGGCACCACCGAGTACAACCGGCGCTACCGGGCGGACTGCGGCGCGTTCTTCGATGTGACGAAGATCGCCGCGAGCCGGCTGGCGTTCGCCCAGTCCGAGGAGCTGCGCCCCCACGGCGGGACCGCGCTCGCGATCACCCCGGGCTGGCTGCGCTCGGAGATGATGCTCGACCACTTCGGCGTCACCGAGCAGAACTGGCGCGAGGCCACCGAACCGCACTTCTCGATCTCGGAATCGCCGCACTTCGTCGGTCGCGGGGTCGCGGCGCTGGCGGCCGACCCGGAGGTGTCCCGCTGGGCCGGGCGCACCGTGTCCAGCTTCGAGCTCGCGGAGCACTACGGGTTCACCGACCTGGACGGTTCGCGACCGGACTCGTGGCGCTACATCGCCGAAGTCGTCGAAGCGGGGGCGCCGGAGGACACCACCGGGTACCGCTGATCCGCCGACCGGTACAGCTCGGTGAGCTCGGCGGCGGTCCGCGCCATCCGCTCGGCCAGCTCCGCCGGGGCCAGCACCTGGACCCGCGCGCCGAGCCCGAGCAGCTGCGCCTGCGCGACCTCCAGGGACTCGACGGGCAGGGTCGTCGTCACCCAGCCCTGCTCGTCCGGTTCCCCGGCCGCGGCGCGCGCGTCCGCCGCGGCCGGGCCGCCGACCTGGGCGTGCAGGGCCGCGAGCGCGTCGGGAGCGATCCGGACGGTGATCTCCGCGCGCAGCAGGGCGCGCTCGAACTCGGCGCCGCGCCGCGCCCAGAACTCCGGCAGCGCGAACTCGGCGTCCCGCTCGAACGGACCGCCCACCTCCACCGATCGGAACCGGTCCACGCGGTACACCAGGAACCGGCCGCCGCAGCGCCCCGCCAGGTACCAGGCACCCGCCTTGAGCACCAGGCCGTGCGGCTCGATCTCGCGGTGCACCTCCCGGTCCCGGCGGCGGTAGGTGGCCCGCACCGCGCGGTCCTGCCACACCGCGTCGGCGAGCTCCGGCAGCAGCGGCGGCGTCTCGGTCTCCCGGAACCAGCCGGGCGCGTCCAGGTGGAAGCGCCGCGCGACCCGGTCCGGCGCGTCCCGGTGCCCCGGCGCGAGCGCGGCGGAGATCTTGCGGCGGGCGCTGCCGACGGCCTCGGTCAGCCCCATCTCGGCCGCCGGACCGGGAATTCCGGCCAGCAGCAGCGCCTCGGCCTCCGCCCGGTGCAGCCCGGTGAGCCGGGTGCGGTAGCCGCCGAGCAGCCGGTAGCCGCCGTTGCGGCCGCGTTCCGCGTAGACCGGCACGCCCGCCTCCGCCAACGCCTGCACGTCGCGGGCGACGGTGCGTTCGGTGACCTCCAGCTCCGCGGCCAGCTCGGGGCCCGTCGCCGCGCCCCGGTTCTGCAGCAGCAGCACCAACGAGATCAACCGCGCCGCCCGCATCGCTCCCCCTCCGCCGGTGCCGAGGACGCTACGCCCGGCCCCCGACAGAGCCCGGTCACTTCAGCCCGGTGGTCTTCAGCGAGGAGATGAGCTTGCGCTGCCCCAGCAGGAACACCAGCACCGTCGGGATCGCGGCCAGCAGCGCCGCCGCGATCACGTACTGCTGCTTGGAGGCGTACTGCCCCTGCAACGAGGCGATGCCGACCTGCACCACCCGCAACGACTCGTCCTGGGCCACCGCCAGCGGCCACAGGAACGAGTTCCAGTTGGCGAGGAAGAACAGCACCGCCAGCGCGGCCAGCATCGGCCTGCTCAGCGGCAGCACCACGTGCCAGTAGGTGCGCCAGTGCCCGCAGCCGTCCAGCTGCGCCGCGTCCTCCAGCTCCCGCGGCACCCCCAGGTAGAACTGCCGCAGCAGGAAGATCCCGAACGCGTTGAACACGCCCGGCACGATCAGCCCCGCGTACGTGTCGACCATGCCGAGCGTCCGGACCACCAGGAACAGCGGCACCAGGATCACCGGCAGCGAGATCAGCAACGTCGCGATCACCGCGGCGAACGCGATCCCCCGCCCGCGGAAGTGCATCCGCGCCAGGGCGTAGGCGGCCATCGAGTGCACCAGCAGCGCCAGCGCCGTCACCACCACCGAGATGAACGCGCTGTTCGCGAGGTAGCGCAGGAACGGCACCTCGGTCAGCACGTACCCCACGTTGTCCAGCGTCAACGCGCTCGGCCAGCCCACCGAGAACAGCTCCGCCGCCGGCCGGAACGCCGTCAGCAGCAGCCACAGCAGCGGCGCGATCGTCACCAGCGCCACCAGGTACGCCAGCAGCGCCCGCCCGCGGATCCCGCTACGCATCGAACCGGCCTCCTCGGGTCGCGGCGAACAGCACCCCGGTGATGGCGCCCAGCAGCAGCACCAGCAGCGCGCAGATCGCCGCCGCGTAGCCGAACCGGCCGAACTGGAACGCCTGCTGGTAGGCGTAGTACACGACGGTGGACGTCGCGTTCGCCGGGCCGCCCGAGGTGGTCACGAAGACCAGGTCGAACGCCTGCAACCCGGCCACCGCGTTCACCGTCGACGTGACCAGCACGAAGAAGCTCGTCGGCCGCAGCATCGGCCAGGTCACGTGCCGGAACCGGTGCCACGCGCCCGCACCGTCCACAGTGGCCGCGTCGTAGAGGTCCCCGGGGATGTCGTTCAACCCGCCGAGGAAGATCAGCATCTGGTAGCCCATCAGGAACCACACGCTGATCAGCACCAACGTGACCAGCGCCAGGTCCGGATCGCCCAGCCACGAGACCCCGTCCAGGCCGAACACCGCGAGCACCCGGCTCACCAGGCCCGTCTTGTCGGTGAGCAGGAACTGCCAGAGCAGCCCGATCACCACCAGGCTCACCGCGTTCGGCAGGAACAGCGCCGCGCGCACCGCCCCCACGCCCGGGAAGTGGTCCCGCACCAGCAGCGCCAGCGCCAGCCCGCACGCGAACACCAGCGGCACGAACAGTCCCGCGTACAGCGCGGTGATGCCGAAGCTGCGCCACAGCAGCCCGTCCCCCGCCATCAACCGGAAGTTGTCCAGCCCCGCCCACCCGACGTTGCCGAAACCGTCCACTTCGAACAATCCGACCACCAGCGCCAGCACCGTCGGCACCGCCACGAACACCAGCAGCCCCACCGCGTCCGGGGCGAGGAAGCCGAGCGCGGCCCGGCCGTCGGAACGCCGGGCGCTCATTGGATCGCCGCCCCGTCGTAGCCCGCCAGGAACGTGTCGATCTGCTCGGACGCCGCCCCGGCGGCCTCGGCCGGGTCGGCCCCGTCGAGCTGGCAGGACTGCAGCGCGTCGGAGATCGCGCGGTACACCTCCGGCGGGTAGCGGGGTTCCGGACGCGCCTGCGCCATCACCTGGTCGGCGAACACCCGCATCGGACCGTCGTCGAAGGCGCCCTGGGCTTCGGCGGCGCGGCGCACCGAACGCCGGGGCGGGATCCCCGTCTTCGCCACGGTGTTCCACTGCCGCATCCGCTCCACCCCCGCCGGGTCGGACGAACCGAGCGCCCACGCCACGAACTCGGCCGCGGCCTCCGGGTTGGCGCCGTAGGCGTTCGCGACCATCGCCCAGCTGCCCAGCGCCGTGGTGGCGGTGCCGCCCGGCGGCGCGGGCATCGGCGTGACGCCGTAGCGGAAACCGGGCGCCTGCTCGGCGATCTCGGCGATGCCCCAGATCCCCAGCTGCTGCATCGCGCAGTAGCCCTGCGCCAGGTTCGAGATCGTGTCGTTGCCGCCCTCGCCGCGCACCCGGCGCGGAGCGGCACCGGAGCGCACCGCGTCCTGCCACAGCCGCATCGCCCGGTGCGCGGCCGGCGAGTCGAACGCGCTGCGCCGCAGGTCCGGGGTGAACACGTCGCCACCGGCCATCCACAGCCACGGGTACCAGGTGAAGTTCTGGTAGTAGCCCGGGTTCGTCTCGAACAGCATCCCGAACCGGTCCGGGGTGGTCAGGCGCTCCGCCAGGCCCAGCAGCTCGTCCCACGTCCCCGGCAGGTCGCCTTCCGCGAGCCCCGCCCGCTCGAACGCGTCCTCGCTGTAGAACAGCGCCAGCGGTTCGATCTCCATCGGCAGCCCGTACACCCGGTCGTCGACCAGCCGCGTCGCCAGCACCTCCGGCAAGAAGTCCTCCCGCACGCCCGGTTCGAGGTGCGGGGTGAGGTCGGCCAGCGCGCCCCCGTTGTAGTAGCGCAGGAAATCGCCGGGGCTCAGCAGGAACACGTCCGGCCCGGCACCGGCGCTGAACGAGGTCTGCAAGGTCGGCCCGGCCTTGTAGTCCTTGTTCGGCACGTACCGCAGCCGCACCCGCACCTCGTGCGTGGCGTTCCACTCCGCGGCGAGCCTGCTGATCCAGTCGCTCTGGCTCTTGTTCTGCCCGCCCGGCCCGTAGAAGTTCCACAGGCTGATCTCGCGCGGATCCCGCGCCGGGGCGCACCCGGCGGCACCCGCGAGCAGCACCGCACCCGCCCCGAGGGCGGTCCGGCGGCTGATCGCGGGCACGTCGCGCATCTGATTCCCCCAGAAATCGATTGCCGAACGCTATTCCCGGCGATCGAAGACGGTCAATGCGCCATTGGTGGGGGCGCTGCCGGGGTCAGCGCACCGAGTCGACCAGCGCCTCCAACCGGATGCGGACCTCCCGCACGTCCGCCGGAGTGAGGGCGTGCACCCGTTCGCCCGCGCCGCCCCGCTCCGCGTGATCCAGGTAGCGGCCGTCGGGGGCGGCGTTGTCGAACCAGCGCACCACCGCCGAACGCCGCCGCGCACCGCGCGGATCGCGCGCGGACGCGGCGAACTGTCCCGCCCGCAGGTGCGGGCCGGAACCGATGCTCCGGTACTGCTCGACCAGCCGGTCGCCGCTGCTGCCGCGCACCGGCGCCACGTGCTGCAGGAACCCGGTGGCGAGCTCCTCCGGTCCGGACCGCAGCGAGCTCTCCGGAACCCGCACCCGGCCGCGGGTACCGGGCGGCGCGGGCGGCAGCGTCGCCAGCAGCACCTCCGACAGCGCCGCCCGCTGGTGCAGCTCCACGGTCAGCGCCCCGCCGTACCGCGCGCCCTCCCCCGGTTCCTGCACGCCGAGCACCACCCGATCGCGGCCGGTGAGCGCGGCCACCGAGCGCCACGCGGCCTCACCGCCGAACTCCGGGCACCACAACGAGTCGACCCACAGCTGCGGCCCCGCGAGCACCCGCAGCGCCTCGGCCAGCTCCACCGGTGCTTCGTCGTCCACCAGGAGCCCGGCCCGGTGCATCGCGGGGGCCTCCCGGCGCGCCAGCTCGCGGAGCTGCCGCCGCGTGCGTCCGAAAGCCGCCCCTTCCAGCGGCAGCGCCAGATCATCCACCCCCAGGTAGCGGCGCACCAGGTACGAGTGCAACGGCGCCAACCGCCACCGCCCCACCAATCCCATCTCGTTCCCCCTATCCGAAACCCCGATCGCAAAAAACGCACAACCCCGCACCACCAGCCATCTCCCCCGCCCGCAGCAAAGCCGCAGCCAACGACCACCAAGCCACCCACACCGCCACCGGTGCTGACCGCAGTCCTCACGAGGACCGCGCTCCCGCCCACGGCGAAGCCACCGATGAAACCGATCTCGCAGACCGACAGTCGTTGAACCCGCCCGGCGGTTCGTGTGCGTGTCCTGTCAGCGGCGAAGCCGCTGAGCCAACGACCACGCACGCAGCAGAACCACCCGCGGGTTCTCAGCTGCCTTCTCGCGAGGACAGCTTTTTCCCTCGTGGCGGAGCCACGAGGGAAAAAGATCCCGCAGCGAGAAGGCAGCTGAGGTTCCGCCACCCGACACACTCCCAAGGCGCCCCACCGAGATCACTCACCGAAGACCGGTGGGGCGGTCTTCGGCATGCCCTCCATCCACACGTCGTCCTGCTCCTCCAGCCAGCCGGGCCGCTCGTGCTCGTAGTCCTCGCCGCCTTCGCCGCGGCGGGCCGCGCCCGCTCCCCCGGCACCACCGCGCGCACCGCTGGTGGCGGCGGCCGGGCCGCCTGCCGGGATGCCGCGGGCGCCCGCGCCGGAACCTGCTCCGACGCCGGCCCGTCCGCCGGGGCCGGGCTGGTCGCCGGTGCCGCCCGCGCGGGTGCCGGGAGTTCCGCCGCCGGGTCTGCCGCCCGGGCCGCCGGTGCTCCGGCCTCCTGCGCCGGGTCCGCCGAGCGCGGGAGCGCCGGCACCACGACCACCGCCGCGGTCCCCGGGGCCGCCACCGGGACCGCCGGGAAGTCCGCCGCCGGGCAGCGGGACCGGGCCGGGCAGGACCGGTGGCGGGACGCGCTGCCCGCCGGGCGGTACTCGTTCCGGGGTGCCGTCGGGGCGCTGGTCCGGCACCCACGACGGATCGGAGCCGGCCGGGCCGTCCGGGCTCCCGGTGCCGGGCCGGTCGGCTCCGCCGCTGCGGTCGTGGCCGGGCCGTTCAGCACCGGAACTTCCGCCGCTTCGGCCGCGGTCCTGCGGGTCCACCGGCGGTGGTGGCGGGGCGACCGGTGGGGGCTCGGCGGGCGGCGGTGGCGGCAGCGGCGTCCCGTCCAGGCCCGGGTACACCGGGACTGTCCGGTCCACGTCGTCGTAGGTCGGGGTGAGGACGCGCTGCATCGTCTCCTGCGCGGCGCGTTCCGCCTCCTGCCGTTCGCGCATCTGCGCGAGCGCGTCCACGCCGCCGCCGACGAATCCGCCGGGAATGCCCGCGGCGAGGGTGCGGCCGATGCTGTAGTCCTGCGGTGCGGACACCATCGCCTTCACCTGGCCGGCGGCCGAACCGGCCTGCTCGACCTTGTTCCCGGTCAACTGGAACGCCTGGCCGCCGTCGGACATCCACTGCACGAGCGGTTCGGCGGAGGCGGTGGCGACGTCGGCCGCTTCGCCCTCCCACCCGCCCGCGATGGCGCCGCTAGCCTCGCGGTCCAGGTCCGGGCCGATCTCGGCGAGAGCGGTGCCGATGCGCCGCCACGCTTCCGCGACCTCCTGCGCCTTCGCCGGGTCCAGCGAGCGCTCGTTCGTCTCGTACAGCTCGTGGTGGCTGTAGGACTGCCAGTTCTCCCGCTCGGTGATCGACGGCGGGTCGAACTCGCCGCCCGCGTGCAGCTGGTCGTTGCGGTCGGCCAGCACGTCGCGCCGCCGTTCCCCGGACTGCTCGGCCGCCTCCGCGCGTTCCCGCGCCTCGCGTTGCGCCGTCGTCTCGTAGCCCAGCCAGGACGCCCCGGCGTCGTGCGCCGTCTCCGCGACGCGCTCCGCCCAGTCCCCGAATCCCATTCATCCCCCCGGTTCGCAGCCGCCCGCCGGTGTCGCCGGCGGGGGCTGCACGTGTGCGCCGGCGATCAGCGCGGGCTCTTCGCCGCGATCAGCTCGGCCACCTGCCAGGACTCGGCGCACTCGTCGCGACCTTCGTCGTCGGTCTCCTGGGCCGTCACGGTGATCACGCCACCCCCGGCGTCGAACATCGTGGAGCAGATCCGCGCTGAGGCCGAGCCTCGGACGACCGTGATCGCGGCCGGTCTGCCGTCGAGCTCGCTTCGTTCGAACCGCGACCAGACGTCCCGCTCGCCGTAGCGTTCGACGGTCATCTCCTGGTTCTTGTAGAAGCTGTACCCGAACGGATCTCCGTCGAAGTCGCAGCCCGGTTCCGCCGCGATGTCGTTGTTCGGATAGCCGGGCGGCCGACCACCACGTGCGGCGAGTTCCTGTTCCGTGAGCATCGTGCAGGGATCGACCTTCGCCAACCCGACGGTCCGCACCGGTTCCTCCACGGCGGACTCGCCGTCGGCTCGGGAATCCAGCGCACATCCGGAAACGGATGCCAGCATCCCGACCGCGAGCAGCGCCAACCCTGCCTTGCGCGGGATCGCGTTCATCCCTCACCTCGCATCAGATCTTGCGCGATCGCGTCGTCGGTCGCCGTGTAATCCTTGGCGGCCTGCCGGAAGAGCTCGGCCTTCTCCTTCAGCTCATCGCTCAATCTCCCGAGCAGTGCGACTGCTCCGGACGAACCGTCATCGGCTTTGGCTTCGAATTTTCGGGATAGCTGCACAGCCGAGTGGTATTCCCCGAGCCCTTGCACCTTGAGCAGCAGATCGGTGTTTCGGCTGAGCCGCTGCACTCGCCGCTGCGCCCGCTCATAAGCCTGCGCCGCCTTCTCCGCCGCTTCCGGGTCGATCGTGAGCCGACCGGACGCCACTTGCGCGCGGAGCTGCTCGTTCTGGGCCGAGATTCCGGCCAGCTGCGCGGAAACGGCCTCCAGCGAGCCACCACCGCCTCGCACCGGCCCTGCACCGTCGGTCACTTCGCCTCCTCGCTCCGATCTGATCGGATGGGGAAACGTTATCGATCCGGCCGGTCAATTCGGTCGAATTGAATGGCCGTCACGCGTTTTTCCACCTGAAAGTCGGACAGCGGCCACGGAGCGTGCTCGGCAAAGTCGCCGAAGATGATATTCCTGTTGTCTTATTCCGCGATCACTCGAATTCCAGGCGTGCGCACGACCACGTCGCGGGGGAAATCCGCGATCGGACGGATTCGCTCTTCCCAATGGTCGACCGCCATTAGAGTGATCACCGCACCCGGATGGCCGTCATCGGCTCCACCTTCGCCGGACAACGGCGAACCCGCCGAACGACCTGCCCGGCGAAGGCACGCCCGGCACCGCCGCAGCCGACCCCATCACGGCGCCACCCCGGCAGCCGGGCGATCACGCCACGGTCGGCAGATCCGGGCTCGTCACGTCGTAGACCTGCCCGGAGCGGGTCAGCAGCGGCACCAGGATCGCGGCCTTCCGGTCCGCGGCCGTGCTCTCGCCCCAGTGCACCTGCCTGCCCCCCGCCAGCACCAGGAACAGGTTCTGCGGCCGTTCGGCGCGGACCTCGGTGACCTGCGCCCGCAGGTCGGCGGGCAGCGCGGTGAGCGCGATCATCGCGGTCCGCACGCCGTCGGCCCGGTCGTCGCCGAGCCGCAGCTGGGCGAGCCCGGCGGGCGGGCGGGGCACGGTGCGGAACGGCACGCCCGCCGCGTCGATCAACCGCACCCCGCTCTCACCAGGTCCGTCGGCGGGCACGTAGGCCACGGCGACGCGTTCGGTGATCTCCAGCCGCACCGTGGAGGGCCACTGCAGGTGGACCTCCGAATCGGCGATCTCCGGGACCGCGCCCAGCCGGGACCGGATGGCCTCGGAGTCGACCTGCAGCATCGGGTTGCCGAGCTCGATGCCCGCCGTGTCCAGCACGGTCCGCTCCGGCACGGCGGCGAGCCCGTCGACCTGCACGGACCGCACGCCGAGGATCGGGCTGTAGTAGAGGGCGAGCACCAGGACGGTCACCACGGACATCGCCACCGGCAGCAGCCAGCGGCGCGGGGACCGCTGGATCCCGCCGCGCACCGGCCGGCCGCGAGTGCTGCGCACCCCCGGCCGGTTCGACGACCGCCCTGCCGCGCTCACTCCGCCGCACCTCCGGTACCCGCGGCCCGTTCGAGCTCCCCGAGGATCTCCGGCCCGAGCATGGTGACGTCACCGGCGCCCATGGTGAGCACCAGGTCCCCCGGCGCGGCGAGCCCGGCCACGAGCGGTGCCGCGTCGGTCAGCGACGGCTCGAAGCGCACCCGGTCCGCCGATCCCGGGATCTGGTCGGCGATGAGCGCCCCGGTGACGCCGGGCTGCGGGTCCTCCCGCGCGCCGTAGACGTCGAGCACCACGATCTCGTCGGCGAGCCCCAGCGCGGTGGCGAACTCGGCGGCGAACGCGGCGGTGCGGGAGAAC
Organism: Saccharopolyspora gregorii; assembly: GCF_024734405.1. Classification (NCBI taxonomy): domain Bacteria; kingdom Bacillati; phylum Actinomycetota; class Actinomycetes; order Pseudonocardiales; family Pseudonocardiaceae; genus Saccharopolyspora; species Saccharopolyspora gregorii. The sequence continues at coordinate 1,596,499 of NZ_CP059556.1, read as the reverse complement.
AGGTGCGGCTGGAACACCACGATGAGCCTGCCGTCGCCGACCACGGGCCGGGCCGCGCGCAGCTGCGCGTCGACCTCGGTGGGGTGGTGGGCGTAGTCGTCGTAGACGAGCACCCCGCCGGCCTGGCCCTTGAACTCGAAGCGGCGGCGCACGCCGCCGAACGCGGCGAGCCCGTCGAGCAGTTCGTCCAGCGGTGCCCCGAGCTCCAGCCCGGCGAGCAGCGCGGCGACGGCGTTGCCCGCCATGTGCTCGCCCGGCACCGAGACCTGCACGTCGATCCGCTGCCCGTCGAGCTCGACGACGGCGACACCGGCCCCGTGCTCGGGCCGGTAGTCGACGATGCGCGCGTCGCCGGGCCCGCCCGCCGTGTGCCCGTAGCGGCGGACGCGGAGCCCGCCGGCGGCGGCCTGCCCGGCGAGCCGGGCGGATCCGGGGTCGTCGGCGTTGACGATGAGCACGCCGCCCGGCTCGATGCGGCGGACGAACTCGTCGAAGACCTCGGTGTAGGCCTCGGGGGTGCCGTGGTGGTCGAGGTGGTCGGGTTCGACGTTGGTGACGACGGCGACCGAGGGCGCGAACACGAGGAACGATCCGTCGCTCTCGTCGGCCTCGGCGACGAACACGCCGCCCTCGCCGTGGTGCGCGTTGGCGCCGGACTCGTTGAGGTCGCCGCCGATGGCGAACGACGGGTCGAGCCGGCAGTGCTGCAGCGCGACGGTGAGCATCGAGGTCGTCGAGGTCTTGCCGTGCGTGCCCGCGACGCAGGCGACCCGGTGCTCGGCCATGAGCGCGGCGAGCGCTTCGGCGCGGCGCAGCACGGCGACGCCGCGGCGCTGGGCCTCGACGAGTTCCGGGTTGTCCGGCCGGATCGCGGTGGACACCACGATGGCGGTGGGGTCCTGGTCGAGCTGGTCGAGGTTCTCGCCGCGGTGCCCGAGCGCGACGTGCGCGCCTTGGGCGCGCAGGGCGAGCACGGTGCGGGAGTCGCGGGCATCGGAACCGGAGACCTGCCGGTCGCGGGCGAGCAGGATGCGGGCGATGCCGCTCATGCCCGCGCCGCCGATGCCGACGAGGTGGACGCGGGACAGCAGGTCGTCGGTGCCGCTGCGTTCCGCGGTCTGCGCTTCGGTCACCGGCCCGCCACCTCCACCACGATCCGGGCCAGCACCTGGTCGGCTTCCCGGTGTCCGGTTCCCAGCGTGGCACGGCTCATCATGTGCAGCCGTTGCGGGTCGCGGCCGAGGGGCAGGACCTCGTTGATGACCTTGTCCGGCGTCATGTCCTCGTCGGCGACGAGCAGGGCACCGCCCGCGGAGACGACGGGCTGCGCGTTGAGGGCCTGCTCGCCGTTGCCGTGCGGCAGCGGGACGAACACGGCGGGCAGCCCGACGGCGGACACCTCGGCGACGGTCATGGCGCCGGAGCGGCAGACCACGAGGTCGGCGGCGGCGTAGGCGAGGTCCATCCGCTCCAGGTACGGCACCGCGTTGTAGACGGGGGCGCCGGGGACCTGCTGCACGGCGAGGGTGTTCTTCGGCCCGTGCGCGTGCAGCACGCCGATGCCCGCGCGCCCGAGCGCCTGCGCGGCCCCGGAGAACGCGGTGTTGAGCGTCTGGGCGCCTTGCGATCCGCCGAACACGAGGATGGTCGGCGCGTGCGGGTGCAGCCCGAAGAACTGCCGGGCCTGCATGCGCAGCGCGGCGCGGTCGAGGCTGGTGATGGATTCGCGCAGCGGGATGCCGATGGGCCGGGCCCCGGCGAGCCCGCTGTCGGGGGTGGCGGCGAGGACGCGCTCGGCGAACCGGGCGCCGACCTTGTTCGCCATGCCCGCCCGGGCGTTGGCCTCGTGCACGACGATGGGGGTGCGCCCGCGCGCGGCGAGGTAGGCGGGCAGCGACACGTAGCCGCCGAACCCGACGACGACGTCGGCTTGGACGCGTTCGAGCACGTCCTTGGTCTTGCGCACCGAGTCGCGCACCTTCAGCGGCAGCCGCAGCAGTTCGGTGCTGGGCTTGCGCGGCATCGGCACCGGCGGCACCAGTTCCAGCGGGTAGCCGCGTGCGGGCACCAACCGGTTCTCCAGTCCGCGTTCGGTGCCGAGCGCGGTGATGCGCGCGTCCGGGCGCATCCTGCGCACGGCGTCGGCCAGGGCGAGGGCCGGCTCGATGTGTCCGGCGGTGCCGCCGCCTGCGACGACGACCGACAGGCCGCGCCGGGCGGGGTGTCCGGGGGCCGGGTGCTGCCCGCTCAACGGTGTCCTCCTCGTGTCTGTGCCCGGGATCCGGTCTTGCCGCGGGCCGCGGTGCGGTTCCGCGCGTCCGGTGATCCCCGGCGGGTCGGCTGGGCCCCTGCGCTGCGCGCTCCGGGGCGGCTGGTGGGCGCGGTGCGCGCCGGGCGGCGTTTCGCCGGTGGGCGGTAGGGCTCGGGCGTGGACAGGCGCAGCAGCTTCCCGACGCGGCCCGGCCCCAGCGACCGTAGCGCGGCGATCGCTTCCGGCTCGTGCCGGGCGAAGTTCGCCAGCAGCCCGAACACCAGCATGCTGGTCACCACGGACGAGCCGCCGGAGGAGATCAGCGGCAGCGGCAGCCCGGTGATGGGCAGCAGGCCGACGACGTAGCCGACGTTGATCGCGGCCTGCCCGACGAGCCAGGCGGTGAGCGTCGCGGCGACGAGCCTGATCCACGGGTCGGTGTTGCGGGCGGCGATGCGCATCCCGACGTAGGCGGTGGTGCCGAACAGGACGAGCACGATGACGCAGCCGACGAACCCGAGCTCCTCGCCGATGACGGCGAAGATGAAGTCGTTGTGCGCGTTGGGCAGGTACTGCCACTTGGACCAGCCCTGGCCGAGCCCGCGGCCGAACAGCCCGCCGTCGGCGAGCGCGAACAGCGCCTGCCGGGCGTGGTAGCCGCGGCCGGTGGGATCGGAGGCGGGGTCGAGGAACGTGGTGATCCGGTCCATCCGGTACTGCGCGACCATCGCGAGGACGACGGCGGCGGTGATGGCGCCGAGCACGGAGACGCCGAACAACCGCAGCGGCGCCCCGGCGAACCACATCAGGGCGAGCAGCACGATGAACAGCGTGATGGTGGAGCCGAGGTCGGGCTGCAGCATGACGAGCGCGAACATCAGCATCGCCGCGGGCACCACCGGCACCAGCAGGTGCCGGTACTGGGCGAGCAGCCCGCGCTTGGTGACGAGCACGTGCGCGCCCCACAGCGCGAAGGAGATCTTGGCGAACTCGACGGGCTGGAAGGAGATCCCGCCGAGCACGAACCAGCTCTGCGCGCCGTTGCGGACGCTGCCCAGCGGGGTGAGCACGAGCAGGAGCAGCAGCAGGCAGCCGCCGAAGACGGTGAGGCTGTGCTTGCGCATCTGCCGCACCGGCAGCCGCAGCGCCCCGTAGAACAGCACGAGTCCGGCGCCGCAGTAGATGACCTGCCGGATGAAGATGTCGTAGGAGGACCCGGCGCTGGTGAACGAGTCCACGCTGGACGCCGACAGCACCATGACGAGCCCGAACACGGTGAGCAGGCCGAACACGGCGAGCAGCAGGTGGAACGAGGCGAGCGGCCGGGTGAGCCACGCGGTCAGCGGGGTGGTGATGGCCGCGAGCCCGGTGGGCTTGCGGGTGCGGCGGGGCCGGCGCGCGGTCGCTGCGGAGGTGGTCACCGCGATCACCCGCCGGTGGTGGGGGCGGTGGCGGGCAGCGCCCGCACGGCGTCGGCGAAGGCCCGCCCCCGGTGCGCGTAGTCGGTGAACATGTCCATGGACGCGGCGGCGGGGGCGAGCAGCACCGCGGTGCCGGGTGCGGCGTGCGCGGCGGCCCTGGTGACGGCCTGGGACATGCCCGCATCGTCCCCCGCCGAGACCTGCTCGACGGGCACGTGCGGGGCGTGTCGGGCGAGCGCTTCGGCGAACGCGGCGCGGTCGCGGCCGATGAGCACGACGGCGGCGAGCCGCCCGGCGTTGCGCGCGACGAGTTCGTCGACGTCGGCGCCCTTGAGCAGGCCGCCCGCGATCCACACGACGCGCTCGTGGGCGCGCAGCGCGGCGTCGGCAGCGTGCGGGTTGGTGGCCTTGGAATCGTCGACCCAGGTGGTGCCGCGGGTTTCGGCGACGACGACGGAGCGGTGCGCGCCGGGTTCGAACGCGCGCAGGCCGCGGGCGACAGCGTCGGCGGGGACGCCGTGGGCGCGGGCGAGCGCGGCGGCGGCGAGCGCGTTGGCGAGGTTGTGCGGCCCGCCGGGGTGCACGTCGGCGACGTCGGCGAGCACGTCCCCGGCCGGGTCGTCGGCGAAGGCCCGGTCGAGCAGGGTGCCGCCGGCGATGCCGAGCTGGCCGGGCTCCGGTGCGCCGAGGGTGAAGGACACGGGTCGCCCCGCGCCGGTGGAGAGCCGGGTGGACCACTCGTCGTCGGCGTTGTGCACCGCGACGACGTTGCCCGCGTACACCTTGGCCTTCGCGGCGCCGTAGGCGTCGAGGGTGCCGTGCCAGTCGAGGTGGTCGTCGGCGAGGTTGAGCACGACCCCGGCCTGCGCGGCCAGCGACCGGGACCAGTGCAGCTGGAAGCTGGACAGCTCGACGGCGAGCACCCGGTGCCCGGCGCGCACCGCGTCGACGACGGGCAGCCCGACGTTCCCGCAGGCGACGACGTCGAGCCCGGCGGCGCGCAGCACCGATTCGAGCATGGTGACGGTGGTGGTCTTGCCGTTGGTGCCGGTGACGGCGAGCCAGTCGGCGGGTTCGGGCCGCGCCCGGTCGAGCCACCAGGCGAGTTCGACCTCGCCGATGATCTCGATGCCCGCGGTGGCGGCGGCGGCCAGCAGCGGCGTGCCGGGCCGCCAGCCGGGACTGGTGACGACGAGGTCGGTCCCGGCGGGCGGTTCGAGCAGTCCGGGCAGGAGCCGACCGCCGCCGGCGCGGACGGAGTCGAGCGCGGCGAGCCGTTCTTCGGACGCGTCGGTGACGGTGACTTCGGCACCGGCCGCCAGCAGCGCTTCGGCGGCCGAGCGGCCGGACACCCCGGCACCCGCGACCAGCACCCGCCGGTCCCGCAACGTTCGGGTCACCGCACTCTCCTCTCCTGCCGGCGGCGTGGCCGCCGGGATCGTCAGCCGCCGTAGAGGCTGAGCCAGTCCGCGTAGAACAGCCCGACGCCGAACAGGCAGCTGATCCCGGCCAGCACCCAGAATCTGATGATCACCGTGGTTTCCGCCCACCCGGCGAGTTCGAAGTGGTGGTGGAACGGTGCCATCCGGAAGAGCCTGCGCCGGGTGCTGCGGAACACGACGATCTGCAGCACGACGGACAGGGCCTCCACCACGAACAGCCCACCGATGATGATCATCAGCAGTTCGGTGCGGGTGACCATGCTCAGCCCGGCGACGAGACCGCCCAGCGCGAGCGAACCGGTGTCGCCCATGAAGATCTTCGCGGGTGCCGCGTTCCACCACAGGAACCCGATGCACGCCGACATGGCGGCCGCGGCGACGATCGCGATGTCCAGCGGGTCGCGCACCGTGTAGCAGGCTGGCCCGGAGCCGCCCCCGCCGGTGCAGTCGTAGCGCAGCTGCCAGAACGAGATCAGCACGTAGGTGGCCAGCACCATCGCCGCGGTACCGCCCGCGAGCCCGTCCATGCCGTCGGTGAAGTTGACCGCGTTGGACCAGCCGCTGATCGCCACGTACGCGAAGATCACGAACCCGATGGCGCCGAACGACACGATGCTGATGTCGCGGATGAACGACAGGTGCTCGGAAGCGGGGGTGATGCCGTTGTCGTCGGGGAACCGCATCGCGAGGATCGCGAACAGCACGGCGGCGACCAGCTGCCCGACGAGCTTCGCGGTCTTGTTCAGCCCGAGGTTGCGCTGCTTGCGGATCTTGATGAAGTCGTCGAGGAAGCCGACGATGCCCAGCGCGGTGGTGAGCCCCAGCACCAGCAGGCCGGAGACCGTGGGGCCTTCCTCCGCGACGGTGAGGTGGGTGATCAGGTACCCGGCCCACATGGCGACGAGGATCGCCATGCCGCCCATGGTGGGCGTGCCGCGCTTGGCGGCGTGCGACTTCTGCACCTCTTCGCGGATCTCCTGGCCGAAGCCCTGCTTGGAGAAGATCCGTATCAGGTACGGGGTGAACAGGATGGAGATGACCAGCGCCACCGCTGCGGCGACGAGGATGCTCTTCACGCTTGACCCCCGGCTCGTTCGGTGGCGGATCGATCGGTGACCTGCTCGGTCAGCTGTTCGGCGACGCGCCACAGCGCGGCGACCTTGGACGCCTTGGCGAGCACGACGTCACCGGGACGCAGCTCGTCGCGCAGCAGCGCGACAGCGGCATCGACATCCGGCACCAGAACCGACTCCTCTCCCCATGACCCTTCCAGCGAGGCACCCTGGTGCATCGCCCGTGCCTGGTCACCGACCACCACGAGGCGGTCGATGTTGAGCCGGACGGCGAGCCGCCCGATCTCGTCGTGCGCGGCGACCTCGGCATCGCCGAGTTCGCCCATGACTCCGAGCACCGCCCAGGCGCGGCCCGGTTTGCCCCTGGTCATCGACGCGAGCGTCTTGAGCGCCGCGCGCACCGATTCGGGGTTGGCGTTGTAGGCGTCGTTGATGACGGTGACGCCGCCGGGGGTCTCGGTGACCTCCATGCGCCGGGCGGAGACGCGCCGCACCGAGCCGAGCCGCGCGGCGGCCTCCTCGACGCTCGCGCCGAGCTCCACGGCGATGGCGGCGGCGGTGAGCGCGTTGCTGACGTGGTGCTCGCCGTGCAGCGGCAGCTTCACCCGGGCGGAGCCGGTGGCGGTGACCAGGGTGAACTCGGCGCGCGCCTGCTCGTCGAGCTCGATGTCCTCGGCGCGCACGTCGGCGGCCGGGCTCTGCCCGACCCGGACCACGCGGGCCCGGGTGCGCTCGGCCATCGCGGCGACCAGCGGGTCGTCGGCGTTGAGCACGGCGACCCCGCCGTCGGCGGCGGCGGGCAGCGCTTCGACGAGTTCGCCCTTGGTCTGCGCGACGGCCTCCTGCGAGCCGAACTCGCCGAGGTGCGCGCTGCCGACGTTGAGCACGGCGCCGATCCGCGGCGGGGCGACCTCGCAGAGCGCGGCGATGTGGCCGCGACCGCGGGCGGAGAGCTCCAGCACGAGGTGCCGGGTGTGCTCGTCGGCGCGCAGCGCGGTCCACGGGTGCCCGAGCTCGTTGTTGAACGACCCGGGCGGCGCCACGGTCGGGCCCGCCGGTTCGAGGACCTGCGCGATGAGGTCCTTGGTCGAGGTCTTGCCGGACGAACCGGTGACCCCGATGACGGCGAGCTCGGGCAGCCGGTCCACCACCGCGCGCGCCAGCCGCGCGAGGGCGGCGAGCACTGCGGCGCCGCTGCCGTCGACGTCCCCGGCTAGGGCCATGGCCCGGCTCGGGTGGTGTTCGGACAGCTCCGGAACGATCACGGTCGGGATCGGTCCGTCCGCGGTGGGCACTTCGCGCGCGGCGAGCACGCCGGCGGCTCCGTCCGCGACGGCGCGGGCGGCGAAGTCGTGCCCGTCGACGCGCTCGCCGGGGACCGCGACGAACAACCCGCCCGGCCCGATCTTGCGCGAGTCGAATTCGACGGAACCGGTCACGACCTCGGTGCCGTCCGCGTGGTGGAGCCTGCCGCCGACCGCTTCCGCGATGTCAGCCAGGCTGAGCCGGATCACCTTGCCTCCTCGTTGCCGCCCCGGCCACCGGCCGGGGGCGCGGGTTCCCCCGTGTTCTGCGTTCCCCCACTGCCGTCCCCGATCCGGGCGCTGCCGGTGTCGAGCCTGCGCCGCAGCGCCGCCGCCACCTCGTCCCGGTCCGAGAACGGGTGCACGACCCCGGCCACCTCCTGGCCGGTCTCGTGCCCCTTGCCGGCGATCACGACGACGTCCCCGGCCCGGGCTCGGTGCACCGCTTCGGCGATGGCTTCGCGCCGGTCGCCCGCTTCGACGACCTCGCCGCGTTCGGCCTCGGGCACCTCCAGCGCCCCGGCGAGCATGGCGGCGCGGATGTCGGCGGCGTTCTCGCTGCGCGGGTTGTCGTCGGTGACCACCAGCAGGTCGGAGCGGCGCGCGGCCGCCTCGCCCATCAGCGGCCGCTTCGCCACGTCCCGGTCACCGCCGCAGCCGAGCACGACGAGCACCCGGCCGCCCCCGTTGATGACCTGGGCGCGGGCCGCGTCGAGCACCGCGGAGACGGCGCCGGGCTTGTGCGAGTAGTCCACCACGGCGGTGAAGTCCTGCCCGAGGGCGACCCGCTCCATCCGGCCGGGCACGTCCACTTCGGCCAGTCCGCGTTCGATCGCGTCGGCGGGGATCCCGGCGGCGGTGAGCACTCCGGCGGCCAGCAGCGCGTTGGCGATGTTGAACGGCCCCGGCAGCCGCAGCCGCACGTCCAGCGTCCGGTCCGGACCGTGCGCGCGGAAGCGCTGCTCGCCGGTCGGGAACGTCTCGACGTCGGTGGCGGTCCAGCTCGCGTCGCCGGTGGTGGACGCGGTGATCGTGTCCTCGGTGACCAGCCGCCGGCCCCACTCGCCGTCGACGCACACCACTTCGCGTTCGGAGCGGCCGTCGAACAGCAGCGCCTTCGCCTGGAAGTAGTCCTCCAGGTCGCGGTGGAAGTCGAGGTGGTCCTGCGAGAGGTTGGTGAACGCGCCGACGGCGAACCGGGTGCCACCGACGCGGCCGAGCGCGAGGGCGTGGCTGGAGACCTCCATCGGCACGTGCGTGACGCCGTGCTCGACCATGACGGCCAGCAGCGCCTGCAGATCGGGCGCCTCGGGCGTGGTGAAGGCGCTGTCGAGGCGTTCCCCGGCGATGCGGGTCTCGACGGTGCCGACCAGCCCGGTGGTGTGCCCGGCGGCCCGCAGCGCGGACTCCAGCAGGTAGCTGGTGGTGGTCTTCCCGGACGTGCCGGTGACGCCGAGGATGGTGAGCTTCTGCGACGGGTCGCCGTAGATGCGGGCGGCGGCGGAGCCGAGCACGCCGCGCGGGTCGTCGTGCACCAGCAGCGCCACTTCCCCGGCCCGCACCCGCGGGTGGTCGAGCAGCGCGACGCGGTCCACGCCGGCCTGGTCGGTGAGCACGGCGGTGGCGCCGGCGGTGAGGGCGTCGGCGGCGAAGTCGGCTCCGTGCACCCGGGTTCCCGGGAGGGCGGCGAACAGATCGCCGGGGCGCACGTGCTGAGCTCGCAGGGTCGCTCCGGTCACCACCCCTTCACCAGGGGTGTGACCAGGGATGTCGATGACCCGCGCACCGATCGTCCCGGCGAGCTGGTGGATCTGCACCGGCTCGACCAGAGCGGGTCGAGGCGGGGCTGTCGCGAGCGCGGAAGGCACGTCGCGCAAGGCTACCGGTACCACTTGACGGGTCATGCTCATGGTCACCTCTGCACACACCGCGTTTTCGGACTGGGCCGTTCGGAGCACACCGCGCAGCGGCCCGGCGTCCAGTAGAACGCCTCGCGCGCGAGCGCGTCGGCCCGCGTCCGGCGTCCGGGACCGGTGCCCGCGCGGGTGGCCCCGGTCGCGTGGAACCGCCGTCCGGACGGCGCCGAGGAATCGCGCAGAACCGGGTCCGCGCACCCCGCGCCGGTTTCCCGCGGGCCTCCCCGGGGCTCGGCGCGATCCGGCCCGGCGGCGCGGGGACACCGACCCGCGAACGGTCGGCCAGGCTCCCTGACCAGCGACGAACCCGGGTTCGGCCGGTCCGCGGCCGTTCCGCGCGACGCCGGTCGTGCCGCCTGGAAAATGCGGTCCGGCCCCGCGAGCGCGAGCACCTACTTGCGGCCGGGGCCGTTCGCTGGCGAGCACTGGTCCGTCTCGTGCAACTTCCGCCGGATCGTGGTGCGCACCGGCGGACGTCGTTTAGCGTTCCTACTGCCAGGTCGGTGATTCCGCGGATTTCGGCGGATCGGTGGAAGAACGACTCGGGCGGGGGACGGCTGCGGCCGTGAGCACCGCCGGAGCGGCGACGCAGCGGGTGCCGTCGCCTTCGGTTCTCGACGATCCAACCGGGTCCTGCGGCCCGCGCATCCCGGTCTGAGCCGTCCGGACGTGCACGGGCCGTGGCGCGAGCGGCCCGTGCGCGTCCGGGATCGCGCACCACGGTCGCGCCGCGCCGAAACCCCACTACCGATCGTCGTCGTTTGGTATACCGGTCGTGATCACTGCTCCGCTGAGCTGGGAGATCGCATGCCCGAGATCCGCCCGGAGGTCCACCTCTCGCTCGAAGCACCGGACGCGACGCCCGAACGGCTCCACCGCGCCGCCCGCCTGCTGCAGGGCGAGCTGCGCCGCGTCCGCGGCCTGGCGGTGCGCCGGCTCCGGGAGGAACCGCCGCCGGACGGGCGCGGCACCGGGGCGCTGCTGGCCGAACTGGTGCTCGGCGGGACGCTGGCGACCGGTTCGATCACCACGCTCTCCACCGTGCTGACCGGCTGGGTCGACCGGGGCGAGCACCGCGCGATCACGTTGCGCTGCGAAGGCGTGCTGCGGCGCATCGAAGCGGGCACCCCGCCCGTGGAGGCCGAAGCGGTGCTGCACCGGCTGCGCGCCGAGGACCGCGGGTGACCGGCCGTGGGTAGGTACGCGCTGCTGGTCGCCACCTCGGAGTACTTCGCCCCGGGACTGCGCGACCTGCACACCGTGGAGGAGGCCGAGGAGCTCCGGCGGCTGCTCGCCGACCAGGAGCACGGGGCCTTCGACACCGCGCACACCGTGCTCAACGGGACCAAGGCGGAGATCGAGCGCCGGGTGGAGAGCCTCTTCCAGAACAAGGACCCCGACGACCTGGTGCTGCTCTACCTGGCCGGGCACGGCATCACCAACGACGACGACCAGCTGTTCTTCGCCGCCACCGACACCGAGCCGCAGCTGCCGTACTCGACGGCGGTACCCGCGCAGGTCGTGGACCGCATCGTCACCGAATCCCAAGCCGGGTGGAAGGCGATCTTCCTGGACTGCTGCTACAGCGGCGTGTTCAACCACGGCGCCGCGCACCGGGGCGGGGAGCCGGTGAACGTGGTCGAGCACTTCGGCGGCGGCCGGTTCACCATGACCGCCACCAACGAGATCGAGTACTCCTACGAGCGCAGACCGGCCGCGGACGTGCGGCCCGGTTCCCGCTTCACCGCGGCGATCATCGAGGCGATCACCTCCGGCGCCCCGGACGTGGACGGCGACGGCGTCATGACCTTCAACGAGCTCTACCAGTTCGTGCACCAGGAGGTCACCAAAGACGGCAGGCAGACTCCGACCCGCAGCGGCACCCAGCACGGCGACATGATGTTCTCCCGGGTCCGCGGCGCCCGGTTCCTGCGGCCCGGCCGGACGCCGCTGCGGATCGGCGAACTCCTCGATGAACGCGCGGAGGACGGTCCGCCGACGATGCCGGTGCCCCTGGGGCGCGCCCACGAGGTGAACCGCGGCCCCGGCCGGGTGATGGGGCTGGACCTGTTCGGCGGCAGCGGGCACGTGGCCGTGGTGGGCCGGATCCAGTCCGGCAAGTCGACGCTGCTGCACACCCTGGTCCTCGGGCTCACCGCGACCTTCGGCGCCGACCAGCTGCAGTTCCAGTGCCTGGACGCGGACGGCGGGATCGCCGCGCTCCCGCAGGTGTCCGCCGCCGACCACACCGAGGAGTCGGTCGCGGAGCTGCTCGCCCAGGTGGAGGCGCGGATCGACGAGCGCCGCAAGCTGTTCGCCAACGGCATCGGCACCATCGACCGGTACCGCAGGCTGCGCCGGGAGCGGCCGGACGCGCTGCCCGACGCCGACCACTCCGAGACCTTCCTGTTCATCGACGGCTGGTCCTGGTTCGCCGGGTGGGTGCCGGGACTGGCGGCGGCGGTCGTGCGGATCGCCGAGGGCCTGAAGTTCGGCGTGCACGTGCTGGTCACCGCCCGCCGCTGGTCCGAGCTGCCGGAGCAGCTGCTGGAGCTCGTGCCGGGCCGGGTCGAGCTGTCCCTGGCGGAACCGTCCGAGTCGCTGCTGGATCCCGAGCTGTCCGCGAGCCTGCCCGCCACCGGGTGGGCGCTGCACGCGGGCCGCGCGTTCCAGGTGGCGCAGCCGAAGCTCGACGACGTGGCGGACGAGGACATCACCGAACTGGTCGCCTCGATCTCCACCGGAACCGACCTCCCGCCCGCACCGCCGCCCGCCGCGGCCCGGCCCGGCACACCGCCCGGGCTGTTCCCGCTGCTGGCCCGGTCGGACGTCACCGCGTTCGACCCCGCGGTGGACTGGCAGCCCGGCCCGGTGTCGCGGCGCTACCGGGCGGTGCTCGGCAGCGGGGAGGACGGCACGGTGGTCCTGGACCTGAAGGAGACGGCGCTGGGCGGCGCGGGCCCGCACGGGCTGTGCGTGGGCGCCCCCGGCTCGGGCAGGTCGGAGCTGCTGCGGACCGCGGTGCTGTCGCTGCTGGCCACGCACTCCCCCGAGGAGCTCAACGTGGTGCTCGTCGAAGCCGTCGGCGGCACCGCCTTCGCCGACTTCCAGGACGCCCCGCACGTCTCGGCGCTGATCACCGACCTGGCCGGCGACCCGGAACTGGTGGACCGGTTGCACGACGCGCTGTCCGGGGAGATCCACCACCGGCAGACCCGGCTCAACGAGGTCCGCACGCGCACCGTGTGGGAGTACCGCGAACTGCGCTTGAAGCAGCCGCTGCCGCCGCTGCCGATGCTGTTCGTGGTGGTCGACGGGTTCACCGAGCTGCTGCGGGTGCGCCCGGCGCTCGCCGAGCTGTTCCAGACCATCGTCCGGGTGGGCCGGTCGTTGCAGGTGCAGCTGCTGCTGGCCGGGGAGAGCGCGACCGAACCGGGGTTGCGCGGCCTGGCGGACGACCTCACCTACCGGATCGCGCTGCGCACCGGCAGCGTCGCCGAGTCGAGCGCCGCGATCGGCTCCCCGGACGCCGCCGAGCTGCCCGCGGGCGGCGGGCACGGCTACCTGCGCCACCCCACCGGCCTGGTCCGGTTCCGCACCGCGCACGTCTCGGACCCGGTGCACGGCGATCGGCGCCCGGACGCGCCGAGCGAGCTGCAGTTCGCGGTGCGGCGGATGCGCGGAACCGGTCCGGCGGCCCGGCGGATCTGGGTGCCGCCGCTGCGCAGACCGCCCGCGCTGGAGCAGCTGCTGCCGCCGCCCGCGGAGCGGCTGCGCGGGCGGCGGCTGCACGCCCCGATCGGCACGCTGGACCTGCCGTTCGAGCACCAGCAGCGGACGGTGCGGGTCGACCTGTCCGGCGGTTCGGGGCACGTGGCGATCGTCGGCGCGCCCGGCTCCGGGAAGTCCGTCGCGGTTCGCACGCTGCTGCTGTCGCTGGCGTTGACCCACTCCCCGCAGGAGGTGCAGTTCTACTGCCTCGACCTGGGCGGCGGCGGGCTGCACGACCTGCGCGAACTGCCGCACGTGGGCGCCGTGTCGGGGCCGCGCGATCCGGACGTGCTGCGCCGCACCATCGCCCAGCTGCGCTCGCTGCTGGCCTGGCGGGAGGCGCGGTTCATCGAGCACGGCATCGATTCGATGGCCGGCTACCGGGCGCGGCGCCGCGACGACGGGGCCGCGGACGACGACCAGTACGGCGACGTGTTCCTGATCATCGACGGGTGGCCCGCGCTGCAGGGCGAGTTCGACGGCGCGGACCGGGACGTGGTGAACCTGGCCTCGCAGGGCTGGGAGTTCGGCCTGCACGTGGTGGTCACCGCGGACCGCTGGTCGGAGATCCGCCCGGCGCTCAAGGACCTGCTGGGCACCCGGCTGGAGCTGCGGCTGGCCGATCCGGCGGAGTCGGAGGTCTCCCCGGAGGCCGCGGCCCGGGTGCCCGCGGACCTGCCCGGCCGCGGGCTGCACCCGTCGAAGCTGCACATGTTCACCGCGCTGCCGCACCCGGTGGGCGAGGGCTCCGCGGCCGCGGTCGCCGCGCTGCGCGCCCGGACGCGCGACACCTGGCCGGGCGTGCGCGCGCCGCGGGTGCGGCTGCTGCCGCTGGTGCTGCAGTACGACCGGCTGCCCGCGCCGGAGCAGCAGCCGCGCCCGTCGCTGGTGCCGATCGGCGTGAACGAGGAGGGCATGGACCCCGTCTACCTGGATTTCCGGGCGGAGCCGCACTTCTACGCGTTCGGCGAGCTCGGCTCGGGTCGCACCTCGCTGCTGCGGACGGTGCTGCGCGGCATCACCACCCGCTACTCCGCGCAGGAGGCGGCGGTGGTCCTGGTGGACCTGCGGCGCGCACTGCTCGGTTTCCTGCGCACCGAGCACTTGGCGGAGCACGCGGTCAACGTCGACCAGGTGCGGGCGGCGGTGCGGGAGCTGGTGACGACGTTGCGCGCGCGCCGCCCCGGCCCGGACCTGACCCGGGAGCAGCTGCGCGACCGGTCCTGGTGGTCGGGACCGGAGCTGTTCGTCGTGGTCGACGACTACGAGCTGCTGTCCGCGCCGGACGAGAACCCGCTGGCACCGCTGGCCGAGTTCGTCGCGCAGTCCGCCGAGCTGGGGCTGCACCTGGTGCTGGCTCGCGAGGCGAGCGGGGCCCGCGAGGACTGGGACGACCCGCTGCTGGTGGCGTTGCGCGCGGCCGCCGCGCCGGGACTGCTGCTCAGCGCCGACGAGGCCGAGGGCGAGCTGATCGGCCGGGTCGCCGCGACCCGGTTGCCGCCCGGCCGCGGCACCCTGGTCAGCCGGGCGTCGCGGGGCGGCCCGCAGCTGGTGCAGACCGCGCACATCCGGGCCGAGTGAGCGGTCCCCGGGGAGGGCGGGCGCCGGGCCGTGCCGCAGCAGCGGAACGGCCCGGAGGTCACCGGACCTGCAGGGTCTGCACCGGTGCCGGAGCCGGCGACAGCGGGATCTTGTACCGCTGCGTCAGGTAGGCGGCGACGTCGTGGAACAGCGGCGCCGCGGAGGCCCCACCGCCCGGCGCGTCCAGCATCAGCGCCACCACGAACCGCGGGTTGTCCGAGGGGACGATCCCGGTGAAGGTGATCCAGTAGGTGTCGTTGCTGTAGCACTTGCAGTCGGGGTCGATCTGCTGCGCGGTGCCGGTCTTGCCGGAGATCTGGTAGCCGTCGAGCGCGGCGGCCTTGCCGGTGCCCTGCTGCTGCGGCGCGTCCTGCACGACGGCGCGCATCATGTCCCGCACGGTGCGCGCGGTCTCCGGGCTGACGACCCGGACCCCCTCCGGCCGAGGCCGCGGCACCCGGACTCCGTCCGGGCCGGTCTGGGCGGCGATCACCCGCGGCGGCACCCGCACGCCGTCGTTGGCGATGGCCTGGTACATCCCGGCCATCTGCAGCACGGTCATCGACAGGCCCTGTCCGATGGGCAGGTTCGCGAAGGTGCTGCCGGACCAGTCCTCCCGGGCGGGCACGAACCCGGCGCTCTCGCCGGGCAGCCCGATGCCGGTGGTCTCCCCGAGCCCGAACTTGTGCACCAGGTCGTTGAACCGGTCTTCGCCGAGCCGCTGCGCGGTCATCAGGGTGCCCACGTTGGACGACTTGCCGAGCACGCCGGTGAAGGTGAGCGGGATGGTGCCGTGCGCCCACGCGTCGCCGACGGTCCGGTCCGCGACCTTGATCTTGCCGGGCACCTGCAGCACGGTCTCGGGGCGCACCAGCCCGTCCTCGATGGCACCGGCCGCGGTGATCACCTTGTTCACCGAGCCGGGTTCGAACGGGTTGGTCACCGCCGGGTTGCCGAGCCCGTCCGGGCCCCACGCGGGCGCGTTGGGGTCGAAGGACTCGTCGTTGGCGAGCGCGTACACCTCGCCGGTGTGCGCGTCGAGCACGGCGGCGCTGGCGCTGCGCGCCCCGGTCTTGCCCGCGTAGTCGGACAGCTTGTTCTGCACCATGTACTGCAGGTCGGAGTCGAGCGTGAGTTCCACGTCGGACCCGGGGATGGCCGGTTCCAGCTCCCGCTCGGTGCCGGGGATGACCAGGTCGCTGCCCATCGCCGTGTCCGAGACCTTCTTGCCGTCGGTCCCGGCGAGCAGCTTGTCCAGCGAGCTCTCCAGCCCGAGCCGGCCTTGGATCTTGCGCGCGTCCTGGCTCCACCGGGCGCCGCCGAGCACGTTCGCCCCGTTCTCCCCCGCCGGGTATTCGCGGGTGGCGCGGTACTCCTGGCCGATCTGCGGGTACTTCTCGGTGATCGTGCGGGCGAGCGCGGGTTCGATCAGCGGCCCGATGGTGGTGTAGGTCGTGTCGGCGAACAGCGCGGCGAGCACGTCCTGCTCGCGGACCCGGTCGCCGAGGGTCTGCGTGATGAACCGGGCGATCTCCCGCTTGTACTGGTCGGAGGTGGGTTCGCTCGGGTCCTCGGCGTGCGCCTTGTCCTGCTCCTCGGCGAGCCGCCGCGGCGTGGCGTAGAGCTGGCGCGCTTCGCTGCTGAACGCGAGCACGTTCCCGCTGCGGTCGGTGAACGAGCCGCGTTCGGCGGGGATCGAGTCGCTGGTGGTGCGCTGCCGGGCCGCGGCCGCGGACAGCTGCTGCGCGTCGAAGCCCTGCACCAGGATCAGCTTGGTGCCGGTGAGCACCAGCGCGATCACCAGTAACAACCGGCCGATGCGCAGCCGCCTGCCGCTACCGGCCACGTCGGTGCGCGCGGTCCGCTTTCCCCCCGCGGCCCGCGTCCCCCTGCGGACCATCAGTCGCCCTCCACCGCCGGGATCGTCGCTGCCTGCCGCTGCGCCGGGTCCGGCTGCGGCGCGCCCTGCTCGACGGGCGGGTTCGGTGCCGCGGGAGGCTGCTGGGCGTCCGCGGGCGCCGGCGGCTTCGGTGCCGGGGGCGCGGGTGGGGCGCTGGCCTGCTGCGGTTCACCGACGACGCGGATGGTGCCGTCCGGGTTCACCACCAGGTGCGCGGGCGGCCCGGGCGGCGGCACCATGCCGAGCTCGGTGGCCTTGCGCTGCAGCGCGGGCGTCGAGTCGATGTTGCTGACCTCGCGCAGCAGCTGTTCCCGGTGCTCGTTGAGCGCGGTGACCTCTTGCTCGACCTGCTGCAGCTGGTACGAACCGCCGACGGCGGCGATCGACAGCGACAGCGTCGCCACCAGCCCGACGCCGAGCACCGCCATCACGGCCACCACGAGCGGGACCCGCGAGGTCGCGACCTTCGCCTGCAGCTGGCGGGCGCGCGGACGCACCGCGGCGAGCCGCCATTGCCGCGGCTGGCGCTGCTCGGCGGCTTGGCGCTGGCGGCGCGGCCTGCGCTCCGCGGTCTCCCGGGAAGTGCGGTCCCGGCGCTCCTCGCGGCGCGCGTAGGCGCGTTCGGCGGCGGCGGACCGGCCGCGCGCCTTCGCCGGGGTCTTCTTCTGCGTCTTGGTCTGCGGCGCCGTCGCGGTGGTCGAGGCCGCCTTCCGCTTCGCCGGCTCCTTCTTCTTCGCGGCGGAGCCGGTGCGCGAGGCCGAGGTCTTGGCGCGTGCGGGTGCCGTCATGCCGACTCCTTGATCCGTTCGGCGGCGCGCAGCCGCACCGAGGCGGCCCGCGGGTTGTCCGCGCGTTCCTGTTCACCGGCGAGTTCGGCGCCGCGGGTGAGCAGCCGCAGTTCGGGTCCGTGCCCGGGCAGTTCCACCGGCAGGTCGACCGGGGTGCGGGAGGTGGCGCGCTCGGCCAGCCCGCGCTTGACGATGCGGTCCTCCAGCGAGTGGTAGGCGAGCACGACGATCCGCCCGCCGGGCGCGAGCGAGTCGAGCGCCGCGGGCAGCGCCCGGCCGAGCACGTCCAGTTCGGCGTTGACCTCGATGCGCAGCGCCTGGAAGGTGCGCTTGGCGGGGTGCCCGCCGGTGCGGCGGCTGGCCGCGGGAACGGTGTCGTAGAGCAGCTGGACCAGGCGGTCGCTGTTCGCGAAGGGTTCCTTGGCCCGTTCCCGCGCGATCGCGCCCGCGATCTTCGAGGCGAACCGCTCCTCGCCGTACTGGCGCAGGATCCGCGCCAGCTCGCCGGGCGGGTAGGTGTTGAGCACGTCGGCCGCGGTGCGCTCCGCGCCCGGGTCCATCCGCATGTCCAGCGGCGCGTCCTGCGCGTACGCGAACCCGCGGTCGGCCTCGTCGAGCTGCAACGAGGACACGCCGAGGTCGAACAGCGCCCCGTCCACCGCGGGCAGCCCGAGGTCGTCGAGGACGTCGGCCCACTCGTCGTAGACGGCGTGCACGAGGTGCAGCCGGTCCCGGTGGGCGGCGAGCCGCTCCCCCGCGAGCCGCAGCGCCTGCGGGTCCCGGTCGAGCCCGACGAGGGTGAGTTCGGGGTGCGCGCTCAGCAGCGCCTCGGCGTGGCCGCCCATGCCGAGCGTCGCGTCCACCACGACCGCCGGGCCGCGCGACAGCGCGGGCGCCAGCAGTTCCAGCGTCCGGTCCAGCGCGACCGGCACGTGCCGGTCCCGGGCGGAACCCCCGCCGGTGCCCTCCGGCACGTCGTCCTCCGCCACGGCGGTCCCTCCCTCCCGCGAACCGTTCACGGCCACCGCGCTCCTTCGTCCTGGTCCGGGTTCGCCCCGGCCCGGTCCTCCCCGCCCTCCCCGGCGGGCCCTGCCGCCCGTTCCGGCTCCCGCCGGTACGAGCCGGGCCGGTGCGCGCACCGGCCCGATCACCACCGCCGCGCTCCCGGAGCGCGGCGGCCACTGCTGTCCGTTGTGGACGACGTCCGTCCGTCGAGATCCACCGCGACCGGTGGCCCCAGGTCCCAGTCCGCTCCGGGTGTTCTGGCGCCGGGGAAGGTGCACCAGGACACGTGAGCGGACCGAGGCCTCACGCCACCGGGACGGTCAGAAGATCCCGGGCAGGACCTCCTCCCGGGCTTGCGCGTAGCTCTCCTCGTGCGCGTCGAGGTAGCTCTGCCAGCTCTCGGAGTTCCAGATCTCCAGCCGGTTGATCGCGCCGATGACCACGCATTCCTTCTCCAGGCCCGCGTACCGGCGCAGCTCTGCCGCGATCGGGATCCGCCCCTGCCCGTCCGGGCGCTGCTCGTCGGTGCCCGCGAACAGGTACCGCTGGTAGGCGCGGACGGACTCGTTGGTCAGCGGGGCCTCGGCGACCTTGCGGGCCATCTGCTCGAACTCGGCGCGCGGGAAGACGTACAGGCAGTGGTCCTGTCCTTTGGTGACCATCAGCCCCCCTGCCAGTGCGTCCCGGTACTTCGCCGGCAGCGTCAAACGCCCTTTGTCGTCGAGCTTGGGGTTGTGGGTGCCGAGGAACATCCCGGTCCACCTCCCCCTCCCGGACCGCTCCGGGTCCGACGACTCCGTCCTGCCGGGAGACCGGCGCTGCCGACCACCCCGGACTCCCCGGAGCCGGGCGGAGCCCCCGTCTGCCCCACCGAGCGCCACAGTACCCCACTCCACTCCACCGTCAACCTGGAACACCGTCCGACACGCCGCGGCGAGTCGGACGTTTGCCCAGCTAGCGGCCCTCTGAAGGAAAGCCGCCCCGGGTGGGGGGCGGGTGGGGGAGCCGGGCCCGGCGCACCCGCCGGCAGGCCGCCCGGCGAGCCGGAACGCCGACCGGCCGGCCGCGAGCGGGGCGTCCGGGGGCTCCGGTGGGGGAACGTGGGGAACGCCCCAGGCCACCGGCACCGGTACGGCGGCCGCCTGCGGTTTGGCACACTGCGGAGGCACCTGAGCGCGCGATCGCCGAGCCCCCGTCACCGGTCGACGGAGTCGGCGGCCCTCGTCGACGCGGACGGCGGCCCGCCGCGGCGCTCAGCGAACACCTGGAGGTTTCGTGACGCCCAACATGCCCACGTCCGGCACCGCGTTCGCCGGTGGCGGGCACGCCGACGCGGCTTCCCGCGGCAGCGGCGGGTACGTGCGGGAGTCCGAACCCGCGACGATCGCCGCGCTGCACGGCACCGTGCAGCGCATCGCCGCCAACGTCGAGCAGGTCCTCGTCGGCAAGCCCGACGTGGTCCGGATCGCGCTGGTGACCATGCTCGCCGAAGGCCACCTCCTGGTGGAGGACGTGCCCGGCGTCGGCAAGACCTCGCTGGCGAAGGCCCTCGCCCGCTCCATCGACTGCACGGTGAACCGCATCCAGTTCACCCCCGACCTGCTGCCCAGCGACATCACCGGCGTCTCGCTCTACAACCGGCAGGCGGAGGCGTTCGAGTTCCGGCCCGGCCCGGTGTTCGCGAACATCGTCGTCGGCGACGAGATCAACCGCGCCTCCCCGAAGACCCAATCCGCCCTGCTGGAGTGCATGGAGGAGGACCAGGTCACGGTCGACGGCGAGACCTACGAGCTGCACGCGCCGTTCATGGTCATCGCCACCCAGAACCCGATCGAGATGGAAGGCACCTACGCGCTGCCGGAGGCGCAGCGCGACCGGTTCACCGCGCGGGTGTCCATCGGCTACCCCGACCAGCAGGCCGAACTCGCGATGGTCGACGAGCACGCGGGCCGCGATCCGATGGACCAGCTGCGGCCGGTCACCGACGCCCACCAGGTGCGCGGGCTGCTGCGAGCGGTCCGCGACGTGCACGTCAGCACCGAGCTGCGCCGCTACGTGATCGAGCTCGTCACCGCGACGCGCACCCTGCCGGAGCTGCGGCTCGGCGCCTCGCCCCGGTCGACCTTGCAGCTGGTGCGCGCGGCCCGCGCGCAGGCCGCGCTGTCCGGCCGGGAGTACGTGGTGCCGGACGACGTGCAGGACGTGGCGGTGCCGGTGCTGGCGCACCGCCTGGTGCTGACCAGCGAGGCCCGCGCGACCCGGCGTTCCGCTTCCGACCTGGTGCGCTCGCTGCTGCGCCGGGTCGAGGTGCCGCGGGGCGACTCCGGGCCCCGGCGGTAGTCGCGTGCTGTCCGGCCTGACGGTGCGGGGTCGCTGCCTGCTGGCGGCGGGCCTGGCCGCGGCGGTGTGCTCGGTGGTGCTCGACGAGCGGGACCTGCTGCGGATCGCGGCGTTCGTCGTGGTGCTGCCGCTGCTGGCGCTGCTGCTGGCGGGCCGGGTGAAGCACGGCATCCGGGCGCGGCGCGAGGTGCTGCCGGGCCGGGTCCCGGTGGGCGGGAACGCTTCGGTGCGCCTGCACCTGACGGGGACGTCCGCGGTGCCGATGGGCGGTCTGCGCCTGGAGGACGGGGTGCCGCACGCGCTGGGCGGCCGGCCGCGGTTCCGGCTGGAGTCGGTGCCCAGGTCGGGTGCGGTGCTGGAGTACCCGGCGAGCCCGGGGCTGCGCGGCATCCACCAGATCGGCCCGCTGCGGACCCGGATCGGCGATCCGTTCGGGCTCACCGAGTTCGAGCACGAGCTCGCCGGGCGCAGCAGGCTGGTCGCGGTGCCGAAGGTGGTGCCGCTGGGCGGGCTGCCCGCCGGTTCCGGCCTCGGCACCGGGGAGGACGGTTCGACGCGGCTGCGCGCCGGGCACGGCGACGACGACACGATGGTGCGGGAGTACCGGCACGGCGACGACATCCGCCGGGTGCACTGGAAGAGCACCGCCAAGCGGGACGAGCTGATGGTGCGCGTCGAGGAACGGCCCTGGCACGGCGGCGTGACGGTGTTGCTGGACCGGCGGTCCGCGGCGCACCGCGGCACGGGAGCGGCGGCGAGCCTGGAGTGGGCGGTGTCGGCGGCGGCCAGCATCTGCTCGCACCTGCACGCGCACGGCCAGCAGGTGCGGCTGGTCACCGAGGACGCGGCGACGCTCAGCGGCGGCCCCGGCCCGTTCGACGGCGGCCACGACGACGCGGCGATGCTGGACGCGCTGGCGGCGGTGCGGCCGTCCGCGCAGCGCGACCTGGTGTGCCCGCAGGACCCGGGCAGCGGGCAGGAGCTGATCGCGATCTTGGGCGCCACCAGCACCGCCGGGGTGCAGGAGCTGTCCCGGCTGCGCCCGGAGCGCGCGCGCAGCCTGGCGCTGCTGCTGGACGTGCGGACGTGGGCGGGTGATCCCGCGGACGGTTCCTTCTCCCCGCAGCGCACCGCGGACCGGCTGCGCGCGTCCGGCTGGTCGGTGGTGGTGGTCGACGGTCCGCGCTCGTCGATGGCGGGAGCGTGGGGCCGGTTGTGCCAGGTCGCCTCGGCCGCTCCGGGGGTGGTGTCGTGAGCACCCGGGTGCGTCCGGCGGGCACGACGGCGGTGGCCACGACGGCCGCCGCGGTGTCCTCGCTGGCGGTGTCCACGGGGTTCACCGGGATCGTGAGCGATGCGCGCTGGGTGCTGCCCGTGGCGCTGGCGGTGGCCGTGGTGGCCGGTGTCGGTCTGCTGGGCCGCACGTTGCGCTGGTGGCCGCCGCTGGTGGTGCTCGCGCAGCTGTGCGCGCTGGTGGTGCTGCTCTCGGCGCTGTTCACCGGGCAGGCGGTGCTCGGGTTCCTGCCCGGACCGGCGGCGTTCGGCGAGCTGTCCGGCCTGCTGGGGCAGGCGATGCAGGTGGCCAGGGAGGGCGTGCCGCCGGTTCCGGCGGAGCCCCCGCTGCAGGCGCTGCTGTGCCTCGGCCTCGGTGTGGTCGCGCTGCTGGTGGACGTGATCGCGGTGGCCGCGGGAGTGCCCGCGGTGGCCGGCCTGGTGCTGCTGTGCGTGGTGGCCATCCCGGCTTCGCTGGCGCCGAACATGCTGCCGTGGTGGACGTTCGCGGCCGGTGCGGCGGGTTTCGCGCTGCTGCTGGCGTGCGCGGGCAGCCACCGGCAGGCCGCGTCGGCCTCCTCGCCGCTGGCTCGGTTCGACCACCGGGGCGTGGTGCTGGTGGCGGCCGCCGGGGTGCTGGCGGTGCTGAGCGGGGTGGTGTTCACCGGGGTCGGCACCGAGGGCCGGCTGCCGGGTGGGGCGTCCACCGGCTACGGCTCGGCGAACGGCGGCATCGGCTTGCGGCCGTTCACGTCGCTGCGCGGGCAGCTGGACCGGGACGACCCGGTGGACCTGTTCCGGGTGAGCGGATTGCCGCAGCCCACCTACCTGCGGGCCATGACCTTGCAGCATTTCGACCCGGGCCGCGGCTGGGAGCTGGGCAAGCTGACCTCGGGCGTGGACGCCGGGCAGCACCCGCTGCCGCTGCCGGACGGCACCGAGACGCTGGCGGCGGGCCCGTCCGCGACGGTGCGGATCGACCCGGTCGGCTACCGCGACCCGTGGCTGCCGATCTTCGGGGTGCCGCGCGGGGTGACCGGCATGGGCCTGCAGTGGAACTACGACCCGACGAGCGGCGTGGTGTTCACCCAGGTCCGGCAGGAGAGCAGGCCCTACGTGGAGGACGTGGCGCTGCCGTCCCCGTCGCCGCAGCAGCTGCGCGCGGCGAGCGGCCCGGCGTCGGTCGACCCGGCCTACTCGGACGCGAGCGGGGTGTCGCCGCGCATCGCGGACCTGGCCCGCCGGATCACCGCGGACGCCCCGACGGACTTCGACAAGGCCGCGGCCCTGCAGCGGTTCTTCACGGACCGGTCCAACGGGTTCCGGTACGACCTGAGCACGGCGCCGTCGACGAGCGGGAACGCGCTGGAGGACTTCCTGTTCCGCGGCAAGCGGGGCTTCTGCGAGCAGTACGCCTCGTCGATGGGCGTGCTGCTGCGGTCGGTGGGCGTTCCGGCTCGGGTCGCGGTGGGCTTCACCCCCGGCCACCGGGACGGCGACGAGCGCGTGATCACCACGAACGACGCGCACGCGTGGGTGGAGGCGTTCTTCCCCCGCTACGGCTGGGTGACGTTCGACCCGACGCCGCTGGCCGACGGCCGCACCGCACTGCCGGAGTACCTGAGCCCGCCCGCGCCCGCACCGTCCCCGGCCCCGGCGCCCGGCGAGTCCCAGCAGCCGTCCCCGGAGCCCTCGACGGCCCCGTCGCAGACCCCCGCCCCCGGCGACGCGGAGCAGCCGCCCGCTCCGGAGGCGGACCGGCCCGGCGGGTCCGGCGCGTGGATCGCGGTGGGCGCGGTGCTGCTGGCGGTGCTGGCGCTGGGCGCGGCTCCGCTGGCGCTGCGCGAGTTCCGCCGCAGGCGGCGGCTCGCCGTGGTGCGGGCGGGTGCCGCCGGTGCGGCGAGCGCGGCGTGGGACGAGCTGCTCGACGAGCACACCGACCGCAGCGGACACCGCCCGGACGCCTCCGGCACCGTCCGCTCCACCGCCACCTCGCTCGTCGAGTCGGCGGAGCTGCCGGAGGACGCGGCGCGCTCGATCCACGACCTGGTGACGGCGGTGGAGCACGAGTGGTACGCCCCGGCCGGGCACTCGGTGGTCACCGGGGTCGCCGCGCCCGCCGAGGCGCTCCCGCGGGCGTTGGCGGCGCTGCGGGACGGTGCGCCGCTCCCCTGGCGGCACCGCCTGGTCCCGCGGTCGGTGTTGCCGGCGGCCCGCCGCGATCGGGCGGAGTCCTGATCGGGCCGGAGTCCTGACCGACCACTTCGCTGACCGGTCACTCCCTGACCGATCACTGCCCCGACCGAGCGGAGACCCTGATCGAGGGCTCCGGATCAGGCCACGAACCTGATCGACCGAACCTCGATCCGCCGGGTGATCAGGCCGATGTCCGGAGCGGACGCGGCGATCGCCCGGCTCCCGGCCACCCGCTGCGGACCCCTCGCCTGGAGCCAAGCCCCGGCGACGGCTCCCGAACACCCCCGGAAACGAAACCAGCCCGACGGTCGAAGGACCATCGGGCTAGGTGATGAGGACGGATCGCCGACCCTGAGGTCGACGATCTCCGGCCTCCGCCGTCCCTGTCGGGACTACTGCTCGAACCGCTTCCGGAAGCGTTCTTCCATCCGCTGGGCGAAGGAACCGCGCGCTCGCGGCTCGGACTTCTTCCGGTCTCCACCGGACGCCGGGCCTGCGCTCCCCTCCCCCTCGGATTCCGCTTCCTGGCTGCCACCACGCATCGCGGACAGCACCAGAACTGCTCCGCCGAACATCACGAGGAAGCCGACCACGCTCACCACGGGGATATCGGCCGGTTTGACCGGTATCACCACGCCGAGCACCAGCAGGATCAACCCCAGCACGAACACGGCGATCCCTTGCAGGCGACGCCGCCGCGACGGTCGGTGCAACCGGCCGCCACGCACGGTGGAGACGAACTTCGGATCCTCGGCGTAGAGCGCGCGCTCGATCTGGTCGAGCAGTCGCTGCTCGTGCTCGGAGAGTGGCATGGCTCCTCCTCCGGCACAGGTAACTCAGTGGCGCCGGAACCCGGAGGACAGGCCTCCGGAGTGGGAACCCGGCGAACGCTTGGGGGCGTCACCGTCGAGGATACGGTTCCGGCGACGTCACGACTACCCGCAGGGGTCAGGTCGCGCCTCGGAGGTTGCCGACATCATCCCGTCGGATCAACCGATCGGCGCAATCCCCCGGTGCGACGTGGGATTTCGGGGTCAGCCGCGGAGCCGTCCGACGGCGTGCAGCCGGGTGGCGACGTCCCGCAGCGGTGGCGTGGCCGCGGCGGCGCGTTCCAGTTCGGCGAGCGCGTCGGCACCCTGCCCCTCGGCGACGGACCCCGGCACGAGGTCGGTGAAGACCCCCTGCCCCTGGACCAGTTCCACGTCGAGCCCCGCCTCGCGCATCCGCCGGGCGAGCTCGTCGCCGTCGAAGCGGCGCAGCACGGTGTCGCCGCCGCCCCGGTACCGGCCGTCCGGGTCGCGGAGCACGTGCAGCGCGTCGGCCGGCCGCCCGGCGAGAGCGCTGGCGAGGACCGCGGCGTACCGGTTGGACACGAGCACCGACACCGCTCCACCGGGCGCGGTGGCCGCGGTGAGCGAGGCCAGCGATCCGGCGACGTCGTCGACGTATTCGAGCAGGCCGTGGCCGAGCACCAGGTCCGCCCCACCGGGCGGCGCGAAGGCGTGCAGCGCCTCGGTGTCCCCCTGCAACGCGGTGATGAGCCGGTCGACGCCCGCGTCGGCGGCGCGGCGCTGCAGGGTGGCGAGCGCGTTGGGACTGGGGTCGACGACGGTCACCTCGCAGCCCGCGCTCGCCAGCGGCACCGCCCACACCCCGCTGCCGCCGCCCACGTCGAGGACTCGGGGCGGGCGGCCGTCCCGGCGCGTTCGGGCTTCGGTGATCTCTTCTTCCAGCACCCGGTCGACGGCGTCGGATCTCATGGCCAGCAGCGTAATGGCGGGTCAGACCGGGCGACGCACCGGCGGGGCGGGACGGTGGGCGCAGCAGCACACGTGATCGGTCCGGTTCCGTAGGCTACGGGCGTGCAAACGGTGGCAGTGCTCAGCCTCAAGGGCGGTGTCGGGAAGACGACCGTGGTGCTCGGGCTCGCTTCGGCGGCCATGCGCCGCGGCGCTCGGACGCTGGTGGTGGACCTGGATCCGCAGTGCAACGCGACGGCCGCGCTGGAGCCGGACGAGACCCGGCTGGGCCTCAGCGACGTGCTGTCCGATCCGCGGGCGGAGGTGCTGCGCGCGGCGGTGGCGCCGAGCGGGTGGGGCGCGGAGGTCGACGTCCTGGTCGGGTCGGAGGACGCCGAGCTGCACAACGGCGGTCCGCACGACGGCGGGGGCGATCTGGCGAAGCTCACCGAGGCGCTGTCGACGCTGGACGCGTTGATCGCGGAGGGCGAGCTGCCGTACCAGCTGGTGCTGCTGGACTGCCCGCCGTCGCTGGGCCGGTTGACCCGGTCGGCGCTGATCGCGGCGGACCGGGCGCTGCTGGTGACCGAGCCGACGATCTTCGCGGTGTCCGGGGTGCAGCGCGCGTTCGAGGCGGTGCAGGCGGAGCGGGCCGAGAACAACCCGCGCCTGCAACCGCTGGGCGTGGTGGTGAACCGGGTGCGGCCGCGGTCGCACGAGCACCAGTTCCGCATCGAGGAGCTGCGGGAGATCTTCGGTCCGCTGGTGATGCCGGTGGCGCTGCCGGACCGGCTCGCGGTGCAGCAGGCGCAGGGCGCGTGCATGCCGATCCACCAGTGGGGGACGCCGGGTGCCCGGGAGGTGGCGCTGGGCTTCAACCTGCTGCTGGCCCGCACGTTGCGCGCCGGCCGCCGCCGGGATCCGCTGCCGGACGACTCGTTCGACGACGACCCGGGCGATCAGGACCTGGACGAGTTCGACGGCGACGCCCGGCCGGGAGCCTGATGCCGGAGGGCGACACGGTGTTCTTGACCTGCCGGCGCCTCGACGAGGCGCTGGCGGGGGCCGAGGTGGTGCGCGGCGAGCTGCGCCATCCGCGCCTGGCCGAGGTCGAGCTGCGCGGCCGGGTGGTGCGCGAGGCGCGCCCGGTCGGCAAGCACCTGCTGATCCGCTTCACCGGTGAGCGGACGTTGCACAGCCACCTGGGCATGGACGGCGCGTGGCACCTGTACTCGCCGGGTGGCCGATGGCGCCGCCCGGCGCACCGGGCGCGCGCGGTGCTGGAGGTACCGGGCCGGACCGCGGTGGGGTTCGACCTGCGCGGGATGCGCTGGGTGCGCACCGCCGACGAGGACTCGCTGGTCGGCCACCTGGGCCCGGACCTGCTGTCACCGGAGTGGGGTCCGGAGTCGGCGGCGGAGGCGGTGCGGCGGCTCACCGCGGACCCGGCGCGCGAGATCGGTGCGGCGCTGCTGGACCAGTCGGTGCTGGCCGGTGTCGGCAACATCTACCGGACCGAGGTGTGCTTCCTGCTGCGCCGCTCCCCGCACTCCCCGGTGGCGGAGGTCGACGCGGAGCGGGCGGTGCGGTTGTGCCGGGACCTGCTGCTGCGCAACGCGTGGAGCCCGGAGCGGTCCACCACGGGCGACCTCCGCCGGGACGCCCGCCACTGGGTGTACGGCCGCCGGACCTGCCTGCGCTGCGGCGGCCCGGTCCACCGCGATGGCGGTGCGGAGCGGGTCACCTACCACTGCCCCCGCTGCCAGCCCCTCCCCGGCCGCTGAGCATCCCGGCGCGCGGAGACCGCGTCGGCGAGTCCCCGCAGCACCGGGTACACGAGCACGATGCCGATGGAACCCCACACCAGCCCGGTGAAGCGCAGCGCCCCCAGCGACAGCGTCAGGTCGCCGACCCCGGCGACGAGGGCCGTCCCGAGCACCGCGAGGTTCACCGGATCGGCGAAGTCCACGCCCGCCTCGCTCCAGATCCGCACCCCCACGAGCGCGAGCACGCCCACGACGACGAGCAGCGCGCCGCCGAGCACGCCTACCGGGATGGTGCCGAGCAGTGCCCCGAACTTCGGGCAGAACGCGAGCACCACGGCGGCGACCGCGGCGATCATGCACGCGGCGGTGGAGTACACGCGGGCCGCGGCCATCACCCCCACGTTCGGAGCGTGGCTGCTGAGCGCCGAACCGCCGCCCGCTCCGGAGAGCGCCGTGGCGAGCCCACCGCCGATGAGCGCGTCCCCGACCTGGCCGTCCAGGTTGCGCCCGCTCATCGCCCCGACGGCCTTCACGTTGCCGACGAGTTCGACGAGCACCACCAGCACCATGGGCGCCACGAACGGCACCGCGGACAGGTGCATCTGCGGGGTGACGAACTCCGGCGTCCCGAACCAGGGGGCGCGGGCGACGGCGTCCAGCCGAGCCGGGTCGACCTGGCCGAGCAGCGCGGCGCAGGTCCAGCCGGCGAGCACGCCGAGCAGCACGGCGAGCCGCCGCAGCATGCCGCGGCTGAGCACGGTGGCGAGCACGACGACGGCGAGGGTGATCGCGGCGGGCACGGGCTGCGCGCTGAACGAGCTCACCGTCTGCGGCGCGAGGCTGAGCCCGATCATCAGCACGATGCCCCCGGTGACCACCGGGGGCATCGCGGATTCGAGCAGCCGCACGCCGAGCGCTTTGACCGCGACCCCGAAGGTGAACACCACCAGGCCCACGATCATGATCGCGCCGAGCAGCGCGCCCGGGGTGGCTCCGCCGTGGTCGACGGCCGCGCCCATCGGGACGACGAAGGCCGCCGAGGCGCCGAGGTACGCGGGCACCCGGTTGCGGGTGACGAGCAGGAACAGCAGCGTGCCGAGGCCGGACAGCAGCAGCGTGGTGGAGGCGGGGAAACCGGTGAGCAGCGGGACGAGGGTCGTGGTGCCGAACATGGCGATCAGGTGCTGGAACCCGAACCCGAAGGTCAACGGCCAGCTGAGCCGTTCACCGGACCCCACGACCGCGTCGTCGACCAGCTGACGACCGTTGCCGTGCACGGTCCACAACGCCACATCGCCCTCCCCGACTGTCCCCACCCGCGGGGATCGCCGCCACGTAACGTAGCGACGCTGGGAAGATTACTATTCGGCATCACATAATCAACCCGTAACGGGGTCATCCGGGTGAAGAGATGAGTCACCCGGGGCCACGTGGAGTCATCGTCCGGGTTCGCGACCTGCGGTTTCGCCGCTCAGGTGCGAGGTTGGTCCGCCGATCCGGCGGTTCCGCTGCCCCAGCCGAGTTCGTGCAGCGCGGTGGCGAGCCCGGCGAGCCGGTCGGTGGCGTCCTGCACGGCGTGGCGCTGCTCGGGGGCGCCGCTCGCGGCGACGGCCCGCCCGGCGGCGGCGACCAGGTAGCGGTAGCCCTCGACGCCCTCGTCGAGTTCGGCGCGCAGCCGCCGCACGTCCGCGCGCAGGTCGGCCTGCTCGGTGGCGGGTACGTGCGGCAACGCCGCTTCGACCGCCTGGAGGCGGGAGGCGACTTCGCGCAGCGCGGTCGCGGCGCGGTCCGCGGTGGCCCGCGCGTCGGTGGCTTCCTCGAACCCGCCGCCGCCGAGCTGCGTCAACGCCTGGTGCAGGCTCTGCTCGGCGTCGCGCAGCAGCCGCATCGGTTCCCGGGCCTGCGAGCCGTTCGGCGGCAGCTCCACCGGTTCCGGGGCGGCTTCGGGCAACGGGGTCCGGAGCAGCCGCCGGTAGCGCCGCCATTCGGCGACGGTGCCGAACGCCGCGGCGACGGCGACTCCGCCGACGCCGAACGCGGCGACGTCGAGCATCGTCTCCAGCGCGCCCGCGCCGACGGGGAGGCCGAACGCGTGCGGCGCGTACGCCCCGTACGCGCCGACGCCGAGCACTCCGGTGCCGACGGTGCCCGCGGTGGCGTTCTGCTTCGCCCGCTTGCGCTTGCGCAGCAGCCGCGCGCGCGGGTCGCGCCACTGCGCGAGCTTGCGGCGCACTTCACCGACGACGGGGCCGCGCAGCTCGCGCAGCGCGGCCTCGCCCCATGCCGCGAGCTCGTTCTTCCGCGGTGGCATCGTCCGGCTCGATCAGGCTTGCCCGGTCTGCGGGTTCTGCTGCTGCGGCCGGGTCGCCGGTTCCGCGGTCTGGCCGCCCGCCTGCTCGCCACTGGTGACCTGCTGCTGGCCACCGCCCATGGAGGCGCGCAGCTGCTCCAGCCGGTTCGAGCCCGCGGCGTCGAGGGAGGCCTGCTGGACCTCCATCATCCGGCCCTGCACGCTGTTCTGCGCCAGCTCCGCCTCGCCGAGCGCGGTGGTGTAGCGCCGCTCGATCTTGTCCCGCACCTCGTCCAGCGAGGGCGTGTTGCCGGGGGCGGCGAGATCGCTCATCTGCTTGAGCGAGTTGGACGCCTGCTCCTGCATCTTGGCCTGCTCCAACTGGCTGAGCAGCTTGGTGCGCTCGGCGATCTTCTGCTGGAGCATCTGGGAGTTGCGGTCCACCGCCTGCTTGGCCTGCTCGGCCGCCTGCAGGGACTGGTCGTGCAGGGTCTTGAGGTCTTCCACGCCCTGTTCGGCGGTGACCAGCTGGCTGGCCAGCTGCGTGGCGGTCTCCTCGTACTTCTGCGCCTTGGCCGGGTCGCCTTCGGCGCGCGCCTGGTCAGCCATGACCAGGGCCTGCCTGGCCGAGGACTGCAGCTTCTCGACTTCGCCGAGCTGGCGGTTGAGCTTCATCTCGAGCTGCCGCTGGTTGCCGATCACCGAGGCCGCCTGCTGGGAGAGTGCCTGGTGCTGGCGCTGCGCATCCTCGATGGCCTGCTGGATCTGCACCTTCGGATCGGCGTTCTCGTCGATCTTCGACGAGAACGACGCCATCAGGTACTTCCAGAACTTCACGAACGGATTGGCCATCTCCTCCGCCTGCCTTCTCTCCTGCCGGTGCTGCCCGTGCGCGTGTCGCGACCGCGGACCTCGACCCGATGCCCGGCGCGTGCCGGTCCCAGCCGTGTCGTGTCCCATTCTCATGGTGCCGCCGAACCCATCGTGTCAGGGCGCGGTGTCCGGTTCCACCAGGATGCGAAGATCTCCGGGATTTTCCCCCGGTGACCCCCGAGCGGTCACGCCATGATCGAACCAGCACCGCCGACCGGGCCCGCGCCCGGGTCGCGGCCGCGGTTCCACGCGGTCCACCCGATCAACGCACGAGGGCGCGAGGAGGTTCCGCCGCGCGCGGGGCGGTGGGGTGCACCACCCCGCGCGACCACGGATGTCAGGCGGCGACGACCACGCCACCGGAACTGCGCACCGGTGCGCTGATCCGCTGGCTGAGCACCGGCTGCAGGCGGTGCTCCTCGGTGAGGTCCTCGCTGGAGAGCTGCGCCTCGACGCCCGCGGTTTCGGCGTCGGCGAAGTCGGCACCGGACAGCTCGGTGTCGGCGAGGTCGGCACCCATCAGGCTCGGCACCAGGCGGCCACCGTCGAAGTCGGCGGCGCCGCGCTGTTCGACCATCGCCGGGGTGAGCACGGTGCCCGACCCGTCGAGGTCACCCGCGACCGTGACGAGCAGTTCGGGCAGCGGCAGGTCCAATGCGCCGCAGATCGAGGCCAGCAGTTCGCTCGAAGCCTCCTTGCGTCCCCGCTCCACTTCCGAGAGGTAGCCGAGGCTCACCCGGGCGGCGCGCGAGACATCTCGCAGCGTACGAGATTGAGCGGTCCGGGCGCGGCGCAGCCTTTCACCGACTGCTTCCCGCAACAACACGGTCATCGCGCGCCTCCCTCCTTCGTCGCTTACATCGTGCGCTACGCGTCAACGCCCCCTACGTTACTCATCGCAACGCCGTCGCGAGAGCGATCATCCGCCAATCCGCCGAGGGCGAACGTTCTCGGCGTCACCACGCGTGCGCGGTTCGGCGACGATTCCGCAGCGCTGGGGCGCGCGGACACGTCCGGGACGTTCAACGCAGCACTGTCGTGAAGTGTTCCAACGCCACTCGAACGGCCGCCGCCCGCACTCCGGCGCGATCACCGGCGAGCTTGGTGGACAGCACGTTCGTC
Source organism: Saccharopolyspora gregorii (assembly GCF_024734405.1). NCBI lineage: Bacteria > Bacillati > Actinomycetota > Actinomycetes > Pseudonocardiales > Pseudonocardiaceae > Saccharopolyspora > Saccharopolyspora gregorii. The sequence continues at coordinate 1,564,449 of NZ_CP059556.1, read as the reverse complement.
CCGTTCGGGCCGGCGAATCCGAGGTGCACGGTGCCGGGTTCCGCGCCGTCCTGCGGATCGGGCCCGGCGACTCCGGTGAGGCCGACGCCCCAGGTCGCGGCGCAGCGCTCGCGGGCGCCGGTGGCCAGCTGTTCGGCGACGGCGGGCTGCACGGCACCGCCGCGGGCCAGCAGTTCCGCGTCCACCCCGGCGAGCCGTTCCTTGAGGTCGGTGGCGTAGACGATCAGCCCGCCGCGCACCACGTCGCTGGCGCCGGGCACGTCGGTGAGTGTGACCGCGAGCAGGCCCGCGGTGAGCGATTCGGCGGTGGCGACGGTCTCCCCGCGGTCGCGGAGGAGGCCGAGGAGTTCGGCGGCGGCGTTCACGAGCCCGCGCCCCCGGTGCGCCTGCCCAGCGCGCGCAGCCGCCAGGCCCGCACCGCGTAGTCGAGCCCGGTCACGACCGTGACCAGCACCGCGGCGCCCATGATGACCCAGCGCAGCGGGTCGATCAGCTCACCCAGCGGCAGCAGGTAGGCGACGATCGCGATGGCCTGCAGCAGCGTCTTGAGCTTGCCGCCGCGGCTGGCCGGGATCACGCCGTGCCGGATCACCCAGAACCGCAGCAGTGTGACGAAGAGCTCACGTGCGATGATCAACAGCGTGACCCACCACGGCAGGTCGCCGACGAGGCTGAGCCCGACCAGGGCGGCTCCGGTCAGCGCCTTGTCCGCGATCGGGTCGGCGATCTTGCCGAAGTCGGTGATGAGGCCGCGCCTGCGGGCGAGCTCGCCGTCGATGCGGTCGGTGATGGCGGCGACGAGGAACACCGCCAGCGCCACCCAGCGCCACAGCGGCTGGTGGCCGTCCTCCCGCAGCAACGCCACCAGGAACACCGGGACCAGCAGCAGCCGGGACACGGTGAGCACGTTGGCGATGTTGAGCAGCGGCACCGGACGGGTGTCGGGCGCCGCTCCCGAAGCCGCGCCGTCGGCGCTCATGTCGTTCCCCCGGACGGTTGCCGTTCGGCGTCGCCGGTCGGGCGGACCACGAGGTCCACGCCTTCGCTGCCGACCACTTCGCAGCGGAGCACGTCGCCGACGACGACGTTCCCAGGATCGACGACGAGGCATTCGCCGTCCACCTCGGGCCCCTGGTGCTCCGCGCGGCCCGCACAGCCGTCCTCGTGGTCGGCGCCGCGCTCGACCAGGACCCGCACCTGCTCGCCGATGCGGTCTTCGGCGCGCTGGTCGGTGAGCTCGTCGACGAGCGCGGACAGCTCGGTGACGCGTTCGGCGATGACGTCCTCGTCGAGCTTGCCGTCGAAGCCCTCGGCCTCGGTGCCGTCCTCGTCGGAGTAGCCGAACACGCCGACGGCGTCCAGCCGGGCCCTGGTGAGGAAGTCGCGCAGTTCCGCGTAGTCCTCCTCGGTCTCGCCGGGGAACCCGACGATCACGTTGCTGCGGATGCCCGCTTCGGGCGCGAGCTCCCGGATCTGCTCGATGAGCCCGAGGAAGGACTCGGTGGAGCCGAAGCGCCGCATCCGCCGCAGCACGGTCTCGCTGGCGTGCTGGAAGGACAGGTCGAAGTAGGGGGTGACGCCGGGCGTGGTGGCGATGGTGCGGACCAGCCCGGGCCGGGTCTCGGCGGGTTGCAGGTAGGACACCCGCACCCGGTCGATGCCCTCGATCCCGGCGAGTCGCGGCAGCAGCGCCTCCAGCGCGCGCGGGTCGGCGAGGTCCTTGCCGTAGGAGGTGGAGTTCTCGCTGACCAGGAACAGCTCCCGCACGCCCTGGGTGGCCAGCCAAGCCGCCTCGCCGAGGATCTCGTCGGGCTTGCGGGACAGGAAGGAACCGCGGAAGGCGGGGATGGCGCAGAAGGTGCACCGCCGGTCGCAGCCGGAGGCGAGCTTGAGCGAGGCGACCGGCGCGTTGTCCAGCCTGCGCCTGCTCACCCGGGTGGAAGGCACCCAGCCATGGCCCGGCACGGCGACCTCGGTGGCGGCGGCGGGCCGCGCGACCGGGGTGATCGGCAGCATGGTGCGGCGATCCCGCGGCTGGTGCGAGGCGAGGGGCTTGCCCTCGATCACGTCGTCGAGCCGTTCGGCGAGCTGCCCGTAGTGGTCGAAGCCGAGCACCGCGTCGGCTTCCGGCATCTGCTCGGCGAGCTCCTGCCCGTAGCGCTCGGCCATGCAGCCGACGGCGACGACCTTCGCGCCGGTGTCGGAGGCGGCCAGCAGCGTGTCCACCGAGTCCTTCTTGGCGGATTCGACGAATCCGCAGGTGTTGACGACCACGACGTCCGCGGAGTCGGCGCCGTCGACGAGGTCCCACCCGTGCTCGTGCAGGGTTCCCGCGAGCTCTTCGGAATCGACTTCGTTGCGCGCGCAACCCAGAGTGACCATGGACACTCGGCGCGGTGTGGACCCTGCTGGCATGACCCGAGGTTAGCCGCCGGGTCCGGCGGCCCTGCGCCCGCGCCCGGCGAGCGGCCTGCAGGTCCGCTGAGCGCACCGGCGGGCGGCGGCCCGGGATCGGGTTCACGCCGGGTGATGACCTCGCCCCGCGGCGGGCCGGTGTGCGGTCGCGTCGCGTTCGTCGCGGAGCGTCGACCCGCGTGGCGCGGGAAAGGTAGCATTCCCGCCATGCATGACTATGCGACTGGGGCGATATCGATTCGGCGTGCTCGGGTCGACGACGTCCGGGGGATCAAGGCCCTGGTCGACTCGTACGCGGGCAAGGTGCTGCTGGCCAAGGAACTCGTGACGCTCTACGAGCACGTCCAGGAGTTCTGGGTCGCCGAACTGGCCGGCGAGGCCGGGGCGCCCCGCCTGGTGGGCTGCGGGGCGCTGCACGTGCTGTGGGAGGACCTGGCCGAGATCCGCACCGTCGCCGTCGACCCGCTGGCCCGCGGCCGCGGCGTCGGCCACCAGGTCGTCGGCAGGCTCGTCGGCCTGGCGCGCGAGCTCGGGCTGGCCCGGGTCTTCGTGCTCACCTTCGAGACCTCGTTCTTCGGCCGCCACGGCTTCCGCCCGATCGACGGCGCCCCGGTCTCCCCCGACGTCTACGACGAGATGCGCCGCTCCGCCGACGAAGGCGTCGCCGAATTCCTCGACCTCCCCTACGTCAAGCCCAACACCCTCGGCAACACCCGGATGCTCCTCGAACTCCCCCGCTGACCCCAGCTTCCAGCCAGAGCTCGTGGGTGAGGCCGGAAAGGCGGCGGACGTCCCAGCCGTGGCGCGCCGCCCAGCGAGTGGCCGGTCAGCACGTCCAGCCCGGTCGGCAGCGCGTCGGCCAGGTCCGCGGCGAAGTCGTCGACCGCCGGCCGGGCCGCTCCGGCCGTCGCGACATCCCCGGTTCACCTGCTGAAAACCCGATCAGTCCCGCGCGCACCGCGTGCAACCGCTATAACACTGGGTGATCTGTGCAGGCCCCACCCTGACCCGAGGAGCTCTCGTGTTCCGTTCCGCACGAATCCGCCGCGGCCTCGTCGCTTCCGCTGCCGCGGGCGCCGTGCTGCTGCTGTCCGCAGGTACCGCGCACGCGGACCTGTCCGACGGCGAGCTGCGGCAGATCACCGACCAGTACCTGTTCGAGACCTCGCTGGACGACTTCGTCGACCTGCGGTCCGAGCAGCCGCACGCCGACCAGCTGGACTGGTCCTCGGACAGCTGTTCCTACTCGCCGGACGAGCCGCTGGGCTTCGACTTCTCCACCAGCTGCGACCGGCACGACTTCGGCTACCGCAACTACAAGGCGCAGGACCGGTTCACCGACGACGGCCGGCTGCGCGTCGACGACAACTTCAAGGCGGACATGTACTCGGTCTGCGCCGACGACGGGCTGTGCAAGGCGGCCGCGAACGTCTACTACGCGGCGGTGCGCCAGTTCGGCGGCGCGGGCACCTCCACCGCGGACGCGGTCGAGCAGGCCGAGATCACCCCGGTGCAGGCCGACTCCGGGCGCGTCATCGGCTTCGAGTCGAAGACGCGCAGCGGCGAGCGGGTGCTGTTCCAGGCCTGATCGGCGGGTGGCCCGGGACCTGGTCGGCAAGCTGATCGAGGTTCGATCGGCGGTGCTGATCGAGGCCCGGGCGAGGAGCGGGCGCGGTCACCAGGTGGCCGCGCCCGCTCGTCTTCGGCGGTGCCTCCGGGCGCTGCCGCCGGATAGGGTCGGCCACGTCGATCACGACGACGTGGAAGGACGGTGCCCGATGGTGCGGCGGCAGATCCCCCGCTGGTCAGAGTTGCGCCCGCTGCTGCGGGTGGAGCCGCCGAAGCTGAACCCCACCGAGCGGCGGCTGTCGAACGCGCACACCATCGCGGACCTGCGCGCCATCGCGCGGCGCCGCACCCCGCGCGCGGTCTTCGACTACACCGACGGCGCCGCCGAGAGCGAGACGAGCCTGCGGCGGGCCCGGCGCGCGTTCCACGACGTCGAGTTCCACCCCTCCGTGCTCCGCGACGTGTCCACGGTGGACACGAGCACGACGGTGCTGGGCGAGCGCTCCGCGCTGCCGTTCTCGCTGGCCCCGACCGGTTTCACCCGGATGATGAACCACGAGGGCGAGCCCGCGGTGGCGCGGGTCGCCGAGCGCGCGGGCATCCCGTACGCCCTGTCGACGATGGGCACCACCTCCGTCGAGGACCTCGCCGCCGCCGCGCCGCGCGCCCGCAAGTGGTTCCAGCTGTACGTGTGGCGGGACCGCGCGGCCAGCCGCGACCTGGTGCAGCGCGCGCAGGCCGCCGGATACGAGGCCCTGATGCTCACCGTGGACACCGCGGTGGCGGGCGCGCGGCTGCGGGACGTGCGCAACGGGTTGACGATCCCGCCGTCGCTGACGGTGAAAACGATCGCGGACGGGGCGCTGCACCCGGCGTGGTGGATCAACCTGCTCACCACCGAACCGCTGTCGTTCGCCTCCTTCCACCGCTGGGAGGGCACCGTCGCCGAGCTGATCAACGAGATGTTCGACCCCTCGTTGAGCTTCGCCGACGTCGAGTGGCTGCGGGAGCTGTGGGACGGACCGCTGGTCATCAAGGGCCTGCAGAACGCGGCCGACGCGGCGAAGGTCGTGGAGCTGGGCGCGGACGCGGTGGTGCTGTCCAACCACGGCGGCCGCCAGCTGGACCGGGCGCCGACGATGCTGGAGCTGCTGCCGCGGGTGCGGGAGGCCGTCGGGGACCGCGCGGAGATCCTGCTGGACACCGGGATCCTCAGCGGTGCGGACGTGGTCGCCGCGGTGGCGCGGGGCGCGGACTCCTGCCTGGTGGGGCGGGCCTACCTGTACGGCTTGATGGCCGGCGGGGAGCGCGGCGCGCAGCGCGCGGTGGACATCCTGCGCACCGAGGTGGAGCGCACGATGCGGCTGCTCGGCGTCACCTCGCTGTCCGAGCTGACCGAGTCCCACGCGACGCTGCGCACCTGATCGCAGCGGGGTTCCGGGTGGACGCACCGGCCCTCGCCCCTGCGCTGCGGGAGCGTCGTTCTCCTGTCAGCGGCGACGCCGCTGAGCAGCGACCACCAAAGCAACCGGACCGCCCGCGGGTTCTCGGCGGTTCCCCCGCGGGGACAGCGTTTTCGCCTGTGGCGGAGCCACCGGTGAAAACGATCCCGCAGCGGGGGAACCGCCGAGGTTCCGCCACCCGCGCACCACGCAACAGGCGGGGATACCGGAGAACTCAGCGCCCGGGGCGCGGGTCCAGCGGGGTGCGGCCGGTGTTCGCGGTGGCCGCGTCGCCGTCGCCGTCGATCGGCCCGGTGCCGAAGAACGCCTCGCACGGCCCGCCGATGTACTTCTCGAAGTCCGTGACGACGTGGATCAGCGACTTCCCGTCCTCGGTGGGGAGGACGGACGGGCTGAACCCGCGGCAGGTGCTGCCCTGGTTGTGGTCGATGTGCACCGGGGCGTCGATCTCGCGCCAGCCGGTGGACAGGTCGGACGGGTGGTCGTTGACCATCAGGGTGCGGCCGTTGCCGGGCGCCCAGCCGCCTTCGTCCCCGCCGAGCATCTGGTAGGCGAGGACGAGCCTGCCGTTCGGGTCGTCGCCCGGCGCCCAGGTGATCGTCGGCGTGCCGAGCGGCTGCCCACCCGTGTCCGAGACGATCTCGGTACCGGGGTCGTAGGGGTCGCCCCAGTCCCAGCCGTCCGGCGAGGTCCGCATCCACACCGTGCAGGTGTGCACCGGGTCGAAGTTGCACATCTCGTAGGTCATCACGTAGGTGCCGTCCGGCAATTGCCGAACGCCCGCCATGCCCGGCCGGACCCGGAATTCGTCCTGCTTGATCGCATCGCGTTCGTCGGTCCAGGTGATGCCGTCCTTCGACCGGACCTGCACCATTTTCTGATCGTGCGCCGGGTCCATGTCGTCCGAGTAGAAGGCGACCAGATCGCCTTCCGCGGAGACGGTGAACTCCGGTTCCCAGATTCCCGGACCCGGCGGTTTGGCCACGACGTCGGACATGAAGGTCCAGTTCCGGCCGTGGTCGTCGCTGCGCCACAGCCGGACGCTGCTGGTGCGGGTCTCCTCGTCGTCGCCGACGCCCGCGGTGCCCGCCCACAGCAGGGTTCCCGCGGGCATGTCCCCGACCTGGCGGGGCAGCTCGTAGAGGGTCGAGCAGCACATGCCCTTGGCGTTCTCGCCCGCCGGATCGCGGATCTCGCCGACGGGCTGGAAGGACTTCCCGTCATCGGTGCTCTCGTAGATCACCGCACGTCCGGCGTTGTCCACGTAGGTCGTCATGCTGGCCAGGACGCGGCCGTTCGCCAGGCCGCCGTTCTCCAGCCGGACCAGCCGCGGGTAGCTGCTGCCGCCCTGCCGGAACATCTCGCCCTTCGAGACGTCCATCGGCACCGGGTCGGTGGCCGGCGGGTCTGCCCAGGCGCTCGCCTGGTACCAGCCGGCGAGCAGCAGCACCGACAGCGCGGTGGCGGCACCGGCTCGTGCTTTCTTGCCGTTCATCGCGAACCCTTCGATCGAGGAGCGGCGCAGAACATATCCGACGGTGATCACGACGTGAACCCCGTTGGCACATTTCCACCACTCCCCTGAACGGCGGTGTCGTGCCGGTGAAAAGCACACGTCGGGACCATTTCGGAGAGGAAGATCACCGCTGGAACGACGACGGCCCCGCCGGAATTCGGCGGGGCCGTCGCTCACTCCTCGGAATCCGGTGGCGGTCCGCCACGAATCGAGTACAGCGCGTTTTCGAGTTCGTCGGGTTTCACGAGCACGTCGCGCGCCTTCGACCCCTCGGACGGCCCGACGACGTTGCGCGATTCGAGCAGGTCCATGAGCCGCCCGGCCTTGGCGAACCCGACGCGCAGCTTGCGCTGCAGCATGGAGGTGGACCCGAACTGGCTGGTGACGACGAGTTCGGTCGCCTGCAGCAGCACGTCGAGGTCGTCGCCGATGTCGGAGTCGACCTCCTTCTGCTCGCCCGGCTTCGCGGCGGTCACGCCGTCGGTGTAGTCCGGTTCGGCCTGCTCCTTGGTGTAGGAGACGACGCGGTGGATCTCCTCGTCGCTGACGAAGGAGCCCTGCACGCGCTGCGGCCGTCCGGCGCCCATCGGCAGGTACAGGGCGTCGCCCATGCCGATCAGCTTCTCCGCGCCGGGCTGGTCGAGGATGACCCGCGAGTCGGTGAGCGAGGACGTGGCGAACGCGAGCCGCGAGGGCACGTTCGTCTTGATCAGGCCGGTGACGACGTCCACCGAGGGCCGCTGGGTGGCCAGCACCAGGTGGATGCCCGCGGCGCGCGCCTTCTGCGTGATCCGCACGATCGCGTCCTCCACGTCGCGCGGCGCGGTCATCATCAGGTCGGCGAGCTCGTCGACGATGGCGAGGATGTACGGGTACGGCCGGTACTCGCGTTCGCTGCCGGGCGGGGCGGTGATGTCGCCGGAGCGGACCTTCGCGTTGAAGTCGTCGATGTGGCGCACCCGGTTGGCCTGCATGTCCTGGTAGCGCTGTTCCATCTCGTCCACCAGCCAGCCGAGCGCGGCCGCGGCCTTCTTCGGCTGGGTGATGATGGGCGTGATCAGGTGCGGGATGCCCTCGTAGGGGGTGAGCTCGACCATCTTCGGGTCGATGAGGATCATCCGGACCTCTTGCGGCGTGGCCCGCGCCAGCAGCGACACCAGCATCGAGTTGACGAAGCTGGACTTGCCGGAGCCGGTGGAGCCCGCGCACAGCAGGTGCGGCATCTTCGCCAGGTTCGCGGTGACCATGTGGCCTTCGATGTCCTTGCCCAGCCCCATCACCAGCGGGTGCTCGTCACCGGAGGCGGTGGTGGAGCGCAGCACGTCGCCCAGCCGCACCATCTCCCGGTCGCTGTTGGGCACCTCGATGCCGACGGCGGACTTGCCGGGGATGGGCGCGAGCAGCCGCACGTTGTCGGTGGCGGCGGCGTAGGCGATGTTCTTGGTCAGCGCGGTGATCTTCTCGACCTTCACGCCGGGCCCGAGCTCGACCTCGTAGCGGGTGACGGTGGGCCCGCGGACGAAGCCGGTGACCTGCGCGTCGATGTTGAACTGCTCCAGGACCGCGGTGATGGCCTCGATCATGGAGTCGTTGGCCTTGCTGCGGGTCTTGGGCGCGTCGCCGCCGGTGAGCGCGTCCAGCGGCGGCAGCTTGTAGTCGCCTTCGACGGCGCGGCTGATGGTGAGCTTGCCGTTGTCGGCGGGCGGCTCTTCGGGTGCTTCGGCGGCGGCGGGGACTTCGGCGGCCTTCTTGCCGCGCGGTTTCGTGGGCGCTTCCTCGGGCACGTCGTCGAGGGACAGCTGCTCCATCTTCTTCGTCCCGCCCTTGCCCTTCTTGGGGGCGGCGGCGGTGTCCTCGTCGTCGACGGGCGTGGAGCTCTGGCGGCGGCGGGAGGGGCGGCGCAGCTTCACCGTCTCCGGCTGGACCTCTTCGGTGAGCGGTTCGCCGTCCTCGACGGGCCTGCCGAGCAGCTTGGTGCGGACGGTGGCGAGCGTGGTGTCGGTGAGCAGCATCAGCCCGAACAGGCCGACGAGCACCAGCACGGGCACCGCGACCCAGCCGGTGAGGCCCTGCGCGAGCGGCCCGCCCGCGAGGAACCCGAGCACTCCCCCGGCCTCCGGCCAGACCAGCCAGTCGCCGGGCGCGCCTTCGGCGATGTGCAGCACGCCGAGCGCGCTCCAGCCGAGCAGCACGGACCCGAGCACGACGCGCGGCCGCGCCTCCGGGTTGTGGTCGGTGCTCGCGAAGAACACGGCGACACCGGCGACGACGACCGGCAGCACCAGCACGGCGTCACCGATGACGAAGCGCAGCCCCCAGTCGAGCCACTGCCCGACGGGTCCGCCCGCGTGCCACCAGATCCCGGCGGCGGTGATGACGGCGGCGGCGAGCGCGATGATCGCGAGCCCGGTCCGGCCGTGCGCCGGGTCGATGTCCTTGGCGCGGCTGAGCACGCCGCCGACCCGGGGCTGGGTGCTCTTCTTCGCCGGGGTGCGGCGCGGCGCGTGGGTGGAGCCGCGCCCGCCTCCGCCGGAGGTGGTCTTGCGGCTCTTCGCACCCGTGGTGCCGCTTGAGCTTCGTCGTGAGCTCTGGGCCCGGCTCCTCGAACCTTGTTGTGACTGGTTCTTGCGCTGGGCACCGCTCGTGGTCCGGCCCGCCATGGGTCTCACGTTATCTCGACGGTGCCCCTCGCGTCACAAGCGGCACAGGGGTCACGCGGGCGATCTGCCTCGGATGTTCACGTCCCGCGCTCGTGCCGGTGGTGCTTGTGCGATCCTCTGTCGTCATGGTCGCCCAGCCCGTTGGCCCTCTGGAGCCGAGTCCTCGTGCCCCGCGCGCGTCCCGGCGGTCCCGGGCGCGCTCGTTCGCGCAGGCACCGCTGCTGTGGCGGGTGCTGCTGCGGATCGACCGGGCGCTGATCCTGCTGACGGGTCGCCTGCGGGTCACGGGCGACGTGCCGGACGAGCTGCGCGGCGGGCCGCTGCTGCTGGCGGCGAACCACATCGGCAACATCGACGCGCTGGTGCTGATGGCGGCGTGCGGGCGCAGGCGGCTGGCGCTGCGGTTCCTGGCGACGGGCGGCCTGTTCGACGCGCCGGTGCTGGGTCCGGTGCTGCGGCGCTGCGGGCACCTCCGCGCGAACCGCGGCAAGGCGAACGCGGCGGAGGCGCTGGACGACGTGGTGCGCTCCTTGGAGGAGGACCCGCGGCCGGTGCTGGTGTACCCGGAGGGCCGGTTGAGCCTGGAGCCCGGTCTGTGGCCGGAGCGCGGCAAGACCGGTGTGGCGCGGATGGCGCTGGCTTCGACGGCACCGGTGATCCCGGTCAGCCAGTGGGGTGCGCACGAGGCGATGTGCTACGGGATGCTGCGCATCGAGGGCTTCCGGGACGTGCGGGTGCTGCTGTCCTCCTGGTTCGCGGCGATCCGGCGGCGCCCGGTGCTGCGGGTGCACTTCGGCGACCCGGTGGACCTGAGCGACCTGTCCGCGCACCGGCCCGGTGACGCCCGCCGCGCCCGCGACCGCATCATGCGCGCGATCACCGCGGGCCTGGTCCCGCTGCGCGCGGACGAGCCGGACGTCCCGAGCCACGAGGACCCCACCCGCCCGATCACCGACCAGCGCAGCCCCTGGCGGCCGTGAGCCCTTTCCCACCGGATTCCGTTCAACTGGGAATGGACGCAATCGTGCGGATACGGGAAACCGCTGGTGGAATGCGAGTCCGCTGAGCAGACTGGCCCGATCGGCGATCCGCAGCGGACGCCGGAAACGGACATCGAGGACCGAAGTGCAGAAATCAGCGACCGCGACCGCGGTGACCGGCCTGCTGGCCGCGAGCCTGCTGTGCGCACCGGCGGCTTCCGCCGCACCGAATCCCCCGTTCGAACCCGCACCCGTTTCCTGGGGCCCGTGCGAGGACGAGTCCTTGCAGGAGGCCGGCGCGGAATGCGGAATGCTCGACGTTCCGCTGGATTACGCGAATCCCGGCGGGGAGCACATCTCGCTGGCGGTGTCCCGGGTGCGGCACACCGTGCCCGAGAACCAGTACCAGGGCGTGATGCTGCTGAACCCGGGCGGGCCCGGTGGTTCCGGCCTGTACCTGGCGGGCTTGGGCGAGTCGGTGCCGCACGGGGCGGGCGCGGCCTACGACTGGGTCGGTTTCGATCCGCGCGGGGTCGGGTCGAGCGTTCCGGCGCTGTCCTGCGACCCGGACTACTTCGCGCACGACCGGCCGGACTACCTGCCGACGACGCCGGAGAAGGAGCGGGAGTGGTTGTCCCGCACCGACGGTTACGCGGCGGCGTGCGGGAACACCGGCGGCGAGCTGCTGGACCACATGCGCACGACGGATTCCGTCGAGGACATGGAGAGCATCCGCAAGGCGCTCGGCCAGGAGCGGCTGAACTACTACGGCTTCTCCTACGGCACCTACCTGGCGCAGGTGTACGGCACGCTGCACCCGGAGCGGTTGCGCCGCGTGGTGCTGGACGGCGTGGTGAACGCGGAGGACGTCTGGTACCGGGCGAACCTGAACCAGGACGTGGCGTTCGACCGCAACATCGGCATCTTCTTCGACTGGGTGGCCCGCTACGACTCGGTGTACCACCTGGGCACCACGGGTGATCAGGTGGAGCGGCTGTTCTACGAGCAGCGCGCGAAGCTGGAGGCGCAGCCCGCGGGCGGGGAGATCGGTTCCTCGGAGTGGACGGACCTGTTCCTGGCGGCGGGCTACGGGCAGACCGGCTGGGACAAGCGGGCGAAGGCGTTCGCGGGCTGGGTGCACCGCGGCGAGTGGCAGCCGCTGGTGGACATCTACGACGCGAGCAACACTCCCGGCGACGACAACGGTTTCGCGGTGTACAACGCGGTGCAGTGCACCGACGTGCAGTGGCCGCGGGAGTGGGGCCGCTGGCGCGCGGACAACTGGGTGACGCACGCGCAGGCGCCGTTCGAGACGTGGGCGAACGCCTGGTACAACGCCTCCTGCCGGAACTGGCCCGCACCCGCCGGGAAGCCGGTGGACGTGGACGGCGGGGAGGTCGACAGCGCGCTGCTGATCAGCGAGGAACTGGACGCGGCGACCCCGTTCCCCGGCGCGCTGGAGGCCCGGAAGCGCTTCCCCGGCGCGAGCTTGATCAGCCTGCCGGGTGGCACGACGCATTCGGGTTCGCTGTCCGGCAACGCCTGCGTGGACGACCGCATCGCCGAGTACCTGACGACCGGTGCGCTCCCGGAGCGCAAGCCCGGCGCGGGCCCGGACGTCACCTGCGAACCGCTGCCGCAGCCGACGCCGGAGGGTGCGGAGACGATCGCCCCGGAGCGCCCGGAGCAGCCGCGGATCCTGCAGGACGCCTTGCGCCACTGGCGCTGATCCGGTGACCGCGCGCCCTCCGTCCACATCGGACGGAGGGCGCGTCCGCCTCCGGGTCAGCGCGGGTCGAGGTCGGCGCAGCCGGTTTCGTCGGGCAGCAGCGGCCGGAACACCAGCCGGAAGCCGACGCCGCCGCTCCCCCACCGCGTGCCGGGATCGGTCTCGCGCGCCCAGGTCGCGGCGGTGGCCGCGTCGCCACCGGTGAGCACGGTGCAGCGACCGCCGGGCACCCGCGATCCGGCCGCCGGGGACGGGAACGGCCACGGTCGTCCGCCCGGCGCGCTGTCGGTGTCGTGGGCGATGACGGCCATCCGGTCCGCGGCCGGTTCGGCGCCGGCGGGCGGCGCGGTGCGGAGCCGCTGCACGAAGTCGACGAGCTCCGGTGGCCCGGCGGGCCGGTCGGTGAAGACCAGTTCGGTGCGGTGTTCCTCGCCGCCGGAGCGGAGGTCGACGCGGATGCTGGTGGCGCCGGGGACGGCGGCGTCGCCGTGCGTCTCGTCGGCGGCGAGGCCCGCTTCGTGCGCGGCCCGGTACCGCTGGTCCACCTCGGTGTCGCGGAGGCGGGTGACCGCGAAGGGGCGCAGCGATCCGACCGGTTCGCCCGGTGTGATCACGGTGCCGTCGCCGTAGAGGCTGTAGTCGGGGACGGACGTGCTGCCGGGTCCGGGCGGTTCGGTGCGGATCCGCAGCAGCAGTCCGTCCCGCTCGCGCGGTGGAACGTCGACGTCGCCGCACGCGGTTGCGGCGAGCAGTCCGGCTGCCGCGAGTGCGGGCAGCGCCCTGCCGGGTCGGAACATGAGCACCCCTCGGTGTGCCGCTCGCTGGATCTCCGGGCGGCGTCGGCGAGATCCGGTGCTCCCGCTCGGTGCTCGCGGGAGCGCGGCGCTCACTGTTCCGGGGGCGGGCTGCGGAGATCACCACTTTTCCCCGTCATGACACGAAAAGAGCAGCGCACGGGGCCGTGCGGCGGGTCGGTTCCGCCGCGTTCGGCCCAGTGCGCTGCTCCGCGCTCGCGGTCCGTCGTGGAAGTTGAGCCGCGGGTCGTGTCCGCGGCTCGTCAGCGGCGGAACCGCTGAGCCGACGACCACCCGATCAACCCACCCGCGGGTTCTCCGCGGCTCCCTCGCGAGGACGGCCCCGACACCGGTGTCCCTGCCCGGTTCAGCCGTCGGCGCGGCGGATGACCAGCACGTGGTCGGTGAGTTCGGCGGTGCTGCCGTCCGGCCCGGTGGCGGTGCGCCGCGGCGAGTCGGCGCGCTCGACCGCCCAGGCCCGCGGGTCGAGGGCGAGGTCGGCGGCGACCTCCTGCGGCGGCGGGTGGCGCAGGTCCGGGTTCTGGTCCCAGGACCACGGCGCGATCGATCCGTGGTCGACGACCACCAGCCGCCCGCCTGCGCGCAGCGCGTGCGCGGCGGCGCGCAGCACGCTCGCCCGGTCGAGGTCGAACGGGGTGTGCAGGTAGTGCGCGCAGACCAGGTCGAACTCGCCCGCAGGCAATCCGGCGCCGAGGTCGTGCCGAGCGGCGGTGATCCGGTCGCCGAGCCCGCGCGCGTTCGCCAGCGCGGTGAGCCGGTCGGCGGCGACGGCCGAGATGTCCACGGCGGTGACCCGCCAGCCCTGCTCGGCGAGCCACAGCGCGTCGCCGCCGCCTCCGCACCCGAGGTCCAGCGCGTCGCCGGGTGCCTGCCCGGGAACGATCTCGGTGAGCCGCTGGTTCGGCTTCGGCTGCTGCTGCTCGGCTCGCGCGGCGTACACGTCGTCCCAGAACGCGTGCGCTTCAGTGCTGCTCATCGGTGCCCTTTCGTCGGTGAGCGCCAGTCTCACCCCAGCCGCGCAAAACCCGCACGAAACCTTGCCGTTCCAGCAAATTCCCTCCAGGTGAGCGGCCCACTCGCCCAGCGAGGTCGGGCTGGCGGGCCGCTCACCTGGGTGCGACCGGCCCGCTCGCCATGAGAGTCGACGGACCGTTCGCCGCAAGGTTCATCTCAGTTCGTCTGCTGAGTCGGCAGGTGTCTACCCAGGTAACCGACGTAGACCTTCCCGTCCCGAGCGGTCGCGTCGTAGTAGTGCATGCGTGGACTGATCATCCCGGAGTTCGCGATCTTGAAGTGGGCTCCCATGAACACCTGACCGTCCGGATCGAGGCTGTTCGGCACCGGGAACATGCGTCGCGACCAGAACTTCCGGTTGGTTCGCACGTCTTCGCTCTCGTCCCTGGCATGCCGGTTGGCCGGATAGCCGCGGCAGCCGGCGGGCAGGTTGTTGAGGTACCCCTCCACTCCACTGGGACGCTCACCATCGGCAACGACGCGCGCGTAGTCCTGCAACGCGAGCAGCGCGTTCCACACCTTCGCTGCCCAGGAGTCCATGCGGTCGTGCTCGGCTAGCTTGAAGATGTCCTCTTCGTTCCAGGTGAATTCAACTCGTTCTAGGGTATCGACCTGTTTGAGCAGCACGGACAGCGAGCTCGGCGCGGGCGCTTCGGGCTCGGGCTGGGACCAGGCGTCGGCGTACTGCCCGGCGTCGTGCAATCGGCTCTGCAGGTGACGGACTCGTGCCTCGGCCTTGTTGAGATCTTCATAGGTCAGCGCTTCGTCGAACAGGGATTGGTCGAGCCGGGCGTTCAGCGCCTCGTTCTCCTCCTGCAAGGTCGACGCGGCCTCGCGCAGTTCGTTGAGGCGTTCGGAGATCACCCGTCGTTGTTGGCGTTCGCGCTCGCCGTGACGAGCAAGGTTGATCATTTCGCGTGCTCGGTCGAGGTCGAGGTCTCCGTACTCGGCACGCAGGGCACGCCCGATCTGGAGTGCGATCCGGTCGGCTTCGTCCAGCACAGGTGCTGCAGGCCGGATCGGGAGCGGCCTGTCCTGCGTCTGCACGGGACGTAGGGGCCGGGCGGGTTCCAATTCCGTCGGCTGAGCGACGGGCTCGGGTGCCCTTTCACCGATGACGAGCTCGTCGAGCTGTTGCCCGAAGGACCGGTCCAACCGCCGCAGTACCGAGGGCAGCGGCGCCTCGATCGCCATGTCCCGAGCTCGCCAGCCGAGCAGCCTGCGCAGCCGACCCGCGGGATCTTCCACCAACCGCTGCGTTCCGAGGACTCGGTGGCGGAGACCGTCGGCACCGTCGGCGGGATCGGCTCCGGGCAGGAAAGTGCGCATGGTGCCGGGCTGCACCGCGTGGTTGGGCCCCACGATTTCGGCGAACAGTTCGGTCGCTTCGGCGTCGAGCACATATCCCGCACCGATGCTGACGGTCTCGGCGAGCAGGCTCGCCACCATCTCCAGCCACGGATGCCTGGGCAGATCCGGAGCACTCCCGGCTAGGTAGACGGGGACTCGACGTTTCCCGTCTCGCACGACGTCGACGAGTTCGGGTACGTCATCGATACCGACGACTTGCGGCCGGTCGGCCAGCTTGGCCATTCCGTCGTGGGCAGGCACGATTCCGAGCAGTTCGCGGACGACCTTCGGCGTTCCGGCCCACCGGCGTTCTTCGTCCGCGTCGCCCGCCCGATCAGGATTGACGACGTCGAACCAGACGATCGCCGGTTCCTCTGGACTCGGCACGAGCAGGGTCAGGTGACTGCGCCACACGCCGTTCGGTTTGCGTTCGGTGATGCGGGTGCGTTGCGCGAAGGATCCGTCCTGCCTGCGTTGTTCGAGCAGGATTCCTTCGGTGTCCTCGCCGAGACGAGCGACTTCGTTGGGACGCAACGCATCCGCGTCCAAGCGTTTGTGCTTCCGCAGCCAGGAGTGCAGCTGTTCCCGGACGAGTTCGGGCACGTCGTGGTGGCCCTGTTCGAAATGCAGAAGGGTGCGGTATTGCAGCATGGGGCCCTCTTCAGGTTTCGTCGGCCGAAGGGTGACACCCGAATCCGGTTGGGCACGCGTGCGCCACCGGACTCGAGCCGACCAGAAGAGCACATCCATGGCGGCACGATTGGACCCGTGACCGAGGCGTTGCCGAACCTCACCCGCCGAGAGCAGCCGCTCTCGACGGGCGAGGCCGGCGCCTCAAGCTGAGACGCCGATTCGGCTCGGCATCGGCTGGGATCATTCGGCTTGGTCGAGCTGCACCTTGTCCGCGATGTCCTTCAAGGTGCCCTGTCCGGGCACCTTCCACCGCGTCGTCCCTTGCACGGCTTTCACCTTCTTGCCCGGCACTTGGTCGAGCATGTGCTTGACCAGGCCGCTGGGCGAGTATTGGCCACCGTCGGCTTCCCAGAGCAGTGGCTTGGACCGGTGGTTCACCCAGGTCGCACGCGACCGGCGCGGGTCTTCGCGGATCCATTCGGCCAGGTTGACGCGTTCCGGCCCGGTCACGGCTTCGAAATGCAATGGCGTCCCGTCTCCCAATGCCATCGAGTCGATGATGAGCATGACCGCGTTGGCGTTGCGCCTCCCCGGCCGCCGGGTCACGGGCAGGTACTCGTCCAGCAGGGCCGGGATCTGCTTGCCGGAATCGAGGTCGTTCATGACGGCTTTGACCACGTCTCGGCACAGCTGATCGTCCTTGAAGACGCCCGAAATGGCGGATCTCCGCCCGGTGACCTCATCGACCTGACGCATGAGCAGCGCGAAGACGTCAGCGACCAATCCGGGGATCTTCCTGGACTCAGCCTCGAACTCCGCGTCAGAACCGCTGAGCGCAGCAGTTCCTAACCGCCGGGACACGAGGTGCGAGATGATCAGGTCGCCGTGACTGGCGAGCAGCTCGGCCCGCCCTTCCCGCTTGTTCGATCCCGCCGCGATCTCGGCGATGACCGCCCGGTGCACGAGCACCGCCCGCCAGACCTTCAGCGCCTGGATGTTCGCGGGGAACAGGGCCGAGTAGCTCGCTTCCTCCCACAGCAGTTCCAGGTCCCGTTTGGCCCGCATGGCGTAGCGCGGATCCGGGTGCGCGCAGGCCAGCGCTAACGCGGCCTCCCCGACCGAGCAGCCGTTCTCCGGCACCGGAGCTTCGGCACCCCGCTTGACCACGTATTTCTTCCGCAGGTCGAGCAGGAAGTCGCCCTCCAGCCGGTCCTGCTCTTCCTTGAGCGCGATGAAGTCCTGTTCCACGACGCGGTTCTGCGTGTTCGTCGCGCGGGTGATCTCCGCCGCGAATCCCGGTTCGCAGTTCTCCAGCGAGATCAGGCGGACGAGCACTCTGGCCTCAGCCGCCCGTTCCGGCGATTCCTGCACTGCCGCGAACACGCTCGCCACGGTCTGCGCCCCGTTGACGACGCTCGCGTCGAGCGCGCGGATGTCCACCGGGCCGCCCTGCATTCCGCGGAAGCGGCTGCTGCGTTCCATCGTCGCGCACAGCACGGTGATCCCGTTGTTGAAGTACCAGAACTTCTCCGGGGCGGCGAGCAACGTCGAGACCAAGGATTGGTTGATCTTGGTGACGCCGAGGGAGTGCCGGATGTTCTTCGAGAAGAGCTGTTCCCGGTGTTCCTCGTACCAGGACGCCACCACTTCGGCCGGCACCGACCCGTACCAGGCGCGGTACGGGTCCTCGAGGTGCGAGCCCCGTTCCATCAGCACGTCGATGTCGACTTCGGGTGCGGCCACTCCGCGCCGAACGATGTCGTGGAACTCGCCGGCGCCCAGCCTGATGTAGTCCACGATCTTCTGCCCGAGGTTCAGCTCGTCGCACTGATCGTCGAAGATCTTCTGCACCGACGGGGAGAGCGGTGCGTCGCCGGCCGCGGCGAGCACAAGGGTGATCTTCCCCGAGTAAGCACCGACCACCTCTCGCACGTCGTCGGCGAACACTTGGAATCGGTCGTTGAAGAGGTCGAGTTCGTTGTTGAGGATCAGCCGCAGCCCGCGGAGCAGCTTGTGCGCCGCGCCCTCGTCGATCCCCGCCTTGCCCTTGTCGCTCCACTTGGCCTGGACGAGCCAGAGGTGCTTGTTCTCGTCGTCGACGGCCACCGCGTCGATGCCGTAGTCGTCGCAGCCGTCGATCACCGTTTCGGCGGCTTGGTCACGATCGAACCCGGCGAGGTGCCGTACGGCGAGAGCGGCGAGTGCGCGGGAGGTGAACGACTGGGTGCGTTCGTGTTCCGGTCGCTTGTCCAGGTCGTGCATGTCGACCGCGGAGCCGAATTCTTCGTGCAGGAAAGCCTTGATCCGGGCGATCGGGATCGGCACGGTCATCTGTTGAATGCCCCCTCAACTGCAGATCAGCAGACCGAACGATCAGTCTCCCAGCCCGTCGGCCGTCGCGGAAGGTTCTCCCAGAGCTTCGGCGACGGCCGCGAACTCCGTCAGCGCCGCTTGGAGGTCCTCGACGATTTCGGCGGCGATGACCGCCGGGGGCAGCAGCGAATCGGCGTCTTCGGCGGCGTCGTCCTTGACCCAGCCGGACAGGTCGAGGTTGACCTTGTCCCGGGCGAGCAGCTCGTCGTAGGTGAAGAGCTGGACGCGGTCGTTCGCGGTGCGCTGTTCCGGGTCGGCGTGGGAGGTGTACCACTGCGCGAAGTCGTCGAGGTGGTCGTGGCGCAGGGCTTTGGTCTTGAGCGTGAAGTGCTGGTTGGTGCGGAAGTCGTAGACGGCGAGCTTGCTGGTCAGCGGCTGCTCGGGGTCGAGGTTCTGGCGCAGGTCGAAGAACAGCACGTTGGCCTTGACCCCGCCCGCGTAGAAGATCCCGGTGGGCAGCCGCAGCAGGGTGTGCACGTCGTACTGCTTGAGCAGGCGCCTGCGCACGGTCTCCCCCGCGCCGCCTTCGAACAGCACGTTGTCGGGGACGATGACGGCGGCCCGGCCGGGCATGGCGAGCTGGCAGGCGATGTGTTGGACGAAGTTGAGCTGCTTGTTCGTGGTGGTGACCCAGAAGTCGTTGCGGTTGTAAGAGATGTCTTCCCGAGCGGCTTTGCCGTCCTCGCCGACGACGGCGATGGAGGACTTCTTGCCGAACGGCGGGTTCGCCAGCACCAGGCTCGCGTTCTTCCCGCCTTCGGCGAGCGCATCACCGACGTGCACGACCTGTTCGCCGTCCCAGCTGCCGATGCCGTGCAGCAGCAGGTTCATCGCGGCCAGCCGAGCGGTGCCGTGCACGATCTCGGTGCCCCAGATGTTGCGCTGCATGAGCTTGAGCCGCTCGTCCCGGTCCATGCGTTCGCTGGGGTCTTTCCGGTTCTCCTCGTCGCGGATGTGCGCGGCGGCGGAGAGCAGGAAGCCGCCGGTGCCGCAGGCCGGGTCGGTGATGGTGTCCTGCGGGGTGGGTTTCATGCAGCGCACGATGGTGTCGATCAGCGGCCGCGGGGTGAAGTACTGGCCGGCACCGGTCTTGGTGTCCTCGGCGCCGCGGGCGAGGAGCTGTTCGTAGGCGTCGCCGTTGACGTCGCCGTTCCCGGACCAGTTCTGGGTCCCGATCAGGTCGTTGATCAGCTTCGAGAGGATGGCCGGGTTCTGCACCTTGTTCTGCGCTTTGCCGAAGATGAGGTTCAGCGGGGTGTCCTTCGGCTGGTTGCCGAGGTCGCGCAGCAGCGTCTCGTAGCGGTTCTGCAGTTCGGGCCCGGTGGTGCCGTCGAGTTCCGTCCAGCCGCGGCCTTGCCAAGACGCCGGGAGGATGCGCTGCGGGTCGAGCCCGTCGCTCTCCATCTCGTGCGCGATCTTGAGGAAGAGCAGGAAGGTGAGCTGCTCGACGTAGTCGATGGTGGAGATTCCCTCGTCGCGCAGGACGTTGCAGTAGCTCCAGAGCTTGTCGACCAGGCGGCGGGTCTCGACGTCGGTGCGGGGAGTGCTCACCGGTTCTCCTCGGTGCGGCTCGGGATCGCGCGGTTTCCGCGGATGCTGTCCTGGCGGGCAGCCGCCCAGTATGGCGCACCGATCACGCGGAGTGGCCACCGCCCCGGTGTTCCTCGCAGTGCACGGCTCGTCCGCCCGGCCTGCTCGGTCGGACGAGCCGTGCACCTGGCGGGGGTGCCCGGCCGGTGGGTGTCGGGGAGTCGCCGCACCGGCCGGGCTTCCCGGGACGAGGGGTCGGAGAGGGGAACCTCGCCCCGGGAGTTTCGCGGGAGCGGTCAGGGCCGCTCGTTCTTCAGGGTGTCGTTGCAGTCGGGGCAGGTGGGCGCGCGGCACCAGTCGAGTTCGCAGGGCTGGGCCATCGCGAGCCGCCGCCCGCACACCGAGTCGTCGGCGGGCTGGTTCTCCCAGCGCCTGCCGCGGAACGCGTGCCGCACGAGGTCGCCGGAATCCGGGACGGGCAGCCAGAAGTGGCGTTGCGGCTGGTGTTCGTGGCTCACGCGGCGAGTCCCGGTGGCTCGTCGGGGAGCGCGACGACGGCGCCGACGCTGACGAAGACCTCGTCGGCCGAGGCGAGGACCGGTGCGGTGCGGGCTCCCGCACCTGAGTCGTCCACTGTGGACGAGAAGAGCGGCGTGACCGCGCCGGCGCGACCGATCGCCGAGCGCCGCTGGATGGCCGGACCCCACCGGACGGCCACTTCCCCGCCGGCGGCCGATTCCTGGACGGCCGTGCTTCGGCCGATGGCCGGCTCCCGGACGACCGTGCCTCCGCCGATGGCCGCACCCCCGCCGCCCGCCGAGCTCGGTCGAACCGTTCCGCGCCACATCGCGAGTTCGGTGATCGACGCGGTTCTTCCCGGCACCGCCCGGAATCCGGCGGCGCGCAGGGTGCGCCGGGCCTTGCGGCGGGCGAGCTTCGCGCGGACGGTGCGCGAGTCGAGCGCGAGCGCCGCCCACGGCGCCGCGGCCGTGGCGCCCATCAGCACCAGCACCAGCTGGCCTTGCGTCGAGGACATCCGAACCCCCTTGTCGATCACTGTCGACGCAAAACTATTTCCGCAAATGCGGATTAGCTAGTCGCCTGATCGTGTAGTTCCGCTGTGATTGCTGATCGCGGGAGACTGATCCGGCCAGTGAAGATCACGACGGAGGCGGGATGGCGACACCGACGGTGCGGCGGCTCCAGCTCGGCAACGAGCTGCGCCACGCACGGCAGAAGGCCGGTTTCGAGCAGCACGAAGCCGCGAAGGAACTCGACTGCGCACACAGCAAGATCTCCCGGCTGGAACTCGGCCAAGGCGGCATCACCAAGGGCGATCTCAAGCTGCTGCTGGAGTTCTACGGCGTGGATCCCGCCGACATGCAGTGGATGTTCGAGCTCGCCCGCACCCGCAGCACCCGCGGCCGCTGGACCGGATACCGGGCGGTGTTCCCGGAATGGTTCCGGATGTACGTCGACCTGGAGACAGACGCGGAGAGCATTCGGCAGACCAAGACGGAGATCGTGCCGGGCTTGCTCCAGACCGAGGGCTACATCCGGGCGTTGCACACCGCCTCAGTGCGGGCCGACGACGGAGGCGTGGATGCGCTGATCGAATCTCGGCAAGAACGCCAGCAGGTGTTGGATCGTGCCGCCTCGCCGACCATGCGATTCATCTTGTCCGAGTCGTGTCTCCACAGGAAGGTCGGCGACGACTCGGTCATGTGCGAGCAGCTCGATCACCTGGACAAGGCTGCACAGCGCGAGGACGTGGACATCCAGATCATGCCGTTCAACGCAGCGACGCAGACGGGCGGAATCTCGTACGACTTCACCATGCTCCAGATTCCCGCATCAGGGATCTCGTCGTCCCTGGAGTTCGTCTACGTCGAGTGCTTCGACGATGCCCGATACCTCGACGCCAAGGATGCGGTCGCGCAGTACGACCGGCTGTGGAGCCGTCTCCAAGCCGCCGCTCTCGGCCCGAGGGAGTCGCAAGATCTCATACGATCGGTGGGACAGCAGTACTCGTAGTGAACGAGGAGTCCCAGCATGACCGAGCGAGACCTCACCGGTGCCACCTGGTTCAAGAGCAGCTACAGCCCCACGCAGGACGAATGCGTTGAGGTCGCCTTAGTCCCGGGCGGCGCCGGGGTCCGCGACACCAAGGACCGCGACGGCGGAACGCTCAGCTTCACCAGCACCACCTGGTCGGCCTTCCTCAGCACGCTGAAGGACTGACCTCCGGGCGACGCGGGCCGCTCGCCCCCGGAAGGACGGACGGCCCGCAAGCCCGACACGTCGAGCTCCCGTTGAACGAGAGGCAGGCATGACCGAGCGAAACCTCATCAATGCCACCTGGTTCAAGAGCGCTATAGCAATTCGCAGAACGAATGTGTTGAAGTGGCATTAGCCCCCGGCAACACCGGGGTCCGCGACACCAAGGACCGCGACGGCGGAACCCTGATCTTCCCCAGCACCACCTGGTCGGCCTTCCTCAGCACCCTCAAGGCCTGATCACCCCGGAAGACCCGCGGGCCGTCCCACCACCCACACGGCGGGACGGCCCGCTTCCCCGCTCCGCGACTGCTCCGTTCGGGCGTTGAGCGGTTTCCCGCGCTACGAAGCTCCGGCAGTCCCGGAAGCGGGGCCGTCCGACGATGAGGATCAGCAGCAGGCACCGGGGTTCCTGCCTGCCGAACACATCACCACGAAGGCGGACGCGACGTGCCGAAGGCAGCCCCGATGCCCGACACGATGTCAGGTGAGCCACGGCCACCACGCGCCCCTGTGATCACGACGTGGAAGACGGCGGGAAAAACCCATGCGGACAAGGCCGAGTTCCCACCCGCACCGGAGGGCGAAGGGCCGCTGTTGGAGTGGTACCAAGCCGAAGACGCCGATCACACCGTCGGCGGGGTCGTTCTCGGGGCCTCCATCGTCGTCTTCCTGTGCATCCTGGACTGGGGATTCTCCTGGATGAGCACCTGGTGGCTTTGGGCGTTCGCGATCTGGCCGCCCATCGCCGCGTACTTCATCGGCAGGAGCGAGGGGTTCTCGGCCGGTGCCGAATGGTTCGCCACCAGTCGGAAAGCACACGTCAAGCTGTACGAACTCACCAAGATCAAGGTTGAATACCAAGCCGGTGGCCAATCCATCGGCATCGAGCTGACCGACGCCGACGACAGATGTGTCGGCGCACCCCTGCGTCAGCTCCAGCGCAACCGCGCCCTCTGGGATCTCGTCTACAACGGCATCGTGCACTCGGTGCACGATGGTTCAGCCACCGCGAACCAGCTCGCGCTCGACAAGCTCCAGCTCCGATGACCGAACACGCCCGGCCACACTCGCCCGCCCATCAAGCCGATGACCACGTCACCGTCACACCACTGCGAATCACGGGCCTCGTCGTCGGTGGTCTTTCATGACCGTCAGCCTTGTCGGCTGGTTTCCCTGCTCGGGCGCGTCGCTTACCGGGTTCAGCGCCGACGGATCCGGCCCGGCGCGACGAACCAACAGATCATCGGCATGTTCTTCGCAGTGTGGATCGTGCCGTGGTTGGCGGGCTTGCTCCTGGTTTCGATCGCCATCGCCAGCCGGCTCCGCCGGATGCTCTGGATCCTGCTCGGGCTGACCGGAATCATGCTCGCCGTCTCGCTGATCACCTACGCGATCGGCTGACCACGTGGTATGCAACAGAACCAGGCCGGCTGGAACACCAGCCACGCGAACGATCGACCAAGCTCGGCAAGAGCATCCCCGTCGCGGACGTCCCCCTTACTCCCGTCCCAGGAAGGAAACCAGCAGTGCCCCAAGCAGCACCTCGACCGGACGCGACGACCGGGAGTCCTCGGCCACCTCGCGCACCCGTGGTGATCAGCCCGGAACAACCTGGAGAACGAGACCCGGCACGGGCGCGCTTCCCATCCGCCCCACCCGGTGCAGGCCCGGTCCTCGAATGGTTCCAGGAGTCGAACTCGAACGGCATCAAGTCCGGGATCTTCGTCGCCTCCCTGATCGCCGCATTCCTGTCGTTGAAGGACTGGGGATTCGACTGGACCACCACCTGGGGACTGTGGGCATTCGTCCTCGCCCCCATCCCGATCTTCTACCTCTACAGCCGTAGTGGGGGCCTCTCGGCCGGGTCCGACTGGTTCGCGACGAGCCGCAGACGTCATGTGCAGCTCTACGAGCTGACGAAGGTCACCGTCACGAACCCCGCCGGCGTGGACGCGTGGGTCCTCGAACTCACCGACCGAAACGGCGGCTTCACCGGAGCCAAGCTGCGTGAGGTGCAGCAGAACCGCGCCCTCTGGGACCTCGTCTACAACGGCATCGTCCACTCGGTGAACAGCGGCACCGCCACCGCGAACGAGCTCGCGCTCGACAAGCTCGAGCTCCGATGACCGAACACGCCCGGCCGCACTCGCCCGCTCGGAAACCCGACCCGATCACCGGACTGCCACGCCCACCACGGGCGCCGGTGGTCATGACTTGGCGCAGCGAAGGACGCACTCGACGAACCTTCGCGCGCTTCCCGCCCGCACCGCCGGGCGAAGGGCCGATCTTGGAGTGGTGCCACGGCATGGACCCCGCCCTGCTCAAAGCCGGCCTGTTCGTGAGCGGGCTCGGCATATTCCACTACTGCTGGCTCGACTGGGGATTCGAGTGGGCGCGGACCTGGTGGTTGTGGGCGATCGCCGCCGCCGCTGGCGTCCCGTTCTACCTCCATGGCCGCAGCGAGGGGTATTCGGCCGGAGCCGACTGGTTCGCGAGCAGCCGCACCACCTACGTCCGGCTCTACGAACTGGTGCGGATCGACATCGAGACCAGCGCCGAAGACTCCGAGCCGTGGCTCGTGCTGACCGACGGATACGGCGGCTCCGCCCGCGCTCCACTGCACCGGATCCAGCGCACACGCGCGCTGTGGGACCTCGTCTACAACGGCATCGCGCACTCCGTGCACCGAGGCCCCGGCGCCGCCACCACCCGTGCGCTCGACGTACTCAAGTTGCGCTGACCGCGGCACCCGAGCCCGAGGGGCGTCACAGCCCCAGATCGAGCGTGTCCTGCGTGCCCTTGCCCACCGTCTCCGGCAGCGGTCGTGCCGGGTCGATCGTCGCCACGGCACCGTCCGCGGACTTCCCCTTGGCTGCCCGAGGTTTCCGCCCCCGCCGCGCCTTCGGCGTACTCTCCCGCTCGACTCGAATCCGCTCCAGCAGCACCGACGCAGCTTCATCCCCAGCGTCCTGCTCCACCAACCGCCCGGCGAAGGCTTTCCGGAGGACACCGCGCCGCAGTTGCCCTGCGCGTCGAGTGGCGTCACCGAGTGAGTCCGTAAACCGGTCGACCGAACGCAACTGGTCATGCACTTCCGCGACGATACGCTGCTGCTCCTCGATCGGAGGCAACGGAAACTCGATCTTCTTAAAACGACCGGCCGAGAGATGCGCAATATTCGTCGTAATCCGCATATCACGGAGATACCGCCGCGCGTGCATGTGCCGACGAAAAACCAGAAGAGCCCATTCAGGGTCAACACCGGGGTGACACTTGAACCGGAGCAGACTGTTCGTGAACGCCACCGACTCTGGAACACCTCGGTACATCGCAGGACGACCGAGCAGTTCGGGGGATTGCCCTTCGTTCAGTAGAATATCCCCAACATCAAGACGGAACCGCTCGAAAACATCCGGCGGAAAATCCATCTGCATCACATCGCCAGTGTCGATACGGTCCTCGAACACGTTGGCCACCCGCAAGTACGAACGCATGTGGTCACCGTGATGCCAGTCAGGATGGCGCTGCCTACCCAGTTCGACAGAACCCGCCTCGCCAATCGGGACACATTCCCACGAAGTGGGCACGGGATCAGGAATCGCCGAGGCCAATACCTGCTTGATCAACGACCGACAGCGCTCACGCACTTCAACAAGTAGACGAGATCCCGCATCCAACCTGGACAGGTGACCTTCGAGGGCGGCGACGATGCGGCGCTGCTCCGCCAGCGGCGGCAGTGGGATCGGCCAGTTCGCCAGGCGTGACGCTCCGATGTGGTGAATGCCGACCCCTCTGGAATGCTCGACGAACGCCCCGCGAAGAGCCTCCGCCCTGAGTAACCAGAATAAGAACATCGAATCAGCAGCAAAGGGGCGAACACGGATCAAGGTGTTCTGGAAGCAGCAGTCCTTTATTTCACCATTCCAGATAGCAGGCTTCCCAACCTCGCCGGCACTACCGGACGCCTCGCTCAACACGATGTCGCCGGGACGCATCCGATAGGTCTCCACCTCCTCGTCGGTGAAGTTCATCTGCTTCACGTCATCGAGCTTCAAGCCGTCCCATCCGACGTTCGCCGCCCGGATGTAAGGCCGCATGTGAGCACCCGCGTGGTTCTTCGGCGAACGTTGCCGACCGAGACGCACTTCCGCGATCTCCCCCAGCGTCGTCCATTCCCACCCGTCCGGTAGATCGCTCACGCGCTCAGCTCCTGGTTCAGCTCTTCGAGGATGTCAGCGGCCTTCGGCCCGAAGTCGCGTTGGAAGCCCTGGGTTCCGCCGCGTTCGGTGAACGGGTCCTGGCGCAGGTCCGCCGCCTCGATGGTGATGTTGCGGCAGACGACGTCGCGAATCGTGTTCAGCCACCACTGCTGGTCGGCGCTGAACACGGCTCCCTGCTGTTCTTGGCGCAGCAGCCAGCCTTCGTAGCGTTCCCGCACCAACTCGGCGTACGGCCGGACCTCGTCGTCCAAGCCCAGTTCGTGCCGAAGGATACCGACCAGCTCCGGTACCCCGGCCTCCGCCGTCCGCCGCGAACCGACCTTGCCGAGTTCGTCGTAGGCGTCCAGCAGGGTCTGCGGCGTCCACTGGTGCGGTGGCCGGGCCAGCCGCTTCGCCAACCGCTGCAACGCCCCGTACACCTGGCCCAGATCGCGCCGTTCTTGGAACGCGAGCTGCAACGGCGCGATCTCCGCCTGGTGCTCCCGCATGTACTGGCGGAACGAGCTCACCTTCTCCCGCGCCCGTTCCTCCGCGGTCAATCCGCGGCTGATCGTCACCTCGTCCCGGCTGACCTCGTCGATGACCAGGTCGTGCGCGCGACGCAACTCCAGCAGCCGGTTCCGCAGCTCCGGGTTACTCGCCAACGGCCGCAACGCGGCCTCGGTCATGTCCTGAACGGCCTGGTTCCCGGCGTTCTCGTACTTCTCCTCGTACTCGGGCGAATCCTTCTCCAGCCCCGCCACGGCCGCCTTGCCCGCGGCGTGAAAGGCCTCGCTGCGCTGGTCGGCACCGGCGGCCCGGACCAGCGTCGAGACGACCTCGCCGATCGGTTCACCGGACAGCTCGGAGACTTCGCCCCGCTCCTCGTCGGTGAGCTGCGCGTGCAGCGCAGCCACCCGGCCCGCCAGAGTGCTGAACTCGTCCGTCGTCAACTCGCCCGCGCCGGTCTTGCGCAGCAACTTCTCCAGGCTGATCTGGCGCTCGGTGAACTGCTGCAACGGCCGCGTCTCGATCCGCGGGCTGTCGGTCACCCCCACCGCGTCCACGATCACGAAGTGCGTTTTCGCGGTCGCGTCCGGAGTGACCTGGCGCAGATCGTCCTCGCCGATCGTGCGCGCGCCACGGCCCTTCATCTGCTCGAACAGGTACCAGGTCTTGGGTTCCCGCAGGAAGAACACGACCTCCAGCGACTTCACGTCCGTCCCGGTCGCGATCATGTCCACCGTCACCGCGATCCGCAGCTCCGGATCGGTCTGGAAGTTCTTCAACCGCAGCTTCGGCTGCTTCGCCTTCGCCGTGATCTTCTGGACGAACGAATCGCCCTTGCCGAAGACATCCTTGACCGCTTCCACGATCTCCTCGGCGTGTTCATCGGTCTTCGCGAAGATCAACGTTTTGGGCACGAGTCGCCGACCACGCGCCTCCGGGAAGATGTCCGACCACAACTTCTGCCGGAACTCCTTGAGCACCTCCCGCAGCCGCGACTTCGAGATCGTCTGGCGGCCCTCCTGCTTACCGCTGTAGACGTAGTCGTCGTCCAAGTCCTCCAAGCGATCCCGGCGCGTCTTCGTGTTCCGCACCGGCACCACCGTGCCCTTGTCGATCGTCGAACCGTCCTGCTCGATCCGAGTCCCGATCCGGTACACCTCGAACTGCACGTTCACGCCGTCCGCGACCGACTCGTCGTAGCTGTACTCGCTGACCAGATTCTGATCGAAGAACCCGAACGTCATCGGCAGCGGAGTCGCCGTCAACCCCACCAGGAACGCGTCGAAGTACTCCAGCACCGCGCGCCACTTGCCGTAGATCGACCGGTGGCACTCGTCGACGACGATGAAGTCGAACGTCTCCGGTGGGATCGCCGAGCTGTAGCCGACCTCGACCGGGGCGTCACCGGTCACCTCCTCGACGCGATCCTCGGCCTCCTCGTCGTCCCCGGACGGGTTCTGCTTCCCCGTCAACGCCAGCCACAGCCGCTGGATCGTGCACACCGTGACGTTCAACGAATCCGGCACCACATCGCCGGCCAGCTTCTCCGTGTTGTAGAGCTCGTCGAACTTCCGGCCACCGTCCGGAACCCGGAAATTGCGGAACTCCCCGGCCGCCTGATCACCGAGATTGTTGCGATCCACCAGGAACAAGACCCTGCGCGCCCCCGCGTGCCGCAACCAGCGGTAGGTACTGGCGGCCGCCATGTACGTCTTGCCCGCACCCGTCGCCATCTGGATCAGCGCCCGCTGCCGGTTCTCCGCCAGCGACCGCTCCAGGCCCTCGATCGCGCGGCGCTGCGCCGTGCGCAACGACTGACCCGCCAGCGAGGACTGCGGCAACCGAGCCAACTTCGCCCGCACCGTCGGGGCCGCCGGATCCTCGTCCGCATCCTTCATCCACCGCGCCAGCGTCCCCGGCTGGTGGACCGCGAAGATCCGGCGCGTCCGCGGATCAGGGTCCAGGTCGTTGTAGAACCGCACCTCGTTCCCGTCGGTGACGTACTGGAACGGCAGCGGAGTCCGCCACGCGTTCGACTGCTGAGACTCTGTCAGTCCGTGCGCGTAGTTCGCCGCCTGTGCCTGGGCCGCGGTCAGATCGTTGCCCTCGCTCTTCGTCTCGATCACACCGACCGGCTTGCGGTCGACGTACAACAGGTAATCGGCGTAGCCGCGCCCCATGTGCACCTCGCGGACCGCCACACCCTGGTACGAGTGCAGATCAAGCACGTTGCGCTCCTGCACCGCCCAGCCGGCCAACTCCAGCTCCGTCTCCAGCCGGGTCCGGACCTCCCGCTCCGCCAACGGGGGCTTCGCGGCGCCGCGCATCCGACGGACGAAGTTCTCCCGCTCCGACGCGGTGACCTTCTCCGGCTTCGCCGCATCGCGCTCCGCGATCATGCGCTCGATCAGGTCCGACTGGTGCTTGGCGAGCTCATCGCTCTCCCGCGCCTGCCTGGCGACCCGTTCCAGCTCGGCCTCGACCCGCTCCCGCGCGACCTGCGCCGACTCCAGATCGCTGCGCGTCTCGAACAACTTCGCGCGGTGCTGCTCCAGCGCGTCCTGCAGCTCGTCCCGCGCACGCCGCTCCTCCTCCGACACCGGATCCGGGCCGCGCAGCTGCGACGGCGGCACGAACGACCGCACCGCCCGATCACCCGTCACGCCACGATGCAGCCAATAACCCAGCTGGAAGCAGCGTTCCACCGCGCGCAGCGCCTGCTGGCGATCCGCGTAGAACTCGTGCACTGCGACATTGCCCGCTTTACGGACCTCGTGGAACGCCTCGGCGACCTTGCCCTCGACGACTCCCGCTTCCCCGAGTGCGCGCAACCGATCGTTCTGGTGATCTCCGCTGAACCGGGTACCGGACTTCTTCACCAGCCACTTCGCCATCGCCTCACCGAACTGGCGAGCCTTGAACATCGCCGCGCCAGGATCAGTGAGCGCATAGGACTCGGCACTGGCGCCCAACCAGGCGATCAGCACGTCATGTTCCACCAAGACCGCGAAGTTCGGTGACCGCCGTGCGAACCGCTCCAGTTCGTCCCCGCCGCCAGAACCCATGGACGCCCTCCCCAGACGTGATCGAAACAGCCGCACAACGTATCAACAGGGTGACCGAGCGTACAAGCGCTCGGCGTCACATGATCGGGACTCAGCGTTCCCGTTGATCTGACGCGGCTACTGCCGTGAAAAGCCCTAGATCACCCGAATGGCAGAACGAGTGCCGCCGGGAACGATTCGGCATGCTGACGTGGGCCTCGAAATCGAGCGACGGCACGCCGATCGGGACAGGCGAAAACGAAAACGGGAGGACGAGGCCGCACACGTCCGCCCCGACAACGCCCCACCGGAACCGCGCCGAAGCCCGGCCTTTAGCAGGAATCGGGCGGCTCATCCAGGAGGATCACACCTACGAGTGGACCGGGGCGAAAGCGCGGACACCGCGCGCTCCCGTTGGAACGATCTTGCGGACTCGACGTTCCGGCTTGCGCGCCGACGCCATCTCGTTCCAGCTCTCCCCGGAGGAAACCCATGTCCGCAGTGGTCCCGCCGCCGACGACCCCGAAGAACGGTCTCGGCACCGCCGGATTCGTGCTCGGCCTGCTCGCCCTGCTGTTCTCGTTCATCCCGATCATCGGCCTGGTCGCCTGGCCGTTGAGCATCCTCGCGCTGGTGTTCGGCGTCATCGGCATCATCCGGGCGCGCAACGGCCTGGCGAACAACCAGGGCATGGCGATCACCGGCACCGTGCTCGCCGCGATCGGGCTGCTGGTGTGCTTCGCCTGGGTCGGCCTGTTCGGCTCCGCCGCGAACGAGGTCGCGCGGCAGTCCGAATCCGCGGGCGTCTCGGCGCAGCAGGACGCCGTTCCGGCCGCCGACGACTCCGGGGCGGAGGTCATCGAGCTCGGCTTCGGCCAGACCCACACCTGGCGCGGCGGTGAAACCGTGCAGGTCGCCGAGCCGAAGGAGCACGAGGGCAACCCGTACCTGCACGACTCCGACTCCCGCGCCATCGCGGTCGACCTGACCATCACCAACGGCACGACCGACGAGATCAACCCGCTGTCCTGGGACATCACCGCCACGCACGCCGGACGGCCCGCCCAGTACTCGCTGGAGG
Organism: Saccharopolyspora gregorii; assembly: GCF_024734405.1. Taxonomy (NCBI): domain Bacteria; kingdom Bacillati; phylum Actinomycetota; class Actinomycetes; order Pseudonocardiales; family Pseudonocardiaceae; genus Saccharopolyspora; species Saccharopolyspora gregorii. Next base: position 1,533,288 of record NZ_CP059556.1, on the reverse strand, counting down.
ACCGCCCGTTCATCAACGCCGAGATCCCGCCCGGCGGGACGCTCACCATCACCCGGATCTTCGACGTCGCGCCGGAGCAGGGCGACCTGCGGATCTCCGTCGCGCCCAGCCACTACGCCGCGGACACCGCCTACTTCCACGGCGATTTCTGAGCCGCACCACCGATCACCTCGCCCTGCTTCCCCCGGGGGCGGGGTGATCACCGGGCGCCGAAAACCACTCCGAGCACGGCGGCGCACAAGAGCACGGCCCAGACGCCGAGCACGATCCGCGCGAGCACCCGCCGCCACGTCAGGACCCCGATCAGCACCGCCGCGCCCGCTCCCGCCAACACCGCGTAGATCAACACCCAGAAGGTCAACAGGTTCCGCTCGACCTCGCTGTCGCCGAATCCGCGCACGGCGGCCGGGAAGACCACGCACCACGCCGCGACGCCCAGCGCGAACAGCGCCCAGCCGGCCACGTGCCCGAACACCACGCCGAGGATCCGCAACCGCTGCGCTCTCGTGGTCCTCACGGATGTCCCTTCTCCACACCCGCGACGACGCGAGCCATTGATTCGAGCGACGTCCGCCTGTCCCAGTAGTCCGTGTGACCCCCGTCCGGATCGGTCTCCAGCGACCGCGCGCCGAAGTGCGGATCCGACGGGTTCATCCCGAACCAGTGGTCGTCCTCGCCGTCGAAGAAGTCCCGCGGATCCAACGAAGGCGTCGCGTGATCGATCACGTCATCGCCCGATGTCCCGGACCAGACGTGCTCGGGCGGCACGCCGAGTTCCCGCGCGTGTTCCACGCCGACGCCCGGCGAACCGAGGAACACGATCTCGTCGGTCGCCATCCCGTGGTCCCGCGCCGCGTAACCGGCCACCGTCGAGCCGTAGGAATGCCCGAGCACGGTGTTGTGGCTGGGTTCCCCCTCGTGCGTGGCGCGCAGGCCCTCCTGGAACCGGGCCAGCTCACCCTTCGCCTCGACCGCGAACCCGTCCTGTGCCACCGCCTTCTCGAACAGCGCTCGGGTAGCTCCCGCCGCCCACTCGTCCAGTGCCATCGCCATCCCCGCGAGGCCGATCGCCGCCGGGCTGGTCGCCGTCGCCGCCGCTCGGCCCCACTCCGCGTGCAAGCCGATGGCTTCCAGCCCTGCGCTGTTCGCACGGAGGCCCGCCAGCAGCCGCTCGTGAGCGGTGACTTCCAGCCGGCGTGCGTCGGCGACGGTCTGGGCGGCTTCCACGTAAGCCGCTTCTTTCCGCGGAGCCGCAGGCGGCGAGGTGCCCGGCAGGCTCGGCTCCGGAAGTCCCGCCGACGAGTGGGGCGGGTGGATCGTCGCGTTCAGCACGAGCAGCCCGGCCTCGTGCGCGATCCCCTCCGCCTGCCGCATCCGCGCCCCGACCGTGTCGAGATCATCGGCGAAGACGTGCAACACGCGCGACAGATTCGCGCAGAGCTCGGCCAGTTCGACGATGTCCCGCCCGTTGCGGGTCGCCGCGGAGCGAAACGCCTCCGACGCGGGCCCTTCCCATTCCGATTCGGATTCGGAACGGGTCCGGAACCATCCGTCGGCGACATCGTCGACACCGGCCGCGTACCACCCCATCGATTCCGCCAGCCGACGAAGTGATTCCGGGTCTCCTGCTGAAGATGGTGAGGCTCATCGTTCCCCCGAACGATCGCTCGAAAACCTCAGCGGTGGAAGAACCGCTCGTTGTCCGCATCGACGGCGGCGTAGGCGGAACCGTTCGCGTGCAGCTCCGCCGAACTGCGCTCCGTGATCTCCAGCGCTCCGGCCGCGGCACGGACGAGCTCTGCGATCAGCGCGGTCACCGCCGCGGAGGACGGACCCGCGTCCACCTCCGGCGGCGGACTCGATATCGCCATTCCCGCGGTGGAGCCGTGCAGGCCGAACGCCAATCGGCCGATCACGTCCGGGTCGACTCGAAATCCCATGTCGCGCGCTCCTCGACCAGCCGGAGAGCCTTCGAGATCGAAGGTAGCGAAGCGGCGGATCCAGCAATAGCGGATATCTACTCACCACACGATCAGCCGATACCGCTGACTCCATCGAGCAATTGATCAGCACACGGCGATACGCGCGGTCGATCCACCGCGACCGTCAATCCATCGATCCGGGCGAACAAAACCGAAAGCGGCCACGACCGGAGGATCGGGCTGACCTCTTCGGAACATTCGCCGAAATGGGCTCCTGCTCGGAATATCCCGGGAGCAGTTCACTCCCGGAATGTTCTACCCGCCCGTTCGCCGCTCACGCGTTCCGCGGGTCCAGCACGCTGTCCACGGCCAAGTGGAGGGTGTTCGTCTCGTCGGCGAGCAGCGAGTCGCCGGCGGGCAGCGCGCGCTCCAGCGCCAGGCCGTTGAGGACCGTCAGCAGGAACTTCGCGCGCCGCGCGTTGTCCCCCGCCGGGAGCACGCCCTCGTCCACCAGGACCGACAGCCAGTACTCGGTGCGGCGCCGCCCCTCACGTTCCATGCCGAGGTGCGCCTGCCTGATCTCCTCGGTCGGCTCGGGGGCGATGAACGACTCGTAGACCTTCCCGAAGGCCGCCCGCGCCTGCTGCCCCGCCCCGGCGGGCGCGAGCACCTGCCGCAGGCAGGCGACCAGCCGGTCCCGCGGCGACCTCGACCGGTCGTGGATCGGGTCGTCGGAGGCCACCAGGCCGTAGATCCCGGCGAGCACCGCTTCCCGCAGTTCCTGCTGGGTCGGGAAGTGGTACCGCAGCGAACCCGTGCTCACCCCGGCCCGCGCCGCGACCGCGCGCACGCTCAACCGGGCGGCGGCGTCCTCGCCGAGCATCGTGGCCGCTGCCACCAGGATCCGGTGCCGGGTGCTCAGCACCGGGTCGTCCCCGTCGTCCATGTCCACCTCCGCCCGCACTGTACTGGTACACCGTGCTGGCGCTTTTCCAACACGCTGTGCTAGCGTCCTGCTCCAAATTCTAGTACAGCGTGTTACGGAAAAGGGGCGGGGCATGTTCGAGGACTGGCGGCACCGGCGCGCCGCAGCGCGGGTCAAGAGCGGGGACGGACGCCCCCTGAAGCCCTTCCGCTGGTGGCAGCAGTTCAGCCGCTCCCTGTTCCACCTGCGCACCGGCGAGGGCACGGACTACGCCGTGGACGTCCGGCTCTGGGGCGACAAGACCACCGGCGAGGTCAAGGCGGACCTGTACCGCGACGGCAGGCACCACGCCGTCGCCAAGCTCCCTGCGGTCTTCCCCGTCGACGGCGGCACCATCGAAGTCGCGGTCAGCCGTGCCGGTCTCAAGCGCTGCCACCACGTCACCGCCGCGGGCGAGCAGCAGCTCGTCCCCGACCCGAAGTCCGCCGAAGGGCGCCGGGCCCGGCTCGACCGCGACCACCCCGCCGCGAGCCGCGCGCTCGGCCACCTCTCGGTGGCGCTGCTGGTCATCGGCGTCGCCCTGCTCGTGCTCCAGGTCGCCGAACCGATCTCCCGGATCCCGCCCATCGCCGAGAACATCGGGATCTTCACCTCGCCGCTGCACCTGCCGCTGTGGCTCAACACCACCCTCACCATCGGCGCGGCGCTGGCCAGCACCGAACGCGCCCTCCGGATGCGCCACCACTGGCTGCTCGACGGCGCCGGGAGCTGACGGCCGAACGGCCCGCCCGACCAGTGCGCCTGGTCGGACGGGCCGCGCACAGCTCTTCGGAGCGACCGATCAGGAATCCACCGGCAGCACGTTCGGCACGATCATCGGGCGGCGGCGGTACTTGTCCGCCACCCACTTGCCGACCACGCGGCGCACGGCCTGCGCGATGCGGTGCGTGTCGGTGATGCCCTCCGACTCGGTGCGGGCCAGCTCCATCTCCACCAGCGGCACCACGTCGTCCAGCGCCTTCGGGTCGTCGGAGAAACCGCGCCCGGACAACGTCGGGCTGGACACCGCGCGGCCCGTCGCCGCCTCGACCGCCACGGTGATCGAGATGAACCCGCCCTCGCCCAGCACCAGCCGGTCCGACAGCGTCGACTCGCCCACGTCGCCGACGGACAGGCCGTCCACGTAGACGTGGCCCACCTCGACGCGGCCCGAGACCCGCGCGATGCCGTCGACCATGTCGACCACCACGCCGTCCTCGGCGATCACCACGCGCTCCGCCGGAACCCCCGTCAACCGGGCCAGCTCCGCGTTCGCGCGCAGGTGCCGCCACTCGCCGTGCACCGGCATCACGTTGCTCGGGCGCACCGCGTTGTACAGGTACAGCAGCTCACCGGCGGAGGCGTGACCCGAGACGTGGACCTTCGCCCCGCCCTGGTGCACCACGTCCGCACCCAGCCGCACCAAGCCGTTGACCACGCCGAACACCGCGGTCTCGTTGCCCGGGATCAGCGAGGACGCCAGCACCACGGTGTCCCCGGCGCGGATCCGGATCTGCTTGTGCTCCCCGCGCGCCATCCGGGACAGCGCCGACAGCGGCTCGCCCTGCGAACCGGTCGAGACGAACAGCACCAGGTGCTCCGGCATCGCCAGCGCCTCGTCCAGCTCCACCAGCAGGCCCGGCGGCACCCGCAGGATGCCCAGGTCGTTCGCGATGCCCATGTTGCGCACCATCGACCGGCCCACGAAGCACACCTTGCGGCCGTGCTGCTCGGCGACGTCCAGCACCTGCTGCACGCGGTGCACGTGGCTGGCGAAGCACGCCACGATCAGCCGCTGCGTCGCCTTCCCGATCACCCGGTCCAGCACCGGACCGATCTCGCGCTCCGGCGTCACGAACCCGGGAACCTCGGCGTTCGTCGAGTCCACCAGGAACAGGTCCACGCCCTCGTCGCCCAGCCGCGAGAACCCGGCCAGGTCGGTGAGCCTGCCGTCCAGCGGCAGCTGGTCCAGCTTGATGTCCCCGGTGTGCAGCACCACCCCGGCCGGCGTGCGGATCGCCACCGCCAACGCGTCCGGGATCGAGTGGTTGACCGCGAAGAACTCCAGATCGAACACGCCGTGCTTGCTGTGCTGTCCCTCGGTGACCTCGACCAGCACCGGGTCCTGCCGGTGCTCCTTGCACTTGGCGGCCAGCAGCGCCAGCGTGAACTTCGACCCCACCACCGGCAGGTCCGGGCGCAACCGCAGCAGGAACGGCACCGCACCGATGTGGTCCTCGTGGCCGTGCGTGAGCACCAGGGCCTCGACGTCGTCCAGCCGGTTCTCGATCGCCCCGAAGTCGGGCAGGATCAGGTCCACGCCGGGCGAGTCGTCCTCCGGGAACAGCACGCCGCAGTCGACGATGAGCAGCTTGCCCTCGTGCTCGAACACGGTCATGTTCCGGCCGACCTCGCCGATGCCGCCCAAGGCGGTCACCCGCAGGCCGCCCTCGGGCAGCGCCGGTGGTGGCGCCGAGGCCGTCGGGGTCACGGGCTGGTGTTCGGAAGCTGTTGCGCGAGCGCTCAACGCGTCACCTCTGCTGCGGCGTCGGGATTGACCAGGACCAGACCGGCGTCCCACAGATCACTCGTGATCACCCGCACCTGCTCGTCGGTGGCCTGCGGCAGCGGCAGCCGGGGATGCCCCGTCTCGTAGCCGCACAGCCGCATCGCCGTCTTCGAGAACACCACGCCGCCGACGAAGTTCATCGACCGGTACACCGGCATCAGCCCGACGTGCACCTCGCGCGCGGTGGCGATGTCGCCCGCCTCGAACGCGTCGAGCATCTTGCGCAGCCGGTCGCCGACCACGTGCCCGATGACGCTGACGAAACCGACGGCGCCCACGGACAACCACGGCAGGTTCAGCGGATCCTCGCCCGAGTAGTAGGCCAGGTCGCTGTTCGACAGCACCTCGCTGCCCGCCCACAGGTCGTGCTTGGAGTCCTTGACGGCCTTGATCTGCGGGTGCTCCGCCAGCCGCTTCAACGTGTCCGTGTGGATGGGCACCACGGAGCGCGGCGGGATGTCGTAGAGCATCACCGGCAGCTCCGTCGCATCGGCCACCGTCGTGAAGTGCGACAGCAGGCCCTCCTGCGGCGGGCGGGAGTAGTACGGGGTCACCACGAGCAGCCCGTGCGCACCGGCCTTCTCCGCGGTGCGGGCCAGCTCCACCGAATGGGCGGTGTTGTTCGTGCCCGCTCCCGCTACCACCGTCGCGCGGTCCCCCACCGCTTCGACGACGGCGCGCAGCAGCTGCTCCTTCTCGTCATCACTGGTCGTGGGGCTCTCGCCCGTGGTGCCGTTGACGACCAGGCCGTCGTTGCCGACGTGATCGACGAGGTAGGTCGCGAGCTCCTGAGCCAGCGCCAGGTCGAGCTTCCCGTCCGCGTCGAACGGCGTCACCATGGCGGTCAGGACCCGGCCGAACGGCCGTCCTTCAGTGGCGGTGGGACAGACGGTCATGGCCCTGACGCTACCTGGTGAGCCCACTGGTCAGCGCGCCGCATCGGCCACCACCGGCGCCGCACCCGGCCCGGCTCGAAGATCGCGGAAACTCGACGGCCGGGCCCATCCGGAACCGGCCGTGTTCCCGCTGATCAGCGCCACGACGGGCGGATTTCCGGTGCCACCGCGCGAAATCGGCCGGTGCGGCAGCGCTGGAGCAGGTCGCGCACCAGGCCGAACGCGCGCCGCCGGGCCGCCGAACGGGTTCGGCGACCGCCGTCAGAACGAGCGGCGCAGGTCCTCGACCGCGAGGACGTCCGCGTCGTTGCCGTCGATGTCCACCCGCGCCTGCTTGCGGCCGAACGCGTGCAGCAGCAGCTCGCTGGGCTCACCGCTGAAGCGCACCGTGCGCGGCCCGCGCTTCGCGGCGATCTCGGTGCCGTCGGGGCGGCGCAGCACCACGCCCACCGGGCTGCGGCCGTAGAAAACCTTCGCGACCCTGCTCAGCGACTTCCACAGCGCCTCCTCCCGCTCCGGGTCGGTGGGGCGCGACTGCCAGCCGGGCTGGGCGCGGCGGACGTCCTCGTGGTGCACGAAGAACTCGGCGGTGTTGACGGCCTCGTCCACGGCGCCGATCGCCAGCGGGTTCCACTTGGGGGCGCCTTCGCGGACGGTGCCGATCAGCTCCGGCCACGGCTTGTCCCGCAGCTCCTGCTCGATCTTGTCGCCGCGCTCGGCGAGCGCCTTGACGAACTTGCCCGCCAGCGCGTCCGGGCGGCGTTCCCGCAGCACCAGGTGCACCGCGAGGTCCTTGGTCTTCCACTCGCCGCACAGCGTCGGCGCGTCCGGCCCGACCTGGTCGAACAGGTCGCACAGTTCCCGGCGTTCGTCGTTGGCCACACCCATGCGACCACCTTACCGGGGTTCAGCTCCCCGTGACGGAGGTCATCAGCGGGGTGCCGTCGGCGCTGCGCACGTAGCAGTACGAGACCTGCGCTCCCCGGTCGTGGGACGGGTCGCCGTCCAACGAGGTGACCCGCTTCGCCTCCCACGCCGTCCGGGTGGGGACCACCGCGCCGTAGCGCAGCCCGCCCGGGTCCCGGACCGCGTCGCTCGCGAAGTGGGCGCCGCACAGGCCCTCCGCGAACCGCGCCAGCGCCACGTCGCCGGGATGGGAGACGTCGCTGCCGGACCGGCCGCCGAACACGTCGGCCGCCGCGTAGATCTCGACCTCGTGCGGTTCCGAGCAGGACCGGAACCGCGCCGAGGTGACCGCCGCACCCGGTTCCAGCCCGGTGTCGGCGCACGGGTGCTCCTCGCCCATGTCGAACGGCTCCAGGTCGCCGCCTCCGCCGTAGGTCAGCGTGGGCAACCGCGCCGACGGGCCGCCGACCGCGGCCGGGACGTGCGCGGGCTCCTCGCCCGCCCTCGCGCCCCGGCCCAGCAGCAGTCCCGCCACGAACAGCAGCACCGCCGCGGGCACCGCCACCAACCAGGCCCGGGGCCGCACCGCCCGCACCGGATCCGCCGCCGAGCCCGACAGCAGCGCGCGGGCCCCGTCCACCGTCAGCCGGGCGCGCGGGTCCGCGACCAGCAGGCCCGCGATCAGCTTGCCGAGCGCTCCGTGGTCCCGGGACGGGCGGGGCGTCTCGTGCAGCACCGCGTGCAACGTCGCCGCCGTGGACTGCCGCTCGAACGGCGACCGGCCCTCCACCGCGAACAGCAACGTCGCGCCGAGCGCCCACAGGTCCGAGGCCGGGGTCGCGTCCGACCCCTGGATGCGCTCGGGCGCCAGGTACGCGGGCGAGCCGATGAGCGCCCCGGTCGCGGTCAGCCGCGGATCGTCCACGGCCTGCGCGATGCCGAAGTCGACCAGCTTCGCGCCCGCACCCGTGAGCAGCACGTTGCCGGGCTTGACGTCGCGGTGCACGATCCCCGCCTCGTGCGCCGCCGCCAGCGCGGACAGCAACCGCTCCGCCAGCGCCGCCACCTCGGAGGTCGACATCGGCCCGTCCCCGGCGACGCGGTCGGCGAGGGTGACCGCGCCGGGCACCAGCTCCATCACGATGAACGTGGTTCCGTCGTCGTGGAGCACGTCGTGCACGGTGATGGCGCCCGGGACGGTGAGCCGGCCCGCCGCGCGCACCTCGCGCAGCAGCCGCTGCTCGATGACGTCCCGCTCCTCCACCGGCAGGCCCGCCGGGACGTGCAGCTGCTTGATCGCGACCTCGCGGTGGATCCAGTCGTCCCTCGCCCGCCACACGACGCCCATGCCGCCGCGCCCGAGCTCGTCCAGCAACTGGTAGCGACCCGCGATGATCCGCCCGTTCGACACGCTCAGCACCCCCTGATCGCCCTGCGTGGCGATCATCGCACTATGCGTGCCGGATTCCACCCCTCCGGCCGAATCCGGGTCAGTTCGCGAGCGATCGGGTGAGCTTCGTGCCGTCGGTGCTGCGCAGGTAGCAGAGCACGGTCTGCGCGCCGCCGTCGGTGTCGGAGTCATCGTCCGCGGCGGTCCGCCGCTTCAGCTCCCACGCCTGCTCGGTCGGCACCAGCGCCCCGTAGCGCAGCGCCGCGTCCTTGCCCGGCAGCTCGACCTCGGCGGAGGCGAAGTAGGCGCCGCACAGCGCTTCGCCGAACCGCGCCAGCTGCTCCGCGCCGGGGTAGGCGGTGTCGCTGCTCGCGCTGCTGCCGAACGGGGAACCGTCGGTGTAGACCTCGAAGTCGTGCGGTTCCGAGCAGGACCCGACCTGTTCCTCGGGCACGCTCGCACCCGCGGCGGGCACGCCCGTGCCGCAGGATTCGATCTTGCTGGCTTCGAAGGTGGTCAGGTCGCCGTCCGGCCCGTAGGTCAGCGTCGGCAGCTCTGCCTCCGGCGGCCCCGGCACCAGCGCGAACCGCCCGATCAGCAGGCCCGCCACCAGCAGCACCACCGCCACCGCCGCGGCGCGCCACGGGGTCCGGCGGCCGGCGGGCAGCGGCGCGGTCGGCGCGGCCTGCGCCCGGGTGCCCACCTGATCGCCCGCCAGCAGCGCGCGGGCCTGCGCCGGGGTGAACCGGGCGCGCGGGTCCGCGATGAGCAGACCCATGATCAACGAACCGAGCGGGCCCTGGGTGCGGGTCAGCGCGGGCGTCTCGTTGAGCACCGCGTGCAGCGTCGCCGCCGTGGTCCGCCGCTCGAACGGCAACCAGCCCTCCGCGGCGAAGAACAACGTCGCGCCCAGCGACCACAGATCACCCGCCGGGGTGGCATCGGCTCCCTGGATGCGCTCCGGAGCCATGAACGACGGCGAGCCGACGATGCTGCCGCTGCTGGTCAGCCGGGGGTCGTCCACGGTCTGCGCGATGCCGAAGTCGGCGAGCTTCACGACCCCGTCGGCGATCATGATGTTGCTGGGCTTCACGTCACGGTGCACGATCCCGGCCGCGTGCGCCGCCTCCAGCGCGGACAGCAACCGCCGCGCGAGGTCGGCGACCCGCTCCGGCGGCATCGGCCCGCACCGGGCGACGAGCTCGCTGAGCGTCCCGGCCTGCACCAGCTCCATGACGATGAACGTGCCGCCGCCTTCGCTGAGCACGTCGTGCACGGTGACCACGCCGGGGTCGCTGAGCCGCCCGGCGGTGCGGGCCTCCCGCAGCACCCGCTCCTCAAACACGGCGCGTTCGGCGGGCGGCACCCCGTCCGGCACGTGCAGCTGCTTGATCGCGACCTCGCGACCGATCACCTGGTCCCAGGCCCGCCAGACGATGCCCATGCCACCGCGCCCCAGCTCACCGGTCACCCGGTAGCGGTCGCCGATGGTGCGCGCCAGCGCGTCCGTCCGCTCCACCACGGACCCTCCCCCACGTCAGTCCTGGTCGAGATCATCTCATCGGACGTGGGAGGGGCTCGCGCGGTTCCGCGTTCAGCCCTCGGCGACGAACGGGCTGGAAGCGACCTCGGAGCCGTCCCGGAGCGCGGTGATCTCGAAATCGCCGAACACGTTCGGGGCGGCCCGCTGCAGCTGCCGCAGGCATTCGACGGCCAGCGCCCGGATCTCCACGTCGGCGTGCTCGCTGGCGCGCATCGCCACGAAGTGCCGCCAGGCGCGGTAGTTGCCGGTGACCACGATCCGGGTCTCGGTCGCGTTGGGCAGCACCGAGCGCGCGGCCTGCCTGGCCTGCTTGCGGCGCAGCGTGGCCTGCGGCTCGTCGGCGAACTTCTCCTGCAGAGCGTCCAGGAGTTCGGTGTAGGCGGCGACGCTCGCCTCGGTCGCGCGGACGAACCTCGCGTGCAGCTCCGGGTCCTCGGCGATGACGTCGGGCTCGACCACGGCCGCGTCCCGCTCGGGTACGTAGCGCTGCGAGAGCTGCGAGTAGGAGAAGTGCCGGTGGCGGATCAGCTCGTGGGTCAGCGACCGGGACATCCCGGTCAGGTAGAAGGTGACCGACCCGTGCTCCAGCACCGAGAGGTGGCCGACCTCCATGACGTGCCGCAGGTAGCCCTCGTTGGTGGCCGTGGCCGGGTTCGGCTTGTGCCACGACTGGTAGCAGGCCCGGCCGGCGAACTCCGCGAGCGCCTGGCCGCCGTCCGCGTCGGTGGACCAGTCCACGTCGGCGGGCGGGAAGAACTCGGTCTTGCCGATGAGCTGGACCTTCGGCGGCACGATGTCGGTCACGGTGCGCGGATCCCCTTCTGCCTCGCGGACGAACCCGGATGGTCCCGCCGCGCCCCGGGCGGGCGGCGGCGGTTTCCCGAGCGTATCCGGCGGCCGGGGCGGCGGGATCCGGCCGGGGACCGGCGATGGCGGCACGCCCGGGACCTGCTGACACCATCGTGTCGTTGCGCGACGCCATCCATGACGCCATAGTGGTGTCATGGACCTCAGCCCGTACATCGCACAGCTCCGGGACGACCTCGGTTCCGCCGCCTCGGCGGGCGACGAGCAGACCCGGCAGACCGCCGCGGCGCTCTCCGCCGCGATCGAACCGGCGGCCCGCCTGGCGATCATGAACGCGCTCTCCGACCTCGCCGCCGAGGTGACCACGCACCTCGACGGGGAAGTCGTCGACCTCCGGCTCGACGGCCGGGACGTCCGCGTCGTCGTCAGCGGTGGTGGCGGCGCCCCGCGCGCCGCGGCCGCCGAGGAGGAACGACCACCACCTCCGCCGCCCGGCGCCGACGGTGGCGACATCAGCCGCATCACGCTGCGACTGCTCGACGAGATCAAGTCGCAGGCCGAGCAGGCCGCCTCCACCCAGGGCGTCTCGCTGAACACGTGGGTCGCGCAGGCGGTGCAGGGCGCGCTGCACGGCGGCAGGCCGCGCGGACCGTGGGACCACCACCGCCCGGGTCGGGGACCCGGTGGCTGGGGACCGCCCGGGGCGGGCCGCTGGCGCCCCGACGGACCCGACGACGGTCCCGGGTCGCGGCTGCACGGCTGGGTGCACGGCTGAGCGCGGGAAGGCGGTGGTGGTGATGAACGGCAACGGCGCGGACGAGCAGGACCCCCGGGACGCCGAGGAATCGGCCGATCTGGTGCGCACGCAGGACTTCGACACGGCGGCACCCATCGAGGTGGACATCGGCAACAGCCTCGGCTCGATCACGGTCGAGCTGAGCGCCACGGCGGTCACGCACGTCGAGGTCCGCCACGATTCGGCCCCGGGCGGTGGCGATTGGCGCAGCGGGCTCACCGGGCTGCTCAGCTGGGTCAGCGAGCAGTTCGGGGAGGCGGCGACGCGCGGCGGCACCGGTGACCGCGGCGCCGGTGTTCGCGGTCCCGGCGAGCGCGGCCCGGGCGAGCGGCCCTTCGGCGACCGGCCCTTCGGCCGCTCCGGGCCTCGCGAACCGGTGGCCGAGGCGGTGCGGCAGACCCGCATCGACCTCACCGGCAACCGATTGGCGGTGCGCGCCCCCACCACGGTGCCGCTGCGCGCCGTACCGCTGTCCGTGCTCGTCCGAGCGCCCGAGGATTCCCAGCTCGCGATCCGCGCGGGCGCCGGGGAAGTACGGGTGACCGGGCCGGCGGGCCGGGTGCACGTGCAGTCCGGCGGTGGCGCGGTGTCGGTCGAGCGGGCCGGTGGCAGCACCGTCGCCCGCACCGGTTCCGGTGCGCTGCACCTCGGCGAGATGGCCGGTGGGGTGCAGGCGCGCAGCGGCAGCGGGGACGTGGAGATCGCCGCGGTGCGCTCCGCATCGTCGGTGGTCACCGGCAGCGGCGCGGTGTGGCTGGGCACCGTGGACTCGGACGTGCTGGTGCGTTCCGGCAGCGGGGACGTCGGCATCGCCGAGGCCCGCTCCGGTCAGGTCGAGCTGATCACCGGTTCCGGAGAGCTGCGGATCGCCCTCCCGCGGGGCACCGATGCGGAGGTCGACCTGACCTCCAGCACCGGCACCGTGGACAGCGAGCTCGACGTGTCCGGGCAACCGACCGCGCAGGAACCGGCGCTGCGGATCTTCGGGCGCACCGGCAGCGGCGACGCCCTGCTCACCTCCGCGGTGTGAGCGCGCGCAACGCCTCGACGAGGTGGGCGTCACCGCGCGAGCCGACCTCCACCCCGTCCAGTCCCAGCCAGTCGGCCATCTCGGTGAGAGCACCCGCGAGTTCCGGAACAGCCGCACCGAGGTCGTGACCGGGCTCGGCGAAGGCCCCCGGAACCCGGAGGACCTTCGCCGCCCGGTCGGCCTTCAGATCCACGCGACCGACGAGCTCACCGTCGAGGAGGAAGGGGAACACGTAGTAGCCGTACTGCCGCTTCGGTTCCGGCACGTAGATCTCGATGCGGTAGCGGAAGCCGAACAACCGCTCCGCGCGGGAGCGCTCCCAGACCAGCGGATCGAACGGGCACAGCAGGGCTCGGCCGCGGACCGCGCGCGGGGTGCGGGCGTCGCGGTGCAGGTACGCCTGCTTGCTCCAGCCCTCGACGGCGACCGGCTCCAGCTCACCGCTTTCGACGAGCTCGGCGACGGCCTGCCTGGACTGCTGCGGACTCAGCCGGTAGTAGTCGCGCAGATCGGTCTCGGTGGCCACCCCGTGGGCTTCGGCGGAGCGGCGCACCAGTTCGCGGACCGCGTCCTCGACCGCCGGGTCCTGGGCCAGCACCTCGGGCGGCAGCACCCGCTCCGGCAGGTCGTAGAGCCGTTCGAAGCCCTTGCGGGTGCCGGTGGTGAGCTCGCCCATCGCGAACAGCAGCTCGCACACCCGCTTGGTGTCGGTGCGGTTCCACCACGGCCCGCGCCCCTGCCGGACTCCGCCGCCGAGCTCGCGTTCCAAGGTGCCCGCGCCCACCGGGCCGAGGTCCTTCACCGCGGCGAGCACGTCGTCGACGAGCCCGGGCGCCGTCTCCAGCAGTTCCCGGGAACGACTGCGCCAGGAACCGCCGTGCTCCCGCATCCGCCAGCGCAGCAGCGGCCAGTCCCGCACCGGGATCAGCGAGGCTTCGTGCGCCCAGTACTCGACGAGCAACCGGGGTTTCGCGGCGGTCGGCGCCCAGGCCGCGTCGTCCACGAGCCGGGCCGGGTAGGAGCCGAGTCGGCTGAACAGCGGCATGTAGTGCGCGCGCACCGCGACGTTCACCGAGTCGAGCTGCAACAGCTTGGTGCGCCCCAGCGCCCGGTTCAGGTGCTGGCGGGTGGGTCGTCCGGTGGGGCGGCTGTCGGCGAACCCCTGCGCGGCCAACGCGGTGCGCCGGGCCGCCGCGGTGCTCATGGTCTGCATCCGCCGCATGCTGCCATCCCGCACCGACACGCCCGCTCGCACCGACACGCCGGTTCGCACAGGCGGAGCCAGCTGCACCGGCGGACCAGCCGAAACCTCCAACCGGCCCCACCCGCTTCGCCGGCCAGCTTCGCCGGCCCCACCCGCTTCGCCGGGCCGGGCCACCCGACCGCCCCGCCTCGGGCGCTAGGTTGGCGCGCATGGCCGATGCCGAGGTGCGGGCCGCGACGCCCGCCGATGCCCCCGAGATCGCCCGAGTGCAGCTCTCCACCTGGCGCAGCGCCTACGCGGACCTGCTGCCAGCGGAAGTGCTGGCGGGCTTGGACGAGGCGGAGACGACGCGGCAGTGGACCGAGGCGGTCGCCGGTGGCCCGGTGGCGGTGCTGGTCGCCACCGAAGGCGACCACCTGGTCGGTTTCTGCGCGGCGGGCGCCGCTCCCGAGCAGGAGGCCGCGGCGGCGGACGGCGCGGTGCCGCCGGACCTCGCCGAGGTGGCGTGGGTGAGCACGCTGCTGGTGGAGCCGCGGTGGGGACGTCGCGGCCACGGCGGACGGTTGCTGGCGACGATGGCGCAGCGCCTCGCCGACGGTGGCGCGGCCCGCGGCATCAGCTGGGTCCCGGAGGCCGATTCGGTGTCGCTGGCGTTCTTCGAGCACGCGGGCTGGTCGCCGGACGGCACGGTCCGCACCTTGGACGCGGGCGGCCGACCGATGCGCGAGCTGCGCCTGACCGGCCCGCTGGACCTGGACCTGCACTGACGCCACCGAGCGGCCAGCCCGCCGAGACCGGGCCCTCCGCCGAGGCGGGTTCCCGAGCGGACCGGGCCGGTGGGCCGTTCACCTGCTCCGACCGCGCGGGATGCGGCGGACCGCCACCCGCCGCGCAGCGCGGGCCGAGTTCGGCGTCAGCACCCCGTCACGCATTGCTAGCCTGTGGCGGACCGCACTCCGACGCCCGGGTGGACCTGTGCTGACCTCGATCGGCTTGATCGCGACCGCTTTCGGCATGGCGGTGGCCTCCGCGCTCCTCCCCGTGATCAGCGTGGAGATCTTCGTGATCGGCCTGGTCGTGAAGAGCCCCGAAGTCCCGTGGTGGCTGCTGGCGCTGGTGGTGACGATCGGCCAGATCGGCGGCAAGTTGCTGTACTTCTACGCGGCGCGCGGCGTGATCCGGCTGCCGCGGTTCCTGCAGCGCAAGAGCGAGCCGGGCGAGCCCCGCGGCCGGTGGGCGGCGTGGCTGGAGCGGTTCCGCCTCGGCTGCCAGCACCGTCCGATGTGGACGGGCGGGGTGCTGCTGCTGAGCGCGGTGGCGAGCCTGCCCCCGTTCCTCGCGACCTGCGTGGCCGCCGGCTGGGCGCGGGTGCCGCTGAGCACCTTCCTGGTGACCGGCCTGATGGGGCGCTTCGTCCGGTTCGCGGCGCTGGCGGTCGCACCAGGAGCGATGATCGCCTGGTTGTGAGCGTGCGGACGCCGCCGCACGCGGTCCACGTCCGGTGCAACGGCGCCCGCTGCTCGTGAACAGCACGGATCGGCGCTCATGTCGATCAGGGCAGCGGCAGGAGCTTCCCGGGCACGTCGGCGAGCGAATCGAGCAGGCCCAGCACCGGAACGCCCAGCGGCGCGAACGTCCAGATGTTGTTCAGGTCGCCGGTGTCGGGCTCGTCGACGATGACGACGCCGCCCGGGTCGGGGGCGGCCTGCGGTGCGGCGATGGCGGCGGTGGCGGAACCGAGCAGGGCGGTCCCGGCGAGCGCGGTGGCGGCCAGGCCGCGGCGCACAGCGGTGTTCATCAGCGGTGTTCCTCTCCGATCGGGCAGCTGGCGGTGGGTCAGCTGAGGGCGTCGAGCAGGCCGACGACGGGGTTGAGCGCGGCGGTGGGCAGGCCGACGGTGGGGCTCAGCAGCCCGCCCGCGTCGACACCGGGGATGACCCAGATCGACGGCGGGTCGGCCTGCGCCACTCCGGCGCCGAGCCCGAGCAGGGCGAGGCTGGTGACGGTCGCGGCCGTCAGCCTGGCGAGGCTCTTCGACATGGTGCTTCTCCTCGTTTCTCTCCATCCCGCCCGAACCGGCGGGAAGTCGGACGCCCCACGGCGGCTCGCCACCGCGCGGGCGGTTCAGCAGACCGAGTCGGTGGGCTTCGGATTGCCCAGCCCGAACAACGGCCGCAGCAGCAGTCCCGCGTAGGTCCCGATGATGGCGACGACGCCCCACAGCCAGCCGTGCAGGCTGAACGAGGCGATGCCGGAGAAGTAGGCGCCGATGTTGCAGCCACCGGCGAGCCGAGCCCCGAGTCCCATCAGGATCCCGCCGAGCACGGCGCCGACGGCGAGCCGCCACGGGATGCGGCGGTGCAGCACGAACGCGCCGGCCGCGGCGGAGGCCACCAGGGCGCCGATCATGATGCCGAAGTCCATCACCGAGATCTTGTCGGCGAGCACGGACGCGTCCAGCTTCGCGGCGTTCTCCGGCACCGTCCAGAACGGCGCACCGGAGATGTCGACGCCGATCCAGCCGAGGAACTTCGCGCCCCACAGGCCGAACGCGGACGTGATGCCCCACGGTCCCCCGGAGATGAACAGGGTCAGCGCGTTCAGCCCGGCGAGCAGCAGCGCGCCGGCCCACAGCGGCCACGAGCCGCGCAGCACGCGCAGCAGGCCCTGCGCGGTGGGCGGCGCTTCGATCGGCGGCGGGGTGCGGCGACGTTCGACGAGCAGCGAGACGCCCACGACCGCACCGATGATGAGCAGCGAGATCAGCAACGCCCCCGGGTAGCCGAGCGGGGTGTCCGCGAAGGACACGGTCGGCCCGGTCTCCTGCAACGCGCTGATCCACGGGGTGAGGAAGGCGCTGAGCACGGACCCGGCGATGAACCCGCCGAGGGTGTAGAGGATCGCGGTCTGCCCGCTGCCGACGGCGAACAGGGTGCCGGAGGCGCAGGAGCCGCCGACCTGCATGCCGACGCCGAACAGGAACGAGCCGAGGACCACGCCCAGCCCGGCGGGCGCCACGGTCCCTTCCGGGGTGCCGGAGAGCCCGGCGCCGGTGCCGAGGATGACGGCGAACAGCACGCACGCTACGGCCAGCATCAGCATGTGCGCGCGCAGTGCACGCCCTTGCCCGACGGCGACGAGCTGCCGCCAGGCGGAGGTGAACCCGAACCGGGAGTGGAACAGCACGCCACCGAGCGCGAGGCCGACGACGTAGAGCACGGCGAGCTTCCAGCCGGCCGCGCTGGCGACGGCGAGGCCGACGACGGCGGCGAGCAGGATGCCGATGGTGACGACGCCGGGGCGTGCGGGTGGTGCCTGCGGCGCGGGTGGCGCCGGTGTTCTGGGTGCTTCAGCGGTGTCCACTGCGGACATGTCGTTGCTCCTCGTTTCGGGGGGCGGTGGCGGTATCAGGGGGCCAGCGGCCCGGAGACCGCGACCACGGTGCCATGCGGAACCCACTGACCGGCGGGTTCGGAACCGTGCATTCCGCCACGCATGCCGGGCATGTCCATCTGCATCGCGTCGACCTGGGCGGAGGCGTAGATCACGACGGGGTCGTGCGCGCGTTGCCCGCGGGCGGCGAGCCAGGTGTGGAATCCGGCGACGGACGGCGGTTCGCCACCGAACGACGTGGACAGCGCCATGCCGTATTCCAGCGAGCGGTATTCGCGGGGGTCGAAGCGCAGCGGCACCGCGGAGCTGGCGATGCCGGTGGTGACGGGGCTGTGCAGCAGCCAGGGCGCGAGGTGCACGCCGTAGGCGTAGGTGGGCGCGGTGTGCTGGGTCGCGGCGACGGTGTCGAGCCGCCGGGCCGCGTCGGTCCAGCTGCCGACGAGGATGAGCGCGTTGTCGGGGGCCGGGCGGTCGCCGACGGGGATCCGGGCTTGCCGGGCGGCGTCGCGGACGACGTCGGCGGCGGCGCGGGATCGGGGCGAGTCGTCGCCGAGGACGGTGATGCCGGGCGCCCCGTTGCGCTGGACGTAGCCGACGAGGGTGCGCAGCGCGGCGGCGTCCTGCTCGGACAGCGAGTCGGCGGGGCACCCGTCGAGCGGGACGCGCTGCCCGGCGACGAGGGCGGCGAGCGCGGTGCTGGCGCATTCCGGCCCGTCGCCGGAGGTGGCGGCAGGCAGCCCGGGGCCGCTGCCGGTGTCGACTTCGACGTCACCGGTGGTGGCACCGGGGCCGTGGACCTCCAGTTCGCCGCGCCCGGCGGGCAGGTCCACTTCGGCCCAGGTGCCGGAGGTGCCAGGGCGCGCCACGGCGCGCACCGGGCCGCCGCCCGCGTCGACGGTGAACTCGTCGCCCGCGCTCTCCGGCAGGTGCACGAGGTTCTTGCCGGGCCGGTGCGGGGTGACGAGCACCGGCACGTCCTGGTCGCCGACGGCGGCGTGCGCGAGTCGCGGCACTCCCGGCAGCGGGAGTTCCCCGGGCGCCGGGATGCCGGGCAGCACGGTCCAGGCGACGAAGGCGACGGCGACGGCGACGGCCCCGATCCGGTAGGTCCGCCACGGGTCGCCGCGGCGCAGCAGCACCACGACGATGCCGGCGGCGATCGCGGACGCCGTGATCAGCAGCAGCACGGCGCCGAGCGCGCCGAGCAGCCGCCGGTCGGCGATGCCGGTGAGCAGGAGTTGCGCCGCGGCGGCCGCGAGCAGCACCACGGCGAGCACGATCGCCAGCGGCCGCAGCCGCAGTCCGCCTTCGGGGCGCCGCTCGGCGGGCAGGGTGAGCGCGAACCCGGAGAGCCCGAGCCAGGTGACGGCAGTGGCGGTGACGAGGGTGGTGACGAGGAATTCCGCGGGCGAGTGCCCGAGCGCGCTCTCCACGACGACGAGCGCGGTGAGCGCGAATCCGAGGTAGGCGGCGGGCGTGGGCGCGCGCAGCGCGACCGGCAGCGCCAGCAGCAGCACCGCGTGCACGACGGCGACGGGGACGTTGATGTCGAGCAGCGGGATCGACAGCAGCGCGGCGACCGCGCCCACCCCGGCGGCGGCCCACGCGGTCCAGGTGGTGGCGCGGCCGGTGCCGCGCACGGCGGGGCGCAGCAGCCCGAGCCCGGCGGCGACGACGGTGCCGCCGAGCAGCAGCACCCGCAGCACGAGCCCCGCGGCGTCCACTCCGGTCACTCCGGTGCCGGCGTGCATACCGCTCATGTCCATCGTGTTCCTCGTTCCGAACGGGTGCGGGAGGGTTCCGGGAACCCGGGAGGGCCGCCGGGCGGGTCCGGGGGGATCCGCCCGGCGGCGGTGGTCACTTCAGGTCTTCGTCGGCGACGACGAACAGTTCGGAGTGCGGTTTCGCGTTGCCGAACGGCCCGTGCGGCCAGCGTTCCCGGTTGAAGTTGATCCCGGTTTCCCCGGTCACCTCGTCCTTGAAGGACTCGTCGACGCTGACCTTCCCGTCGGGTGCGAGGTCGACCATGTTGACCTTGTGGTCGCCGTCGAGCCCGGAGCGGGCGACGAAGTAGTTGGACACCGCGAGCCTGCTGGGCTGCTTGGTCTCCTCGTACCGCCCGTCGGCACCTTCGGTGAAGTTGTCGTAGGCGCCCCAGTGCGGTCCCGCGCCCGGCTGACCGGGGTTGATGGGTGCCGCGCCGGCCAGCGTCGGGCAGTCCTGCCCGCCGCCGTTCTCGGCCTTCTCGACGGTGTCGATGGTGCACTGGAAGTCGTTCCCGGCCGCGACGATCTTGGAGATGTCGAGGGTGTAGACACCGCCGGTGGAGCCGGGGTCGTCGGGGCCGAGCGCGCCCTTCTGCCGCCCCTGCACCGCGCGGTACAGGAACCTGTCGTCGGGGCTGGTCTGGATCCAGCCGCCGTTGGAGCTGCCGCCGCGGGCGTCGTTGTTGGCGGGGTCGATGGCCTTGAGCGCCTGCCCGTCGTCGAAGACCTGCGTCCAGCGCGGCGCGGGTGCGGTGATGTCCGGCGTGTAGAACACCGCACCGCCCTGCATGGTCTCGGCGAACGCCCCCTTGTGGCCGGGCAGGTTGGTGACGGTCGTCTCCATCACGGCGCGGCTCTCGGAGTGCAGCGGGTCCGCCGGGTCGGCGCGCGGCCCGTCCGGCAGGTAGGACACGGCCCGCAGCTTGGGGTGGTTGCGGTCGGAGATGTCCCAGGTGCGCACGGTCGGCCGCCGCAGGTACGGCGAGGGCTGCTTGACCGGGTCCAGGATGATGTTGCGCGGTTCCGCGTAGTCACTGGTGATCAGCGTGTTCAGGTCCTCGCGGGCCTGGATGCCGTGCGGGTTGGCGCAGGTGGGCTTGCCGAGCTGCGGCAGGTTGTCGCACAGCTTCGGGTTGTCGCCCTGCGGGGTCGCCGCGGGCGATTGGGACAGCACCTTGCCGTTCGGGTCGAACCGGACGACCTCGCCGGGGCTGCCCGCGAACCCGTTGCCGACGTGCACGGATCCGTCGTCGTACCGGTACGGGCCGGGGACGACGGGACCGCCCATGTAGGTCCCGTAGGAGGTGCCGTCGGACAGCGTCCAGTACGCGTCGGGGACGGATCCGCCGAGGGTCTGGGTCGGCAGGCTGACGCCCTTGAGCTCCAGGTTCGGCAGCTTCGTGACGTCGAACGCGTAGGTGGCGCCGAGGAACAGCGCACCGGCGAAGATGGTGTCGCCCTTGTGCCACACGTACTGCATGTGGTGCGGCTCGTTCTCCACCAGCGGGCCGACGGTGGCGGTGTTGACGACTTCGCCGTAGGTCTCGGAGCCCTTGGTGGCGTCGATGACGGCGAGGAAGTCCGGTCCGGGCAGGGCGTCCCGCACCTTGCCGAGGCCGTCGCCGAGCGACCCGGGCAGGCCCTTGACGTCCTTGACCGCGGTGTCGGCGATGTTCTCGTCACCGGCCCACACCAGCAGCCATTCCTTGCGCTTGCCATCGGCGGCCTTCGTGGCGGTCTTGCTGACGACGTGGTTGGTGACGGTGTAGTTCTTGCCGTCGGCTCCGGGCACCTGCTGCGTGGTGACCTGCACGTCGGCGTAGGCGTCGGTGCCGCCGACGGGCAGCGTGACGGCGCCGACCGCGAGCAGCGCGGCGGCCGCTCCGGTCAGTCCTTTCCGCCATGCGCGCGAGGGGGTTCTCATCTTCTCTCCGGTCTCCATCTCGGTTCCACCAAGGTCTCGGCAACCGTTTCTTCTCGGACGGGTGGTTGTGGATTCGGACACACGTGTCCCCAAAATCGGTTTGCCGAATTCGGACCGAAACCGATTCAGGGCACACCTGGTCTCCGGAATTCACCGGAGTGAGGCAGGCGGCATCGCCCGCGGTTGGGGAGGAATGGTTTTCGGGGGAATTCTTCAACCCCGAGGGCTGTCACCCCGGCCGGGCACGAACCACCAGCGACGACTGGAACCGCTGCTCAGCGGGCCTGCTGCTGAGTCGACACGTTCGCAGAACACGCCATTCGCGATTTCTTCGCGCGGGCGCGGCGGCCGATCAGCGACTACTACAGAGGGCGCTGGACTGGTGCTGCAAATCCACGTGCAAGCGGACCACCAGAGAGGCGAACCTGGACATGCGCTAGATCATGCGGCGCAACTGTACGCGATGTCAACTAAGCGCCCAAACCGTGAGATCCACGCGGTTCGGACCTGCGGAATTCAACGTCGGCGGGCGACGATCACCCGGAAGCAGGTACCGCGGGTGGACCGGACGCTCTACCGTTCCGCGTCCGCTTCCCCGCGCTGCAGCTCGATCGCCCGGCGCATCGCCTTGCGCCCCCGGTTCCGGTCGCCCGCCAGGTCGTAGGCCTGCGCCACGGCGAACCAGCACCGCCAATCGCCGGGAGAGCGCTCCAATTCGGCCTGCTTCTCGTCGAACCAGGCGTCGGCCGCCGCCCGCTCGACGCGCCCGGACGGGCGGCGCGGCAGGTGCGAGACGTCCGGCAGCGCACCTTCGTCGTGCAGCAGCCGCGCGAGCCGCTCGGTGCTGGCGCCGAAGCGCAGCTGGTCCACCACCAGCAGCACGCCCAGCACCGGGAGCACGAAGATCGCCAACCCGAGCACCACGAACACCGGGCGGCCCGTGACGATCATCGTGATCGCGCGGCCGCCCATCAGCACCAGGTACACCAGCAGCACCGCGGCCAGCACGAACGCCGCGGTGCGCGGCCCGAGCCCGCGCCGCCGCTCACCCTCGGACATTCACAGCCCCAGCACGGATTCGAGGCCCACGGTCAGCCCCGGCCGCCCGCCGACCTCGCGGACCGCCAACAGCACGCCGGGCATGAACGAGCGCCGGTCGTACGAGTCGTGCCGGATGGTCAGCGTCTCCCCTTCGGTGCCGAACAGCACCTCCTGGTGGGCGACGAGCCCGGCCATCCGGATCGAGTGCACCGGGACGCCGTCGACCTTCGCGCCGCGCGCCCCGTCGAGCTCCTTGGTGGTGGCGTCCGGTGCCGGGTCCAGCTCCGCCGACTCGCGGGCCCGCGCGACGACCTCGGCGGTGCGCGCCGCGGTCCCGGACGGGGCGTCGGCCTTCTTCGGGTGGTGCAGCTCGACGATCTCCACCGATTCGAAGAACCGGGCGGCGACCTCCGCGAACTTCATCGACAGCACCGCGCCCAGCGCGAAGTTCGGCGCCACCAGCACCCCCACCTGCGGGTGCTCGGCGAGCAGCGAGCCGATGTTCTCCAGCTCCGCGGTGCCGAGCCCGCTGGTGCCGACGACGACGTGGATGCCGTTCTCCACGCAGAACCGCACGTTCGCCAGCACCGAGTCGGGGTGGGTGAGGTCCACCGCGACCTGCGCATCGGAGTCGACGAGCTGTTGCAGCGGGTCTTCCCGGTTGATCGAGGCGACCAGTTCGGTGCCGGGGTCCTCGCCGACGGCGCGCACCGCCTCGGAGCCCATCCGGCCGCGCGCACCGAGCACGCCGACCCGCACCGGGGATGCGACGGGGGTTTCCAGGGAAGTCACGAACGTGCCGCCTTTCTGGTGTGCTCCGGCCGGCGTACGGATTCCGGCAGTTCCTCGACGTTCTCGTACGGCCCGACGACGACCGTGGTCAGCGGGCGGCGCAGCAGGTCCGCGGCGAGTTCCGCCACGTCCTCGGCGGTGACCGCCTCGATCCGGGCCAGGGTGTCCTCGACGCTGAGGTGCCGCCCGTAGTTCAGCTCGCTCTTGCCGATGCGGCTCATCCGGGACGCGGTGTCCTCCAGGCCGAGCACCAGCCCGCCGCGCAGCTGGCCGCGCCCGCGCGCGACCTCGTCGGCGCTGAGCCCGTCGGCGGCGACCGATTCGAGCACGTCGCGGATCACGGTGGTCACCTCGCCGAGCCGGTCCGGCTGGCAGCCCGCGTACACCGAGAAGGTGCCCGCGTCGGCGTAGGCGGTCACCGCCGAGTAGACGGAGTAGGCGAGGCCGCGCTGCTCGCGCACCTCCTGGAACAGCCGGGAGCTCATGCCCCCGCCGAGCGCGGCGTTGAGCACGCCGAGCACGAACCGGCGGTCGTCGTGCCGGTGCAGCGCGCGGCAGCCCAGCAGCAGGTGCGCCTGTTCGGTGTCGTCGTGCTCCAGCACCAGCGACTGCTGCTTGGGCAGCCGGGTGCGGCCGGTGCGCGGCGGCGCGGGCGCGTCCTCGCCCTGCAACCGGTCCCCGACGGCCTTGCGCAGCAGCCGCAGCACCTTGCCGTGCTCCACGTTGCCCGCGACGGCGATGACCATCTTCGGCAACGCGTAGCTGCGGCGGTAGAAGCCGTGCACCCGGCCGCGGGTCATCTCGGTGATGGACTCCTCGGTGCCCAGCACCGAGCGGCCCAGCGGGTGGTCGCCGAGCACCGCTTCGGCGAACAGCTCGTGCAGCAGGTCTTCGGGGTCGTCGTCGCGCATCGCGATCTCCTCGAGCACGACGCTGCGTTCCACTTCGACGTCGGCGGCGGCGTTGACCGCGTCGAACACGACGTCGCAGAGCATGTCCACGGCCAGCGGCAGGTCCTCGTCGAGGACGTGCGCGTAGTAGCAGGTGTGCTCCTTGGAGGTGAACGCGTTGAGCTCGCCGCCCACCGCGTCGATCTCCTGGGCGATGTCCACGGCGGTGCGCCGGGCGGTGCCCTTGAACAGCAGGTGTTCCAGGTAGTGCGCGGCCCCCGCCTGCGGCCGGGTCTCGTCGCGCGAACCGACGCCGACCCAGATGCCGACGGAGGCGGAGCGGACGCCGGGGATCTCCTCGGTCACCACTCGCAGGCCGCCGGGCAGCACGGTGCGCCGCACCGATTCGGCTCCGCTGGTGGCCAGCACCCGGGTGGTTCCGGGCCGCTGGAGATGTCCCGCACGTGTCTGGTTCTGCTTCATCGTCCCCGGGTCTCGTCGCCGTTCGCCCTGCCACACGATACGGCCCGCCCCGGACGTGCTGTCCGGGGCGGGCCGCTTCGCTGCCGATGATCGGGCGGACCCGATCTCATCGCGTCAGGAGATCACTCGGCGGGGGCTTCCGCCGGAGCCTCGGCGTCGGCCTGCTCGCCGGCGGGGGCCTTGTCGGCCTCCTCGTCGACGACGATCAGGCTGATCTTGCCGCGGTTGTCGATGTCGGCGATCTCGACGCGCAGCTTGTCGCCGACGTTGACGACGTCCTCGACCTTGCCGATGCGCTTGCCCTGACCCAGCTTGGAGATGTGCACCAGGCCGTCCTTGCCCGGCAGCAGCGAGACGAACGCGCCGAACGCCGCGGTCTTGACCACGGTGCCCAGGAAGCGCTCGCCGACCTTCGGCAGCTGCGGGTTCGCGATGGCGTTGATCTTGTCGATCGCGGCCTCCGCGGACGGGCCGTCGGCGGCACCGACGTAGATGGTGCCGTCGTCCTCGATGGTGATCTCGGCGCCGGTCTCCTCGGTGATCGAGTTGATCATCTTGCCCTTCGGCCCGATGACCTCGCCGATCTTGTCGACCGGGATGGAGACGGAGGTGACGCGCGGGGCGTGCGGGCTCATCTCGTCCGGGGTGCCGATGGCCTCGGCCATGACCTCCAGGATGGTGAACCGGGCGTCCTTGGCCTGGCCCAGCGCCTGCGCCAGCACCTCGGACGGGATGCCGTCCAGCTTGGTGTCCAGCTGCAGCGCGGTCACGAACTCCTTGGTGCCCGCGACCTTGAAGTCCATGTCGCCGAACGCGTCCTCGGCACCGAGGATGTCGGTCAGCGCCACGTAGTGCGTCTTGCCGTCGACCTCGTCGGAGACCAGGCCCATCGCGATGCCCGCGACCGGCGCCTTCAGCGGCACACCGGCGTTGAGCAGCGACAGCGTCGAGGCGCAGACCGAGCCCATCGAGGTGGAACCGTTGGAGCCCAGCGCCTCGGAGACCTGCCGCAGCGCGTAGGGGAACTCCTCGCGCGTGGGCAGCACCGGCAGCAGCGCCCGCTCGGCCAGCGCGCCGTGGCCGATCTCGCGGCGCTTCGGGCTGCCGACCCGGCCGGTCTCACCGGTGGAGAACGGCGGGAAGTTGTAGTGGTGCATGTACCGCTTGCTGGTCTCCGGACCGAGCGAGTCGATCGTCTGCTCCAGCCGCAGCATGTTCAGCGTGGACACGCCCATGATCTGGGTCTCGCCGCGCTCGAACAGGGCCGAGCCGTGCGCCCGCGGCACCACGCCGACCTCGGCGGAGAGGCTGCGGATGTCGGTGAGGCCGCGACCGTCGATGCGGACCTTCTCGGTGATGATCCGCTGGCGGACCAGCTTCTTCGTCAGCGAGCGGAACGCCGCGCCGATCTCCTTCTCGCGACCGGCGAAGGGCTGCCCCTCCTCGATGCCGACCTTCTCCAGCGCGACCTGCTTGATCTCGTCGAGCCGGTTCTCGCGCTCCTGCTTGCCCGCGATGGACAGCGCCTGCGCCAGGTCGGCGGAGACGGCGCCCTCGACGGCGCTGTAGGCGTCGTCCTGGTAGGCGGGGAACAGCGGGTACTCGGCGGTCGCCTTGCCCGCGGCCTGGGCCAGCGCCTGCTGGGCCTGGCACAGCGTGCGGATGAACGGCTTCGCGGCCTCCAGGCCGGCGGCGACGACCTCTTCGGTGGGCGCCTGCGCGCCCTGGCCGACCAGGTCGATCGTCTTGTCGGTGGCCTCGGCCTCGACCATCATGATCGCGACGTCGTCACCGACGATGCGACCGGCGACGACCATGTCGAACACCGCGCGCTCGAGCTGCTCGTAGGTGGGGAAGGCCACCCACTGCCCGTCGATCAGCGCCATCCGGGTGCCGCCGACCGGGCCGGAGAACGGCAGGCCGGACAGCTGGGTGGAGGCGGACGCGCCGTTGATGGCGAGCACGTCGTACGGGTCCTTCGGGTCCAGGCTCATCACCGTGACCACGACCTGGATCTCGTTGCGCAGGCCGTCCACGAAGGACGGGCGCAGCGGCCGGTCGATCAACCGGCAGGTCAGGATCGCGTCGGTGGAGGGACGACCCTCGCGGCGGAAGAACGAGCCGGGGATGCGGCCGGCGGCGTACATCCGCTCCTCGACGTCCACCGTCAGCGGGAAGAAGTCGAGGTTGTCCTTGGGGTGCTTCGAGGCCGTGGTGGCCGACAGCAGCATCGTGTCGTCGTCCAGGTAGGCGACGACGCTGCCCGCGGCCTGCTTGGCCAGCCGACCGGTCTCGAACCGGACCTCGCGGGTGCCGAAGGCACCGTTGTCCAGCACCGCGGTCGCTTCGTAGACGCCTTCGTCGACGTTGTGGGCCTGTGTCAAGTGGAACTCCTAGTTTCAGGGGTCCACGGTCGTGCGGGGGAATCTTTCCGACGAGGCCGGTCATCGATCGAAGCCACCGGGCGGGATGCGCCCGGGGGCCACTACCGAGGACCGGCGGATGATGACCCGCCGTGGGCGTGGACCCGGATCGTGCGTGCGCGAGCCTGGTGGCCCGCCTTCGTGCATTCGGTTGTGCATCGGGGGAGCGCTCCACTGTGGAACGCTCCCCCGACGTAGGTCAACGACGCAGACCGAGCCGCTGGATCAGCGAGCGGTAGCGCTCGATGTCGACCTTGGTCAGGTAGTTCAGCAGCCGGCGGCGACGACCGACCATCAGCAGCAGGCCACGACGCGAGTGGTGGTCGTGCTTGTGCTGCTTGAGGTGCTCGGTCAGGCCCGAGATCCGGTTGGTCAGCAGGGCCACCTGGGCCTCCGCCGAACCGGTGTCGGACTCGTGCAGACCGTAGTCGGCGAGGATCTGCTTCTTCTGCTCAGTGGACAGCGCCACGACTGACTCTCCTTGTTTCGCGTGCCGTGTCAAGTGCTGCTGGTGCGCCGGTCTCGAACTCGGAGCCGGGACGGGCACCGGGTGCGGAACGCACCGGACACGACTCACGGCCATCGCCACGTCGCGCGCCCCGGGCGGTCCACACCGGAGATCGCCGTCCCGATCCCGGACGCGACCTGGGGTCCAGGTCGCCGGGAGCTTCCCGAGCTCCGCCCCCAGTCCCGAGCTCGCGCGGCCGCCGGAGCGGCTCCGCCGGTCGGACGCCCCGGGCCGGTGTCTCCACTGGCGCGGGCTGGTCACGGGCACGCTGGTCGCGTGCACGCCGGGTATCGGCACACCGGATTCGGCCGCCACGGACTACAGCCGGATCCGCGGTCAGGATATCAGGGGCCGAACGGTCCACCCTGGTCCCCTGCCGCCCGGCGTGGCACCGGGACCACGTGCAGCACGCGGTGCTCCGAACCCGCCGGCCCCGGGTCGCTGCGCACCAGCTCGACCTCGGCGGCGGCCCACCAGGGACCCGCGTACCCGCTGAGCGGCCCGATCAGCCGCGCCGGGTCCGGCAGGCCCGCGTTCCACCGGGCCACGGTGAGGTGCGCCCGGAACCCGCCGGGATCCCCGCCCGCGATCCGCACCAGCTCGTGCAGCCCGCGCGTGTCGGCGTCGGTGGCGGTCTCGACGCCGATCCACAGCACCCCGCGGAAGGTGCCCGCACCGGCCAGCCGCAGCCGCGGCGCCGGGCCGGCCGCGGGCACCCGGCGGTCGAGCTCGGCCGCGAGCGGCGCCGGCTCGGTGGGGCCGTGGAAGCACAACGTCAGGTGCCACTGCGCGGGATCCGTCCGGCGGAACCTCCGCAACCGCTCGTCGTGCGGGATCTCGCCGAGCGCGGCGGCGAGGTGCTCGACCGCGGCGGGCGGCGGCCGCACCGCGGTGAACAACCGCGGCGGCGCGCTCCCGCTCATCCGCCCGCCCCGCCGGTCCGGGGCCGCCGGGTCAGGCCGGTTCGCCGTTGGCGGCCCGGCGCAGCAGGCCCGCCAGCTCCGGGTAGCGGCCGTCGATCAGCGCGGCCGCTGCCTCCAGTTCGCTCGGCTTCGCCGCACCCCGCAGCACCGGCCACGCCGCCTCCTCACCGTTCGCCGCCCGCACCGGCAGCGTGTCCCGGCCCACCGACGGCCGGGAGTCGCGCACGTCCGCCAGCGCCGCCTGGATCGCCTCCGATTCGCCGGCGGCCACGCCCGGCACCAGCACCTTGCGCTCCAGCATCACGAGCCTCGCCAGCACCGACGGGTTCCCGATCTTGGCGCGGCGGGCGCTCATCACCTGGCTGAGCATCGGCGCGCTGATGCCGAGCACCTCGGCGAGCTGGGCCTGCGAGATCCGGAACGCCACCACGAGCCGCCGAACCCGATCGCCCAACGGCTCGCCGTACCACTCGCGCTGCAGCGCCAGATTGCGCTGGACGCTCTTGTGTTCCGCCACCTCAGCTCCCCCGGTGCCACCGTCGATCGCCGCCACCGGAACGTTCCCCGGGGCGACCGGTACTGAATACTGCCAGGCCATCGCGCCGCACCGGACCGGTTCGGCGAATTGCCCCGCCCCCAGCGGGTCGATCAGCCACGAGCACCGAGGATCTCACGGGTGTCCACGACGTCCTGATCCATCTGCTCGATCAGCGCCTCCACCGAGTCGTAGCGCTCCATCCCGCGCAGCCTGCGCACGAAGTCCAGCGCCACGTGCTCCCCGTAGAAGTCGGCGTCCACGTCGAGCACGAACGCCTCCACCGTCCGCTCCGTACCGGAGAACGTCGGGTTGCTGCCGACGGAGACCGCGGCGGGCAGCGTCTCGCCGGGCTCGGCGGACCCGCGGCGCCGGTGGGTGAACCAGCACGCGTACACGCCGTCGGCGGGGACCGCGGAATGCTCCGGGCTGGACAGGTTCGCGGTCGGGAAGCCGAGCTCGCTGCCGCCGCGCCCGGCGCCGCGCACCACGATGCCCTCCAGCCGGTGGTAGCGGCCCAGCGCGGACGCCGCCGCCACCACGTCCCCGGCGTCGATGCAGGACCGGATGTAGGTCGAGGAGAACGTCACCGGCGCCTCCGACGGGCCGTCGGCGCGTTCGGTGGTGCCGCTGAGCAGCCGGTCCGACGCCACCTCGAAGCCGAACCGCTCCCCCAGCTGCGCCAGCAGCTCGATGTCACCGGCGGCGCGGTGGCCGAACGTGAAGTTCTCCCCCACCACGACCACGGCCGCGTGCAACCGGTCCACCAGCAGCTCGTGCACGAACTCGTCGGCGGGCATCCGGGACAGCTCCGCGGTGAACGGCAGCACGCAGAACACGTCCACGCCGAGCCGCTCGGCCAGCTCCGCGCGCCGCCGCAGCGTGGTCAGCTGCGCGGGATGGCTGCCGGGCCGCACCACCTCCGCCGGGTGCGGGTCGAACGTCATCAGCACGCAGGGGATGCCGCGCTCGCGCGCCGCCCGCACCGCGTGCGTGATCAACTGCTGGTGTCCCTGGTGGATCCCGTCGAAGACGCCGATGGTGACGACGCACCGGCCCCAACCGCCCGGGAGCTGCTCCAAACCGCGCCAACGCTGCACGGCTGGCAAGCCTACTGGTTGCCTCCCGATCGGCCGCTCAGCCCGCCGGGGTCAGCACCAGCACCGGCCGCGCGGTCCGCCCCTGGTCCTGCACCAGCGCGACCGCCCGGCCGTCCGGGCCGAACACGCCGCAGGTGCCCGCGACGCCGGTCGCCGGGATGGTCTGGCCGTGCATGAGAGCGCGGACGGTGACGGCGTCGGTGTCGTACCGGGCGAAGGCGGTGGCGATCGCGCGGTCCAGGTCCATCGACAGGCCCGGCTCGGCCTCCAGCTGCTCCAGGGTGCGGGCCGTTGCCAGGCCGAACGGGCCGACGCGGGTGCGGCGCAGCTCGCCGAGGTGGCCGCCGACGCCCAGCCGGGCACCGAGGTCCCGGGCCAGCGCGCGCACGTAGGTGCCCGAAGAGCACTCCACGAGCACGTCCAGCTCGACGAACCCGTCCTCGTCCGGCTCACCGGTGGCTTCGGCCGGTTCGCGCAGCGCCAGCAGGTCGAACCGGGAGACGGTGACCGGTCGCGCGGCCAGTTCCACGTCCTTGCCCTCGCGGGCCAGCTCGTAGGCGCGCTTGCCGTTGACCTTCACCGCGCTCACCGAGCTCGGCACCTGCTGGATGTCCCCGGTGAGCTCGGCGATGCCGTCCCGGACGGCCTGCTCGGTCACCCCGGACGGGTCGGTCCGCGACCGCACCTCGCCCTCGGCGTCGTCGGTGCTGGTCGCCGCGCCCAGCCGGATCGTCGCCAGGTACGCCTTGGTGTCCAGCGCCAGGTGCCCGAGCAGCTTTGTGGCCCGTTCCAGGCCGAGCACCAGCACCCCGGTGGCCATCGGGTCGAGGGTGCCCGCGTGACCGACCTTGCGGGTGCCCATGATGCGGCGGACGCGGGACACCACGTCGTGCGAGGTCATGCCGGAGGGCTTGTCCACCACGAGCAGGCCGGGCGGGACGGCGGGACGGTTGCGTGCTGTTCGGGAGTGCTCGGACACGGCTGGCAATCCTCCCCGACCGCGTCCGCGCGTCGCGCAGCGACCCCGCCCAGGCGGCGACGCCGGCTCAGGCCGGGGCGGCCCCGACGACCGCCCACTTCCCCGACCTGGCCCGCAGCAGCAGCGTGATCAGCCGCAGCACCATGAACAGGCTCAGCCCGGTCCAGATCCCGGCGAGCCCCCAGCCGAAGGCCAGCGACAACCAGATCAGCGGCAGGTAGCCGACGGCGGCGCTGAGCATCGTCGCGGTGCGCAAGTAGCGCGCGTCGCCCGCGCCGAGGAACACCCCGTCCAGCGCGAACACCACCCCGGCGACGGGCTGCTGGAGCACGAAGAACCACCACGCGTTCGGCAGCTGCGCGAGCACCGCCGCATCGCTGGTGAACACCCGCGGCAGCACCGCGGCGAGCGCCGCGAACACCAGGCCGAGCAGCACCCCGAACCCGAGCCCGTACCAGCTGACCTGCCGCGCCACGCCCTTCGCGCGCTGCGCCGCACCACCGCCGAGGGCCGCGCCGACCAGCGACTGCGCGGCGATCGCCAGCGAGTCCAGCACCAGCGCCAGGAACGACCACAGCTGCCACACCACCTGGTGCGCGGCGGCCGCGTCCGCGCCGGTGCGGGCGGCGACCGAGGTCGCCGACAGGAAGCACGCCTGGAAGGCGAGGGTGCGCAGCACCAGGTCCCGCCCCATGCCCAGCTGGGCGCGCATCGTCGCCGGATCGGGGCGCATCCCGGCCCGCTCCACCACCAGCGCGCGCAGGAACAGCGCCGCCGCGATGCTCTGACCGATCAGGTTCGCGACCGCCGACCCCTCCAGCCCCCACCCGAGCGGGTACACGAACAGCGGGCACAGCACCGCCGAGGTCCCGTTTCCCGCCAGCACGAACCACAGCGGGCGCCGGGTGTCCTGCACCCCGCGCATCCAGCCGTTGCCCGCCATCGTGATCAGCACCAGCGGCGCGCCGAGCAGCGCGATCCGCAACCAGCTCGCCGCCGCGTCCGCGATGGGGCCTTCCCCGGCGAGCAGCTCGGCGACCGGCACCGCGAACAGCTGCGCCAGCACCAGCAGCAGCACGCCGACGGCGATGCCGAGCCAGGTGGCCTGCACGCCTTCGGCGACGGCGTCCTTGCGGCGACCGGCGCCGTGCAGCCGGGCCGTGCGGGCGGTGGTGCCGTACGACAGGAACGTGAGCTGGCTGGACACCAGGGTGAACAAGGTGCCGCCGAGCGCGAGCCCGGCCAGCGGCACCGCCCCGAGGTGGCCGATGACGGCGGTGTCCACCAGCACGTACAGCGGCTCGGCGGCCAGCACGCCCAGCGCGGGCACGGCCAATCCGAGCACCGTCCGCACCGGCACCCGTTCGGCGACCTCGCTCACGACATCCTCCCGGTAAGCTGTGAAACCGCATTTCGACCCTGACGCAGGCTAGCCGTGAGGAGCCCGGATGGACAGCGCCGACTACGCGGAGCTGGCGCTGCGGCTCGCGAACGCCGACCTCACCGACCTGGACCGGCTGCGCGCGGCGCTGCACGACGAGCCGTGGTGGTCCGAGCGGGTGCACGAACAGGACCTGGCGGTGCTGCGCACGGTGGCGACCGGCCTGCGGGACGCGCTGGACGCGCTGCTGGCCGGAGCCGCGGCGCGGGCGCAGGACGCCGTGAACGACCTGCTGGCGCGGCACCCACCGCACCCCCGGCTGTCCGGGCACGGTTCGCGCTGGCACGTGCACGTGGCCGGGCCCGACGCGCCACCCGCCACCGAGGTCGCGGCCGCGGCCGCCTGGGGCCTGGCGCAAGGCGTCGTGCTGCACGGGACGGACCGGTGGGGCCGGTGCGAGGCCGCGGGCTGCGGCACGTACTTCCTGGACACGTCCACGAACCGGGCGAAGCGGTTCTGCTCGGCGCGCTGCGCGAACCGCGTGCACGTGGCCGCGTTCCGCGCCCGCCGGCGCACCTGACCTCCGGTCAGCCGAGCAGCGGGGCTTGCTCCAGCGCCGCGCGGACCGAGTCGAGCACGTCGTCGGCCGACCCGTCGGCGGTGAACCCGGCCGCCAGCCGGTGACCACCACCGCCGCAGAGGCTCGCGGCCGCGCCGACGTCGACCTTGCTGTCCGCGCGCAACGACACCGACCAGCGGTCCGCGGCCAGTTCCTTCAGCACCACCGACACCTCGGCCTCCGCCGTGGTGCGCACGATGTCGATCACGCCGTCGAGTTCTTCGCTGCGCACGTCGCCGGACTGCGCGAGCCGCACCTCCGCGTGCACCAGCCCCAGCCCCTGCGCCGCCGCGGGCTCCAGCGCGGCCCGGCCCAGCACCTCCGACAGCATCGGCAGCCAGGCGAACGGGTGGGTGTCCATCAGCGAGCGGGTCAGGGCATCCGGATCGACCCCGGCCTCCAGCAGCCGCGCCGCCATCAGGTGCGTGGCCGCCGTGGCCCGCCGGAACCGGCCGCTGTCGGTGACCAGCCCCGCGTACAGGCAGCGCGCGATCGGCAGGTCCAGCGGGGCGCCGAGCTCGTCGAGCAACCTCAGCACCAGCACGACCGTCGCCACGGCCGTCTCGTCGATCACGTGGTGCGTGCCGAACCGCGGGTTCGCCACGTGGTGGTCGACGACGAGCACCGAGCCGCCCGCGTCGATCGTGGTCCGGACCCGGTCGGCGAGCGCCCCCAACCGCTGCAGGCTGCCCGCGTCGCACACCACCAGCAGCGGTGCCGCCGCGGGCACCTCGGCGGCGGGGACGACCAGTCCGTCGGCGTCGAGGATCCGCAGCGACGCGGGCACCTCGGCCGGGTGGCCGAACGACACCCGGACCCGCGCTCCCCGGGCACGCAACGCCCGGCCCAGCGCCAGCGCGCTGCCCAGCGCGTCGGCGTCCGGGTTGACGTGCGCGAGCAGCGTCACGTCGGAGGCGTCGGCGAGCAGCCGCGCGGCTGCCGCCACCTCATCCGGCGTCGGCTCCGCAGCGGTTCCGGAATGCCCGTCCACAGGGTTCACCTCCACGCCGAACGGCACCGCACGACCGCGGTGCCGCCTTCAACGCACCGCATCCGCGCGGGCGGTTCAACCACTCTGTGGCCGATGCCGCAGATCGGCATCCTCGCCGGTCGACGGCTCGTCACCTGCGGTTTCCTCGTCGTCATCCGCGGTGTCCTCCGGTGCCGCACGGTAAGGATCCGCCTCCCCCGCGTGCTCCGCTCCCGAAGCCAGCCGGGCGACCTCCGCGTCGGCCTCCTTGGCCCGCGCGACCAGCTCGTCCATCCGGCGGGCGTCGTCCGGCACGGTGTCCGCGACGAACGTGAGCGTCGGGGTGAACCGCACGCCCGTCTGCGCCCCCACCCGGGACCGCAGCACACCGGTGGCGCTGGACAGGGCGGCGGCGGTCGACGCGTAGTCGCTCTCGTCGCCGAACACGGTGTAGTACACCGTGGCGTCCCGCAGGTCCGGGGTGACGCGGGCGTCGGTGATCGTCACCATCGCCAGCCGCGGGTCCTTGACCTCGTACTCCAGTCCCGAGGCCACGATCTGCGCGATGCGCTTCGCGAGCCTGCGGGCGCGCGCCGTATCGGCCACGGCGCACCTCCTCCGTCGATCCTGCGCCCGGTGGTCCGGGCGTGAACAGTGTCCGCGCCACCGGCGGTCGAGCCGCCGCGGCGGGGCTCCCGGGCTGCCGGCCGCGGGGCGGTGCGGGCGACCGGGCAGGTCCCTCGTGGGGAGAACCCGCCAGGGCCCGTCAGTCTTCCGGCCCCAGCATCCGCTGCCGGGCCGACAGGAGTTCCAGTTCGGGGCGCGCGGCGACGGCGCGTTCGCACGCGTCCAGCACCTCGCGCACGTGCGAGGCGTCGCCGGAGACCGCGCTCACCCCGATCAGCGCCCGGCGGTGCAGGTCCTGATCGCCCGCTTCCGCCGCGGCCACGTCGAAGCGCTTCCGCAGCTCGGCCACGACGGGCCGCACCACGGCGCGCTTCTGCTTCAACGAGTGGACGTCGCCGAGCAGCACGTCCAGCTCCAGCGCACCGACGTACATCAGCTCGCTCCTCGGATCACCACGCACCAGCACGACCGCCGGGGGCCGCCCACGAAGGACGACCCCCGGCGGTAGCGGATCAGTTGCGCGGCTTCTCCCGCATCTCGTAGGTCTCGATCATGTCGTCGACCTTGATGTCGGAGTAGGAGCCGAGCGTCAGACCGCACTCGAACCCGTCGCGGACCTCGGTGGCGTCGTCCTTGAACCGCTTCAGCGAGTTGAGGCTGAGGTTCTCGGCGACGACCACGCTGTCGCGCAGCAGCCGGGCCTTGGCGTTCCGACGCATGATGCCCTCGGTGACCATGCAACCGGCGATCGTGCCGACCTTCGAGGACTTGAAGACCTCGCGGACCTGCGCCTTGCCGAGTTCGACCTCTTCGTACTCGGGCTTGAGCATGCCCTTGAGCGCCTGCTCGATCTCCTCGATCGCGCGGTAGATCACCGAGTAGTACCGGATCTCCACGCCCTCGCGGTTGGCGACCTCGGCCGCCTTGCCCTCGGCCCGGACGTTGAAGCCCAGGACGATGGTGTTCTCCGCGGTGGCCAGGTTGATGTCGGACTCGTTGATGCCACCGACGCCGCGGTGGATGACCCGGAGCTCGACCTCCTCGCCCACCTCGATCTTCATGAGCGACTCTTCCAGCGCCTCGACGGTACCGGAGTTGTCACCCTTGATGATCAGGTTGAGCTGGTTGGTCTCCTTGAGCACCTTGTCCAGGTCTTCCAGGCTGACGCGCTTGCGCTTGGCGGCGTTCTGCGCCTCCCGGATGCGAGCACCCCGGCGGTCGGCGATCTGCCGCGCCACCCGGTCCTCGTCGACGACCAGGAACGTGTCACCGGCACCGGGCACCGAGGTGAACCCGATGACCTGCACCGGACGCGCCGGCATCGCCACCGCGACGTCCTCGTCGTGCTCGTTGATCATCCGGCGGACCCGGCCGTGCGCGTTGCCCGCGACGATCGAGTCACCCACGCGCAGCGAACCGCGCTGGACCAGCACCGTGGCCACCGGACCGCGACCGCGGTCCAGGTGCGCCTCGATCGCCACGCCCTGGGCCTCCATGTCGGGGTTGGCCCGCAGGTCGAGCGAAGCGTCCGCGGTCAGCAGGATCGCCTCGAGCAGACCGTCGATGTTGGTCCCCTGCTTGGCGGAGATCTCGACGAACATGGTGTCGCCGCCGTACTCCTCGGCCACCAGGTTGTACTCGGTGAGCTGCTGGCGGATCTTGTCCGGGTTCGCACCCTCGACATCGATCTTGTTGACCGCCACCACGATCGGCACACCCGCGGCCTGCGAGTGGTTGATCGCTTCCACCGTCTGCGGCATGACGCCGTCGTCGGCGGCGACCACCAGCACGGCGATGTCCGTGGACTTCGCACCACGAGCACGCATGGCGGTGAACGCCTCGTGACCCGGGGTGTCGATGAAGGTGATCGGGCGCTCGTTGCCCTCCAGCTCGGTCACGACCTGGTAGGCACCGATGTGCTGGGTGATGCCACCGGCCTCGCCGGCCTGCACGTTCGCCTTCCGGATCGTGTCCAGCAGGCGCGTCTTGCCGTGGTCGACGTGACCCATGACGGTGACCACCGGCGGCCGGGCGGCCAGCTGCTCCTCGCTGCTGTCCGGGTCGCCGAAGCTGATGTCGAACGACTCCAGCAGCTCGCGGTCCTCGTCCTCCGGGCTGACCATCTCGACCCGGTAGTTCATCTCCTGGCCGAGCAGCTCCAGGATCTCGTCCGAGACGGACTGGGTCGCGGTGACCATCTCACCGAGGTGGAACATCGCCTGCACCAGCGAAGCCGGGTTGGCGTTGATCTTCTCGGCGAAGTCGGTCAGCGAAGCACCGCGGCGCAGGCGCAGCGTCTCGCCGCTGCCGCGCGGCAGCCGGACACCGCCCACCGACGGCGCCTGCATGTTGTCCATGTACTCCTGGCGCTTCTGCCGCTTGGACTTGCGGCCACGACGCGCCGGACCACCGGGACGGCCGAAGGCACCGGCCGCGCCACCGCGACCGCCACCACCGGGACGGCCACCGCCGCCCGGACGGCCGCGGAAGCCACCACCGGCGGGAGGCCCACCGGCCGGAGCACCGCCGCCGCCACCGGGGCCGCCGCGGAAACCGCCGCCACCGCCACCGGGACGGCCACCGCCGCCACCGGGACGACCGCCACCGGCACCACCGGGACGACCGCCACCGCGGCCACCGCCGGGTCCACCGGGACCGCCGGAGCGGGCCGGGCGGGACGGCATCATGCCGGGGTTCGGACGCGGGGGCATCATGCCCGGGTTCGGACGGTTGCCGCCGCCCTCACCGCCGCCGCGCGGGGCGGGGGAACCGGCCGCCGGAGCCGTACCGGCGCCGCCCTGACCACCGCGGTCGGGGCGCTGCCCCTGCGGACCGCCGCGGCCGGGGCCGCCCTGGCCGCCGCCCTGGCGCTGCTGACCGCCACCGGCACCGCCGGGACGCGGCGGACGCTGCGCCGGGGAGCCGGAGCCGACGCCGAACGGGTTGTTGCCGACGCGCGGCGAGCGCGGGCCGGGCTTGGGCTTGGCGCCCTGCGGCTTCGGCGGGACGGTGCCGTCACCGGCGTCGCCGCCCTGCTTGGATTCCTGCTTCGGACCGGGCCGGGGGCCGGGCTTCGGGGCACCGGGACGCGGCGCGGCGGCACGCTGCTCGCCGCCCTGCTGCGGGGCCGGGGCCTCGGCCGGACCGGCGGACGCCTGCGCGGCGGGAGCCTGCTCGAACGGAGCGGTCTCCGGGGCCGGCGGCTTCGGACCGGGCTTCGGGCCCGGCTTCGGACCGGGCTTGGGCGCGCCTGCGGGGGCCGGCTGGCCAGCGGACTGCTGACCGCCGCCCTGCTGGTCACCGGACTGCGGGGCGGGTGCCTGCGGCCGCGGACCGGGCTTCGGACCGGGCTTGGGCGCGCCGTCACCGGACTGGCCTTCGGGCTTGCGCGGCGGCGCGGGCTTCGCCCCGCCGGAGCGACCGCCGGGCTTGCCTGCCTTGGGGTACGCGTCGCGAAGTCGGCGCGCCACCGGGGCTTCCACGGTGGACGACGCGGACTTGACGTACTCGCCCTGCTCGGCGAGCTTGTTGAGAACTTCCTTGCTAGTCACACCGAGCTCTTTCGCGAGCTCGTGCACGCGGGCCTTGCCTGCCACTGCACTCCTCATCTGGTGAGGCCGGGCGGCAGTCCCGCTCGACCTCGTCCTATCGCCGATGCGCGTTCATGTCTTCAGCTTCACGGCTGATTCATGACGGGTCGACCTGCTTCCTTACTGCTTCCGCGCGGGCGGTTCCCGCGTCGGTCTGGTGATGAGCCGCTCGCCGCGAGCTCCCCGGATTCCGGAGTGGAGCCCAGGTGTCCCTGCACGGCGGAGAGGTCCAGCGGCCCCGGCACGCGAAGTGCGCGGGGGAACGCCCGACGTCGCTCGGCGAGCCGCAGGCAACGGGGATCGGGGTGCAACCACGCGCCCCGACCCGGTTTCCTGCTTCGAGGATCGGGGACGACCGCGGGACCCGCGGAACCGTCCTCGGCCACCACTCGCAGCAGCTCGGCGGCCGACGTCCGGACGCGACATCCCACACAGGTGCGAACCGGTCCTCGATCACGGCGTTCGCCGTGCGTACCGGACGTTGTCGTGCGGATTCTCGCTCCCCTCGCGTCGAGCCACCAATGATTCTAACCCGCCGCCGCCAGTGCTCGTATCCGAGTCCGCCACCGAGGTGGCGGCGGACCCGGTGCCGGGCGTCGGCGGGCCGGTCAGATCACTCCGCGGAACCGACCGCGGGCAGTTCGTCGACCCCGGGCGCGCCACCGGCAGGCGGCGCGACGGCCTGGCCCGCCGAGGTGGTCGGCGAGGCCGGGTCGGCATCGCTGCGGATGTCGATCCGCCATCCGGTGAGCCGGGCGGCGAGGCGGGCGTTCTGCCCCTCCTTGCCGATGGCCAGCGACAGCTGGAAGTCGGGGACGACGACGCGGGCGGTCTTGGTCCGCTCGTCGACGACCTCCACCGAGATCACCTTGGCCGGGGACAGCGCGTTGCCGACGAACGTCGCCGGGTCCTCCGAGAAGTCGATGATGTCGATCTTCTCGCCGCCCAGTTCGCTCATCACGTTGCGCACCCGCGCGCCCATCGGGCCGATGCAGGCGCCCTTGGCGTTGACGCCGCCGACCGCGGAGCGCACCGCGATCTTCGAGCGGTGGCCGGCCTCGCGGGCGACCGCGGGGATCTCGACGGTGCCGTCGGCGATCTCCGGGACCTCCAGCGCGAACAGCCTGCGCACCAGGTTGGGGTGGGTGCGGGACAGGGTGATCTGCGGGCCGCGGGCGCTGCGGGAGACGCCGACGACGTAGCACTTGACGCGCGTGCCGTGCTCGTAGCGCTCGCCCGGCACCTGCTCGGCGGCGGGGATGACGCCCTCGCTGTCCCCGACCTGCACGACGACCATGCCGCGCGAGTTGGCCTTGGCGTCGCGCTGCACGACGCCGCCGAGGATCTCGCCCTCCTTGGTGGAGAACTCGCCGAAGGTGCGCTCGTGCTCGGCGTCGCGCAGCCGCTGCAGGATGACCTGGCGCGCGGTGGTCGCCGCGATCCGCCCGAAGCCCTCGGGCGTGTCGTCCCACTCCTCCTCGACCTCGCCCTCGGCGTCGAGGGTGTGCGCGAGCACCCGCACCACGCCGGTCTTGCGGTCCACTTCCACCCGGGCGTGCTGCTGGTGCCCCTCGGTGTGCCGGTATGCCGTCAGCAGCGCTGATTCGATCGCTTCCAGGACCGTCTCGAACGGGATGTCCTTGTCGCGTTCGATCGCTCGCAGCGCGGCGATGTCGACGTTCACCTCGACTCCTCCGTGTCTTCCCGGTCGTCGCCTTCCGGGCCGTCGGCCGCCCGCTTGAGCAGGACGAGGTCCTGCGCCGGTGGCTGCTGGAATTCCACCTCGACCACCGCGCGCTCGATGTCGCGGTAGGCCAGCGTGCGGATCTGCTGGTCGGCCAGCACCTGCACGCCTTCGTCGTCGGCGGCTCCGACGCGCGCGGTCAGGTCGCCGCCGCCGGAGAGCTTGATCTTGACCAGCCGGTGCCGGGCGCGGCGCCAGTGCCGGGGCCTGGTCAGCGGTCGGTCGGTGCCGGGCGAGGTCACCTCCAAGGTGTACGCCCCGGCGAGCACGTGCTCGTGCGCGTCCAGCACTTGCGAGACGGCTCGGCTCAGCTCGGAGATCTCGTCGAGACCCACCCCGTCGTCGGAGTCCACGACGACCTTCACCAGGCGGCGTCTGCCCGCCTGCTGCACGTCGAGCTCCTCGAGGTCGAAACCGGCTTGGGACACGGCGTCGGCGACGACGGGCTCCAGCAGCGCGACGGCCTCATCGCGCGGCGGGCTGGACACGTTGGCACTCCTAGATTCGGGGATGATCGGGTCACTTCGGAGGTGATCGGGCCGGGCGGTCCGGCGACGCCCGGTTCGGGCGGCGCCGCCTTCGGCCGGACTCGCGAAACCCACGTCCGGCGCTGGGCGCGCGGGCCGCGGTCGTCCAGCTTATCTGGTCGGTTCCAGGCACGGCGCGGCATGGCCTCCGTCCGGCCCAGCGCGGCGGCCGGGGGCCTGCCTGGCAGGATGGATCAGCGTGCGAGCCCCCCTCCCCTCCCGTCACTCGAACGGGTCTGCGCGTATCGGACGTCGCGCGGTGTTGCGGCTGCTGGCGGCCTTGCCCGCGGTGGCCGCGGTGAGCGCCGCGTGCGCGAGCGGCGAGGACGCGCCGGACCCGCTGACGGCCCTCGCGACCGCCGCCCGCTCCGATGCGGCGCTGGCGCAGGGCGTCGCGCGCAGCCACCCCTCGCTGGGGGCGGGCGCCGGCGCGGTGGCGGAGATCCGCGCCGAGCACGCGCGGCTGCTGCAGCAGGAGATCGACCGCCTCGATCCGCCCGACGAGCCCCGCGAGCACCGGGCTCCCGCCGCGCAGGTGCCCGCCTCGGCGCCCGAGGCGCAGGCCGCGCTGAAGCAGGCGCTGGCCACGGCGGAGCAGGCCGCCGCGAAGCTGTGCCCGAGCCTGCCCGGCTACCGGGCGGGACTGACCGGATCGATCTCGGCGAGCTGCGCGAGCCTGGCGGAGGTGCTGGCGTGAGCGGAGAACTGCCGGACGAGGCCAAGACCGCCGTGAACGCGGCGCTGGACGCGGAGAACGCCGCGGTGTGGACCTACGAGCTGGTGACCGCGTTCGTGACCCGCTCGCAGGTGCAAGCGGCCGTCGCCGAGGCCACCGGGGTCCACGAGGGGCACCGGGACGAGGTGCAGCGCCTGATCAGCGCCACCGGAGCCACTCCCCCGGCGGCCGCGCCCGCCTACTCGCTGCCGGACCGGGTCACCGACGAGGGCTCGG
Source organism: Saccharopolyspora gregorii (assembly GCF_024734405.1). NCBI lineage: Bacteria > Bacillati > Actinomycetota > Actinomycetes > Pseudonocardiales > Pseudonocardiaceae > Saccharopolyspora > Saccharopolyspora gregorii. The sequence goes on along the minus strand of NZ_CP059556.1, from coordinate 1,492,094 downwards.
CCATCCGCGCGCTCGTCGTCGCCGAGCGGGAGTGCGCGATCGGCTGGCGCGCGGTGCTGGAGAACACCGCGCCGGGCGAGGTCGACCCCGCGGTGCGGCGGCTGGCGCTCACCGCCCTGACCACGGCCGCCACCCGCGCCACCCGCTGGCGCATCACGATCGGCCAGGACCCGGCGGCGGAAGCCCAGCCCGGCAAGCCCTGACCGGCGCCCCGCTGGCCCGGGAGCCGCTGACCGGCGGTGCGCACGCGGGTCCTCGGGGTTCCTGCGGCGGAGGTACCGCTGGGGTTCCGCCGTCCGCGCGGCAGGAGGTTCAGCCGCTGTCCTGCGGCCAGCCGAGGCGCACGGCGTCCTTGGTGACGTCGGTGAGCCGCTGGTCCTCGTAGTTGTCGGGCTGCCCGAAGTACCCGGACTCACCGACGACGACGAGCCGGTCCTGCTGCTCGGAGTGGTAGCCGACGTCGCTGGTGAGCCCCGGGAAGTCGTCGGGCAGGTCCGGGCCCGAGGAGACCAGGTCCATCACGTTGCCGGTGTCGTCCTGGGTGACGAGCTCGTTGAGCTGCGCGGCGCTCGCCGAGTCGGCCAGCCGCACGGTGACCACGGAGGTGAGCACGCGCTGCCCGTCCGGCAGCGTGGTGGTGTAGAGCGCCCGGGTGAGGTGCTCGCAGCCGTGCTCGCCGAAGAACGCCTTGATCTGGCCGGTGGAGACGTTGGCGCAGCCCTGGCGCCCCTCTTCGCGCACTTCCAGGTTGAACCGGTTCTGCGTCTGCGGGACGGGCGCAGGCGGGTCGGCCGCCTGGTCGTCACCGGAGGAGGGCTTGATCAGCAGCCAGAGCAGCCCGGAGACGACGGCCACGCCGAACAGCACGAGCCCGCGCAGCACCCAGCCGGAGGGGGTGATGGAGGTGCCCGCGAGCAGGCCGCCGCCCGCGCGCTCCGCCGGTTCGGGACGGACGGGTGCCTGCCTGCTGGTGGAGGGGTAGGCGCGCCGGTTGATGTCGCCGTGCTGCTGGGCCGCTCCGTTCGGCTGCCCGCCTGGTTGCTGCGCCGGGGCCTGCTGGGCGGGTTGCTGCGGGGCCGAGTGCTGCTGCGGGGATTGCTGCTGCACCGGTGTCTGCTGGGCCGGGTTCTGCTGGCCGTAGCCCTGCTGCGGGTACTGCTGCTGGCCGGGGTGCTGCGCGGCGTACTGGCCGCCCCAGCCCTGGTAGTGCTGCGGGTAGGCCTGCTGGTGCGCGGTCTGCGCCGCGTGGTTCTGGCCCTGGTGCTGCTGCGGCTGGCCGTAGCCGGGCGTGCCGGGTCCGGGCTGCGGCGCGTGCGGCTGCTGGGCCGACAGCTGCTGGGCCGGCGGCTGCTGGAACGCGGGGCGGGTCGTCTCGCCGGGTCCGCCCAGGGTGTCCGGGCTGAAGTCGGTGGGACTGGCGCTGCGGTGCTCGTGGTTCACCAGGGAGTTGTCGCGCTGGAGTGGCGCAGTGTCAGCTCGCTGCGCGTTCTGCGGCGAGCCTGTCATCTCTTCGGGTGCACCTTGGGGGTCCGGCACGGGCACTAACGGTAGCGGTTGCGGATCGCGCGCAGAACAGCACGTGCGCAGCGAAGACGTTCCGGCTGCTCAGCCGCGCAACGCGCGGAGCACCAGGTCGACGTCGGTGTCGGTGTTGTACAGGTGGAACGCCAGCCGCGCCTTGCCCGCCCGGGCCGCGCACGCGATGCCCGCGTCGGCGAGCCTGCGGGCGGCGTCGTCGCCGGGCACCGCCACGATCGGCGAGCCGGCGGGGGCGAGGCCGAGTTCGGCGCGCACCCGGTCGGCCAGCCCGGTGCAGTGCGCCCGCACCTGCTCCAGGTCGAGGGCGGCGAGCTCCCGCATCGCGGCGGCCGCGCCGACCTGGGCCAGCCACACCGGCGACAGGTCGAGCCCGCGCCCGCCCGGGGCCTGCTTCAGCGGCAGCCCGTAGATGCTGTCCATGCCGCCCCCGGCGTACCAGTTGGCGTGGCTCGCCCGCGGCGCGGGAGCGTCCGGGTGCTGCGCGAGCCAGGAGGACCCGCGCGGCGCGAGCAGCCACTTGTAGCCGGTGCCGACGACGTGGTCGGCCCAGTCGAGCCGCATCGGCAGCCAGCCCGCGGCCTGGGTGGTGTCCAGCAGCACCCGAGTCGGCCGGTCCCGCACCGCTTCGCGCAGCGCCTCCAGGTCGACGAGCCTGCCGTCGGCGGACTGCACGACGCTCACCGCCACCAGGTCGTGGTCGGCGGCCTTCTCCGGGATCGCTTCGAGCGGGACCTCCTCCACCTGCACGCCGCGGTCGGCCTGCGCGGCGAACGGGAAGGTGACGCTGGTGAACTCGTCCTCGGCGACCAGTACGCGGGCTCCGTCCGGCAGGTCGGCGGCGATGATCCCGACCAGCTGGGAGACCGTGGCGCCGACGGCGACGCGGTCGGCGGGCACGCCGACGAGCCGGCCGAACAGTTCTCGTCCCGCGTCGGTGTCGGCGTCGAAGTCGGTGGGCCGGGCCCCGCCCGCGCCCCAGGTGGCGACCGCGGCGGTGACGGCCTCGACGGTGCCGGTGGAGGGCACGCCGATGCTCGCGGTGTTCAGGTATCCGCCGGGGACGTCGAACCGGAGGCCGAAGGCGGTGCGCATGTTCCGATCCTCGTCGACGCGGTGGCCGGTGCGCCAGCACCGGATGCGCGGCCCGGCGGGACCGCCGACCACGCGCGGCCGGGGAAGCGCGCCCCCGCAACCGGAGCGGCAGGACGGGCCGCGCGGCGCTCCGTTCTACCGTGGCGGTATGCGCAGTGAGGAAGTGGAGATCCGGACCGGTTCCGTCGAGGTGGTCTACGACCTGGGTGCCGAGTGCGACCGGTTCCTGCGGTCGGCGGGGGCCGGGGACGGCCTGCTGAACGTGTGGGTGCCGCACGCGACGGCGGGCCTCGCGGTGATCGAGACGGGTGCGGGCAGCGACGACGACCTGCTGGCCCAGCTGCGGGAGCTGCTGCCCGCGGACCGGCGGTGGCGGCACCGGCACGGTTCGCCGGGGCACGGGCGCGATCACGTGCTGCCCGCGCTGGTGCCGCCCTACGCGACGGTGCCGGTGCTGGACGGGCGGATGGCGCTGGGCACCTGGCAGTCGGTCTGCCTGGTGGACACCAACGTGGACAACCCGGTGCGGCGGGTCCGGCTGAGCTTCGTCGAAGGCTGATTCCACCTCTTCGGGTGAAACCGGGCCGGGCGCGGAGATGGCTCACATCTTGATCATGGTCGCGAGGTGTCGTGCCAGGATGGGGCGATGACCTCCCGACTCGTGCTGTGGGACGTGGACCTCACCCTGATCGACGCGCGCGGCATCGGCGTCGACTGGTACCGGCGCACCCTCGCCGAGGTCACCGGGACGTCGCTGCGGCACGTGCCGGACATGGCGGGCAAGACCGAGCTGGCGATCACCGGCGAAGTGCTCGCCGCGCACGGCATCGACGCCGCCACCGACACCGTGCGCGCGATGTTCCGCACCCTCACCGACGTGGTGCTGGCCGACCTGGACTCGCTGTCGTTGCGCGGCAGCGCGATGCCGGGGGCGGCGGAGGCGCTGGCGGCGCTCGCCGAGGTGCCCGGCGTGGTGCAGAGCCTCGTCACCGGCAACCTGCCGGAGGTCGCGTTCCACAAGCTCGACGCGTTCGGCCTGCACCGGCACGTGGACTTCGACATCGGCGGGTTCGGCGCCGACTCCCCGCACCGGCACGACCTGATCAGCGCCGCGGTCGGCAAGGCCGCCGCCAAGCACGGTGCCGAGTTCGCCCCGGAGACCGTGGTCGTCGTCGGCGACACCCCGCGCGACGTGGCGGGCGCGCTGCACCACGGGGCGGTGGCGGTCGGCGTGGCCACCGGGCGCAGCGACGAGCAGGAGCTGCGGGACGCGGGCGCGCACGTGGTGCTGTCCGACCTCACCGACACCGGCGCGGTGCTCAAGGCCGTCCAGGGCTGATCGATCCGCGCGAACGCGGTGTCCGAGGTGATCTCCTGCGCTATACGTGGAGGATGACCGGAGACCGCGCCCACGACGGTTCCGCCGGGCAGGGGGCCCGGCGCACCGCGGCGCAGGAGATCCGCACCAGCAACGCGGTGCACCGCAACGACGGCCTGGTCGTGCAGGCCGGGCAGATCAACGGCGACGTGCACTTCGCCGCTCCCGTGCCGCCGCCGCGCCCGCTGGCCTCGACGCTGCCGCGCGCACCGGCCCGGCTGGTCGGCCGCGAGGCGGAGCTGGACGCCGTGCTCGGCGCGGGGAACCCGGTGCGGCTGCTGACCGGCATGGGCGGCTGCGGCAAGAGCGCGCTGGCGATCGCGGCGGCGGACCGGTTGCGCGGGGAGCACCCCGGCGGGGTCGTGCTGCTGCCCTGCCGCGGCTACCGGGACCGCGGGGAGTTCGGGCTGCGGGAGGCGGTCGCGGAACTACTGGCGCTGCTGGAGGTGCCCGCCGCGCACGCGGTCGGCGTCGGGCTGCTGCACCGGCGCTTCGCCGAGTTCGCCGCGGCCGGGCTGCCGCTGCTGCTGGTGCTGGACGACGTGGGGCCGCACTGGGACGTGGCCGCGCTGCTGCCGTCCGACCCGGTGCACGGGGTGCTGATCACCTCCCGCGACGAGCTCGACGTGGACGCGGAACCGGTCCGGCTCGGCGCGCTGCCCGCCGGGTCGGCGGTGGAGCTGCTGCGGCGGGAGATCGCTCGGGGCGACCCGGCGGACCCCCGCGCGCGGCTGCGGGAGGACCTGCTGCTGGTGGCGGAGCGCTGCGGGCACCTGCCGCTGGCGCTGCGCGTGGTCGGCGAGCTGCTGCGCGGCGACCCGCGCCGGGAACCCCGGGTGGTGGCCGCGGACCTGGGCTCGCCACACCGGCTGTCGGTGCTGGAGAAGGTGCGGTCGGCGGTGGCGCTGTCCACGGCGGCGCTGCGGGAGTCGCCGAACCGGGTGGACCGGTCCGCCGCCGCGCTGTTCGAGCGGCTCGGCCTGCTGCCGGGCGTCGAGTTCACCGCGGCCCGCGCGGCGGTGCTGCTCGACGAGCCCGACCCGCGGTTCGCGCGGCTGCTGCTGGACCGGTTGTGCGCGGCGCACCTGCTGGAACCGCGCGCGGACGGCGGCGCGTTCCACGACCTCACCGGCGAGTGCGCGGCGGAGTCCTTCGCGGCGCTGCCCGCGCGGCTCCGGCGGTCGCTGGCGCTGCGGTTCGCCGAGCACTGCGCGGACGTCGCGGACGCGGCGGTGGCACCGCTGCGGCCGGGTGCGGACGCCACCTCCGAGCAGGTCGGCGCGGGGTTGCGCACGCTGCACGACGAGCACGACGCGCTGCTGGCGGGCCTGACCGACGCGGTGGCGCGCGGCACCGCCGGAGCGGACGCGGAACGGCTGTGCGCGGCGGCGGCGCGCGTCGCCGAGGCGCTGCTCGTCCGCTGCGAGCGGACCGGCCGGGTGCACGAGGCGCGGCGGGCGGCCGAACCGCTGCTGCTCGCGGCCCGGGTGCTGGGCGATCAGGACGCCGAGCTGCGCGCGCTGCTGGCGCTGTGCGAGGCGCACCTCGCCGGCGGGCGGCCCGGCGAGGCCGCCGGGTACGTGCGGCAGGCGATCGAGCTGACCCGCGCGCGCTACGCCGATCCCCGCTTCCCGGCCACGTTCTCCCGGACCATGGCGACGTACGCGCGGCTGGCGGCGGAGACCGGCGAGCACGAGGTGGCGGCCGCCGAGTACCGGCGGCTGCTGGACCGGCACCGGCGCGACGAGGACGCGCCCGGGCGGTGCGCCGCGCTGGGCGGGCTGGGCCGGGTCGCGCTGCTGCGCGGTGACCTCGACGAGGCGGCGCGCCGGTACGAGGCGGCGCGGGCGCTCGCCGACCGGCACGGGCTCGCGGAGCAGGCGGAGATCGCGTGGAACGCGCTGGGCGTGGTGCTGGCGCGCCGGGGCGAGGTCGACGGCGCCGCGGACTGCCACCGGGCCGCTCGGGACTCGGCCGAGCGCCACGGGTTCCCGCACCGCGCGGCGATCGCGGTGCACCACCTCGCGGACCTGCGGCTCGCCGGGGGCGATGCCGAGGGGGCGCGGCAGCACTACGAGCGCTGCGCGCGGCTGTACCGGGAGGCCGGCGACCACCGGCGTGCCGAGGAGCTCGCCGACCGGCTGGCCGCGCTCCCGGACGAGCCGCCCGACCTGCCTGCCGAGCCCCCGCCGAGCCCCCGCTTCCCCGCGGATCCCGCGCCGGCCGCGCGACCGCAGCCTCCGCTGTTCCCCGTGGTGGTGCCGCCCGCGCTGGTGCTGGCGCAGGTCGCGCTGGTCTGGTCCGGGCACGGGTCGGCGGCCCTGTGGGCGTGGTGGGCGGTCGCGGTGCCGATGGCGGTGCTGGTGGCCGTGCGGGACCGCGTCGCCGTCGCGCTGCCGTTCGCGCTGTGGTGGCCGGACGTGGCGATGGTGGGTGCGGTGCTCGGCTACTCGCTCACGGCGGTGCCCGCCGGGCACCTCGCGTTCGTCGCCGCGGGGATGCTGGTGGTGTGCGCGCTGGCGCTCCTCCGCTCCCTCCGGTCCCGATCGTCCACGTCGGGCCGGCGGCGCGGCCGGTGAGCGCTGCGCCGTCCCCGCGGCGGGGACGGCGCAGCCCGGTCGCCGGTGGCGGTCAGCCGCGGACGACGTTCACCAGGTGCTCGACGGCCTTGTCCACGTCGATCTCCTCGCGCTCGCCGGTGGCGCGGTCCTTGACCTCGACGACGCCCTTCGCGAGGCCCTTGCCGACGACGAGGATCGTGGGCACGCCGACGAGTTCGGCGTCGGCGAACTTGACGCCGGGTGAGGAGGTCCGGTCGTCCAGCAGCACCCGCACCCCGGCCCGGTCGAGTTCCGCGGCGAGCCGCTCGCCGCCCTCGCGGACCGTCTCGTCCTTGCCCGCGATGACCACGTGCACGTCGGCGGGGGCGATCACGCGCGGCCACACCAGGCCGAGCTCGTCGTGGCTCTGCTCGGCGATGGCGGCGACCAGGCGGGACACGCCGATGCCGTAGGAGCCCATCGTGATCCGCTTCGGCTTGCCGTCCTGGCCGAGCGCGTCCAGCCCGAACGCGTCGGCGTACTTGCGGCCCAGCTGGAAGATGTGCCCGATCTCGATGCCGCGGGCCGCGACGAGGGTGCCGCCGCCGTCGGGCGCGAGGTCGCCTTCCCGGACCTCGGCGGCCTCGATGGTGCCGTCAGGGGTGAAGTCGCGGCCGCACACCAGGTCCACCACGTGGTGGTCGGCCTGGTCGGCGCCGGTGACCCACGCCGTGCCGGGCACGATGCGCGGGTCGGCGAGGAAGCGGATCCCGTTGTCCTGCAACGCCTTCGGGCCGATGTAGCCCTTCACCAGGAACGGGTTCGCGGCGAAGTCGGCCTCGTCGAGCAGCGCGACCTCGGCGGGTTCCACGGCGGCTTCGAGCCGCTTGAAGTCGACCTCGCGGTCGCCGGGAACCGCGATGGCCAGCAGCTTCCACTCCTCGGCACCCGGTTCGCGGGTCTTGACCAGCACGTTCTTCAGGGTGTCGGCGGCGGTGAACTCGCGGCCCAGCCCGGCGCCGTTGAGGTGGTCGACCAGGGTCTCGATGGTCGGCGTGCCGGGCGTGTGGTGCACCTGCGCGGCCGGCTTGTCCTCGATGGACTCGGCTTCGGGCACCGGGGTGACGACGGCTTCGACGTTGGCCGCGTAGCCGGATTCGGTGCTGCGCACGAAGGTGTCCTCACCGGTGGGGCTCTCGGCGAGGAACTCCTCGGAGGCGGAGCCGCCCATCGCGCCGGAGGTCGCGGCGACGATCACGTAGCGCAGGCCCAGCCGGTCGAAGATCCGGATGTAGGCGTCCCGGTGCAGCCGGTACGAGTTCTCCAGGCCCTCGTCGTCGAGGTCGAAGGAGTACGAGTCCTTCATGACGAACTCGCGGCCGCGCAGGATGCCCGCCCGGGGGCGCTCCTCGTCCCGGTACTTGGTCTGCACTTGGTACAGCATGACCGGGTAGTCCTTGTAGGAGTTGTACTCGCCCTTGACGGTGAGGGTGAACAGCTCCTCGTGCGTCGGCCCCAGCAGGTAGTCGGCGCCCTTGCGGTCCTTGAGGCGGAACAGCAGCGGGCCGTACTCGGTCCACCGGTTCGACTGCTCGTAGGGCTCCCGCGGCAGCAGCGCGGGGAAGTGGATCTCCTGGGCGCCGATGGCGTCCATCTCCTGGCGCACGACCTCTTCGACGCTGCGCAGCACCCGCAGGCCCAGCGGCAGCCACGAGTAGACGCCCGGGGCGGCGCGGCGCACGTACCCGGCGCGCACGAGCAGCTTGTGGCTCGGCACCTCGGCGTCGGCCGGATCCTCGCGAAGGGTTCGCAAGAACAACGTCGACATCCTCGTGATCACGGCGGGCGCTCCTCGTGCTGGTCGGTGGGGTGCGGCGATCCGTCGAGGGTATCGGCAGCTACCGGGGCTGATGCCAGCGGATTGCCGGTGCGGTGCGCCGGTCGGCACCGGGTGGCCGCCCACTACGCTGGCCGACCGTGCTGGTGCTGCTGCCCCCTTCCGAGACCAAGGCCGCCGGCGGCGACGGGCCGCCGCTGGAGCTGGACGCGCTCGCGCACCCGGAGCTGACGCCGACGCGGCGGAAGCTGGCGGAGGCGCTGCGCTCGCTGGCGGCGGACGTGCCCGCGAGCCTGTCCGCGCTGGGCATCTCCGCGCGGCAGACCGCCGAAGTGGAGCGCAACGCGGCGCTGTTCGACTCGCCGACGGCGCCGGGCCTGGAGCGCTACACCGGGGTGCTGTTCGACGCGCTGGACGTGTGCTCGCTGCCCGCGCCGGAGCGGTCCCGGGCGGACGCGCGGCTGGCGGTGGCCTCGGCGCTGTTCGGGCTGGTGCGCGGCGCGGACCGGATCCCCGCCTACCGGCTGTCGGGCGGCAGCGCGCTGCCCGGGTTCGGCGGGCTGCGCGCGGTGTGGCGGCCGGTGCTGGAGCCGGTGCTGCAGGGCGCGGACGAGTTCGTGGTGGACCTGCGCTCGGGCGCGTACGCCGAGCTGGCGCGGCTGCCGGGGGCGGTGTCGGTGCGGGTGCTGTCGGAATCGGCGGACGGGACGCGCAAGGTCGTCAGCCACCACAACAAGTCCCACAAGGGACGGCTGGCCCGGGTGCTGGCGTCCGCCGCGGACGAACCGGCCGATGTGGACGGCGTGCTGCGGCTGGCTCGCGGCGCCGGGATGCGGGTGGAGCAGGAGTCCGAGCGGGCGCTGTGCGTGGTCGTCCCCGCCTGACCGCTCCCGCCGCCGACCGGGGACCGCGCACCGGAACGCTCACCGAGAGCTGCCGCCGCGGCACGCCCCGCGACCGTAGTTGATCTTGAACGCGGCCCCGCCGGGCCGATCCGATGACCACATCGGGTAGACTGCGGGCGCACTGGACAACCGCTCGCACGGGACGATCCCGGCGAGTGAGACCGGCCCCCGTTGGCGATCGGTCCTCCCCGGCTCCGGTGCTCCGACATCCACCAGCGGCGCCGTCGATGCGCCGGGCTCGTCCTTGTGATCAGCGCACGACGCGCTACCTCCCCGAGACGTGCCAGTTCCCGGAGGTTCGCAGTGCGTCCTGATCCGTCCCCCGCCGCCCGTTCCCGGCGTCCCCGCCGCCGCGGGTCCAAGCCCGCCGCGGCACCCGCCCCGAGCCTGTTCGACCAGGTCGGCGTCACCGCGGTCGACCCGGCGCCGTTCGACTCGCTGGGCCTGCCGCAGAAGCTGGTGGCCGCGCTCGCCGAAGCCGGGCTGGAGCAGGCGTTCCCCATCCAGGCCGCCACCATCCCGGACGCGCTCAGCGGCCGTGACGTGCTCGGCCGCGGCCAGACCGGGTCCGGCAAGACCCTCGCGTTCGGCCTGCCGCTGCTGGCGATGCAGCGCGGCAGCGCCCGGCCGCTGCACCCGCGCGGCCTGGTGCTGGTGCCCACCCGCGAACTCGCGACGCAGGTCACCACCGCGCTGAAGCCGCTGGCGAAGTCGCTGGGCCTGTACGTGCGCGAGGTCGTCGGCGGGATGCCGTTCAACCGCCAGGCCGACACGCTGCGCCGCGGCGTCGACGTGCTCGTCGCCACGCCCGGCCGGCTGTCCGACCACGTGCGGCAGGGCACCTGCGTGCTGTCCGAGGTGGAGCGCACCGCCCTGGACGAGGCCGACCAGATGGCCGACATGGGCTTCCTGCCGCAGGTCCGCGAGATCCTCGACCTGGTCCCGGCCGACGGCCAGCGGCTGCTGTTCTCCGCGACCCTCGACGGGGACGTGGACAAGCTGGTGCGCGAGTACATGAACGACCCGGTGGTGCACTCGCTGGCACCGCCCGCGGCCAGCGTGGACAGCATGGACCACCACCAGTTCCTGGTGTCCGCGGACGACAAGCTCTCCGTGCTCTCCCGCATCGCCGCTCGCGACGGCCGCACCATCATGTTCGTGCGCACCAAGCACCACGCCGACCGGCTCACGAAGAAGCTGCGCGCGTCGGGGGTGCGCGCGGGCGCGCTGCACGGCGGCAAGGCGCAGAACGCCCGGACCCGCATCCTCGACGAGTTCCGCGCGGGCACCACCGAAACCCTGGTCGCCACCAACGTCGCGGCCCGCGGCATCCACGTCGACGACGTGAGCCTGGTCGTGCACGTGGAGCCGCCGGCGGACCCGAAGGACTACCTGCACCGCGCGGGCCGCACCGCCCGCGCCGGCGCCACCGGCACCGTCGTCACGATCGTGACCGACGACCAGAAGCGCGCCTTCCAGCAGATGGCCTCGAAGGCCGGGGTGAACGCGACGACCACGAAGATCTCGCCGCAGGACGCGGAACTGGAGCGGCTGACCGGCGCCCGCGAGCCCAGCGGTGTCGCCGTCGTCGAACCGCGCAAGGAGACGCCCTCGCGCGGCGGCGGCCCGAAGGGCGGCGGCCGCAGGCAGGGCGGACCGCGTCCGCCGCGCGGCGAAGGACAGGGCCGCGGCCGCGAGGGCCAGGGACGTCCGGCCCGCGAGGACCGGCCGGCCCGCGGCGACCAGCGCGGCCGCCCGTCCTTCGACGACCAGCGCGGCGGCGACCGGAGCAGGCGCGGCGGCCCGAACTCCCGCGGCGGGCAGCGCCCGCAGCGCTCCCGGCAGTCCTGGGCGGGCTGAGCGTGGCGTCCTCGCGCACCGTCGACCTCGCCGCCGCGAGCGCGGACTTCCGCTCGTTCTGGGCGGAACCGCACGTGGCCACGTTGACGACGGTGCGCCCGGACGGCACCCCGCACGTGGTGCCGGTGAACTCCACGCTGGACGTCTCGGCGGGCACCGCCCGGGTGCTGTGCTCGGCCGGTTCGCACAAGGCGCGGCGCGTCCGGGCCGCCGGTGCCGCCGGGGCCCGGGTGGCGCTGTGCCAGGTGGACGGTCGCCGCTGGGCGACGGTGGAGGGCGTCGCGGTGGTCCGGGACGACCCGGAGTTCCGCGCCGACGCCGAAGCCCGCGCCGAAGCCCGCTACGGCCGCCCGCCTCGGCCCAACCCGAACCGCGTCGTCATCGAGATCACCGTCACCAGGGCCCTCAGCAACCTCTGACGCGGTGCCCCGGCTCAGCCGGAGCGGGTGGCCGGGGCGCGCTCGACGTGCGCGTGGCAGGCGGCGAGGAGGTCGCGGAAGCGGCTGAGGCGGGCGATCTCCGCGTCCAGCGCGGCCAGCCGGTCGCCCGCGACCCGGGTGGCGTCCCGCAGCAGCTGCTCCTGCCCGGGGAGGTCGAGCGGAATTCCGCGCTCCGGCAGCGCATCCCCCTCGATCAGGTGCAGGTAGCGCGCCATCGAGGCCACGTCCTCGACGGTGAGCCCGAGCGCCAGCAGCTGCCGGACGATCCGCACCCGCGCCACGTCCCGCTGCCGGTAGGTGCGCTGCCCGGTGGCGGTGCGCTCGGGCGGGTCGAGCAGCCCGCGCTGCTCGTAGAACCGGAGGGTGCGCGGGGTGGTGCCCGCCGCTGCCGCCGCGTCGCCGATCCGCATCCGCGCTCCTCCTGCTCGTCCCCGCGCCGGTCTTCCTAGGGTTCCACCAGCACGGCACCGACGTGGCGCCCGGCCAGCAGGTCCTCCAACGCCCGCGGCGCCCGGTCGATTCCGCTGATCCTGGTGTGCGGGAAGTCGATCTCGCCGTTGCGCAGCCAGCTCGCGAACCGCTCGTTCCACTCCGGCAGCGCGTCCGGGTGGTCGTCGGCGCGGAACCCGGTGACGCGGACGCTCTTGAGGATCAGCTGCGCGAGGTCCAGGTCCACCGGTGCCCGCATCCGGGGCCCCGCGGTGGCGTACTGCGCGGTGAGCGCGCCGGTGAGGGCGATCCGGGCGTGCGGGCGGGCGGCCTCGACCGCGGCCCGCAGCTGCTCGCCGCCGACGAGGTCGACGACCACGTCCAGCCCGTCCGGTGCGGCCGCCGCGAGCTGCTCGCCCAGCGGTTCCCCGCGCAGCACGGCGGCGTCGTAGCCGAGCTCGTCGACGAGCCGCCGCGCCTTCGCCGGGGAGCCGACGCTGCCCACCACCCGGCCCGCGCCGAGCAGCCGCGCGATCCGGCCGGCCAGCGAGCCGATCGCCCCGGCCGCGTTGCTGACGAACACCGCGTCCCCCGGCCGCACCGGCGCGATCCGGGTGAGCGCGGCGTAGCCGGTCCAGCCGTGCGAGAGGTGCAGCAGCGGGTCGGGCAGCGCGTCGCCGAGCGGCGCGCACCGGTCGGCGGGCAGCACCGCGAACTCGCGCCAGCCCGCGCCGTGCGACACCAGGTCACCGGGGGCGAACCCGCCGCCGCCCGCGACGACCTCCCCGACGGCCGGTGCGAACGGCACGCCGCCCGGGTGCAGGCCGGGGAAGTTCGCCACGTCCTGCCCGAGCGCGGTGGTGACGGCCGCGCCGAACACCTGGAAGCCGAGGTTGCGCACCAGCACCTCCTCCGGTCCCGGTTCGGGGACGGCGGTCTCGACGACGGTGAAGTCCCGCGCGGTGGGCAGGTCTGCGGGCGGGGCGGCGAGGCGGACCTCGCGGGACGTGCGGGACATCGGGTTCCTCCCGGTCGTGGCTGGAGCGCGCGGACGCTAACCCCTGACCCGCGCGTCAAGGTCAAGCGCGCGCACCTGATCGCGCTCGCCGCGGCCGCGCGTGGTGAGGTGGTGGGGTGAGCGAGCAGCGGGAACCGGTCGACGTGGTGGGCATCGGAGCGGACGGCTGGGACGGCCTGACCGAGGTGGCACGGCAGCGGATCTCCGCCGCCGACGTGGTGTTCGGCAGCCGCCGCCAGCTGGACCTGCTGCCGCCCGGCACCGCGGAACCGGTGGCCTGGCCGTCGCCGATGCTGCCCGCGCTGCCCGGCCTGTTCGAGGAGCACGCGGGCCGCGCGATCTGCGTGCTGGCCAGCGGCGATCCGATGTTCCACGGCGTCGGCGCCACCCTGGCGCGGGTGCTGGGCGCGGAGCAGCTGCGGGTGCTGCCGCAGGTGTCGTCGGTGGCGCTGGCGTGCGCCCGGATGGGCTGGGCGCAGCAGGACGTGTCGGTGGTGAGTCTGGTGGGCAGGCACGCCGAACTGCTGCACCCGGAGATCCAGCCGGGCCGCCGGCTGGTGGTGCTCAGCTCGGACGCGCAGACCCCGGCGCAAGTGGCGGCGCTGCTGGTGGCGCGGGGTTTCGGCGGCAGCTCGATGGCGGTGCTGGGCGACCTCGGCGGGCCAGGCGAGTCCCGGGTGGCGGCGACGGCGGCCCGCTGGCCGCACCCGGAGGTGGCGGCGCTGAACGTGATCGCCGTGCACTGCTCCCCCGACGACGACGCCGAGCGCAGGCCCCGCACGCCCGGGCTGCCGGACGAGGCGTTCCAGCACGACGGGCAGCTGACCAAGCGGGACGTGCGCGCCCTCACCGTCTCCCGGCTCGCCCCGGCGCCCGGTGAACTGCTGTGGGACGTGGGTGCGGGCGCCGGTAGCATCGCGATCGAGTGGATGCGCTGCGACCCGGCGAACCGCGCGATCGCCGTCGAGCACCGCGAGGACCGGGCGGCCCGCATCACGACGAACGCGATGACCCTCGGCGTGCCCGGCCTGGACGTGGTCGTCGGTGCCGCGCCCGGCGCGCTGGCCGACCTGGAGGCACCCGACGCGGTGTTCGTCGGCGGCGGCGCGACGGTCCCAGGAGTGCTGCAGCGGTGCTGGGACGTGCTGCGACCGGGCGGCAGGCTCGTGGTGAACGCGGTGACGATCGAATCGGAGGTCCTGGTGGCGGACTGGTACGCCCGCTGCGGCGGAGAGCTGGTGCGGATCGCGGCGGAGCACGCCTCCCCCGTCGGCGGGTTCACCGGCTGGCGACCCGCGATGCGCATCACCCAGTGGACGGTGGCGAAATGACGGTGCACTTCATCGGCGCCGGTCCGGGTGCCGCCGACCTGATCACGGTGCGCGGGCGGGACGTGCTCGCCGCGTCCCCGGTGTGCCTGTACGCGGGCAGCCTGGTGCCGGTGGAGCTGCTGGAGCACTGCCCGGACGGGGCGCGGCTGGTGGACACCGCGAACCTGGACCTGGACGCGATCCTCGCCGAGCTCGTCGCCGCGCACGAGGCGGGGCTGGACGTGGCGCGGCTGCACTCCGGCGATCCGTCGGTGTTCAGCGCCGTCGCCGAGCAGATGCGCCGCCTCGACGCGGCCGGGGTGCCCTACGACGTGGTGCCCGGGGTGCCCGCGTTCGCCGCCGCAGCGGCGGCGTTGCAGCGCGAGCTCACGGTGCCGGGCGTCGGGCAGACCGTGGTGCTCACCCGCACCTCGGCGCAGGCGACGCCGATGCCCGCGGGCGAGGACCTGGCGACGCTGGGGCTCAGCCGGGCGACGATGGTGCTGCACCTGGCGGTGAACCGGATCGAGGAGCTGGTGGAGCAGCTGGTGCCGAACTACGGCGCGGACTGCCCGGTGGCGGTGGTGGCCGCGGCGAGCCGCGCCGACGAGGTGGTGCTGCGGGGGACGCTCGGCGACATCGCGGCGGCGGTGCGGGCGGCGGGGATCACCCGGACCGCGGTGGTGGTGGTCGGCGAGGTGCTCACCGCGTCGTCCTTCCCCGACAGCCACTTGTACTCAACGACCCGCTGCCGCAGCTGATAGCCGCCATCCTCCGGTGCGAGGAGCGCAGGTGGCGGAATCTCGTTGACCGTCTTCGAACCTGCCCGGCGGGTCTTGTCGGTTTCTCGTCAGCGGCGAAGCCGATGAGCCGCCGACCACCTGATCAACGGGACCACCCGCGGGTTCTCAGCGGTCTTCTCGCGAGGACGGCGTTTTCTCCTGTGGCGGAGCCACCGGTGAAAACGACCCCGCAGCGAGAAGGCCGCTGAGGTTCCGCCACCCCAGCACTGGGCAGCAGAAGCAGCAGGCGCGGCCTCAGGTGCCGATGGCTTGGTCTTCGGCGGCGAGGGGGCAGGCGACGTCGGCGACGTTGCGTTCGAGCCGTTCCAGGACGTCGAGGGCCGCGTGCTGCTCGGCGCCGGTGAGTTCACCGCAGGTGGCGCGTTCCAGTTCCTCCCACATCCGCTCCACCCGGTCGCGCAGCGCGAGCCCGGCGGCGGTGGGTTCGACGAGCACCGCGCGGCGGTCCTGCTCGCTGCGGGTGCGGCGCACGAACCCGGCGCGCTCCAGCCGCTGCACGGTGCGGGTCATGGTCGCGGAGTCGGAGCCGAGCACGGTGATCAGGTCGGTCTGCCGCTGCGCGCCGGTGTCCCACAGGTGCATCAGCAGCTGTTCCTGCCCGGGGTGCAGCCCGCAGCGGCGCAGCAGCTGACCGGCGAGCATCCGGTGCGCCCGGGCGAGCCGGAAGATCGCGTAGCTGAGCGGCCCCGCGTCGGAGCACGGCGGCGCTGCTGCGGGTTCCGCGCGGTGCGAGTCCACCGGTTCCCCCTTCTTCCGGTCACCTGATCGGTCAGTCAACGAACTGTTCACCTTAACCCGCGGCGGTGCCCGCGCACCGGTAGTTGTGACCAGCACTGCACATTTATCCGCTCGGGAAGCTTCCGTCGCATTTACCTGTTCGAACAGGTAACTGCTCGTCCGCAACCCGGGAGTGATCCGCATGAGCACCGCATTCGATCCGCTGGACCTGGCCGGAACCCGCCTGCGCAACCGCATCGCGATGGCCCCCATGACGCGCAGCCGTGCCGCGGGGACCCTGCCCGACGAGACCACCACCACCTACTACCGGCAGCGCGCCACCGCCGGGCTGATCATCACCGAGGGCGTGCATCCCTCCGTGCTCGGCCAGGGCTACCCGAACACCGCCGGACTGCACAGCGAGGCGCAGGTCGCCGCGTGGCGGGAGGTCACCGACGCGGTGCACGCCGAGGGCGGTGCGATCTTCGCCCAGCTGATGCACGCCGGCCGCATCAGCCACCCCGACGTGCTGCCCCCGGGCAGGCTCCCGGTCGCACCGTCCGCGGTCCGCGCCGCCGGGCAGATCTTCACCGCCACCGGCATGCAGGACATGGTGACGCCGGAGGAGCTCACCGAGGACGGCATCGCCGAGGTCATCGCGGAGTTCGCCACCGCCGCCCGCAACGCGGTGGCGGCCGGGTTCGACGGCGTGGAGCTGCACGGCGCCAACGGCTACCTGCTGCACCAGTTCCTGGCCGAGAGCACGAACCTGCGCACCGACGGCTGGGGCGGCTCGGTCGAGGGCCGGATCCGGCTCGTCGTCGAGGTCGCCCGGGCCGTGGCGGCGGAGATCGGCGGCCGCCGCGTCGGGCTGCGGCTGTCCCCGGGTACCGGCACGAACGACACCACCGAGCACTCGGTGGACGAGACCTACTCGGCGCTGGTGGACGCGATCAACCCGCTCGGCCTCGCCTACCTGCACGTGCTGGAGAGCGAGGACCGGGAGCTGACGCTGCGGCTGCGGGACCGGTACGACGGCGCGTTCCTGCT
Organism: Saccharopolyspora gregorii; assembly: GCF_024734405.1. Lineage (NCBI taxonomy): Bacteria > Bacillati > Actinomycetota > Actinomycetes > Pseudonocardiales > Pseudonocardiaceae > Saccharopolyspora > Saccharopolyspora gregorii. Next base: position 1,475,176 of record NZ_CP059556.1, on the reverse strand, counting down.
CAACCCGCACACCCCGGGCCGCCCGACCGGCCCGGAGGACCTGGCGCTGGTGGCGGACGGGACGGCGGACGCGCTGACCTTCGGCTCGCTGTTCCTCGCGAACCCGGACCTGCCCGCGCGGCTGGCCGCGGGCGGACCGTTCAACACCCCGGACGTGGCGACCTTCTACGGCGGCGGCGAACAGGGCTACACCGATTACCCCGCGCTGGCGGCCTGATCCGAGAGGAGTGTCCACGATGGACGGAAACGCGGTCACGGCCGAGTGGGCCGAGCGGTTCAACTCCCCCGTCATCGAGGAGTTCCGCGCGAACGGCGGGAAGGTCGGCGGCGATTTCGCAGGCATGCCGATCCTGCTGCTGCACAGCACGGGTGCGCGCAGCGGCGCGACCCGCACCAATCCGATGGTGTACCTGGAGCACGCGGGCGGCTACCTCGTCTTCGCCTCCAAGGCCGGGGCGGACACCCACCCCGCCTGGTACCACAACCTGAAGGCGAACCCGGACGCCGAGATCGAGGTCGGCACCGAGCGGCTGCGGGTCCGGGCCGCGGAGCTCACCGGCGCCGAGCGGGCGGAGCGGTTCGCCGAGGCGGTCGCGGCGTTCCCGGTCATGGCCGAGCACCAGCGCGGGACCGGCCGGGTCATCCCGGTCGTGGCGCTGAGCCCCGTCGAGGGCTGAGCCGCGGAGGTGGGCGCCCTCCGCGCGATCGGGGGGCGGAGGGACGTCCACCGCCGCGGCGCGATCGGGGCCGGACGGCTGTTCCCCGGCGGGCGCCCGGGTGTGTCCTGGTTCACGGGAGTGCGGTGTTGAGCATGCCGCTGCGGCCGGGTGTCTGCTGATCGCAGCAGAGATCACCGCACCGCACCCACCCTGGAGGAACCGTGACGAGGTACCGCGCGGCCGTCGGCGCCGCCTCCGCGCTCGCCGCAGCACTCGCCCTGACCGGCGCCGCCGCTTCCGCGGCGGGCACCGCCTAGGTCGCCACCGCCGACGAACCCGTGACCCACGAGCAGAACGACCGCGTCCCCGAAGGCGCGGCCTGGACGCAGCACTACTTCCCGTCCGCGGACGACTCCGGCACCGAGCTGCACGCCGACGTGCTGCTGCCGGAAGGGCTCGCGCCGGGCGAGCAGGTGCCGGTGATCCTCTCCGCCGGGCCGTACTTCGGGCACTCCGGGCAGCTCACCGACGAGGGCTTCGAGCACACCGGCCCCTCCGGCCGGTTCGACGAGTTCATCGAGGGCACGAACCTGTTCGAGCGCGGCTACGCGTTCGTGCGGGTCGACACCCGCGGGTTCGGCGGCTCGACCGGCTGCCTCGACTACGCGGGCCCCGGCGAGCAGGCGGACGTCCGGGCGGCCATCGACTGGGCGGCGAACATGCCGTGGTCCACCGGATCCGTCGGCATGTACGGCAAGTCCTACGACGCGATCACCGGCTTGATCGGCGTCGGCCTCGACCAGGACGCGCTGAAGGGCGTCATCGCGCAGGAACCGATCTGGGACCCGTACCGCAACACCCACTCCAACGGGGTGCCGCGGACGACGGCCGTCAACGTGGCCGGCACCTACAACGGGCTGGCGGCGCTGCCGCAGCTGCCCGACGACGACCCGCACTACCGGGCGAACTCCGCGTACGAGCAGGCGCACCCGGAGTGCCTCATCGACAACCAGGCCGGCTACCTGAACGGCAACCCGGATTCCGAGCACTGGCGGGCGCGGGACCTGCCGGAGCTCGCGAAGGGCACCGACACCCCGCTGTTCCTCACCCAGGGCCTGCTGGAGTGGAACACCGAACCGGAGGCGGTGCAGGAGTTCCTGGACGACCACGAGGGTCCGGAGCGCGGGTGGATCGGGCCGTGGGACCACGTCCGCGGCGACGAGCGGACCGCGGACGGGCGGCTCGCGATGGGCCGCGACGGCTGGTTCGCGGAGGCGATGTCCTTCTACGACGAGCACCTCAAGGGCATCGCACCGCCCGTCCGGTACCCGGCCTTCGCCGTGCAGGACGGCAGCGGGGCCTGGCGCGGGCAGGACAGCTGGCCGATGCCCGACCGCTCCGCGCGGGTCGAGCTCTCCGGCGGGTCCTACGTGGACGACGGCGGTGACGACGGGCCCACCGGCGGCATCGTCGAGCGCTCCGAGCCGGTCGCGCGGGACACCCGGATCACCGGGACGCCGCGCATCTCGCTGGAGACCGAGGGCCGCGGGAACGTGATGGTGCAGCTGCACGACGTCGCGCCGGACGGCACGGCGGTCATGTTCGACGAGCAGGTCGCGGTGCTGCGCTCCGGCACCACCGAGTTCGACCTCAAGTCGACCGACTGGACGCTGCCCGCCGGGCACTCGCTGGCCGTGGAGATCGGCACGGTCGAACCCGGCGGCGTCCAGACCCCGTTCCGCGACTGGATCGACGCGCCCTCGCGGGAGACCGTGCAGGTGCGCGGCGCCCGGCTCGACCTCGCGCTGGACGATCCGGCCGACGACGTGGCGCAGCCCGGCGCGCGGGCGCCGTACCTGGACACCTACCTCGCGATGTTCACCGCACCCCTGCCGCCGGCCGACCCGACGTTCACCCTGCCCTGATCCCGGCCGACCGGCGGTCCCGCTCCGCGACGGGGCGGGACCGCCGGGCGTCCGCATAGCGGGAAGGCCGCAGCGCCACCCGCACCCCGACCCCTCGACCGCGCGCCGGTCGGGGTTCCCGAGTTTCCTCCGGGCGCCCGAGTTCCCTATCGTGATCATGATGTCCGCGGTGGCGGACGCGGACACCCACCGCGCACGGAGAGGAACCCGCCCAGTGGAGGGGAACGAGATCACCGCGACCGTCGCGGCCCGGTACAACGCACCCGTGATCGCGGAGTTCCGCGCCAACGCGGGCGTGGTGGGCGGAGCCTTCGCCGGGGCCGCACTGCTGCTCCTGACCAGCACCGGCGCCCGCACCGGCCGCGCGCACGTCACCCCGTTGGCCTACCTGGAGGAGGACGGCCGGTACCTGGTGTTCGCCTCGAAAGCGGGGGCCGACGTGCACCCCGACTGGTACTTCAACCTGCGCGCGAACCCGGACGCCCGCATCGAGGTGGGCCCCGACGTGCTGGACGTCCGCGCCCGGGAGATCACCGGCGTGCTGCGGGACGTCAAGTTCGCGCAGCTGACGGCCCTGTTCCCCTACTTCGCCGGGTACCAGGCGAAGACGGAGCGCGTGTTCCCGGTCCTGTCGCTCGCCCCGCGCTGACCTTCCGTCCACAGTGGACCTATCGGTCGGCGCGGAACCTCCGCGCGCCGATCGGGGAGCTCGCGCGGCGGTACCGCGCGCGGCCCGCGCCTGCTGCAATCGAGGCACGGCCCGGGAAGGAGCTCCGCATGCCGCAACCGCTCGCCGGACGATCCGCACTGGTGACAGGTGCCTCCCGCGGCATCGGTGCCGCCATCGCCCGCCGCCTCGCCGCCGACGGCGCGGCCGTCGCGCTCACCCATTCCGACTCGGCGGCGGCCGCGGAGCAGGTGGCCGCCGAGATCGCGGTCTCCGGCGGGCGCGCGCTGGTGCTGCGCTCCGACGCCGGTGACCCCGAGCAGGTCCGGGCCGCCGTGGTCGCCACCGTCGCCGAGTTCGGCGGGCTGGACATCCTGGTCAACAACGCCGGAACGGTCGAGTCCGGGCACCTGGACGAGCTGCCGCTGGCGGACTTCGACCGCGCGCTGGCGGTGAACGTGCGCGGCCCGTTCGTCGCCATCCAGGAGGCGTCTAAGCACCTGCCGGAGGGCGGGCGGATCATCAACATCGGCACCTCGCTGGCCGACCACCTGCCGTTCCAGGACAAGATCGCCTACATCACCAGCAAGACGGCCCTCGCCGGGCTCACCCGCAGCGCGGCCCGCGACCTAGGCCCGCGCGGCATCACCGTGAACGACGTGCAGCCCGGCGCCGTCGACACCGCGATGAACCCGGCCGCCGGGCCGCGCGCCGAGGGCCTGCGGTCCGCCACCCCGCTGGGCCGGTACGGCACCCCGGAGGAGATCGCCAGCCTCGTCGCCCACCTGGCGAGCCCGGACGCCGCGTTCGTCACCGGAGCCACCCTCAACGCGGACGGCGGCTTCGCCACTTGACCGCCCGCGAGCTCCGGCGGCGGAACCTCAGCGGTCGAAGGCGCCGCGGCGGGCGCCCGCGGTGAACGACGCCCACTCCGCGGCCGTGAACACCAGCACCGGGCTCCCGGCGCCGAGCTTGGAGTCCCGGACACCGACCCGATCCGCGGCGGAACCGACTTCGACGCACCCGTTCGCGGCATGGCTGCGGGTGGACTTCCGCCAGTCGGTGACGCGGCCGGTCATGCGTGTTCCTCCAGCACTCGTTTGATCAGGTCCCGGGAATCCGATGGCTTCAGCGCCTGCACCTTCAGCTGGTCGAAAGCCGTCCGGAACGGCGCGACGGCCCCCGGTTCCTCGTAATAGAGCACTTCGATGCGGTTCTCCACGTACGCGGTCCCGAGCTCGTGGTCGAACTCCCGTGGATAGGTCAGGAGCATGAACGCGCCGTCAACGCCGGTGAGCAGGCCGGCTTCGAAGGGCAGCACCTGGATCTCCACGTTCGGTTCGTCGATCCACTCCAGCAGTGCGGCCAGCTGCTCGACGTGCACCGCGCGGCCGCCGTTGACGTGCCGGAGGCACGCCTCGCTGAGGACGGCGTGCACCACGGGCGTCCTCCCGTTACCGAGCACTTCCTGCTGCCGGCCCATCCGGAGCTCGACGCGGCGTTCCCGGTCCTTCTTGCGCAGCTTCGGCGCACCGCCCTGCATGATCGCGTCCGCGTACGCCCTGGTCTGGAACAAGCCCGGCACCACGTGCGTGTCCCAGCTCTCGATCTTGTCCGCCATGATCTCGATGCCGAGGAACAGCTTGAGGTAGTCGGGCAGCGCTTCCTCCGAATCGAACCGGACCCACCAGTCGGTGCTCTTGCGGCTGCGGTCCCGCAGCGAGAGGAAGAAGTCGATCCGGTCCGGCACCCCGTAGAACCGGAGCAGGGTTTCGAGTTCCAGGGGTTTCGGCATGCGGCGGCCGACTTCGAAGTGGCCGATGTTCTGGATGCTGCCGCGGATCGCCTTGGCCGCTTCGGCCCTGGAGGCCCCCTTGCGCTCCCGGAGCCGTGCCAGCTCCCCGGCGATCCAGCGCTTCAGCGCCGTCGGACTCGTGCTCACCCGCTGCCCTTCTCCTGTCGTGGCGTTAGGAGTGTGCCCGGACTGCGCCACCAACATCATCACCCGATCAGGGATCTAGTTCGGAGCGGGCCGCAAAAGTAGCGTGCTCCACATCGGTGCCCGATTCCGGTGCTCACCGCCGCACCGGGCGGAAGAGCGGTTCTCCTCTCCCCCACCGCTCCCCGCCCGGTGCCGCCGGACCGGCCCGCCCCGACGCGGCCCGACCCCACCGGTTCCCCTCCCCGGTCCCGAACCCCGCCCGCACCGAGACCGACCAGCCTCGACACCCCTCGAACGGAGTTCGCGCCATGAACGCGATCGACAACCTGCACTGCCTCGTAGCGCGGGGATTCCGGGGAGTTCCGGTGCACGACGACGGCGGCCGGCTGGACGCCCTGCTGTACGTGCGGCACTGGCCGTCCGGCGTCGTCGACGTCGTGATCGTGTACTCCCACGACGAGGCCGTCGCCTACCGCGCGAGCGGAATCGACCCGCACCGCTCCCTCCTCGACCTCCCGGCCCGGGTGCACTGGCGGCAGGCCGGGCACCCCGATGCGGTCACCACCGCCGCCCTCGGCCTGCCTTCCTGACCCCCGGGACATCCCGCTCCCGATCACCTCCCGCGACGCGCTCCGCCTCCGGATCGGATGCGTCCCGCTGTGCAGAACACCCGCCCTGCCCCACCGCCGTCTCCCGCTCTCCCGGGACTCCCGAACATCCGCAGCGGCCGAACGCCGCGTCGCACGACCTCGCGGCGCCACGCGGGCGCGGCCGTTCGCCTCGCTCGCCACCTCAAGCGGCGGGCCGGGGGACGTCGAGACCTCCCGTCGTTCATCCCGTTCGCAGGGGAGACCACGTCCCACGCGCGGGACGTTCATCCCGACGAATCAGCCTTTCGTTTCGTTCGATTCGTTGGGCCCCTTCGGCTACCATGAGAAACCGAGCACAACCTCCTAGCCAGAAGGAGCCCGACGATGACCGCCTCGCTCGAACGGCGAACGGTGCTCCCTCCCGACGAATCGGCGCACGCGGCGCTTCGCGAGCTCGCCGCATCGTTCAACACGGACCGTGTTCAGCAGGCGAAGCTGATCGGCCCGGATGGAGACGTTCTGGAGATGCCCGCCGAGGTCCACGCCGTGCTCCGCGAAGTGGTCACGGCGATGTCCCGCGGCCTCGCCGTCAGCGTCGCACCTCTCCACGCGGTGCTGACCACTCAGCAAGCGGCCGACCTGCTGAACATTTCCCGACCTACGCTGGTCAGGCTGCTGGAGTCCGGCCGGATCCCCTTCGAGCAGCGCTCGAGCCACCGTCGCGTCCGCCTCGCCGACGTGCTGTCCTACGAACGCGAGTCCCGGCAAGAACGACAGGCGGTGCTGGACGAGATGACTCGGGAGACCGCAGCCGACGGCAGTGCCGACGACGACATGGGCTTCATGCACACTCGGTGATCGTGACCGCGCCCGCCTTCCTCGACGCCTGCGTGCTCATCCCGGTCAACCTCACGGACGTGCTACTCCGGCCGGCCGGCCTGCACGCCTTCCGCCCGCTCTGGTCCGCGCAGGTTCTCGACGAAGTGCGTCGCAACCTCCCGCGAGCCAGCGCGACCATCACTCCGGAGAGAGCCACTAGGCGCGTCGCCGCGATGCGCACCGCCTTCCCGCAGGCCGAGGGCACCGACTACGAGTGGTTGATGCCCGTGCTCACCAACGCGCCTGAGGATCGACACGTGCTCGCCGCAGCGGTGCACGGCGGCGCTGAGGTCATCGTCACCGCGAACCTGGACGATTTCCGGCCCCGCGACCTGAGGGAACACGGCGTTGCGGCCACACATCCCGACGCGTTCCTGGTGGACCTGCTCGACGAAGATCCCGAGTTGATCTCGCAATGCCTGCGGGACGCCGTGCTCGCCAGGCGCAGGCCGCCGGACCCGATCGACTCGTTGCCGGCACAGCTCGGCGAAGTCGTCCCCGATTTCGCCGAAGCCGCCCGGCGCTCGATGCGGTAGGCGACGGTCAGCGGAACGGGGCGTGGCCGACGAGGGTGCCCGCGCGGTCGATGACCAGGACCTCCACGTCGATCGGGGCGCCCTGGAGGGTGGTCAGGCAGAAGTCGCGGGACCGGGCGGCGACGAGGTCGCCGAGCGGGATGCCCTCGGCCTGGCAGCGGGTGAGCGCGTCCAGCGCCGTGTTCGCGCCGCGGATGCTCTCGGCGAACTCGGCGGAGGCCCCCGCGTCGCGCACGATCCCGGCCAGCAGCGCGAAGTTCACCTGCGACCGCTTCGAATGCAGGTCCAGGTGCCCGTCGGCGAGCTTGGCGAGCTTGCCGATGCCGCCCGCGATCGTCAGCCGCGGCACCGGGTGGCGCCGCAGGTACTTCAGCACCGCGCCCGCGAAGTCGCCCATGTCCAGCATCGCCTCCGGGGCGAGGCCGTAGGTGCGGTCGACGAGCTTCTCCGAGGTGCTGCCGGTGCACCCGGCGACGTGCTCCAGCCCGGCGGCGCGCGCCACGTCCACGCCGCGGCGGATGCTGTCGATCCACGCCGAGCACGAGTACGGGACCACCACGCCGGTCGTGCCGAGGATGGACAGCCCGCCGAGGATGCCGAGCCGCGGGTTCCAGGTGCGCCGGGCCAGTTCCGCCCCGTCCTCCACGGAGATCTCCACGACCACGTCCCCGCTGCCGCCGTGCTCGGCGGCGACCTGCCGCACGACGCCGCGGATCAGTTCGCGCGGCACCGGGTTGATCGCCGGTTCGCCCACCGGTAGCGGCAGGCCCGGTTTCGTCACGGTGCCCACGCCCGGGCCGGCGCGGAACACCACTCCCGCACCGGGATCGGCGGGGCGCACCGTCGCGGACACCAGCGCGCCGTGCGTCACGTCCGGGTCGTCCCCGGCGTCCTTCACGATCGCGGCCATCGCCGACCCGCCGGTGAGCCGTTCCTTGGCGAGGGCGAACTCGGGCCGGTGGCCCTTCGGCAGCACGATGCCCACCGGATCGGGGAAACCGCCGGTGAGCAGCGCCGTGTAGGCGGCGGCGGTGGACGCGGTGGCGCAGGCGCCGGTCGTCCAGCCGTAGCGCAGCGCCGAGCCGGTCACGGCGCACCGCCTAGGCTGGCCGCATGGTCGAGGTGCGGCGGGTGCTGGTGCTCGGCGGCACCGCGGAGGCCCGCGAGCTCGCCGCCCGGCTCGGCGGCGAACCGGCGGTGCACGTGATCTCCTCGCTGGCGGGGCGGGTGCGCGATCCGCGGCTGCCCGACGGCGAGGTGCGGATCGGCGGTTTCGGCGGCGCCGACGGCCTCGCCGCGTGGCTGCGCGCCGAACGCATCGACGAGGTGGTGGACGCGACGCACCCGTTCGCCGCCGCGATGACCGCGAACGCGGTGCGCGCCTGCGCACTGGCGGGTCTGCCGCTGCTGGTGCTGCGCAGGCCCGGCTGGGAACCGGAACCGCACTGGCACCTGGTGGATTCGCTCGACGAGGCCGCCGCCGCGCTGCCCGGCCTGGGCGAGCGGATCTTCCTCAGCACCGGGCGCCAGGGCGTGCACCGGTTCGCGCACCTGGACCTGCGGTTCCTGGTGCGCGCCGTGGACCCGCCGGAACCGCCGCTGCCGCCGCGCACCGAACTGCTGCTGGCCCGCGGGCCGTTCGCGTTCGACGACGAGGTGGCGCTGCTGCGCGAGCACCGCATCGACGTGCTGGTCACGAAGGACAGCGGCGGCCCGATGACCCGCCCGAAGCTGGACGCGGCCCGGCTGCTGGGCGTCGCGGTGGTGCTGGTGCGGCGGCCGCCGGAACCACCGGTGCCCGTGGTCGAGACCGTGGCCGCCGCCGTGGCGCGGCTGCGTCACGCCGGATAGCGGCGCGGCGTGAACACCGTCCCGCCGGCCGAACGCGTGGTGGACGAGCCGATCAGCAGCAGGCAGCGCATGTCCACATCGGACGGATCGAGTTCGCCGAGCGGCACCACCCGCACCGACTCCTGCGGCCCGCCCACGTCGCGGCCGATCACCACCGGCGTCTCCGGCGAGCGGTGCTCCAGCAGCACGTCGCGGGCGGCGCCGACCTGCCAGGTGCGGCTGCGCGACGCCGGGTTGTAGATGGCCATCGCCAGGTCGGCCTTCGCCGCCGCGGCCAGCCGCTCGACGATGACCTCCCACGGCTTCAACCGGTCCGACAGGGACAGCACGCAGTAGTCGTGGCCCAGCGGCGCGCCGATCCGGCTCGCCACCGCCTGCGCCGCGGTGAGACCGGGCAGCACCCGCACCGGCACCTCCGCGAACCGCTCCTCGGTGGCGACCTCCAGCACGGCGCTGGCCATCGCGAACACGCCCGGATCGCCCGAGGACACCACGACGACGCGGGAACCGCGCCGCGCCAGGTCCAGGGCGAACTCGGCGCGCTCGGCCTCCACCCGGTTGTCCGAGGCGTGCTTGCGCTGCCGCGGGTTCGTCGGCAACCGGTCCAGGTAGGGGCCGTAGCCGACGAGGTCGTCGGCGGCGGCGACGGCGGTGTGCGCCTCCGGCGTGGTCCACTGCGGACCGGCCGGGCCGAGGCCGACGACCACGACCTCGCCGGTGCTCGCCGTCGGTGCGGGCTCGGGAGTTTCCCGTTGCGCCGCAGCGGAAACGGGCACCCCGGACGCGTCGGTCAGGTTCAGCGGGCTGTCCGCGTTCACCGGGCTCGGCAGCAGCGCCAGCGAGAAGTACGGCACCGACGCCGGATCCACCTCGCCGAGCGGCAGCAACCGCTGCCGGTCGGTGGTGGCGCGCTCCACGAAGTAGGCCTCGTCGAGCCGGCCCGCCTTCTCGAACGCCGCCTTCACGCCGTCGAAGGTGCGGCCCAGCTTCATGACCGCCGCCGCGTCGGTGCCCGCCAGCTTCTCCGCGAGCACGTCCGGGTCGAGCGTGCCGGGCAGCACCGTCAGCACCTCGTCGCGTTCCGCCAACGGCCTGCCGAGCATCGCCGCCGCCCCGCTCACCGAGGTCACGCCGGGGATCGCGGCCACCTCGAACCGGCCCACCAGCCGCTTGTGCATGTGCATGTAGGAGCCGTAGAAGAACGGGTCGCCCTCGCACAGCAGCGCCACGGTGCGGCCCGCGGCCAGGTGCGCGGCGAGGCGTTCGGCCGCGTCGGCGTAGAACTCGTCGATGGCGCCCTGGTAGCCGCCCGGGTGGTCGGTGGTCTCGGTCGTCACCGGGTACACCAGCGGTTCCTCGACCTGGCCGTCCCGCAGGTACGGGGCGGCGACGGAACGCGCGATGCTGCGGCCGTGCCGGGCGCTGTGGTAGGCGATCACGTCGGCTTCGCCGATCAGCCGGGCGGCCTTGACCGTCACCAGCTCCGGATCTCCCGGGCCGAGCCCGACGCCGAACAACCTGCCTGCCTGCTCCACGGTGCTGCTCACTCCTGTTCGCTCGCGATCGCGTTGATGGCGGCCACGGCCATCGCGCTGCCGCCGCGGCGGCCGTGCACCACCAGGTGCTCCAGCGCCGGGTGGTCGGCCAGGGCCTGCTTCGATTCGGCGGCGCCGATGAACCCGACGGGGAGCCCGAGCACGGCGGCGGGCCTGCCCGCGCCCGCGTCGACCATCTCCAGCAGCCGGAACAACGCGGTCGGCGCGTTCCCGACGGCCACCACGGACCCTTCCAGCCGGTCCCGCCACAGCTCCATCGCGGCCGCGCTGCGGGTCGTGCCGAGTTCCGCGGCGAGGCCGGGGACCCGCTCGTCGCCGAGGGTGCAGAGGATGTCGTTGTCGGCGGGCAGCCTGCGCCGGGTGACGCCCGCGGCGACCATGGCGGCGTCGCAGAACACCGGGGCGCCACCGCGCAGCGCCTCGCGGGCGGCGAGCACCGCGCGCGGCGACCAGGCGATGTCGCGGGCCAGGTCCACCATGCCGCAGGCGTGGATCATGCGGACGGCGACCTGGGCGACTTCCGGTGGCATGCCGTCGAGTTCCGCTTCGGCGCGGATCGTGGCGAACGAGCGGCGGTAGATCTCCGCCCCGTCGCGCACGTACTCGTAGCCGCCGGTGCTGTCTGCGGTGTTCACACTGCCCTCCGTGCCGCGTCGAGCGCGGCGGACGTATCACCGGCGGCACGGCCGCCGACCTCGTAGCCGGCCTCGGTGGCCAGCACTTCCACTCCTGGTCCGGCCGGTCGGCCGCAGCGGCGCGCGCAACCCGCCCAGTGCACCGGCAGCGGGCCGGGCCGGGTGGTGCGCAGCGCGTCCCCGCGCACGTCGGCGAGGGACTTCGCGCAGCCGGGGCTGCCCGTGCAGGCGGTCACCCCGGCCAGCGGCGCGCCCGAGTCGGTGAGGAATCCGGCGGCGGCCAGCTCGGCGAGCCTGCGCGGCGCCTCGGCCGCGGGGACGTCGGTGAGCAGCAGCGCGCGCCACGGCGTGAGCCGCAGCGGGTGCGGCGGCGCGGCGACGCCCTCGGCCTGCGCGGCGCTGCCTTCGAGCTGCGCGGCGATGTCCTCGGCCTGCGCGGCCAGCACCGCGACCTGCGCGGCGTCGAGCCGTCCCAGCGGTGCGCCGAGGGCGAGGTCGACCCGGTCGTCGTCGCGGGCCAGCACGCCCAGCTCGGCGTGCGTGCGCACCGGATCACCGGGCGTGACCACGGATTCCGCCGGGGTGCAGGGGAATTCCTCCCGGACGCGGCCGGCGATCCGCTCCGCGCCGCCGGGCAGTTCCGCGAGCCGCCAGCTCTCCGCACCCAGCCGGTCCCGCTCCGCGAGGAACGCGGCGGCCGCGAGCACCGCGGCGCGGGCCGCGTCGGCCGCGGGCACCCGCAGCCCGAGGTCGGCCCCGGCGAGCAGCACCGCCACCGCGCCGTCCGCCGGGTGCAGCGCGACGTCCGCGCCCAGCGCGGTCACCTCGCCGCCGCCGTCGTCCGCGGTGAACAGGAACCGGCCGGGCAGCTCCGCCAGCTCCGGGTCGGCGCGCAGCCCCTCGTCCAGCTCCACCGCCACCGCGCGCACGTCCAGCGCCCCCGGGCGGGTGCGCGGCGAGGCGACGACGTTGCGCACCCGCTCGTGCGTCGGCGACGGCAGCAGCCCGGCCGCGCCGAGCAGGTCGGCGAACTCCGGCACCGCCGCCGCGGACAGCCCGCGGACCTGGACGTTCGCCCGCGAGGTGAGTTCCCAGCCGCCGTCACCCAGCGCGGCCGCGGTCGCCAGCGCCCGCACCTGCCGCGCCGCGAGCCGCCCGCCGGGCACCCGGACGCGGGCCAGTCCCCCGTCGGCGGCCTCGTGCACCCGCAGCGCGCCGGGGCACGCGTCGGGTCCGGCTCGTCGCGGCACGCTCGTCCCCGCTCTCGTCGATCGTGGTCTGGTCCGGAACTCGCAGCGCACGGCGCCGCTGTCCGGGGTGCGCGGACTCGGGGGCGCACCGGCGACCGTCGATACTACGTCCCGCCCGGATCCCGTCCGCAAAACGCGATGCGCCTCACCGGGCGGCCGGACCGGCCGAGTGCGGGATCTCTCCCGCGTGCGCACGATCGGCCACTTGACGAACGATCGCCCCGTTGCGGAGAGTTGTCGGCGGCGACGTGCGGAGGAAGCCGGTGCGAGTCCGGCGCGGTCCCGCCACTGTCACCGGGGAGCGGACTCCGAGTACGAGGCCACTGCCCGCGCGCCGCGCGGGTGGGAAGGCCGGAGCGAGCGCCGATCCGGGAGCCAGGACACTCCGGCGCCGCCACCGCCCGGTGCCACACCGGGTGCCGACGACTCCGGGGCGAGGACCCCGAGGAAGGTTGACCATGCGTCCTGTCCGCACGCCCGCGTCCCTGCTCAGCCGGGAGCGTGCCGCATGATCCTGCTGCTGTCCACATCGGACACCGATCTGCTCAGCGCACGCGCCAGCGGTGCGGACTTCCGCCTCGGCAACCCGGCTCGGCTCGGCGTGGACGACCTGCCGCCGCTGCTGGAGGGCGCCGACCTCGTGGTGGTGCGGCTGCTCGGCGGCCGCCGCGCGTGGGAGGAGGGCTTGGACGCGCTGCTCGCCGGACCGCGCCCGGTCGTGGTGCTCGGCGGTGAGCAGGCCCCGGACGCCGAGCTGATGGAGTGCTCCACGGTGCCCGGCGGCGTCTGCTCGCAGGCGCACGGCTACCTCGCGCAGGGCGGGCCGGAGAACCTGGCGCAGCTGTTCAACTTCCTGTCCGACACGGTGCTGCTCACCGGCCACGGCTTCGAACCGCCGGTGGAGACGCCGAAGTGGGGCCTGCTGGAGCGCACCCCGCGCCGGACCGAGGGTCCGAAGGTCGCGGTGCTCTACTACCGCGCGCACCACATGGCGGGCAACACCGCGTTCGCGCACGCCCTGTCCGAGGCGATCGAGGACGCGGGCGGCCAGGCGCTGCCGGTGTTCTGCGCCTCGCTGCGCGCCCCGGAGCCGGGTCTGCTGGACACGCTGCGCGAGGCGGACGCGCTGATCGTGACGGTGCTGGCCGCGGGCGGCACGAAGCCGGCGACGGCCTCGGCCGGTGGTGACGACGAGGCGTGGGACGTGGGCGCGCTCGCCGCGCTGGACGTGCCGATCCTGCAGGGCCTCACCCTGACCTCCAGCCGCGAGGCGTGGGAGGACAACGACGAGGGCCTGTCCCCGCTGGACATGGCCACCCAGGTCGCGGTGCCCGAGTTCGACGGCCGCCTGATCACGGTGCCGTTCTCGTTCAAGGAGAACGACGCCGAAGGCCTCCCGGTGTACGTCGCCGACCCGGAGCGCGCGGCCCGCGTCGCCGGGATCGCGGTGAAGCACGCGCGGCTGCGGCACGTGCCCGCCGCGGACAAGCGCCTGGTGCTGATGCTGTCGGCGTACCCGACGAAGCACTCCCGGATCGGCAACGCCGTCGGCCTGGACACCCCGGCGAGCGCGGTGGGCCTGCTGCGGCGGCTGCGCGAGGCCGGCTACGACATCGGCCCGGAGGACGGCCCGGACGCGCTGCCCGGCGTGGCCGCGCAGGACGGCGACGCGCTGGTGCACGCGCTGATCGCCGCCGGTGGCCAGGACCCGGACTGGCTGACCGAGGAGCAGCTGTCCGGCAACCCGGTGCGCATCCCCGCGAAGCGCTACGCCGACTGGTTCGCCACGCTGCCGCAGGACCTGCGGGAGAGCGTCGAGCAGCACTGGGGCCCGCCGCCGGGCGAGCAGTTCGTGGACCGCTCGCACGACCCGGACGGCGAGATCGTGGTGGCCGCGCTGCGCGCCGGGAACGTCGTCGTCGTGGTGCAGCCGCCGCGCGGCTTCGGCGAGAACCCGATCGCGATCTACCACGACCCGGACCTGCCGCCGAGCCACCACTACCTGGCCGCCTACCGCTGGATGACCGACGAGTTCGGCGCGCACGCGATGGTGCACCTCGGCAAGCACGGCAACCTGGAGTGGCTGCCCGGCAAGACCGCGGGCATGTCGGCGTCCTGCGCACCGGACGCGGCGCTGGCGGACCTGCCGCTGGTGTACCCGTTCCTGGTCAACGACCCGGGCGAGGGCACCCAGGCGAAGCGCCGGGTGCACGCGACGCTGGTGGACCACCTGGTGCCGCCGATGGCGCGCGCGGAGAGCTACGGCGACATCGCGAAGCTGGAGCAGCTGCTCGACGAGCACGCGCAGATCTCGGCGATGGACCCGGCGAAGCTGCCCGCGATCCGCAGCCAGATCTGGACGTTGATGCAGGCCGCGAAGCTCGACCACGACCTCGGTCTGGACGAGCGCCCGCACGAGGCCGAGTTCGACGACATGCTGCTGCACGTCGACGGCTGGCTGTGCGAGATCAAGGACGCGCAGATCCGCGACGGCCTGCACGTCCTCGGCGCCGCCCCGACCGGGGAGGCGCGGGTGAACCTGGTGCTGGCGATGCTGCGCGCCCGGCAGGTGTGGGGCGGCCAGAGCGGCGCCCTGCCCGGCCTGCGCGAGGCGCTGGGCATGCTGGAGGACGGCAGCGTCGCCCGCGGCACCGTGGACGACGTGGAGAGCTCCGCGCACGCGCTCGTCGCGGGCATGGAGGAGCGCGGCTGGGAGCTCGGCGCGGTCGTCGAGGTGTGCCGCTCGGTGCTGGGCGACGCGCCGGACGACGTGGTGCGGGTGCTGGAGTTCGCCGTCACCGAGGTGGTGCCGCGGCTGGACGCCACCACCGACGAGATGACCGCGACGCTGCACGCCCTCGACGGCGGCTACGTGCCCGCGGGCCCGAGCGGTTCCCCGCTGCGCGGCCTGATCAACGTGCTGCCGACGGGCCGGAACTTCTACTCGGTGGACCCGAAGGCGGTGCCGAGCAGGCTCGCCTGGGAGACCGGGCACGCCATCGCCGATTCGCTGATCGAGCGCTACCTCGCCGACACCGGCGAGTACCCGCGTTCGGTGGGCCTGTCGGTGTGGGGCACCTCGGCGATGCGCACCTCCGGTGACGACATCGCGGAAGTGCTGGCGCTGCTGGGCGTCCGGCCCACCTGGGACGAGGCGTCGCGGCGCGTCAACGGGCTCGAAGTGATCCCGCTCGACGAGCTGGGCCGCCCGCGGGTGGACGTGACGGTGCGCATCAGCGGGTTCTTCCGCGACGCGTTCCCGCACGTGGTGACGCTGCTCGACGACGCGGTCCGCAAGGTCGCCGCGCTCGACGAGCCGCACGAGCAGAACTTCGTGCGCGCCCACGCGCAGGCCGACCTGGCCGGGCACGGCGACGAACGCCGCGCCACCACGCGCATCTTCGGTTCGAAGCCCGGCGCCTACGGGGCCGGCCTGCTGCCGCTGATGGACAGCAAGAACTGGCGCGACGACACCGACCTCGCCGAGGTGTACGCGGTGTGGGGCGGCTACGCCTACGGCCGCGGCCTGGAGGGCACCGAGGCACGCGGCGACATGGAATCCGCCTACAAGCGGATCTCGGTGGCGGCGAAGAACGTCGACACCCGCGAGCACGACATCGCCGACTCGGACGACTACTTCCAGTACCACGGCGGCATGATCGCCACGGTGCGCGCGCTGACCGGCAAGGCACCGGCGGCCTACATCGGCGACAGCAGCCGCCCGGACGCCATCCGGACCCGCTCGCTGACCGAGGAGACCTCGCGGGTGTTCCGCGCCCGCGTGGTGAACCCGCGCTGGCTCGCCGCGATGCGCAAGCACGGCTACAAGGGCGCGTTCGAACTGGCCGCCACCGTGGACTACCTGTTCGGCTACGACGCCACGACCGGTGTCGTCGGCGACTGGATGTACGAGAAGCTCGCCGAGACCTACGTGCTGGACGAGGAGAACCAGAAGTTCCTCACCGAGTCCAACCCGTGGGCGCTGCACGGCATCGCGGAACGCCTGCTGGAAGCGGCGAACCGGAACATGTGGGAGTCCCCGAACCCGGAGACGATCACCGCCCTGCACGAGATCTACCTGCAGACCGAAGGCGACCTGGAGGACGGGCCGCAGAAGAGCTGACCGCCGGGTGAGCGGCCCGTCCGCCGGAAATCCGGCGGACGGGCCCCTGGAAGACCCGGTCAGCCCCGGCGCAGCGCCGTCGTGATCTGCTGGCCGATCCGCGAGCCCGCCCGGCTCGCCGCGTCCGCGGGGATCGGCTGCGCGTTCGCACCGTCGAAGTCCTGGCCTTCGACGGTGAGCGCGACGCTGATGTTGCCGACGGCGAACACGTACTCCGCGCTTCCCGCGGCCGATCCGCGAACCCCGGCGTCGCCGACTCCGCTGATGCCCTGCATCCGCCCACCGGAATCCCGCCCGGCCCGCTGCACCGCCGCGAGCGCGAGATCCGAGCCGGAGGTCTCGCCGTTGCTGCGGTGCACGGTGTTCCGCACTGAAAGGGTCCGCAACGCCGGCCCCGGTCCGATTTCCGCTGCACCCCGGAACGACCAGGTGCACCCGTTCCCCGCTGGTTCCGGAGTGACCTGCGGGGCGCCGAGCGCGTCTCCGACCGCCTGCGTGGTCAGCAACGAGCACGCCTCCGGGGATTCCTGGAACTCGTCGTTCGCCGGGTCGGTTCCCGGGTTGCTCGCGCATCCCGCCGCGCACACCAGCAGAGCAGCGACCCCGATACCCCGCTGCCAGGCCCCGATCATGCGGACCCCGCCTTCCAGTTCCCGGAATCCGCGACCACCGACGGCAATGCCTCCGGGATCTGCAGATCTGCCGCCCGCTGCGCGAGTTCCAGCCCGCTGCGCTGGAAATCCGTCATGATCTGCACGATGTTCTGCGCCGTCGAGGTGATCAGCCGCAGGAAGTTCGCCAACGCCTCGAGCACGGCGTCCGCCACCCCGAAGAGCAACTCCTTCGCACCGGCGACGATCCCACCGGTCATGCTCAGGATCTCCGCCCCGGTGTTGCCGATGATGCCGATCGCCTCCTTGTAGGCGTCGGTGATGTGCTGCCGGATGTCGAGCATCTTCCCGGAGAACTCGTCGAACAGCTCACCGGTCGCCAGCATCACCTTGGAAACGTGATCCAAGTAGGTCAGATAGCTGGTGGCCGCCGGCCCGGACCAGTTTCCGCTGATGGACGTGCGCGCCTCGACGATGGTGTCGTCGGCGTGCAGCAGACCTGCCTTGGCAGCGGGAGACCAGGCCTGGGCGATATCCATGACCACCTCGGGATGGCCGAGCCAGTCACGGATCTCATCGATGACCCGGACGATCACGTACCGTCCGGTCTTCTCGGCGTACTCGACGACGATGGCGGCTTCCCGATCAGGGAACGCAGTCAACGCTGCCGTCATGCTGCACCACCTCCTACTGGGTCTTCCGCAGCTCTGCTTCGATCTCTTCTTCGCGTTCGGCCTGGTCGTCGACCACCGCACGCAGGGAAGCGGCCGCCTTCCCCAGGTTCTCGACACCCTTCAACAGGCCGGCGAAGAGGTTCTCCGCAGCGCCGTTGTAAGCACCGGGAATGTCGCCCTGCTTCCCCAAGAGGCCGAGGTCGTCCTCCTCCAAGGTCTTCCCCTTGACCTTGTTGTGCGCCTCTTCCCAGCTGTCCTGGGCCTCCTGCAAGAACATCACGTTCCCGCGTAATGCCTCGATCACCACGTCGAACCCGGCCACGCCGCTCACCCCTGACCGTTCTGGAAATCGCGTTCGCGCAATTCGGCAGCCTGCCGTTCGGCGTCCGCGAGCGCGTCTACGACGAGCCGACCGAGCGACGATTCGTTGGTACGCCAGAGGTTCTCCCGATCGAGCTCGATGTCGATCAACTGACCGTGACCGCTCACGGAGACGGTGCCGATCCCCCCTGGAACATCAACTGATATTCGTCGTTCTGAGAGCGACCTCCCGACCTCCGCCACTTCTTCGGTGCGCCGACCGATCTCAGCGACCAGGTCCTCGATCTCCTGCATCACTCGGCCTCCGAGGTGAATCCTGGCGCTAGCTGCTGGAGCCGTTCGCCGACCGCCTCACCAGCCGACCGGCGCGCAGCTTGGATGGACTCCACCAGGTCGCGCGAAATCATCTCGGGTCGACTCGAAGCGAGCGCACCGGCTCGGATGTCGAGTTCGAGCAGAGCGCCTCTTCCGGTGCAGGTCGCGGTCGCGACTCCGCTCTCCGACGAGCCGCGGAACCGCAGCGTCTCCTGCTCTTCTCGGGCTTCGCGAATCAGCCGGCCTGCTCATCAAGAGCATCAGCCGTGCGCCGCAACTCTTCCCAGTCCAAAACCGCACCCCCTTTTCTCCGCGTACACGGGACCACACCCCGTGACAGGTACCGTAAGAGACCAACGAGCCGGTGCGAGGCGGATTCGACGATCTCATCGAGGACTTCCTGAACGGACCCCAGTCACCCGCGCGATCCCGCGCGGACGACCGAAGAGGTGGTTTCCCGGTGCCGAAGGCGACCTGGAGGACGGGCCGCAGGGGTCCTGACCTCTCCCCATCGAGGACGGAACGGCCCGCCCGACCGGACGGTCGGGCGGGCCGTTCCGCGCGGGCGATCGGGTCAGCTCTGGCCGATGCCCGAGCCGCCGCCGCTGTCGCCGATGCCCGAGCCGGTGTCGTCACCGCTGTTGCCGATGCCGGAACCGCCGCCGCTGTCGCCGATGCCGGAACCGCCGTCGCCCTGCGCCAGGGCGATCGTGCCCACCCCGCCCGAGCCGGGCACGGTGCCGTCGCTGGTACCGCCGGAACCGGGCGTGGTCTCGTCGGCGTCGCCATTGCCGGGGACGGTCTGGTCCGGCGGCGGGTCCGCCGCCAGCGCCACCGCCGGGGCCGCCACCGCGACACCGCCCGCCAGCACCAGCGCACCGAGGAACTTCTTCACCTGCACGACACGGCCTCCTCACCTGTCCGGCTCACCTGGCCGGGAAATCGGAGCGTAGAGCCGGACGCCGGGTGACCGGACGAATTCCGCGCGTGCCGGGTACTGCAGCGGCCTTCCCCCCACGAACCCGCCCGGAGACGGGTCGGGACGGACTCGGGCCGCCGGTGCACACTGCTCGCATGCACACGAACGACGCGCAGCCCCGCCTCGAACCGCTCGCCGACGGGGTGTGGGCGTGGGTGCAGCCGGACGGGACCTGGTGGGTGAACAACGCCGGGGTGATCTCGGGGGACGACGGGCTGCTCGTCGTGGACACCTGCGCCACCGAGCAGCGCACCCGCCGGTTCCTGGCCGAGATCGCCCGCACCGCACCGGATTCGCCGATCCGGTGGGCGGTGAACACCCACGAGCACGGCGACCACTCCTACGGCAACTCGCTGCTGCCCGCCGAGACCGTCCTGTTCGGACACGAGCACATGCGGGCCGCGCTGGCGGCCGACCCGATGATCGACGGTTGCCCGCCGTTCTGGTCGCCCGTCCCGGACTGGGGGAACGTGGTGCGGCGCGTGCCGTCGGTGACCTTCCGGTCCGAGCTGTCGGTGCACGTCGGTGGCCGCACCGTCGAGCTGCGCCACCCCGGGCACGCGGCGCACACCGGCGGCGACGTGGTGGCCTGGCTGCCGGAGGAGCGCGTGCTGTTCAGCGGCGATCTGCTGTTCCACGGGCTCACTCCGCTGGTGTTCATGGGTTCGCCGGCGGGCGCGGCGCGGGCGCTGAACTGGATCGCCGAGTTCGAGCCGCAGCGCGTGGTGCCCGGGCACGGGCCGGTGATCGAGGCCGCGGACCTGCCGGGCGTGCTCGCCGAGCACGAGCGCTACTACCGGCTGGTGCTGGACCTCGCGAAGTCCGGGGCGGACGCCGGGATCCCGCCGTTGCGGGCCGCGCAGGAAGCCGACCTCGGCGAGTTCGCGGACTGGGCCGACGCCGAGCGCATCGTCGCGAACCTGCACCGCGCCTACGCCGACCTGACCGGCACCGCCCCCGACATCGCCGCCGCCCTCCGCGACTCCGTCGCATGGCGCGGCGCCCCGATGGAGACCTCCGTCAACACCGCCTGATCCGCCACGGGGTCGTCCGGTGGCGGGCGGAGGTGCTCCGCCCGCCACCGGGGTCCGGCCGGGCCACCGCGCTCGGGGAGGGGCGCAGGGCGACCCGGCCGGGAACCGGTCCACGCCCGGTCGGGGGTCGGGGACGCGGACCGGCCCGGCCCTCGGGCGGTCGGCACCGAGGGCCTGCTGGAAATCTCAGGAGACCTCCGGCGTGGGGCGCGGTTCTCGGCCGTTCACGTCCGAAGCACACGGGTCGCACATCCCGCGCGGCCGCTCCGGGCAGCCGAGGCGGCGGTGCACCCGGCCGCGGATCACGTGGCCGCAGCGGGCGATCGGCCGTGCGCCACCGGTGCGCAGCTCCACCACGTGCCACACCGATTCCCGCTCCGAGGCCATGAACACCCGTGCCATCGATCGTTCCATTCGTTGTCGCCATCCCGCTCCCGCTTGTGCAAGAACCATAAACTTGTGCATGCACAAATGCCAAGATCTCCTTCGGGTGAAGCGGGAGCGGGACAGGGCTCTGGCTAGGATTTGTGCATGCCCAGCACAGCTGACACACCTCGAGCGCGACAGCTCGGAGCGGAGCTACGCGCAGCGCGCAAAGCAGCAGGGTTGTCCACCAGCGAACTGGGAACTCGGCTCGGGCGAAGCCACACCCATGTTTCCCGTTGGGAGAACGGCAAACTGACGCCGCGCGAGGCCGATGTCGGCGCCGTGCTGGGAATCCTCGGCGTCACCGGCGACGAGCGCGAACGCTTGCTGCAACTCGCCCGGGATGCCGGAGATCCGAACTGGGTAGCGCCAGGAGTCGGCAAACAGCTGACCGTGCTGACCGAGTACGAGCGCACCGCGCAGCGCATCACCGATGTCGAACCACTGCTCATCCCAGGACTGCTGCAGACCGGGAACTACGCACGTTCGATCATGCTCGGAGCGGGCGCCACCCGCGGCGAAGCGGACAAGCGCGTGACCTATCGACTGGGGCGCCGAGATGTGCTCAGCCGCCGCACACCGGTCACCTTGAACGCGATCATCGGTGAACACGCCCTCCGCTATCCGCCGTGCGAACCCGCCGTGATGGTCGAACAACTCCGACATCTCGCGGAGTGGGCTCAGCGGGACAACGTCGAGGTCCAGGTCCTGCCGCTCGGCGGCGGATATTCGCCCGCGCTCGAAGGCCCGTTCGTGCTGATCGAGTTCAATCGGGACAAGCCGGTGGTGCACCTCGAGCACTACCGCTCCAGTACGACCATCACCGATGCCAAGGACGTGCAGGACTACCGGAACGCAGCCGAGAGACTTCGCGGGATGGCGATGAGCCGCGAAGCCTCGGCGGCTCTCGTCGCTGAGATCACCGATCAGATGGAGAAAGAGAAATGAGCAAGGCCTTCCGCTGGCGGAAATCGAGCTACAGCGGCAACCAGACCAACTGCGTCGAGATCGGGCGCGCGGACGGCCGTGCCGCCATCCGCGACACCAAGAATCGCGCGGCCGGGTACTTGCTCACCGATCTTCCGCGGTGGTCCGAGTTCCTCACCGCGGTGAAGACCGGGCGCTACGACCGCTGACACCACGGACGGCCTCGGTGGTGGCCCCGGCTCGCGGGGTCACCAGCCGAGCTCGCCGTCCGGCCGGTGGGACCGTCCGGCCCGGTGGTGGCCGTCCGGGTCACGACTTCGGCGCTCTCCTCGACGGGACGTCCGCCGCCGGTGGCGATGCCGCCGGTGGCTGGTCGATCGACGCCGCGCAGCGGCGCCCCAGGTCGGCGACCGCGGCGCGCAGCTCCGGCGGCCCGACCACCTCGAAGTCCACCCCGAACCGCGCGATCGCCGCCGCCAGCCCGGACCACGACCAGGAACCGGCCAGCAACCGGCAGCGCCCCTCGTCGAGCGGTTCCACCAGGTCGTCCGACAGGAACTCGGCGACCTCCTCCGCCGGCCGGTGCAGCACCACCTCCCCGCGGCACGGCCAGCCCTGCGCGCCCCGGAACTTCTCGGTGACGAACCGCGCCACGTCGCCCCCGGGCACCTCGCGCGGCGCGAAGCGCGGGCCGGTCGGTGTGCGGGGTGCGATCCGGTCGGCGCGGAAGGTGCGCCAGTCCGCCCGGTCCAGGTCCCACGCCACCAGGTACCAACGCCCGCCCCAGGTGATCAGGTGGTGCGGCTGCACCCGCCGCGGCGGTCCCTCCCGCCTCGGGTGCAGGTAGTCGAAGCGCAGCTCTTCGCGGGCGTGCACCGCGGCGCTGAGCGCCACCAGCACGCCGCGCTCCACCCGCACCCGCGCCTCCGGCTGCGGAACCGCGGTCACCCGGACCGTGTCCACGCGGTGCCGCAGCCGGGCGGGCAGCACCTGGCGGATGGTGTGCAGCGCGCGCTGCGCCGCCTCCTCCAGCCCCGCCCCCGAGGTGCCGGCGAGCTGGAGCGCGAGGGTGAGCGCCACGGCCTGGTCGTCGTCGAACAGCAGCGGCGGCAATTCGCTGCCCGCGCCCAGCCGGTAACCGCCGTCCGGCCCCTTGCTCGCCGCGATCGGATAACCGAGCTCCCGCAACCGGTCCACGTCGCGGCGCACCGTGCGCGGGCTGACGTCGAGGCGTTCGGCGAGCAGCGCGCCCGGCCAGTCCCGGCGGGCCTGCAGCAGGGACAGCAACGACAGCAACCGCGCGGAGGTCTTCGGCACGACCCCATCGTGCCCGGAGTAGCGGACGCACCCTGTCCGCTACCGGTGTCAAGGTGGGGCCCACGACGACGAAGCACGACCGGAAGGACCACCGTGACCACCACCCTCGACGCCGAGCGCGCCGACCTGCTCGCCGAGCTCGACGCCGCCCGCACGGCGCTGATCACCACCACCGACGGGCTGGACGACGAGCAGCTCGGGCTGCGGCCGACGGTCAGCGAGCTGTGCCTGGGCGGTCTGATCAAGCACGTGACGTCCGTGGAGCGCAACTGGGTGCGCTTCATCCTCGAAGGCACCGCCGCGATGGCCGTCGAACTGCCCGACGGCGTCACCTGGGAGGACCTGATGGCGGGGACGGCGACGACGCTGCCGCAGCGCATGGTCGAGTTCCAGGAGGATTTCCGGATGCGGCCCGGCGACACCCTCGCCGACGTCCTCGCCCGCTACCAGGAGGTCGCCGCGCGCACCGCGGAGGTCGTGTCCGCGCTGCCCGACCTGGACGTCGCGCACCCGCTGCCGGAGGTGCCGTGGAACCCGCCGGGCGAGGTGCGCAGCGCGCGCCGGGTGCTGATCCACGTGATCGCCGAGACCACCCAGCACGCCGGGCACGCCGACATCCTGCGGGAGACCATCGACGGCCGCCGCGGCTTCTGATCCCCTCCCGCGAACAGGACACGAGATGACCGTCCTCGGAACCCGCGCGCTCAACCGCGCGACGCTCGCCCGGCAACTGCTGCTGGACCGCGCCGACCTGCCGGTGGCCGGGGCCGTGGCCCACCTGTGCGGTATGCAGGCGCAGGAACCGCAGGCCCCGTTCGCGGGATTGTTCGCCCGGCTGCGCGGATTCGACCCCGGAGAGCTCTCCGACCTGCTGGTGCGGCGGCGGCTGGTGCGCACGCACCTGATGCGCCGCACCGTGCACCTGCTCACCGCCGAGGACGCGCTCGGCTGGCGGTCCCGGCACGACGCGATGCTGCGGCAGCGCGGCCTCGCGGCCTACCGCCGCGACTTCGACGGGATCGACCTGGACGAGCTGGCCGCGGCGGGCCGGGCGGTGCTGGCCGACGGCGAACCGCGCGCGATGGCGGAGCTGGCGGCGGAGCTCACCGACCGCTGGCCGGGCCCGTCCCGGCGCGCGCTGGGCGAAGTGCTGGTGGCGGCGCTGGTCCCAGCGGTGCAGCTCCCGCCGCGCGGGTTGTGGCGCAGCGGTGGCGGGGTGCGGGTGGTGCCGCTCGCGGACTGGCTGGGTCGCGAGGTCGACCCGCCGTCGCCGCCGGGTTCCGATCCGGTGGGGCGGGAGCTGGTGCGCCGCTACCTGGCCGCGTTCGGCCCGGCGGCGACCGCCGACGTGCGCGCCTGGTCGGGGCTCGCCGGGCTGCCGGGCGCGGTGGCCGAGCTTCGCCCGGAACTGGTGTCGTTCCGCGACGAGCGGGGCCGCGAGCTGCTCGACCTGCCGGACGCACCGCGCCCCGACCCGGACGTGCCCGCACCGGTGCGGTTCCTGCCCGCGTTCGACAACGCGCTCCTCGGCTACCACGACCGGAGCCGGATCGTGGCCGACGAGCACCGCGGCCTGTCCGTGGCGGGCGAGCGGGTGGTGCTGGTCGACGGCCGGGTCGCGGGAACCTGGCGGGCGGAGGCGGACGCGCTGCGGGTCGATCCGCTGCGCCGCCTCACCGCCGCCGAACGGTCCGCCGTCGCCGACGAGGGCCGGGAGCTCGCGCTGTTCCTCTCGGCCGGACAGCACGACGACGTGCACCTCCCCAGGTGAGCGGCCCGTTCTCCCCGTGGCACTGGTCGAGCGGGCCGCTCCCCTGACATCCAGAGGTGGTCCAAGCCGCTTCGCATCCCGTGGTGACGCCGGAACCCGTCGAGGGGTAAGGAAGAAGCATGGAGATCACGATCGAGGAGAACGGCGTCGTGGTGCTGCTGGACAGCACACCCCCGCCCGAGGTGCACGAGACGGGCCGGGCGGCCGCGGCCGGGTGCCCGGCAGCGGCGATCCGGGCCCGCGGATGAGCGCCGGGCGCATCGCGGTGATCGGCGCCTCCGCCGCCGGGCTCACCGCGGCGGAGCAGCTGCGCCGCAGCGGCTGGGACGGGGAGATCGCGCTGGTCGGCGCGGAACCGCACCTGCCCTACGACCGGCCGCCGCTGTCCAAGCAGGTGCTGTCCGGCGCGTGGGAACCGGACCGCACCGGGCTGCGCGCCGCCGACGCGCTCGACGGGCTCGACCTGGACCTGCGGCTGGGAACCCGGGCGACCGGGCTGGACGTGGCCGATCGCCGGGTGCTGCTCGGCGCGGACGCGCTGGACTGCGACGGGGTGATCATCGCGACCGGTGTCGCTGCCCGCGCGCTGCCGGAGCAGTCGCCGGGGGCGCACGTGCTGCGCACCCTCGACGACGCGCTGGCGCTGCGCGCACCGCTGGCGTTCCCCGGGCGGCGGCTGGTCGTCGTCGGTGCCGGGGTGCTCGGCGTCGAGGTCGCCGCGGTCGCCCGCGAACTCGGGCACGAAGTGGTGCTGGTCGCGCCGGAACCGGTGCCGATGGAACGCGCCATCGGCACCGAGGCGGGCGCGCTGCTGGCCGCCGCGCACCGGGCGCACGGCGTCGAGCTGCGGCTCGGCGAATCCGTCGCCGGGCTCGTCCACGACGAGGGCCGCACCCGCGGCGTGCGGCTGGCCGGTGGCGAGGAGATCACCGGGGACGCGGTGCTGGTCGCGATCGGCTCCACACCATCGGTGGACTGGCTCGCGGGCAGCGGGCTGGACCTCGCCGACGGCGTCGGCTGCGACGAGTTCTGCGCGGCGGCCCCCGGTGTCTACGCGGCCGGGGACGTGGCGCGCTGGCCGCACCCGGTGCTGGGCCGCCCGGTCCGGGTGGAGCACCGGATGAACGCCACCGAGCAGGGCATGGCGGCCGCGCGGAACCTGCTGGCCGAACTGGCGCCGGAACGCTTCGGGGAGCGGAGCCCGTTCGCCCCGGTGCCGTACTTCTGGTCCGACCAGTACCGGTTCAAGGTGCAGGCGTTCGGCGACCTGGCCGAACCGGACGAGGTGCGGCTGCGCGTGCTCGACGGCGCCGATCCGGCGGCGCCGAAGGCCGCGGCCCTCTACCGCCGTGGCAGCACGGCCTGCGGGGCGCTCACCATCGGTGTGCCCCCGAAACCCACCCGCGCGCTCCGGACCCTGGTCGCCGACCCGCGGCCGTGGGACGAGGCCGTCGCCGCGCTGGAGGCCGTCCCCGCCTGATCCCGACCCGGAACGGCCCGTTCGGCCAGCGGTCGAACGGGCCCCGGGGACGGCGACCGGGAGGCGCACCGGCCAGCACCTCGCGCACGTCCCGCACCGGCGACGGCCGCGACCGGTTCGTCGCCGACCTCGGCGACCTGGGAGATCGAGCAGCCCGGCGCACCGTCCTCCCCCGTGCGGTGACCAGCACCCGCCCGGCCGGACGACCCCCTCGCGGACCGCGTCCGGCCGGGCGAGGGCGAGCCGTGCCGACGATCCCGTGCCGGTAGCATCTCCCTGGTCAACGGTGTTCGTCAGCACCCATGCGCGCGCCGGCGTCGGCCGGATTCAGCGGGGTCTGCACCGAAACAACGCTATTGGAGCATTCTCGAATGACCCGCCACCTGGTAACCAGTGCGCTCCCGTACATCAACGGCATCAAGCACCTGGGCAACATGGTCGGCTCCATGCTCCCCGCCGACGTCTACTCCCGGTACTTGCGCCAGCGCGGGCACGAGGTGCTCTACATCTGCGCCACCGACGAGCACGGCACCCCGGCCGAGCTGGCCGCCGCCGACGCCGGGCTGCCGGTCGCGGAGTTCTGCGAGCAGCAGCACCGGGCGCAGGCCGAGATCTACCGCGGTTTCGAGCTCTCCTTCGACCACTTCGGACGCACCTCCTCGGAGCAGAACCGCGAGATCACCCAGCACTTCGCGCGGAAGCTGCACGAGCACGGCTTCATCGAGCAGCAGTCGATCCGGCAGGTCTACTCGCCCGCCGACGGCCGGTTCCTGCCGGACCGCTACATCATCGGCACCTGCCCGCACTGCGGCTACGAGAAGGCCCGCGGCGACCAGTGCGAGAACTGCACCCGGGTGCTCGACCCGACCGACCTCGTGGAACCGCGGTCGGCGATCAGCGGCAGCACCGAACTGGAGGTCCGCGAGACCAAGCACCTGTTCCTCACCCAGTCGAAGCTGACCGACGAGGTGGAGGGCTGGCTGGACGAGGCGAGCGGCGAGTGGCCGAACCTGTCCTCCTCCATCGCCCGGAAGTGGATCACCGAGGGGCTGCGGGACCGCTCCATCACCCGCGACCTCGACTGGGGCGTCCCGGTGCCCGCCGACACCTGGCCGGAGCTGGCCGCCGAGGGCAAGGTCTTCTACGTCTGGTTCGACGCGCCGATCGGCTACATCGGCGCCACCAAGGAGTGGTCCGACCTCGCACCGGCCGAGCGGGACTGGAAGTCCTGGTGGTACGAGGCCGAGGACGTCACCTACACCGAGTTCATGGCCAAGGACAACGTCCCGTTCCACACCGTGATGTTCCCGGCGACCGAGCTGGGCACCCGCGAGCCGTGGAAGATGGTCGACTTCGTCCAGTCGTTCAACTGGCTGACCTACTACGGCGGGAAGTTCTCCACCAGCGACCAGCGCGGGATCTTCACCGACCAGGCGCTGGAGCTGCTGCCCGCCGACTACTGGCGCTACTTCCTCATCGCGAGCGCGCCGGAGTCCGACGACTCCTCGTTCTCCTGGGAGCTGTTCGCCTCCGTGGTGAACAAGGACCTCGCCGACACCCTCGGCAACTTCGTGAACCGGGTGTTGTCGTTCTCCCGCAAGCGGTTCGGCGACCAGGTGCCCGCCGGGGACGCCGCCGGGGAACCGGAGCAGCGGCTCGCCGCGGAGATCGGCGGACTGCTCGCCGACTACCAGACCCACTTGGAGGCCAAGCAGTTCCGCAAGGCCGCCCAGGCGCTGCGGTCCATGTGGAGCGCGGGCAACTCCTACCTGGAGGAGAAGGCGCCCTGGATCCAGATCCGCACCGACCAGGACGCGGCCGCGCTGACGCTGCGCACCGCGATGAACCTGATCTACCTGTACGCGGTGGTGTCCGAACCGCTGATCCCGGGCGCGGCGAAGGCGATGCGCGCGGCGTTCGCCTCCGACGACCCGCAGCGCAGCTGGGTGTCGGTCGAGGAGGCGCGGTCCTTCGAGCTCGTCCCGGCGGGCACCGACTTCACCATCCCGCCGGTGCTGTTCGCGAAGGTCACCGAGGACGACCTGGCGGACTACCGGGCCCGTTTCGGCGGCGCCCCCGACGAGAGCTGACCCGCGCGGACGACGCCACGAACGGCCCACCAGCCCGGGTGGGCCGTTCTCGCGCGGTCATCGGTTCCCGCGCTCGACGGCGGCGTTCGAACGTCAGCGGCGTTCGGGCGGGGTGAGGTCGGCGACCGGGCCGACGATGATCACCGCGGGCGGGGCCACCTCGTGGGTGCGGACCGCGTCGGCGGCCTCGGCGAGCGTGGTGCGCACGGCCCGCTGGGTGCGCATGGTCCCCTCCTGCACGATCGCGACCGGCGACTTCGGGTCGCGGCCGTGCTCGATCAGCACCGCGGCGAACTCGCCGATGCGCTTGACCGCCATCATCAGCACCAGCGTGCCGCGCAGCCGCGCCAGCGCGGGCCAGTCCACCAGCGAGGTCTCGTCGTGCGGACCGACGTGCCCGGACACCACCACGACCTCGTGCGCCACCCCGCGATGCGTGACCGGCACGTCGGCCGCGGCGGGCACGGAGAACGCGCTGGTGATGCCGGGGACCGAGGTGACCGGCACCCCGGCGGCCACGCAGGCCAGCAGTTCCTCGTAGCCGCGGCCGAACAGGTACGGGTCGCCGCCCTTGAGCCGCACCACGAACTTCCCGGCGCGCGCGTGCTCCACCAGCAGCTCGTTGATCACGTCCTGGTTGGCGGCGCGGCCGTACGGGATCTTGGAGGCGTCCACGACCTCCACGTGCGGGCCGAGCTCCTCCAGCAGCTCGCGCGGGGCCAGCCGGTCGGTGATCACCACGTCGGCCCGGCCGAGCAGCTGCCTGCCGCGCACCGTGATCAGGTCCGGGGCGCCGGGGCCGCCGCCGACGAGCGCGACGCCCGGTGCGGGCCGCTCCGCGTGCTCGGCCACGACCCCGGAGCGCAGCGCGGTGACCAGCGCGTCCCGCACCGCGGCGGAACGCCGGTGCGCTCCCCCGGCGAGCACGCCGAGCAGCAGCCCGCCGTGCTCGGCGACGGCCGGGGTCACCGCGGTGCCCTGCGCGGCGTCGTCGGCGCGCACGCAGAACACCCGGCGGCGCTCGGCTTCGGCGGAGACGGCGGCGTTGACCTCGTGGCCCGTCGCGCACGCCACCGCGTACCAGGCGCCGTCCAGATCGCCGTCCGCGTACGGCCTGCGGTGCCAGGTGATCTCCCCGGCCTGGGCCATCGCCTCGACCGCGGGCGTCGCCTCCGGCGAGATGACCTCCACGCGCGCGCCCGCGCCGATCAGCCGGGGCACGCGCCGCTGCGCGACGCCGCCCGCACCGACCACCACCACCCGCCTGCCGGTGAGGTCGAGTCCCGCGAAGTAGTGGTGTTCGCCCGAGGTGTGCTGCGCAGATGAGTGCGTGGTCATGCCGTCCGTCGTTCGTGTCGATGTTCACCGCGGCGCCGTTGCCGTGGCCTGAGCGCGGGACGCCGCTGCGTCACCTCGACCCGTCGCCGGGTCCGATCCGCCGGGGCGGGGCGCCTGCCGAGCGCGGCGCCGGACCATCCTGCCACGGGGTGCCGCCGGGGCCGCCGCCGAACGATCCGGGGGGGCGCCTCGACCGACCGCAGTATCGTCACCCGCCCCGGAACGGAGGTCAAACCTGCGGTGACCTCTCTCACCAGCGCAACCGCCGCCCGGACCGCTTTGCCGCGCGGTCCTCGGCGGCGCATCCTGGGGACAGGCGAACCAGGGAGGCGGCCATGCACGCGAACCGGACGCTCACACTGGACATGCAGGTCGTCGAAGCCGGCATGAAGACCACCGCGGACGTCGGGATGGTCACCGGCGACGGCAGGGCGCTGCACGGGCACGGCGCCGCGCGGCGGCACCCGGACGACCCGGACGTGCCGCAGATCGGAGATGAGATCGCGCTCGCCAGGGCGCTGTTCGAACTCGGCCACAAGCTGCTCGACACCGCCGCGGCGGACATCGGCACCCGCCAGCACCGGCGCGTGCACCTCATGGCGTGAGGTCGCGGCCCCCGGTGCTCCCGGGGCGACGATCCGGCCGTCAGCCGCGCACGCCGGGGATCCATTCGGCGTGCACGGCCCGGCAGGCCGGTTCGTCCTGGACGGCGGCGCGCAGCGGTGCCGCGTCGTCCGGGCCGACGAGGGCCACGGTGCGGCCCCCGGCCGCCAGTTCGGCGGCGGCGCGCGCACCTTCCTCGGCGGACCCGACGCGGCGGGTCACGGCGCCCGGGTGCAGCAGGTCGCGGATCAGCTCCAGCTCCGGCGCCCCGCCGACGACGGCGGCGGCGTGGCGCAGTTCCGCGTCCGCGCGCGGGGTGCGCAGGTCCGCCGGCCCCGGGCCGAGACCGATCGTGGTGATCCGGCCGCGCGGGCGGATCCGGGCGGCGGCGACGGTGACGCCGTCGGCGCCCAGCTTCGGCACGACCAGCCGCACCTCGGCGTCCTCCCCGGCGAACTCGCGGGCGGCGCGCAGCGCGGCGGCCTCCGCGACGGACGCGGTGCCCACCTCGGCCCGCACCCGTTCGCTCGGGTTCGGCACGTCCTCCTCGGCGAGCTCGGCCGCCGGGTAGGAGCGCAGCGGTAGCTCCTCGGCGTCCGCCGAGTGCCAGAAACCCAGGTCCTGCACCGCGTCCAGGATGCCGCGCTCCTCCGCCTTCGCCTCCGCGGTGGCGAACGCCCGGATCGCGCGCGGGTCCAGCCCGTGCTCCCGGTCGAGCCGGGACATCAGCCCGGTCACCGCGGTCCGCGACACGCCCCGCACGGCACCGACGCCCACCACCAGCGTCGGCGGGATCAACCGCACCACGCGGTCGCCGAGATCTTCCCCGGGCCGCCGGTCGTCGACCACCACCGTCCAGGCCGGATCCTCCCGGTCCGGCGACACGTTCTCCGGCAGCGCGGGGAGCGGGAACCCGTGCGGGTTCACCAGCAGCACCGGTTCCTCGTCGTCGATCGCCCGCGCGCACCCGGTGAGATCACCGTCCGCGGTGGCCCCGAGCCGGTCCACGAGCTCGTCCAGCTCGGTGGCCGCCGCGCCCGCGGTGAGCACCGGGATCCGCCCCAGCACCTCCGCGATCCGCGGCGCGATCGCCTGCGCCCCACCGGAGACGGTGACGGCGAAGTGCTCGTCCACGCACACCACCTCCGGATCGGTGCGTTCGGCGCGCAGCAGCGGCGCGATCAGCCGCACCGCCGCGCCCACCGGCAGGAACAGCACCACCGCGTCCAGCGAGGACCACATCCGGCGCAGCGCCGGGCCCGGTCCGCCGTCGACCAGCACCGCGTCCGGCCCCCACCGGGCGGCCAGCTCGTTCGCGGTGCGCTGCTCCTGCGGGGTGCGCGGGAACAGACCGATCACGAGTCGGCCTTGCGGTGCCCGGACACCAGCACCACCGGCGCCGTGGGTTCCAGCTTGGAGCCGCCGTCGGCGAGCTCCACCAGCCTGCTCGCGGCCAGCTGCACCCCGCGGACCTGGTAGCCCGCGGTGCGCAGCGCCTCCCGGGTCGGCCCGACCCGCTCCAGCTCGGTCAGCTCCACCACGATCCGCGCCGCGCCCGCGTGCGCGCAGGCCGCGACCACGTCCGGCCCGCCGCCACCGACGAAGACGCCGTCCGGTTTCGGCAGCTCCCGCAACGAGTCCGGCGCGGCGCGCTCCACGACCCGCACGTCCACGCCGTGCCCGGCGGCGTTGGTGATCAGCCGCACCACCTGGGTCTCGTCGGACTCGACGGCGATCGTGGCGGCGCCGAGCCGGGCGCACTCGACGGCGACCGAACCGGAGCCGGCGCCGACGTCCCAGATCAGCGCGCCGGGGCGGGCCGCGAGATCCGCCAGCGCCACCGCCCGGACCTCGGCGGGCGTCACTTCGCCGTCGCGGTGCGAGAACTCGTCCTCGGACAGCGCCCAGCCGTTCGCGGGCGGCAGCACCTCACCGCCGGCGAGCCAGCCCCGGGCGCCGACCTCCTTCGGTTCCGCCGCGCACAGCACCACCGCGTCCGGGCGCCAGCTGCGCTGCGCGGCCTCCTCCGGGGTGGCGGTGGTGATCTTCTCGCCCTCGCCGCCGAGGTCCTCGCCGACGACGAGCGTGCGCCGCCAGCCGGTCAATCCGGAAGCCAGCCGCGCCGGGCCGGCCCCCGGGCCGCTGAGCACCAGCACCGCCGGTCGCGCCCGGCACAGGTTCAGCACGCGGGGCAGGTCATCCTCGCTCGCCGCCGCCACCGGCACCGAGTCCCACGGCCTGCCGAGGCGGGCCATCAGCCGGGCCACGTTCGGCGCGGCCGGGGTGACGGCGCAGCGCACCCCGCGCTCCCGCAACTCCCGCAGCACGCCGAAGAAACCCGGATCGCCGTCGACGAGCACGACCCCGGTCTCCTCACCCGCCAGCGAGGTCAGCGCGCCCAGCGCCTGGCTCCACTGCGCGAGGTCCAGCGACCGGGCCTGCTGCGGGGCGTGCGCGTCGAGGTGTCTGCGCGAGCCCACCACGAGCCGCGCCGAACCCAGCACCTCGGCGGCGCCCGCGGGCAGCTCCGCCCCGTCGATCCCGATCACCGTGACCGTCACGTCTTCCACCTCGTCCTGCCACGCCGCTGCACCGGCCGGACCCGCGGATCACGAGCCCGGTTCACCTTGCCACGTCTGGGGATGCGCTCGCGCTCAGCTCGACGCGTCGCCCTTGTTCTTGGTCGACTTCGCGCCCCCGGTGCGGGTCCGGGTGCCCGCGGTCTTGGTCTGCGACTTCGTCTGCGCCTTCGTCTGGGCCTTCGTCTGGGCCTTCGTCTGGGCCTTGGTCTGCGACTTCGCCCGGGTGCGGGTCTTCGCGGTGGCGCGGGGGGTGCCGGTGGTCTCCGCCGCCGAGGTGCGCGCGGTGCCCGCGGTCCCGGTCTGCTCGCCGGTCGCGGCTGCCGGCTCGGCGCCGCCGTCCGATCCGGTGCTCTCGTCGCCCTTGCCGGACGAACCGGCCGCTCCGGTCCCGGCACCGGAGTCGCGGACGACCGCGAGCGCGGGCCGCGCCGGTTCGTCCACTTCGGAGTCCGCGGTGGCCGGGTCCGGTGCGGCGGTCTCCGCCGCGCGCACCGGCGCCTCGGTGCCCTCGGGTTCCGGGGATGCCGCGGTGGTCTCGGACGCCGCGGCGGCCGCCGGTGCGGTCTCGGCTTCCGGCCCGCCGCCGAACAGCTCCGGCTGCGCCGGGTCCTCGGTGCGCCGCTGCCGCGCCTGCCCCCGGGCGGCACCGCGAGCGGCCTCCTGCCACTCACGCACCGCCCACCAGGCGATGTTCGGCACCGCGGTCGCACCGTCGGAACCGCGCCCGGGCACCGGGTCGGGCGCGGGCGCCGCCGGTTCGGCCGCCGGTTCGGGCCGCGGGCGCTCGACGGCGGGGCCGGTGCCCACGTGGAACGCCGCACGCGAGCCGGGGGCGTCCTCCTGGTCGGAGCCGGAGCGCTCGGCCGCGTCGTGCCGCCGCGCCGACCGGTAGCCGCGGCGGCGCCCGGAGGTCTCGGTCCGGCGGTAGCCGGACTCGCCGTAACCGCGGGACCGGCCGCTCGCGCCGAGCGCCTTGCCGACGAGGAACAGCGCGGTGCCCCACAGCTTGCGCTGCTTCACCGCCTGCTCCAGCTCGCCGACGGTGGTGCTCAGCAGCACCTCGTCCGGCCAGCTCACCTTGTAGGCGACGAGCACGGGCACCTCGTCGGCGCAGCCACCGGCGCGCAGCTCCTCCACCAGCTGGGCCGCGCGGGAGGCGGGCAGCGTCACCGCCATCGTCGCCTGGTGCCGCGCCAGTTCGCGCACCTGCTCGGCGTCCGGGTTCCCGGCGCCGAGGCGGGTGACCAGCACGGATCGCGCGGTGTCCGCGGTGGTCAGCTCGCGGCCGACGGCCGCGGCGGCGGCGGAGAAGCCGTTGACGCCGGGCACGATCTCCACGTCCAGCTCCATCTTGGCGCAGGCGTCGTGCTGCTCCTGCACGGAACCCCACAGCGCCGGGTCACCGGCGTGCAGCCGCACGACCCGCAGCTCGTCCCGCTCGGCGCGGCGGTACACCTCGACCGCCTGCTCGTGGGTGAGCTGGGAGGAGTCGAGCAGCTCCGCGTCGGGGCTCGCGTGCTCCCGCACGCATTCGGGGGCGAGCACGCTGGCGGACCACACCACGACGTCGGCTTCGGCGATGCGTCGCGCGGCGCGGACCGTGATGAGGTCCGCGGCGCCGGGTCCGGCACCGATGAACGAGATCCGGCCACTCACTGTTCGCTCTCCTCTTCCGCGTCACCGGTACGGCTCGCCGCGCCGAACCGTCCACATCGGACCACACCGAGGGAGGGGGCACCGGCTCGATGGCCAGGTCGGGCGGGGGATCGACCGGTCCGCTGGCACCGGAACCCCGTCGCCCACCGTGGCCGCACAGGTGACGACCGTACCTGTTGATCGCGGCGGGCTACACGGCCGTACCCGCACCGCCCGTCACCGTCCGGGAACAGCGGGTCACGAACCGCGACACCGCCTCCGGCGCACCGGCCGGATGGGTGTGCAGGTAAGAAGCGTGCAGCCCGCCGCGCACGAATCCTTCCGCGACGGCCGCGCCGTCCCGCCAGTACCAGGCGGGCTGCCCGCCGCTGCCCGGTTCGAGCCGGGTGCGGTGGAATTCGTGGCCGGTGAACCGGGTTCCGGCGCTGCTCAGCGCGGAGTCGGTGGCGGCGACGGCATCCCGGTAGCCGAGGGTGAGCCGCGGTGACATCTCCGCGCGCGCCGGGATCACCCCGCACAGCGGATGCCCGTCGAGCTCCTCGGCGAGGTACAGCAGCCCGCCGCACTCGGCGTGGATCGGGGCGCCGGTGGCCGCGAACCGGGTGATCTCCGCCCGCAGCGCGGAGTTCGCGGACAGCGCCGCGGCGTGCTGCTCGGGGAACCCGCCGGGCAGCACGAGCCCGCGGGTGCCCGCGGGCAGCTCCTCGTCGCGCAGCGGGTCGAGCACCGCGACCTCGGCTCCGGCGGCGGTGAGCAGTTCGACGTGCTCGGTGTAGGCGAAGGTGAACGCGGGCCCGCCCGCCACGGCGATCACCGGGCGGTCCGGGACGGGCACCACTTCGGCGGCGGCGTCCCACGCGGGCCCGTCCAGGGCGGGGGCGCTGCGCGCGAGCGCGATCACCGCGTCCAGGTCCACCCCGGACTCGACCGCGTCCGACATGGCTTCGACGGCGTCGGTGGCGGCGCCGCCGTGCTCGGTGGCGGTGACCAGCCCGAGGTGCCGGGACGGGACGCTGAGCCCGCCGGTGCGGCCGAGCGCGCCGAGCACCGGAAGCCCCACCGAGTCCGCCGCGTCCCGCAGCACCTGCTCGTGGCGCGGCGAACCGACCCGGTTGAGGATCACGCCGGCCAGCCGCACCCCGGGCTGGAAGCTGCGGAACCCGTGCAGCAGCGCGGCGATGCTCTGCGACTGCCCCTGCGCGTCGACGACGAGCACCACCGGGGCGCGCAGCAGGCCCGCGACGTGCGCGGTGGAGCCGAAGGCCGGTTCGTCGCCCGGACCCGGCCCGTCGATCTTGCCGTCGAACAGGCCCATCACGCCTTCGGCGACGGCCAGGTCGGCACCGGCGCTGCCGTGCCGGAACAGCGGCGCGATCCGCTCCTCCCCCACCAGCACCGGGTCCAGGTTCCGGCCGGGCAGCCCGGAGGCGACGTGGTGGTAGCCGGGGTCGATGTAGTCGGGGCCGACCTTGAACGGCGCGACCCGCAGCGACCGGCGGCGCAGCGCGCCGAGCAGACCGGTCGCCACCGTCGTCTTGCCCTGCCCCGAGCCGGGCGCGGCGATGACGACGCGCGGGCTCACCACTCGATGCCCTTCTGGCCCTTCTGCCCGGCGTCCATCGGGTGCTTGACCTTCGTGGTCTCCAGGACCAGGTCGGCGGCGTCGACGAGCTCCTGGGGAGCGTTGCGGCCGGTGATCACGACGTGCTGGTGGCCGGGCCGGTCGCGCAGCGTCCGGACGACTTCGCCGACGTCGATCCAGCCCCAGTGCAGCGGGTAGGTGAACTCGTCGAGGACGTACATGCCGTGCCGTTCCTCGCCGAGGCGGCGGGCGATCTCCCGCCAGCCTTCGAGCGCGGCGGCGGCGTGGTCCTCTTCGCTGCCCTGCTTGCGGGCCCAGGACCAGCCTTCGCCCATCTTGTGCCATTCGACGGGGCCGCCTTCACCGGTCTCGTCGTGCAGCTTGCCCAGGGCGCGGAACGCGCTCTCCTCGCCGACCTTCCACTTCGCCGACTTCACGAACTGGAACACCCCGATGGACCAGCCCTGGTTCCAGCCGCGCAGCGCGAGCCCGAAGGCGCTGGTGGACTTGCCCTTCATCTCCCCGGTGTGCACGAGCAGCAGCGGACGGTTGCGACGCTGCCGCGTGGTGAGACCGTCCTGCGGAACGACGTTCGGCTTTCCCTGAGGCATGACCCCAGACCCTAAGCCACCCCCAGGACCACCCCACCCCGCTGTCGCAGACCTCACCACCACCGACCGACCCCAACCAGTCGACCGATTGATCAGTTGATCAGTTGATCCTCTCAGCGGCGAAGCCGCTGACCTGCCGACCACCCGAGCAACCGGCACCGCAGCGGGTTCTCAGCTGTTTCCTCGCGAGGACAGCGTTTTCTCCTGTGGCGGAGCCACCGGTGAAAACGATCCCGCAGCGAGGGAACAGCTGAGGTTCCGCCACCCGCCCCCCGAGCAAAACGACCACGACCCCCCAAGCAATAGAAAGCGCCCCCGCGCTCGACCGACCTGGGGGTCATCGGGAGCGCGAGGGCGCTTCGTGGTCCACCCCTGGGGGTCAGGTGGACGAAGAACACCTTACCAACTACATCGGGATATTCCTACTCCGCCCGGCCGGTGTCGTAATCGAATCGGAATCAAGCTGCGCCGGCGGTGGTGCCGCGGGCGGCGCGGACGACTCCGGCGACGGCGTCGGCGGAGAGCTCGTCGAGCCGGAGGCAGGCCCCGCCGAGCGCGGTCGCGACCTTGGCGGCGAGGCCGAGCCGCACCACGCCCTGCTCGCAGTCGACGACGACGGAGGCGACGCCGAGCCCGGCGAGCAGTCCGGCGGCGCGCATGGAGTCCTGCACCGCGCGCTTCGCGCGGGCGCGCCCGGTTCCGCCGTCACCGGCGGGAACCGTGGCCTTGCCGTCGGTGAGCAGCACCAGCAGCGGGCGCCGCCGCGGGTCCCGGGTGCGTTCGGTGCCGATGACCTGGTGGACCTTGAGCAGACCGGTGGCGAGCGGGGTGCGGCCGCCGGTGCGCAGGTCGCGCATCCGGGTGGCGGCGATCTCCACGGAGGAGGTGGGCGGCAGCGCGAGTTCGGCCTGGTCGCCGCGGAAGGTGACCACGCCGACCTTGTCCCGGCGCTGGTAGGCGTCGCGCAGCAGCGAGAGCACGGCGCCGCTGACGGCGGACATGCGTTCGCGGGCGGCCATGGAGCCGGAGGCGTCGACGGCGAAGAGCACGAGGTTGCCTTCGCGTCCTTCGCGGACGGAGCGCCGGACGTCGTCGCGGTGCAGCACGAGGCCGGGGCCGCTGCGGCCGCGGGTGCGCTGGTGCGGGGCGGCGGCGATCAGGGTGGCGGGCAGGTGCACGCCATGACCGTCCACTGTGGAGGCCCGAACGGTCTGCCCGCTGCGGGAGCGGGCGCGGGACCGCCGGCCGGGGGCGCCTTC
Source organism: Saccharopolyspora gregorii (assembly GCF_024734405.1). Classification (NCBI taxonomy): domain Bacteria; kingdom Bacillati; phylum Actinomycetota; class Actinomycetes; order Pseudonocardiales; family Pseudonocardiaceae; genus Saccharopolyspora; species Saccharopolyspora gregorii. Next base: position 1,436,987 of record NZ_CP059556.1, on the reverse strand, counting down.
GCCGACGCCGGGGACTTCGAGCAGCCGGGCGCGGAACGCGGGCGCGGGCGCGGCCGGGGGCTTGTTCGCGGGAGCCTGGCCGGGGCCGTCCTCGCGCCGGGAACCGCCGTCGCCGTTCGGCGCGGGCGAGTCCGGCGGAGTGGGGGCTTCGCCGCCACCGGGCCCGTCGGGTCCGTCGTCCGGTCCGCCGTCGGGCGCCCCACCACCGCCTCCGCCGGGGCCGTCGTCGGGACCTTCCGGCGGTTCGTCGCCGGAGTCCTGATCGTCGGCGGAGTCCTGATCGTCGCCGGCGTTCCGGTCGTCGGCCGGTTCCTGCTCGGCGTGCTGGGCGGCGTCTTCGAGGGCCTGCTGCAGCTGGTCCTCCTCGACGCCGGGTTCGTCGAACGGGTCGCGGCGGCGCCGGTGCGGCAGCGCGAGCCGGGCCGCGGCCTCCACGTCGGCTTCGGCGACCTCGTCGGCGCCGCGCCACGCGGCGTGCGCCACGGCGGTGCGGGCTAGCACCAGGTCGGCGCGCATCCCGTCCACGTCGAACGCGGCGCACAGCGCGGAGATCCGCCGCAGCTCGGCGTCGGGCAGCCGCACCGATTCCACTGTGGACCGGGCGTCGGCGATGCGGCGGGCGAGCGCGGCGTCCTCGGCGGCCCACCGCTCGGCGAAGCCGGCCGGGTCCGCTTCGAAGGCGAGGCGCCTGCGCACCACTTCGGTGCGGGTGGTGACGTCGCGGGAGGCGGCGACCTGCACGGTGAGGCCGAACCGGTCGAGCAGCTGCGGGCGCAGCTCGCCCTCCTCCGGGTTCATGGTGCCGACGAGCAGGAACGAGGCGGCGTGCGTCACCGACACGCCTTCCCGCTCCACGTGCGCGCGGCCCATCGCGGCGGCGTCCAGCAGCAGGTCCACCAGGTGGTCGTGCAGCAGGTTGACCTCGTCCACGTAGAGCACGCCGCGGTGCGCCGCGGCCAGCAGCCCGGGCTGGTAGGCGCTGACGCCTTCGGTGAGCGCGCGTTCCAGGTCGAGTGAGCCGACGAGCCGGTCCTCGGTGGCGCCGACCGGAAGTTCCACGAGTTCCGCGGGGCGTGTCGTCCCGGAGACCTCGGCGTGCGGGCCGTCCGGGCACCGCGGGTCGGGTCGCCGCGGTTCGCAGCCGAAGCGGCAGCCGGGCACGACGTCCAGCGCGGGCAGCAGCGAAGCGAGCGCGCGCACCACCGTCGACTTCGCGGTGCCCTTCTCACCCCGCACCAGCACCCCGCCGATGCGCGGGTGCACCGCGTTGAGCAGCAGCGCCAGCCGCATGTCGTCGTGCCCGACCACGGCCGTGAACGGGTACCGCGGGCTCGCGGGAGCAGTCATGCCAGGTGTTCCTTCCTCGGGTCTCGGACGCCCCGATGTCGGCTGCGCCTGGGCGAGGCAGTGTCCTGGCTCCCGGATCAGCGCGGAACTCCGGCCTTCCCAGGCGGCAGCGCCCGGTGGCTCGCGGGGGAGATCCGCTCCCCGGTCACAGTGGCGCCGACCGCACCGGTGTCGCACCGGTTTCCTGACCTGCCCTGGCTGGGACCAGCGAGCATCGTCGCATCCCCGCGACGGGCGAGGAACCGGCGCGGCTCGCTCAGCGCGGCGAACCCGGGTATCGGTGCATGTCGACGTGCGGGATGCCGTCTTCGAGATACTCCTCACCCGAGGGTTCGAACCCGAATCCGCGGTAGAACTCCAGCGCGTAGGTCTGCGCGGACAGCGTCGCCGGCGCGCGCTGGATCTCGGCGAGCGCGGCGCGCATCAGCTTGCGCCCGAGCCCGAGGCCGCGGGCGTCCTTGGCGGTGGCGACGCGGCCGATGCGGAAGGTGCCGTCGGGGTCTTCGAGCAGGCGCAGGTAGCCGAGCACGTAGCCGTCGGCGGAGTCGATCCAGAAGTGCCTGGTGGTGGTCTCCAGGTCCCGGCCGTCCAGTTCCGGGTAGGCGCACTGCTGCTCGACCACGAACACGTCCACGCGCAAGCGGAGCATGCGGTAGAAGTCCTCGGCGTCGAGGTCGGCCGTGTAGGCGCGGTGGACGGCGGTGGCGAGCGGTTGCAGGGTCACCCCAACGGGATATCACATTCCGGCTACGACACCCGGGGTCACCTGCGGTGGAAGTAGCGCACACCACGTCCCGCGCGCCCGGGCGCGCGGGCCTCGGAGCGGGTCGGTGCTGCGCACGGCGACCGGTGCACCGCCGCGGCGCGAGCACCGGGCGGCACCGGCCCGTCCCGCGGTGCGGGACGCCGGGTTCAGAGCCGCGCGGCGACGTCGTCGGCGACCCCGGAGATCCGGGTGTACACGCCGGGTGTTCCGGGACGTCCGCAGCCAGTGCCGTAGGAGACGACGCCGATCAGCCTGCCGTCGGCGACGAGCGGTCCGCCGGAGTCCCCGGCGCACGCGTCCCGGCCGCCTTCGGGCGGGCCCGCGCAGACCCGCGTCCCCGGCTCGTAGCCCGGGTAGGCGGCGCGGCAGTCGGCGTCCGCGCTGATCGGCACCTCGACGGACTGCAGCGTCGCCGAGGTGGGCCCGTTCTCGGTGGTGCGCCCCCAGCCGTGCACCCGCGCCGGGGTGCCGGGCCGGTAGCGGGCGGTCTCGTCGGCCCCGGCCATCGGCAGCGGTCGTTCGCGCACCGGTGCGGCCAGCGTCAGCACCGCCACGTCGTGCCCGCCGGTGACGTCGCGGAACTCGGGATGCACCCAGACGTCGCCGACGGGCGTGTCGGCGCCGCCGGTGGTGCGCAGGTCGGGGCGGCCGGTGACGGCGCGCAGCTCCGCCGCGTCGTGGCCGTCCACGCAGTGCGCGGCGGTGACCACCTTGATCTCGGTGACGAGGGTGCCGCCGCAGAACTGGCGCCCGGCCTGGTCGGTGAGCGCGACCACCCAGGGCGCCGCGCGTTCGTCGGTGCCGCCGAGCACGCGTTCCTGCGCGGGGTCGGCGGCGGCCGGTGCGGCGAGCGCGGCGGTGGCCGCGGTGGCGGCGGCAGCGCCTCCGGCGGCGATCCGGGCGAGCGGGCTGGATCGGTCGGGCACGGCTGCCTCCTGGACGTGCGGCGTCGTTCGGCGGCACACGGTAGCGGCCCGATCACGCCGGGATGACGAGGGCGAGCTCACATCGGCTCATGATAATTTTTCGTTAAGATGGACTTAGGCGGGAAAAAATTCGGAACACTGCTTCGGCAGAGGTGGTTCGTCCCGCCCACTCAGTCAAGATCTCCGGTGCCCGCGACGACGCGGAACCGAGATCACCCCCGATCCGGTGAAACCTCGACCAGTGGGCCGCGCGCTCACCGGCGCCTCCGCGCGCGCGTCGACCAGGCAAGGAGCGAACTCGTCATGCTGCTGGACCCCACGACCCTGCCGGCGTTCCTGCTCGCCAGCGCAGTGGTGGTGCTGACGCCCGGGGTGGACGCGTTCCTGATCTTGCGGACGTCGCTGCGGCAGGGGATCGGCGCCGGGCTGCGAGCGCTGGCGGGCATCCACGCGGCGAGCATCCTGCAGGTGGCGCTGGTGATCTGCGGGCTCGGCGCGGTGATCACCAGCCACCCGGCGGTGCTGGCGGCGCTGAAGTGGGCCGGCGCCGCGTACCTGGTGTACCTCGCCGCGATGATCGTGCGCGGGTTGTGGCTCACCCGCGCCGAGACCGGCGACGGCCTCTCCGGAGGCGGCGCCACGACCCGGCCGTTCTGGCAGGGCCTGCTGAGCAACATCACGAACCCGAAGATGCTGCTGTTCAGCCTGGCCTTCCTGCCGCAGTTCGTGGGTTCGGCGGCGAACCCGACGCTGCAACTGGTGCTGCTGGGCGCGGTGTTCCTGGTGCTGGCGGCGATCTGGGAGGTCACCATCGTGCTGGGCGCGGCCCGCATCGCCGACCGGCTGCGCCGCCCGCGCTTCGCCCGCTCCCTGGACGTGATCAGCGCGGCGGCCTTCCTCACCATCTCCGCGGGTCTCGTCGCGGCCTGACCCCGCAGCAGAACGGCCCGCTCGACCGCGCGGTGCGGTCGAACGGGCCGTGCGCCTCGGTGGTGGGGGGGGATCAGCGGAGCTGGGCCTGGACTTCGTCGTGGTAGGCGCCGAGCCTCGTGTAGACGCCGGGCTGGCCGGGGCGGGCGCAGCCGTTGCCCCAGGACACGATGCCGATCAGCTTGTCCCCGGCCACGAGCGGTCCGCCGGAGTCGCCCTGGCAGCTGTCCTCCCCGCCTCCGGGGAGCCCGGCGCACACCTGGCCTCGCGGGTCGTACTGCCCGCCGTAGGCGCGGCTGCAGTCCTGGTCGCTGGTGATCGGCGGGTGCGCCTGGCGGAGCGTGCTGGACGGCGAGCCGCCTTCGGTGGTGGTCCCCCAGCCCAGGACGGTGGTGGCTCCGCCCGGCCGGTACTCGGGGAGGTCGCCCGCCGTCGCGATGGGCAGCGGGGTCGCGGTGACGTCGCGGTCCAGCGTGAGCACGGCGACGTCGGCACCGCTGCTGGCGTTCTGGAAGTCGGGGTGCACCCACACGTCCCGGACGGCGGTCTCGGTGCCCTCGTCGCTGTTCTTGTCGTCGCGGCCGGAGACGACGGTGATCTCCGGCGGCGCACCCCCGGTGACGCAGTGCGCGGCGGTGATGACCTTGTTCGCGGCCGCGATGGTGCCGCCGCAGAACTGGTTGCCCGCCGAGTCGGTGAGGTACACGACCCACGGGTACTCGCTGGTGCTGGCGTACTCGCCGCCGACGATCCGGGTGCTGATCGGCGCGGCGGCGGGCTCGTCGGCGGCGGTCCCGGCCCCGGCGGGGGTCGTGATCGCGACAGTGGCCAGCGCGGCCGCGGCGAGTGTTCCGGCTGCCGACCACCACCGGGTGTGGGTCCGCCGTGTGCGTGTCATCCCGCTGCTCTCCATCCCCCGGAGCCCCTGCGGCGCGGTCGGGGTGACCGGCCCGCCTCCGGCTCGTGCCAGTGTCGCGGAGGGAGCCGATCACGGCCCGGTCATCGTCCACAACGGCCGAACGTCGTTACCTGATCAGGTGATGCATCGGGAGAAAACCGCTCGGCGGCAGCATCAGACCAAGTCCACTTCGGACGGTCGCACGGGCGGCACCGGCCGGTGTTCGCGCAGCCTGCGGGCCACGGCGGCGACCCGCTCCAGCAGTTCCACCGGATCACCCGTCCCCCCTTCGGCGCCCATCTCCTCGGCCCGCCGCAGCCGGTTCGGAGTCACCCGCGCGACGGAGAAGATCACCGGACCGGCGTAGTCCCGGCGCCGCGCGAACCGGCGGCGGAGCGGATTTCCGGCGCACGAGCGCGGTCAGTGCTCGGCGAGGACCTCGCGGATCAGGTCGCCCGCCGCGTCGGGGGCGTGGGCGAGCCGCACGATGTCCCGCAGCACCTCCCGGTAGGAACTCACGGTCCGCTCGGAATCCAGGAATGCGGGACCGTGCTGGTTCTCCACGTACACCACGTCCGGCTCTCCGTCATATTCCAGAAGAAGGAATGACCCCTGCAATCCCGGATAGGCGCCCACGGAACGCGGCACCACTCGCAGGCAGACGTGATCGGATTCCATCATCACCAGCAGGTGCAGCAGCTGCCGCTTCATCACCCCCCGGCCGCCGATCGGGCGGCGCAACGCGGATTCCTCCAGCACCGCGTGGAACAACGGCGCGCGGGAACGGCTCAGAATGATCTGCCGCGCCATCCGGGTCGCGATCAGATCGTCCAGTTCGTCCTCGCAACGCCCGGGTTCCATCCCCGAGATGACGGCCCGCGCGTATTCCGCGGTCTGCAGCAGGCCCGGGATCAGCATCGGTTCGAAACTGTGCATCCGGACCGCTTTGCTCTCGTAGTCGAGGAAATCCCGCCAGCGGGCGGGGGCCGCGGACGGCCGCTGCCACCAGGCGGAGCGGCCCGCGTTGCGCGCCAGCTCCACCAGCGCGGTGCGCTCCCGCTCCCCCACCTGGTAGAGCCGCAGCAGCGCGGTGACGTCGTCGAGCTGCACCCCGCTGGCGCCGGTCTCGATCCGGCTGATCTTGCTGCCCGAGACGCCCAGCCGGGCCCCCGCCGCCGTGCAGCTGAGCCCGGCGCGCTCGCGGTGGCGGCGGAGTTCCGCGGCCACCTGGCGCGAACGGACCGAAGTGTGGCGATTTCCCGGCATGACTGCGCTATCCCCCAGCATCGACATCCCTGGGCCGGCATCGGCGGAACCCGGACTTTTCCGGTACCGGCGACGACGGCGCATTGGACAGGTCCACCACCGGTTTCGGGGGCGGTTTCCCCTGCTGTTCCGAATCCGGCCGACCGATTCTCGCATTCGGCTTCCGAGCGGTTTCCGGTAGCCGCTCGAAGAACCGGTCATCGTCGTTGTGGGACGTCCGCCCGAAATTGTCCCGGATCCGCTCGACCGCGGTCGCCGACGTGGAGATCGGCGCGCACCGGACCATGATCCCGAGCCTGGCGGGCAGCGACAATAACTCGATCAAGTGAACGCTTGCACGGGTTGCATCAAGGGGGTGACGGAGTGGCGCGGATCGCCCCGCGCGCGAGGCCGCGCACGTGCCCGCGCAGGCCCCACTAGGCTGCGACCGGACGATCCCGAAGATCGTCCGACCCCGCCGCGCCCGCCGAGGAGGAGACGAATGAGCCTGCAACGCCCGATCGACCCGGACCCGTACTCGCTGCTGCCCGAGGTCCCCGCGTTCACGCTCACCTCCAAGGACGTCGCCGCCGACGAGCAGCTGGACCTCGCGCACGTCCACAGCGGGATGGGAGCGGGCGGCGGGAACCGCTCCCCGCAGCTGAGCTGGGAGGGCTTCCCCGCCGGGACGCAGAGCTTCGTGGTCACCTGCTTCGACCCGGACGCCCCGATCCCGGGCGGGTTCTGGCACTGGACGCTGGTGGACGTGCCCGCCGCGGTGACCGAGCTGGCCACCGACGCCGGTTCCGCCACGGGCTCGGGCGTGCCCGCCGGCGCGTTCCAGGTGCCGAACGACCTCGGCGAGCGCGCCTACGCGGGCGCCGCGCCGCCGCCCGGAGACCGGCCGCACCGCTACCTGTTCGCGGTGCTCGCGCTGGACGTGCCCACGCTGGGGCTGAACGACCAGGTGACGCCCGCGGTCGTCAACTTCACCGCGCTCGGCCACGTCCTGGGCCGCGCGGTGCTGTCCACCACCTACGCGCACTGACCGCCACCAGGAGGTCCCGGTGAGCATCCGGGTGCTGCCCGCGGTGGCCGCCGTCCTGGTGGCGGTGGCGCTGGTGGTGCTGCTGTTCGTGCCCTACGTGGCCCGCGAGCACCGCAAGCGCGGCGAGCTGCGGCCCGGCGCGCTGCTGCTGTTCGTGGCCGCGGTGCTCTACGCGCTCGGCCTGGTGGCGTACGTGCTGGTGCCGCTGCCGCCGATCGGCCCCGGGTTCTGCGAGGCGTTCGGCGACCTGCGGCCGCAGTGGCGGCCCTTCGCCGGGTTCGACGAGGTCCGGCGGCCCGGCGGCCTGACCGAGCTGACCGGGCTGGTCGCGGATCCCGCGGTGCAGCAGTTCGGGTTCAACGTGCTGCTGTTCGTGCCGCTGGGCATGTTCGTGCGCTACCTGCTGCGGGAGGGCTTCGGCGGCACCGCGCTCGCCGGGTTCATGGTGTCGCTGGCGGTGGAGCTCACCCAGCTCACCGGGATCTGGTTCCTGTACCCGTGCCCGTACCGGCTGTTCGACGTGGACGACCTGATCGCGAACACCTCGGGCGCGGTGCTGGGGGCGCTGCTGGCACCGGTGCTGCGGCTGGTCCCCGGTCAGCGCGGCGCCGCCGGGTCCGGGGAGCCGCGGCCGGTCGGGAGCTACCGCCGGTTGCTGGGGATGCTCTGCGACCTGCTGCTGCTGTGGTGGCTGGGCCTGGCGCTGGCCCGCGGCGCGGACCTGCTGCTGCGGGTCGCCGAGGTGCGGCCGCCCGTCGCGGCGCAGGCCTGGTCGGAGGCGGCGGCGCTGTGGTTCGCGCCCGCCGTGCTGCTCCTGATCGCCACCGCGGCGGGGCGCGGCAGCTCGCTCGGCCAGCACGCGGTGCTGCTGCGCGTCGTCGTCGACGGGCGGCGCCCCGGGTGGCGCGCGGTGCTGCGGCGCTGGCTGGTGGGCCTGGGCGGTCTGGCCCTCGTCGAGGGCGTGCTCGCGGTGCTGTGGCCCGTGGCGGGGCTCCCGGTCGCGGTGGTGTGGTGCGCGGTGCACGCGCTGGCCGTGCCGCGCAGCGCGCGGTGCCGCGGGTTGAGCGGGAAGGTCGCGGGCACCGAGCTGGTGGACGCCCGCGCGCTCACCGCGACCGACCGCTGATCCGCCGCCCGCTCGACGACGGGGGCCGCGCGGTCCACTTCGGACGGTGAACGCCGCTCCCGCGGAGCCCCGGACGACCGCTGCGCCGCCGGTCCCCCGCGTCCCCGGAGCCGGGGAGCGCGCGCAGCGGCGGCGCGGTCGTGGCCGCGGGCGGTCACGCGGTGGCCTGGTCGCCGTCCAGCCGCGGCGCCGGGCCCTCCGCCGGCCGGAGCGCGTTCTTGCGGGCCTGGGAGCGGCCGATCACGAACCACAGGGCCGCGCCCAGCAGCGGCGCCATCACGACGATCAGCACCCACACCGCCTTCGTCGTGCCGTCCGCCTCGGCGCGGTACAAGCTCACCAGCGCGCCGATGACCAGCGCGGCCAGGCCGAGCGCGATCAGCGCGCCGACCGCCAGCACCACCCAGCCCCACACCTGCGAGGGCTGCTCGGCGGCGGTCTGGGCGAGGGAACGGGTGACCTCGGACTTCAACATCGGATTCGTCCTTCCGGGAGTGCTTCGGGAGCGGACCGCGGTCGCGGTGCCCGCCGGCTCGACTTCCGCCGTTCGCCGACGAGATCCATGGTGCGCCGCGAGGAGGCCCGCGCACGTCGTCGAACCGGCTCGTCCCGACTTGGCCCGAAGTAGTACGCCGCCCTGACCGGAAGCGGGACGCGATCGGCGGAGCCCGTCGGCCAACCTCGTCACCGGAGAGGAGCAGCATGATCGGACACCTGGTGCCGGACGACGAAGACGACGCCTACCGTGGTCGGGTGCGCGAACGAGGGAAGTGGGCCAGCCGGCTGGCCTGGTGGGACGGCAAGTTCAGATCCCTGCTGCTCGATCTGCTGATCGCGGTGGCGGCGGTGGCCATGCCCGACGATCCGGAGATCTGGCAGCAGTGGGTGCTGGTACCGGCGAACGCGGTGCTGTTCGCCGGACTGCTGGTGCGCAGGCGCTTCCCGTGGATCGCGGTGCTGGCGGCGGCCGCCATCTCGGTGCTGTCCGGGACGGCGGACCAGAGCATGGCCGTCGTGATCGCGCTGTACACGATGGCGAAGCAGCGCGGCCCGGTCGCCTCCACCTGGGGCGCGGCGGCGATCGTCGCGGTGGCGCAGCTGACCCGCATGCTGCTCATGGCCAACGAGAGCCTGTGGTCGAGCGGCATGCTGGGCGTGCTGCTGGGGTTGGGCGCGATGCTGACCGGCTTCGTCGGGATGCCGACGCTGCTGGGCTTGTGGCTGTACCAGCGCCGGGACCTGCTGCGCTCGCTGCGGGAGCGGGCGGTGCAGGCCGAGCGGGAGCGGGACCTGCTGGCGGAGCGCGCGGTCGGCGCCGAACGCCGCCGCATCGCCCGCGAGATGCACGACGTGGTGGCGCACCGGGTCAGCGTCATCTCGCTGCAGGCGGGCGCGCTCACGATGACCGCCGCGGACGAGCGCACCGAGCAGGTCGCCGAGGTGATCCGGGTGTCGAGCTCGGCCGCGCTCAGCGAGCTGCGGGAGATGCTGCGCGCGCTGCGCGACGACGCCGAGAACCCGGGCGGCGACCACGCGGCCCCCACCTTGGAGGGGGTGCGCGAGCTGGTCGCGGATTCGGTGGCGGCGGGCGCGGACATCACGCTGGACATGCCGGCGGAGCTGCCGGAGGCCTCCACCGCCGTCGGCCGCGCCGCCTACCGGGTGGTGCAGGAGGCCTTGACGAACGCGGGCAAGCACGCCCCCGGTTCGCCGGTGCGCGCGTCGGTCGCCGTCGGGCCGGACGGGCTCGCGGTGGAGGTGGTGAACGCGCGCGGCACGGGCACCACGGTGGTGGAGGGCTCCGGCTACGGCCTGATCGGCATGCGCGAGCGGGTCACCCTCGCCGGCGGCACCTTGCAGGTGGGCCGCACCGACGAGGACGGCTACCGGGTGCGGGCGGAGTTCCCGGTGCTGGAGCCCGCCGCCGCGTCCTGACGCGCCCGGTCCCGGGACACCGTGATCCGGTGCGGACCGGACTTGGATACCGTGGGCCCGGCAACGCAGTCGGGCACGGGGGAGTCACGTGGGCATCAGGGTGGTCCTGCTGGAGGACGAGGAACTGGTGCGCGGCGGGATCCGGCTCATCCTCGAATCCGACCCGGGCATCGAGGTGGCCGCGGAGGCCGCCGACGGTTCGGGGGTGGTGGAGCTGATCGCGAAGCACCGCCCGGACGTGGTGGTCACCGACATCCAGATGCCGCGGGTCGACGGCCTGGAGGTGACCAAGCGGGTCGCCGCGCTGCCGGATCCGCCCGCGGTGCTGGTGCTCACGACGTTCGACGTGGACGAGTACGTGCACGCCGCGCTGCAGGCGGGGGCGTCCGGGTTCCTGCTCAAGGACACCCCGCCGCGGGAGCTGGCGGCGGCGGTGCACACGGTGGCCTCCGGGGAGGCGATGCTCTCGCCGCGGATCACCAAGCGGCTGCTCGGCGCGTTCGCGGCGGGCAAGGAGAACTCGGACGCGCGCCGGAGGATCGACCAGCTGACCCCGCGCGAGCGGGAGGTGGCGGTCTCGGTGGCGCAGGGCCTGAGCAACGCGGAGATCGCCGCGCACCTGTACATGAGCCCGTCCACGGTGAAGGTCCACCTCGGCCGGATCATGGGCAAGCTCGGCGCCGCGAACCGCACCCAGGTCGCGATCGTCACCCACGACGCCGGCCTGGTCTGAACCCGGCCGGACGAGCGGCGCGCGGCGGCGGTCAGCGCCGCCGGGGGACGACCAGCCCGGATTCGTAGGCGACGACCACGGCCTGCGCCCGGCTGGACACCCCGAGCTTCGTCATGGCCCGGTTCACGTGCGTCTTCACCGTGCCCTCGCTGAGCACCAGGTGCTCCGCGATCTCGGCGTTGGTGGCGCCGGTGGCGATGAGCCGCAGCACGGCCAGTTCCCGCTGGGTGAGGCCGGACAGCTGGACGGGGATCCCGGAGCCGGGCGGCGGCACCCGCATGTAGGTCTCCACGAGCCGCCGGGTGATGGTGGGGCCGAACAGCATTCCGCCGTCGGCGACGGTGCGCACCCCGGTGAGCAGCGTTTCCGGCGGGCTGTCCTTGAGCAGGAACCCGGAGGCCCCGGCCCGCAGCGCCGCGTACACGTAGTCGTCGAGGTCGAAGACGGTGAGCACCAGGATCCCGGGCCGCGGTGGTTCGGCGGCGTCGAGGATGAGCTCGGTGGCGCGCACCCCGTCCACCTCGGGCAGCCGCAGGTCCATCAGCACCACGTCGGGCCGCAGCCGCGCGGCGAGGTCGACGGCTTCGCGTCCGTTGGCGGCCTCACCGACGACGTCGATGCCGTCGGTGGCGCGCAGCAGCGCGGCGAACGCGGCGCGCAGCAGGTCCTGGTCGTCGACGACGAGCACGCGGATCATGCGGTGCTCCCCCGGCCGATCGGCACCCGGCGGCCCGGTGCGCGGCCGGTCAGCTCTCGGCGCGCGGGATGCGCAGCACCACTTGGAAGCCGCCTTCGGGACGACGTCCGGTCTCCACGCTGCCGCCGTACATCTTCGCCCGTTCGCACATGCCGATCAAACCGTGCCCGGAGGGCTTGCGGTTCTTCGGGGGCGGTGCGCCGTGGTCCCGGATCCGCACGGTCACCGCGTCGGGGTGGTGGTGCACGTGGACTTCGGCGGTGGCGGTGGGCGCGTGCTTGAGCACGTTGGTGAGGGCCTCCTGCACGACGCGGTAGGCGCACAGCTCGGCACCGGGCGACAGCGCCCGCGGTTCCCCTTCGACCCGCAGTTCAACCGGTACCCCGGACGAGCGGACCCGTTCGAGCAGCACCGGTAGTTCGTCGAGACCGGGTTGCGGCAGGAACCGGGTGCCGCCGCCGGGCGGTTCTTCGAGGCTGGGCCGCAGCACGCGCAGCAGCCTGCCGAGCTCGTCGAGCGAGCTGGAGGTGGTGGCCGAGATGGTCCCGAGCGCTTCGCGGGCGGTCTCCAGGTCGGAGTCGAGCACGTAGCGGGCGAGGCTGGCCTGCACGGCCACCACGGACAGGTGGTGGGCGACGACGTCGTGCAGTTCGTGCGCGATGCGCATCCGTTCTTCGGTGACGGCGCGCTCGGCTTCCAGGTCGCGTTCGTGCCGGAGCCGTTCGGCCTGCCTGCCGCGGATCCGGATCGCCTGGCCGAGCGCGAGCGCGATCACCGCCTGGGTGCTGCCGAACAGCAGCCCGGCGAACAGGTCGGTGGTCCACCGGAAGTGGGCGAGGCCCGCGACGGCACCGCTGCTGATGACGAGGACGCCTGCCGCGGTGAGCGGCGCGGAGCGCGTCAGCGGGTGGTGGACGCCGACGGTGTAGATGGCGACGAGCGGCCCGAGCAGCCCGAGCGAGGTCTTGCAGCCGGTGCTGTAGAACACGCACAGCGCCGCCGCGACCACGGCCAGCACGAGCACCGGGTACCGCCTGCGCAGCGCCAGTGGCGCGCCGCCGAGCACGGCCGCGGTGTGGGCGACCGGCCCGGGATCGCCGCTGTCGAGCACGTCGCCCGGGGGACGTGCCCAGCAGCGCCAGGTAGGTGACGAAGACCGCGAGCACCGCGTCGGCGATCCGCGGGTACCGCTGCGGCAGCGCCGCCCACCGTGCTCCGTCCACCACGGGAACCTAACCGCCCGCCCGCCGGGCCCCGCCGCGAGGCGGTGCGGGCGGTCCGCGCGGCGGTGCGGGTTGCTGCGGGTGGCGCAACGCGGCGGCGAGCCGGTCTCGCCGATCTCGCGGGTTCTGCCGCGAATTCGTGTGCTGGACCGGCCTTCCGGGGAGTTCCGGGGTGGTGCTCGGCTAGTTTTTTGGCGGGTTCCTACAAAGTCTCGGCTCCGGCATGCGCCGGTGCGGACATTGGTACACCCGCGTGTGACGGAGCAGTGTGTAGGGCAGGTGCAGGCGACGCTCCGGGGACGGGACGTCGCCTGTTGTGCGTGGCAATCAGGAGGCTCATCCGGTGTTCAGTCGTGTCGCCATCGTCAACCGTGGAGAGGCTGCGATGCGGCTCATCCACGCCGTGCGGGATCTGTCCGCGGAGACCGGCAAGCGGGTGGAGACGGTCGCGCTCTACACCGACGCCGACCGGACCGCGACGTTCGTGCGGGAGGCCGATGTGGCCTACTCGCTGGGCCCGGCTTCGGCCCGGCCCTACTTGGACCACGCGGTGCTGGAGCGGGCGCTGCTGGAGACCGGCGCGGACGCGGCCTGGGTGGGCTGGGGATTCGTCGCCGAGGACCCGGCGTTCGCGGAGGTCTGCGAGCGGATCGGCGTGACGTTCATCGGCCCGAGCGCGGAGGCGATGCGCAGGCTCGGCGACAAGATCGGCGCGAAGCTGCTGGCCGAGGAGGTCGGCGTGCCGGTGGCGCCGTGGTCCCGCGGCGAGGTGGCGTCCGCGGCGGAGGCGCTGGCCGCGGGTGAGCGGATCGGCTACCCGCTGATGCTGAAGGCGACCGCGGGCGGCGGCGGTCGCGGCATCCGCAAGGTGACCTCGGCGGCGGACCTGGCGGACGCCTACGAGCGCACCAGCCAGGAGGCGCTGCGCTCCTTCGGTTCCGGCGTGGTGTTCCTGGAGCGCCTGGTGACCGGCGCCCGCCACGTGGAGGTGCAGGTCATCGCGGACGGCCAGGGCACCGCGGTGGCGCTGGGCGTGCGGGACTGCTCGGTGCAGCGGCGCAACCAGAAGATCATCGAGGAGTCGGCCTCGCCGGTGCTCTCCCCGGAGCAGACCGCGGAGCTGAAGGCCTCGGCGGAGCGGCTGGCGCTGGCGGTGGACTACCGCGGCGCGGGCACCGTGGAGTTCCTGTACCACCCGGGCGAGGAGCTGTTCGCGTTCCTGGAGGTCAACACCCGCCTGCAGGTCGAGCACCCGATCACCGAGATCACCACCGGCACCGACCTGGTGAAGCTGCAGCTGCACGTGGCCGCGGGCGGCTCGCTGGACGGGCTGTGCGCCTCGGAGAGCGGGCACGCGGTGGAGGCGCGGCTCAACGCCGAGGACCCGGACCGCGACTTCGCCCCCTCCCCCGGGCGCATCGCGCGCCTGCTGCTGCCCGCCGGCCCGGGCATCCGGGTGGACACCGGGGTGTCGGAGGGCGACACGATCCCCGCGGACTTCGACTCGATGATCGCGAAGATCATCGCGTTCGGGCGGGACCGGGACGAGGCGCTGGCCCGGCTGCGCCGCGCGATGGCCGAGACCACGGTGATCATCGACGGCGGGGCGACGAACAAGAGCTTCGTGCTGGACCTGCTGGACCAGCCGGAGGTGATCGACGGCAGCGCCGACACCGGCTGGATCGACCGGGTGCGCGAGGACGGCCGGCTGGTGCTGCACCGGCACTCGGCGATCGCGCTGGCCGCGGCGGCCATCGAGGCCTACCAGGACGAGGAGGAGGCGGCGCGGCAGCGGCTGCTGTCCACCGCGTTCGGCGGCAGGCCGCAGGTGCAGCACGAGACGGGCCGCCCGCTGGACCTGAAGCTGCGCGGCGTCGGCTACCAGGTGGGCGTCGCCCGGGTCGGGCACAAGCGGTTCCGCGTCGCGATCTCCGGTGGCGGGCCGGTGCACCCGGCGGACGTGGAGATCGACCGCTTCGACGAGCACAGCGGCCGGATCACCGTGAACGGCCACCGGTTCCGCCTGGTCACCGGCACGCACGGCCCGATCCACCTGGTGGAGGTGGACGGGGTAGCGCACCGGATCACCCGGGACGAGGGCGGCGTGGTCCGCTCCCCCGCGCCCGCGCTGGTGGTGGCGACTCCGCTGGCCGTCGGCGACGAGGTCGAGGCGGGCGCGCCGATCCTGGTGCTGGAGAGCATGAAGATGGAGACCGTGCTGCGGGCGTCGTTCCGGGCGCGGGTGCGGGAGCTGCCGGTGTCCACCGGCAGCCAGGTCGAGACGGGCGCGCCGCTGATGCGGCTGGAGCCGCTGGCCGACGACGACGCGGCCGAGGAGGCCGACGAGTCCGCGGCGGTGGACGTGGAGCTGCCCGCGGAGCCGACGAGCGTGTCGGCCGCGCAGCGCGCCGCCGCCGGATTGCGGGACCTGCGCGGTCTGCTGCTCGGCTTCGACGTGGATCCGCAGGACGGCGAGCGGGTGCTCAGCGGCTACCTGGCGGCGCGCACCGAGCCGGACGCGGCGCCCGGGGTGACCGAGGGCGAGGTCGAGCTGCTGGGCGTGTTCGCGGACCTCTCGGAGCTGAGCCGGAACAAGCCGGCCGGGGACGTGGACGACGAGCCGGGTCCGGTGCACAGCCCGCGCGAGTACTTCCACAGCTACCTGCAGAGCCTGGACGTCGAGCGCGCCGGGGTCAGCAGCGGCTTCGAGGAGCGGTTGCGCCGGGTGCTGGCGCACTACGACGTGACGGACCTGGAGCGGACGCCGGAGCTGGAGTCGGCGGTGTTCCGGATCTTCCTGGCGCAGCAGCGCGCCGCCTCCGACGTGAAGATCATCTCGGCGTTGCTGCGGCGCTGGATCGCCGAGCCGCCGCCCGCGAAGGAGCTGCGGGAGCGCGCCGGGCTGGCGCTGGAGCACGTCATCAAGGCCACCCAGGTGCGCTTCCCCGCGGTGTCGGACCTGGCGCGCGGCGTGGTGTTCCGCTGGTTCGCGCAGCCGCTGCTGCGCCGCACCCGCGCCGAGGTGTACGCCGGGGTGCGCGCCGAGCTGCGCCACCTCGACGAGCACCCGGACGCCGCGGACCGCGCGGAGCGGATCGCGAAGATGGTCGCCAGCGCCGAGCCGCTGGTGCGGCTGCTCGGCCAGCGCATGGGCCGCGGCGGGCACGACCACACCCCGCTGCTGGAGGTGCTGACCCGCCGCTACTACGGCAACCGCGGGCTGTCCGGCGTCACGTCGCGGGAGGCCGCGGGCTGCCGGTTCGTCACCGCCGAGCACACCGGCGCCGAGGGCGTGACCCGGCTGGTCACCACGGCCGTCGACTTCGGCGAGCTGCCGGAGGCGGTGCGCGCGGTCGGCGAGCTGGCCGCGGACCGCCCGGACGGTGCGGACGTGGTCGCGGACCTGTACGTGAAGTGGGAGGGGCAGCCGGACGCGGACGCGGTGGCGGCCCGGCTCGGCGAGGTGCTGGCGGCGCAGCCGCTGCCCGCCGAGGTCGGCCGCATCACCACCACGGTCGCGGGCACCGGCGGTGCCGTGATGCACCACCACTTCACGTTCCGCCGCGACGAGCACGCCGGGTTCGCCGAGGACCGGCTGATCCGCGGCCTGCACCCGCTGATCGCGCAGCGGATGCAGCTGGAGCGGCTGCGCGAGTTCGACCTGACCCGGCTGCCGTCGGCGGACGAGGAGGTCTACCTGTTCAAGTGCGTCGCGCGGGAGAACCCGTCCGACGAGCGGCTGGTCGCGATGGCGCAGGTCCGGGACCTGACCCCGCTGCGCGACGCGGAGGGCCGGCTGGTGGCGCTGCCCGCGGTGGAGGACATTCTCGCCGGGTGCATGGACGCGATCCGCACGGTGCAGGCGCAGCGCCCGGCGAAGAAGCGCTTCGACACCAACCGGATCCTGATGTACGTGTGGCCGCCCACGGAGTTCACCTCGGACGAGCTGAACACGCTGGTGCAGCGGATCCTGCCGACGACGGCCGGCGCCGGGCTGGAGGAGGTCGTGTTCCTGTCCCGCCAGCGCGGGGAGAACGGCGAGCTCACCGACATGGCGGTGCGGATCGACCTGGCCGGTGGCCGCGAGCCGCGGCTGCACATCGAGGAGCCGTCCGCGGAGCCGGTGCTGCCGCTGGACGACTACCGGCAGAAGGTGCTGCGCGCGGCGCGCCGCGGCACCACCTACCCGTACGAGCTGACCGGGATGCTGGCCGGGGACGCGGGCGGTTTCGTCGAGCACGACCTGGACGAGGACGGCGTGCTGGTGCCGGTGGACCGGCCGCGCGGGAAGAACTCGGCGGCGATCGTGGCGGGCGTGGTCTCCACCCCGACCGAGCGTCACCCGGAGGGCGTGCGGCGCGTGGTGCTGCTGGGCGACCCGACGAAGGCGCTGGGCGCGTTGTCCGAACCGGAGTGCGCGCGGGTGATCGCGGCGCTGGACCTGGCGGAGCGGTTGCGGCTGCCGCTGGAGTGGTTCGCGCTGTCGGCGGGCGCCCGGATCTCGATGTCCTCGGGCACCGAGAACATGGACTGGGTGGCGGCCGCGCTGAAGCGGATCGTGCGGTTCACCCAGGACGGCGGCGAGATCAACATCGTGGTCGCGGGCATCACGGTCGGCGCGCAGCCGTACTGGAACGCCGAGGCGACGATGCTGATGCACACCAAGGGAATCCTGGTGATGACGCCCGATTCGGCGATGGTGCTCACCGGCAAGCAGTCGCTGGACTTCTCCGGCGGCGTGTCGGCGGAGGACAACTTCGGCATCGGCGGCTACGACCGGGTGATGGGGCCGAACGGCCAGGCGCAGTACTGGGCGCCGAACCTGCCCGCGGCGCGGGACGTGCTGATGGCGCACTACGACCACACCTACGTGGTGCCGGGCGAGTCGGCGCCGCGCGCGGCGGCGACGACCGACCCGGCGGACCGGGACGTCTCGCCCTACCCGCACGAGTACGGCGGCGACTTCAGCACGGTCGGCGAGATCTTCTCCGCCGAGCACAACCCGGACCGCAAGAAGCCCTTCGACATCCGCACGGTGATGCGCGCGCTGTCCGACCAGGACCACCCGGTGCTGGAGCGCTGGGCGGGCATGGCGGACGCGGACACGGCGGCGGTGCAGGACGTGCACCTGGGCGGGCACCCGGTGTGCCTGCTGGGCATCGAGTCCCGCTCGGTGCAGCGCCGCGGGTTCCCCCCCACCGACGGCCCGGACACCTACACGGCGGGCACGTTGTTCCCGCGGTCATCGAAAAAGGCGGCGCGGGCGATCAACGCGGCGTCGGGGAACCGGCCGCTGGTGGTGCTGGCGAACCTGTCCGGGTTCGACGGTTCGCCGGAATCGATGCGCAAGCTCCAGCTGGAGTACGGCGCGGAGATCGGCCGGGCGATCGTGAACTTCGACGGGCCGATCGTGTTCTGCGTGATCTCGCGGTACCACGGCGGCGCGTTCGTGGTGTTCTCGAAGGCGTTGAACCCGAACATGACGGTGCTGGCGCTGGAGGGTTCGTTCGCGTCGGTGCTGGGCGGCGCCCCGGCGGCGGCGGTGGTGTTCTCCGGTGAGGTGAACAACCGCACGGCGAACGATCCGCGGGTCACCGCGTTGCAGGCGAGCGCGGGCGAGGCGACGGGCGCGGAGCGGGCGGCGCTGCACGCGCAGCTGGCGGAGGTGCAGTCCTCGGTGCGGGCGGAGAAGCTCGGCGAGGTCGCCGCGGAGTTCGACCGGGTGCACAGCATCCAGCGCGCGGTGGAGGTCGGTTCGGTCGACGAGATCGTCAGCGTCGCCCAGCTGCGCCCCCGCATCATCGCCTCGATCGAACGAGGCCTGAACGGCTGACGGAAGCAGCGAACGGGGCCCGTGACCGGGAGGTCGCGGGCCCTGCTGCGTTCCTGCCGAAAGCGCCGAACGGCGAGCGCCCGCTGCACCGGTGCCGTCCGGTTGTCAGCGGCGAAGCCGCTGAGCGGCGACCCGGCACGCCACCGGCACCGCCGCGGGTTCTCAGCGGTTCCCTCGCGAGGACAGCGTTTTCGCCTGTGGCGGAGCCACCGGTGAAAACGATCCCGCAGCGAGGGAACCGCTGAGGTTCCGCCACCGGCGCCACCGAGCAGAACGACCCACACACCAGAAACAGGAAAAAGCAGGGATGACACCCCCTGGTGGTCATCCCTGCTTCTCGTGCCTCCCCGTGTTCGCTGCGCGGCCGCACCCGTTCCGGCATTGCGCACAGCGATGCGAGCACCAAGTTAGTGATCTTGGTCGGGCGCGGTCGACAGACCACAGCAGGAAATCCGGGGTAAACCTACGTGGTAGTTAAACAAGGGTCCGGACTGACTGTTCCGCCCGTTCCGCCCGACTCGGCTCGACGGGCCTCGGCGGGGCTCGGCTCGTGGTCCGTGGCAGGCTGCTGGAATCAGCGGGCGCCCCGCGCGGTTGTACGTCGAGGTGCGCCGAGCGCACCGCGCGCCCACGACGAGCACGGGATGGACATGCCTCACTTCGACCTGATCATCATCGGCAGCGGCTCCGGCAACTCGATCCTCGACGAGCGGTTCGACGACTGGAACGTCGCCATCGTGGAGAAGGGCGTCGGCAGCACCGGGAACTACGGCGGCACCTGCCTGAACGTGGGCTGCATCCCGACGAAGATGTTCGTGCACACCGCGGACACGGCGTCGAGCCCCGGCGTGGGCGCGAAGCTGGGCGTGGACCTGGAGCTGCGGGACGTGCGCTGGCGCGAGATCCGGGACCGGATCTTCGGCCGCATCGACGCGATCTCCGACGGCGGCCGCCGCTACCGGGCCGAGGGCGGCTCCAACGTGACGCTGTTCCAGGGCGAGGCGCGCTTCACCGGCGTGAAGGAGCTCACCGTAGCGACCGCGGACGGCCCGGAGACGATCACCGCGGACCGGTTCGTGGTGGCGGCGGGCGGGCGCCCGACGGTGCCGGACCTGCCGGGCATCGAGCAGGTCGACTTCCACACCAGCGACAGCGTGATGCGGCTGGACGAACTGCCCCGCCGCATGATCATCCTGGGCAGCGGGTTCGTCGGCGCCGAGTTCGCGCACGTGTTCTCGGCGCTGGGCGTCGAGGTGACGGTGGTGGCCCGGTCCGGTGCGCTGCTGCGCGCCGAGGACGAGGACGTGGCGCAGCGGTTCACCGAGCTCGCCCAGGCCCGCTGGGACGTGCGGCTGAACCGGAAGCAGACGTCGGTGGAGCAGGACGGCGACGTGGTGCGGCTGCACCTGGACGGTCCCGACGGCCCGGAGGTCGTGGAGGCGGAGCAACTGCTGGTCGCGATCGGCCGCACCCCGAACTCGGACCTGATCGACGCGGCGGCCGGCGGCTTGAAGGTCCGCGAGGACGGCAAGGTCCAGGTGGACGCCGAGCAGCGGACCTCGGTGGACGGCGTGTGGGCGCTGGGCGACATCAGCTCGGACCACGAGCTCAAGCACGTCGCGAACCACGAGATGCGGGTGGTGCAGCACAACCTGCTGCACCCGGACGAGCTGATCGACTCGGACCACACCTACGTGCCGCACGCGGTGTTCTCCTCCCCGCAGATCGCGGCGGTCGGGCTGACCGAGCAGGAGGCCCGGGAGCGCGGCGTCGACTACGTCACGAAGATCCAGGCCTACGGCGACATCGCCTACGGCTGGGCGATGGAGGACTCCACCGGTTTCCTGAAGCTGCTGGCCGATCCGTCGGACGGCACGATCCTCGGCGCGCACATCATCGGCCCGCAGGCGCCGACCCTGCTCCAGCCGCTGATCCAGGCGATGCAGTTCGGCCTGGACGCGCGCACGATGGCCCGCGGCCAGTACTGGATCCACCCGGCGATGCCGGAGCTCATCGAGAACGCCCTGCTGGGCCTGGAACTGCAGCCGGAGTGACCGTGCGCCTGCTGCTGATCGCCGACACCCACCTGCCGAAGCGCGCGAAGGCGCTGCCCGAGCAGGTGTGGCAGGAGGTGGCGCGCGCCGACGTCGTCTTCCACGCCGGGGACTGGGTGGAGCCGCCGCTGCTGGACGAGCTGGAGTCCCGCAGCGCGCGGCTCGTCGGCGTCTTCGGCAACAACGACGGCGCGGAGCTGCGGCGCCGGTTGCCGGAGGTGGCGCGGGTCGAGCTGGCCGGCGTGCGCTTCGCGATGGTCCACGAGACGGGTGCGGCGCAGGGCCGGGAACGCCGCTGCGACCGGGACTTCCCGGACACCGACGTGCTGGTGTTCGGCCACAGCCACATCCCGTGGGATTCGACGACGCCGAACGGGGTGCGGCTGCTCAACCCCGGCTCCCCCACCGACCGCCGCCGCCAGCCGCACTGCACCTACCAGACGGCGGAGCTCACCGACGGGGTCCTGGCGGGCGTCGAACTCCACCGCCTGCCGCCGCGAACCTGAGCGGCGAGCGCCGGTTCCGCTAGCTCAGCGTCGCCAGGAACGCCGCCCAGGCGTCGTGGCGCACCGACAACTCGCCACCGTCCGGGTCCTTGGAATCCCGCACCGAAACGGACCGCTCGGTCAGGCGAACCTCGACGCAGGCGTTGGAGGAGGCCGAGCTGCGACTGCTCTTGAACCACCCGGTGTCGTAGCGCATCACTGTCAGCTCCTTCAGCTTCTCGATGAGCAAGGCACGAGCCGACGTGGCGGCCGGGCGAACGGTCCGTTCACCCGGTGACGTCGGGAGCGGTGAGGTGCCGGAGGAACGCCGACCAAGTCCGATGATCCACCGTGAAATCACCGCCGCTCGGGTCCTTCGAATCCCGCACCGACACCGCACGATCCGTCAGGCGGACCTCGACGCACTGCCCCTGCGCGGAACTGCGGCCGCTCTTGAACCACCCGGTGTCGTGACACCTCATGCGGGCTCCTCAACTAGTGATCCCATCGCACCCGATCGTCCACGACGATCCCGCCGACGCCCGGCCGTCACAGGCCCCAATCCCGTTGGATGAACGGTCCGTTCACCCGGTGACGTCGGGAGCGGTGAGGTGCCGGAGGAACGCCGACCAGGCCCGGTGATCGACCGTGAAGTCACCGCCGTACGGGTCTTTCGAATCCCGCACCGACACCGCCCGATCGGTCAACCTCACCTCGACGCAGGCGTTGGAAGAGGCCGCACTGCGGCTGCTTGTGAACCATCCGCTGTCGTAGGCCCTCACTTCAGCTCCTTCAGCTTCTCGATGAGCAAGGCACGAGCCGACTCCGAGTCCAGGGCGAGCTCGCGAACGCTCTCCCAAGCCCGGAGCATGGGAGCAGTTTCCAATTCTTGATCGTGGTAAGTACAGGGGCCGTGGGAAGTGGTGCAGGTCATGCGAGGTGCGTTCCCTGCGAAGTCCAATGTGATGAGACCGCCTCCAAGGAGGGGCTTGGAGGTAGCGGCCCGACTCAGCACTCGAACGCTCACCGACGGACGTTCACCTAGCTGGAGAAGGTGGAGGAGCTGGCCACGCATGATCTCCGGGCTCCCGACCACTTCCTCCAGCGCCGATTCGGTCAGCACGAAGTCGATCTGCTTCGGCTCCTCCGCCTCCAGCACGCGTCGCTGCTGCTGAAGCCGGAATGCGACTCTGCGCTCGATCTCGTCCTCCGACGCCTCCCACCAGATCCCATCGGCCGCGCGCATCAGCGCGACGATGTAGTCCTGCGACTGCGCGAGCCCCGGAACGATCCCGGTGTCGTAGAAGCCGATCGCGGCGGCATCGGCTTGCAGGTCGGCCAGCCGCTCGAACGACTTGGGCAGCTGGTCGGTGTAGCCCTTCCCGCGCTGCCGCTTCCGGGCCACCGCGCCCAACGCGAGCACGGTTTCCCGGTCGGCGTCGGACACTCCGTAGCGGTCGAGCAGCAACCCGAGCTCATCGATGCTCAGCGAGGCCTTCGCCGATTCGAGGTGGCTGATCCGGGTGTAGTGCCGGTTGATCGCGCGAGCCGCCTCTTGCTGGGACAGCCCTGCTTCACGTCGGAGTCGGCGGAGCGTCAGCCCCAGCTGGCGGCGCTCGACCGTTTGGCGGCCTGTGGGCACGAAATCTCCTCCGGCTGATCCATTGGCTACCTGATCAGGGGACCGACAATAGACCACAACCTGTGTTCTATTTATCCGGCAAGCCTAACTATGCGGCTTACATGAAGATCTTCCGTGAACTGTACCGATACACCGCAAACCAGGAGGAACCCGGATGCGCGAACAGCGAGCAGTCGAGAGCGACACCTACGTGTGCCTGTCCGAGCACGTGCGGATCTCCTACGAGATCGACACCGACCGCTCGGTGCAGCTGGACTTCCGGGGCCGCGGCGAGGACGGGCTGACGCTCAGCTTCAGCGAGGCGGCGTTCGGCGAGCTCACCCGGGCCGTGGGCCGCAGCAACGCGGAACTGCTCCGCCCGCCCTCCTGACACCGGGGCTGAACGGCGCACCCCCACCAACACGAGCGAACGGACCGTCCGTCCCACGAGAGGGACGAACGGTCCGTTCACTCAGTTCACCCTTCGAACCCGCCCGGCGAGCCTCGGTCGTTCCCTGTCAGCGGCGAAACCGCTGAGCAGCGCCCCAGCACGCAGCCCGAGCGCTCCGCGACCCGAGTTCAGAGACCCCGGTCAGATCGTGCGCGGGCGGCCGGCGAGCATGCCGACGACCGTCTGCACCACCACGATGATCAGCAACGCCACCAGCGACACCGCCCAGGCCGCCGTCACGTCGTGCAGCATCCCGAACAGGAACGGGCCCGAGGCGGCGATCAGGTAGCCGATGCTCTGCGCCATCGCCGAGAGCTGCCCGGTGTCGGCGGCGTTCCGGGTGCGCAGCGAGATCATCACCAGCGCCAGCGGGAACGCGCTCATCCCGATCCCGATCAGCACCGCCCACAGCACCGGTGCGGCCAGCGGCGCCATCAGCAGCCCCAGCAGCCCGGCGAACATGAGCACGCCCAGCAGCAGCGCCCATCCGGACTGCCCGCGGGTCCGCGTCACCAGCGGCGGCAGCACCATGTTGATCGGCACGCCGATCAGCAGCAGCGCGCCCAGCAGCGCCCCCGCCGAGGTCGCGTCCATGCCCGCGCCCTTGAACACCTCCGGCAGCCAGCCCATCACCACGTAGGCGACGGTCGACTGCATCGCGAAGTAGAACGTGATCAGCCAGGCCAGCGGGTTGCGCATCAGCGACCGGCGTTCGCCCTTCGGCGCCGCGACGGCCTTCGAGCCGTGTCCGCGGGTGCCGGGCACCCAGAGGCACAGCGCGGCCAGCGCCACGACCATCCACGTCGCCAGCGACAGCCGCCAGCTCCCGGTCGCCGAGTTCAGGTACGGGGTCAGCGCCGAACCGGACGCGCCACCGGCGGCCATCGCCGTCGTGTAGAGCCCGGTGGCCAAGCCGACGCGCCCGGGGAAGGACTCCTTCACCACCACGGGGATCAGCACGTTGCACATCGCGATCGACGCGCACACCAGCACGGTGCCCGCCAGCAGCGTCCACGGGCCACCGAGCACGCGGGCGATCATCGCGGCGGTCAGCAGCGCCAGCGAGGCGCCCACCACCCGGTTCATCCCCCACCGGCGGGCGAGCAGCGGCGCACCGATCCCGGCGAGGCCGAAGCACAGCGTCGGCACCGAGGTCACGATGCTCGCCCACGTGCTGCCCGCACCCAGCGAATCGCGGACCTCGCCGAGGATGGAGGCGAGGCTGGTGACGGCGGGCCGCATGTTCGCCGCGGCGAGCGCCACGCCCGCCAGCAGCAGGCCGCCGCCCGCGACGGCGCGGCCGCGGGGCGCCATCGTCTCGGCGGCGCCTTCGTTGACCAACGCCTCGGCCGCGGCCGGCCTGGAGGCGTCGTCGGCCGGGGTACCGGACACGGCGTGCGCCGCCGTCCTGGCATCCTGGTCGGTCACACGGTCGTCGGGAACTCGGTCGATCGGGGGCTGGGTGTGCGACTCAGGAGACATCGCCGCCTAGTATGGCAAACATAGGATGTTTGGATGAAAGGACCCTTCAGTGCCTTTGGTCACCACCCAGCGCACGGGTCTGGTCGAGCAGGTCATCGCGCAGATGCGCACCCTGGTGAGTTCCGGGGAATGGCCGCTGGGGGAACGCATCCCCACCGAATCCGAGCTCGTCACCGCCCTCGGTGTCGGCCGCAACACGGTCCGCGAGGCGGTTCGCGCCCTCGCCCACGCCGGCCTGCTGGAAGTGCGCCAAGGCGACGGGACCTTCGTCCGCGCCACCAACGAGCTCTCCGGTGCCGTGCGCCGCCTCTGCGGCTCCGAACTGCGCCGCATCCTCGAAGTGCGCCGCGCCCTGGAAGTCGAGGCCGCCCGGCTCGCCGCCGCCGCCCGCACCGACGAGGACCTCACCGAACTGGACGCGCTGCTGACGGCCCGCGACGCGGCGCTGGAGCAGCGGGACCCGGCACAGGTCGTCGACAAGGACACCCGGTTCCACCTGCGGCTCGTCGCCGCCTCGCACAACGTGCTGCTGATCGGGCTCTACGAGGGGATCAGCGAGGCGGTGCAGTCCAGCGTCGCCACCACCTTCGACCCGGCCTCGGTCACCCAGGTCTCGCACACCGCGCTGCTCGACGCGGTGCGCTCCGGCGACGCGCACCGGGCCGCGACCGAAGCGGGCGGCTTCCTCGACGAGCTGCTCGACTCGCTCAGCGCTCAGCCGGAGAAGCCGACCTCGCCCGGCGAGTAATCGGTCCCCACGTCGAACCCGGCGTCCGCGACCGCACCGCCGGCGATCGGCGCCAGCCACGCCGCGGTGAGCACGCCCGCGCTCACCACCTCCGGTGAGCGGCGGGAACCCGCGCGGTGCAGCGCCACCGACGGCGCCCCGAACCGGGTGATGACGATCTCCTCCCCCGATTCCACGCGGTCCAGCAGCTCCGGCAGCCGCGCCTGCGCTTCGTCCGCGGAGAATTCAGTCGCCATGCCCACGACGTTACCCGCGTCACTCCCCCGCACGCATCGCCGCGGGACCGATCACCGGCAACCCGCACGGCGCACCGCGGTCCAGCAGCCGCCGCAGCGCACCGGTGTCCAGGTGCCGCTCCACCAGATCGCCGAGCAGGTCCAGCTGCCCCTCGCGCAGCGCCGCGAACGACACGTCCGGCGCGGCGGTGAACCCGTCCCGCCCCGCCTGCGCGGCGACGTGCGCGAGGAACCGGCGGCGGAACGCGTCGTTCTCGAACAGCCCGTGCCAGTGCGTGCCCGCCACCGCACCGTCCACCGCGCCTTCCGGGCCCGACCCGGTCTCCAGCAGCGGCGTCAGCGCGTCGCCCGGCCGCACCGGGACGCCGTGGTGGATCTCGTAGCCGGTGACCGGTTCGCCGAAGGCGGTGCCGCTCGGCGTGCGCAGCGTCTTCTCCGCCGCGAACTCGATCTCCACGTCGAGCAGGCCCAGCCCGTCCACGACACCGCCGCCGGACTCCACCTCGTCGGTGATCCGCCGCGACAGCATCTGGAAACCACCGCAGATCCCGAACACCGGCAGCCCCGCCCGCGCGTGCGCGAGCACCGCGTCCGCCAGCCCGGTGCGGTGCAGCCACGCCAGGTCCGAGACGGTCGCCTTCGACCCGGGCAGCACCACCAGGTCCGCGTCGGTCAGCCGCGACGGCTCGGTCACGAACCGCACCGCCACGCCCGGTTCCGCGGCCAGCGCCTCGATGTCGGTGGCGTTCGAGATGCGCGGCAGCTTCGGCACCGCCACCCGCAGCCACTGGTCACCGCGCGGCGGCGCCGGGCTGCCCACCACGCCGTCGGCGACGTAGGACAGCGAGTCCTCCGCGTCCAGCCACAGCTCCTCCGACCACGGCAGCACACCCTGCACCGGGCGCCCGGTCAGCGCCTTCACCTGCGCCAGCCCGGATTCGAGCAGCGCCGGATCGCCCCGGAACTTGTTGATCACGAAGCCGGTGACCAGCGCCTGGTCCGCCGCGTCCAGCAGCGCCAAGGTGCCGTAGAGCGCGGCGAACACCCCGCCCCGGTCGATGTCGCCGACCACCAGCACCGGCAAGCCCGCCGCCTGCGCCAACCCCATGTTCGCGATGTCGGTGGCCCGCAGGTTGATCTCCGCGGGCGACCCGGCGCCCTCGCAGATCACCTGGTCGTACTCGCCGCGCAGCTCCTGCAACGTCGCCGACACGACCTCCAGCAGGGCCGCCTTGCGCTCCCGGTACGACAGCGCCGTGACCTCCCCGGCGACCCGGCCCAGCACCACGACCTGCGAGGTGCGGTCCCCGCCCGGCTTGAGCAGCACCGGGTTGAATCGCACCGACGGCGCCAGCCCGCACGCCGCGGCCTGCACCGCCTGCGCGCGGCCGATCTCGCCGCCGTCCGGGCACACCACGGAGTTGTTCGACATGTTCTGCGCCTTGAACGGCGCCACCCGAACGCCCTCCCGCGCCAGCCACCGGCAGATGCCGGCGACCAGCACGCTCTTGCCCGCGTCCGAGGTCGTGCCCGCGACGAGCAACCCGCTCACGGCAGGGTGAGGATCTCGTTGCCGTCTTCGGTGATCAAGATGGTGTGCTCGAACTGGGCGGTCCACGACTTGTCCTGCGTGGTCACCGTCCAGCCGTCCTCCCACAGGTCGTACTCGTGGGTGCCGAGCGTGATCATCGGCTCGATGGTGAACGTCATGCCCGGCTCCAGCACCGTCTGCACCGACGGCTCGTCGTAGTGCAGCACCACCAGCCCGGAGTGGAACGAACGCCCGATGCCGTGCCCGGTGAAGTCGCGCACCACGCCGTAGCCGAACCGCTTCGCGTAGGACTCGATGACGCGGCCCACCACGTTGAGCTGGCGGCCCGGCTTCGCCGCCTTGATGCCGCGCATCGTGGCCTCGTGGGTCCGCTCCACCAGCAGCCGCACCTCCTCGGAGGCCTCGCCCGCGATGAAGGTCGCGTTCGTGTCGCCGTGCACGCCGCCGACGAACCCGGTGACGTCGACGTTGACGATGTCGCCGTCCTCGATCACCGTCGAGTCCGGGATGCCGTGGCAGATCACCTCGTTCAGCGAGGTGCAGCAGGACTTCGGGAAACCGCGGTAGCCGAGCGTCGACGGGTACACCCCGTGGTCCACGAAGAACTCGTGCACCACCTCGTCCACGCGGTCGGTGGTCACGCCCGGCTGGACCGTCTTGCCCGCCAGCTCCAGCGCCTGCGCGGCCAGCCTGCCCGCCACGCGCATCGCCTCGATCACCTCGGGCGGCTGCACGTCCGGGTCGGTGTTGCGCCGCGGAGCGGGCTTGTCGACGTACTCGGGCCGCTCGATCGTCACCGGCACCGGCCGGCGGGGCGTCTGGACTCCTGGCTGCAACGGTGCGCGTACGGGCATGCCCTTCACTCTAGAGCGTGCCACTCGGCCCCGACCGCCCCGCCCCGGGCACGATCTCCGCTGGTCAAGCCCCCGGTGATGCGGTGGCGAGACCTTCCTCCGCGGCGGCGGCCAGCAGCGCCCCGTCGTAGGAGACGTAGGCGTGCAGGCCTTCGCGGAGCTTGCAGGCGGAGGCGAGGTGGATCGCCTCCAGCGGGCTCACCCGCGACCGCAGCGCCGCCGCGCCGTCCAGCACGTCCTGCTTCACCGGCAGCCGGTCCAGCTTCGACAGGACGATCGTGGCCAGGTCCTCGATGGCCGGTCCCTGCTCGCGGAACGTGCGCAGCACGTCCACCTGGGAGATGGCGCTGGTGATGCGGGGCTGCTCCAGGCGGGCCCGCACCCATTCGCTCAGCGCCACGCTCTCCGGCTCGGGCGCGATCAGCTTCACCAGCGCGGAGGAATCGAAGTAGATCAATGCCGCTCCCGTTCACCTCGGTCGTCGCCGAGCGGACCGTCCGCGTCGAGCGGTTCCGGCAGCTCACCGCCGTCGCCGGGGATGAGCTCCCCGGCGGCGATCAGCTCGTCGTAGAGCGAGCGCTCGCGCGACGGCGGGTTGAGCACCGCGACCGTGCGTCCGCGATCGGTGATCAGGATCGATTCCCCGGTCGCCACCCGGCGCAGGTACCGGCTGGCGTTCTGCCGCAGCTCGCGCACCCCGATCCGCTCCATGCGCTACAAAGTAGCACCTGAAGATCGACCGCGGACTCACTCGAACGGATGATCTCGACGTCCGCCGCGCGGCCGGTCAGGGCACGTTCGACAGGAAGCTCTGCGCGACCTGCACCGCGGGCTTGGACTCGCCCGAGTCCTCCAGCAGCACCGCGAACGCCAGGTCGTCGCGGTAGCCGACGAACCAGCCGTGCGAATGCGTGCCGTCGCCGAACTGCGCGGTGCCGGTCTTGCCCGCGACCTCGCCCTCCCCGGCTACGGCGGTGGCCGTCCCGGACAGCACGACCTCCCGCATCATCGGCCGCAACTGGTCCAGGACCTGCGGCGACAGCGGCTCGACCTGCGAATCGGCCTTCGTCTCGGCGCCCTCGATCAGCTTCGGGGTGGGCATCGACCCGTTCGCGACCGTCGCCGAGGCCAGCGCCATCCCGAACGGGCTGGTCAGCACGGTGCCCTGCCCGAAGCCGTTCGCGGCGCGGCCGGTGGTGTTCTCCCCGGGCGGCGCCTGGCCGGTGATCGTGGTGATGCCCGGGACCTCGAAGTCGACGCCGATGCCGAGCCGCTTCGCCATGTCGGTCAGCGCCTGCGCGGGCAGATCCACCGCGAGCTGCGCGAACGTGGTGTTGCAGGACTTCGCGAACGCGGTGCGCAACGGCACGACGCCCAGGTCGAAGTCCTTGTCGTTCGGGATGGTGCGGCCGTCGAAGACCTTGCTGGCCGGGCACTCCACCGGCTGGTCGACGGTCACCTTGCCCGCCTCCAGGCCCGCCGCCGCGGTCATGATCTTGAAGGTGGATCCGGGCGGGAACTGGCCGGTCAGCGCCGGGGCGCCCTGGGCGTCGGCCGGGTCGTTCTGCGCGACCGCCAGCACGTCGCCGGTGGAGGGCTGCATCGCGACGATCATCGCGGCCTGCGGCACCGGGTCCAGGGCTTGTTCCGCGGCCCGCTGGGTCCGGTCGCTGAGCGTGGTGCGCACCTGGTCCACCGGCCGGATCGGCTGCTCCTGGAGGACCTCGATCGGGGCACCGTTCGCGTCCGCGGTGTGCACGTTCCAGCCCGCGTTCGCGGTGATCTGCTCGTCGACCTGCTCGGACACCCCGGACAGGGCTTGCGCGGCGTACCCGCGCTCCTCGGCGACCAGCTTCGTCTGCGCCGGGAACCGCACCCCGGGCAGGTCGTAGATCGCCGGGCGCACCCGGTCGTAGTCGTCCTGGCGCAGCGACACCACCACGTACGGCTGGCCGGCTTCGGTGGCGTTCACGCCGTCGACGATGGTCTGCCGGGTGATCTCCGGGTCCACCGGCTGCAACCCGGCGGCGAGCTGCTCGGCCACGCCGGGCAGGTCGCCCGCGGCCTGCGGGTCGAGGGTGACGGTGACGATCTGCTCGGGCCGCATCAGCTCGGTGCCTTCGCGGTCGAGCACCGGCCGCGGTTCCGGGCGCTGCTCGTCGAACGCGAGCCGCTGGCCGTCGGCGAGCTTCGGGTGCAGCACCGACGGCGCCCAGTGCACCTTCCAGCCCTGGTCGGATTCGCTGAGCTCCAGCGCGCCCCGGTACTGCCAGGCGCGACCGTCACCGAGGTCCCAGTTCGCGTCGAAGGTGGCGCGGGCGGGGGCGCCGCCCTCGTCCTCGACGACCTGGGTCACGTTGAAGTCGATCGCGCGCGGGGACAGCTCGCCGCGCGCGTCGTCCAGGGCCTGCCGGGCCTTCTCCGGGGCGTCGGTCCGGCCGGCCGCACCCGCGGTGTCCCCGGCGGCGACGGTGTTCAGGAACGCCGTGGCGACCTCTTGGGCGGACGGCCCGGAATCGAACAGGCCGCAACCCGAGACGGGCAGGGTCATCGCCAGTCCGGTGCACACGGCGAGCAGCCTCGCCCGCGGGCGCCGCTGGGGGAAGATCCGTGAAGAACGCACCCCCGGAAGTATGCCTAAGACGATGACAGCTCCGAACCCACCACCCGTTCGCCCGGACGAGGTTGGCCCGTTCGCGCAACTCGTGGGGTCCGAAGGGGCAACGCCGTCCCGCGATCGGCGGCCGCGTCCGGCCGGTGGCGGCGGCGCCGGGACTCCCGCCCGGGCTCAGAGCAAGATCGTGCTGAAGGTGCCTAACTGCTGGAAACCGACCTTGTTGTAGGCGATCCGGGCGGCGATGTTGAACCCGTTGACGTAGAGGCTCGCGGCGCGCCCCAGCCCGCGGACGAGGCGGTCGGCGACGGCGGCGGTGCCCGCGGTGCCGAGCCCGGAGCTGCGCTTGTCCGGGTGCACCCACACCCCTTGGATCTGGCCGGCGGCCTGGGACATCGCGCCGATCTCCGCCTTGAACACGACTTCGCCGTTCTCGAACCGGGCGAAGGCGCGACCGGCGGCGATCAGCTCGGCGACGCGCGCCCGGTACCCGGCGGCACCCCCGTCCCGGGACGGGTCGATGCCGACCTCCTCGGTGAACATGGCGATCGCGGCGGGCAGGTACCGGTCCAGCTCGTCCGGCCGGACCTGGCGCACCTGCTGGTCGGGGCGGACGGCCGGGGCACCGGTGAGCACCAGCAGCGGCTGCTCCTCGCGGATCTCCCGCGCGGGCCCCCACTGGCCGGCGAGCTCGTCCCACAGCGCCAGCACCTGCTCGGCGGGACCGACGAGCGAGGAGCACACCCGGCGGCGGCGCAGCACCCGGTCGGCGAAGGCGCGCATCGCGTCGGGCCCGCCGGACAACGGGATCAGGTTGACGCCGGAGAAGCAGAGCCCTTCGAGCCTGCTGCCGTAGCCCCACACCTCGGCGCCGAGCCTGCTGGGCCGCAGTCCCGCCGCTTCGACGCGGGAGGCCACCATGCAGGCCGCGACCGGGTCCCTGCCCAGCGCGGTGCGGACCTGGGCCGCGTCCCGATCCTCCAGCAGGCGGGCTCCGACGAGCTTCAGCACGGGTAAAGACTGCCAGACCGGACCGCTCGCAGGCTCCCCTACCCGACGTACCCAGCACAATCCCTCCGGGTATCACCCGGATGGCGCAGCGACGGCGCGGTCATTGGGGCCACCGATGACGCTCCGTGCCGAGCAGCCCGCCCCTGACTGCGGACGAACCGCCCACGAACGAGCCAGGCCCGCCGGATCTCCCGACGGGCCTGCAGTGCTCCGCGGACATCAGACGACCACGGTCGCGGCGGATCGCTCCCGCCGCGGGCCCGCGGGCCTGGTCAGCCGACGGTGACGACGGGGGCGCCCTCGCCCTGATCCTCGGCGCCCTCCATCGTCTCGGCGATGCGCATGGCCTCCTCGATCAGCGTCTCCACGATCTTGGCCTCGGGCACGGTCTTGATGACCTCGCCCTTGACGAAGATCTGGCCCTTGCCGTTGCCGGAGGCGACGCCGAGGTCGGCTTCCCGGGCCTCGCCGGGGCCGTTCACGACGCAGCCCATGACGGCGACGCGCAGCGGCACCTCCATGCCCTCCAGCCCGGCGGTGACCTCCTCGGCGAGGGTGTAGACGTCGACCTGGGCGCGACCGCAGGACGGGCAGGAGACGATCTCCAGCTTGCGCGGGCGCAGGTTCAGCGACTGCAGGATCTGGGTGCCGACCTTGATCTCCTCGACCGGCGGCGCGGACAACGAGACGCGGATCGTGTCCCCGATGCCCTGGCGCAGCAGCGAGCCGAACGCGACCGCCGACTTGATCGTGCCCTGGAACGCGGGACCGGCCTCGGTGACGCCGAGGTGCAGCGGGTAGTCGCACTGCTCGGCGAGGATCTCGTAGGCGCGCACCATCACGACCGGGTCGTTGTGCTTCACCGAGATCTTGATGTCGTGGAAGTCGTGCTCGGCGAACAGGCCCGCTTCCCACATGGCCGATTCGGCCAGCGCCTCCGGCACGGCCTTGCCGTACTTCTTCATCAGCCGCGGGTCGAGGGAACCGGCGTTGACGCCGATCCGGATCGGCGTGCCGTGGTCCTTGGCGGCCTGCGCGATCTCCTTGACCTGGTCGTCGAACTTGCGGATGTTGCCCGGGTTGACCCGGACGGCCGCGCAGCCCGCTTCGATGGCCGCGAACACGTACTTCGGCTGGAAGTGGATGTCGGCGATCACCGGGATCTTGGACTTCTGCGCGATCGCGGGCAGGGCTTCCGCGTCGTCGGCGCTCGGGCAGGCCACCCGCACGATGTCGCAGCCGGACGCGGTGAGCTCCGCGATCTGCTGCAGCGTGCCGTTGATGTCGGCGGTGTTGGTGGTGGTCATGCTCTGCACGGAGATGGGGTGGTCGCTGCCCACTCCGACCGCACCGACCTGCAGTTGCCGGGTCTTGCGCCGTTCGCCCAGTGTCGGGGCGGGTGCTGCGGGCATGCCCAGATCGACGGTCATCGATTCCTCTCCACCTTTGCGCTGCGCGGATGCGCTCGTGAGTGTCAGCGGGACGAGGCGGTTCCTACCGCGCCCCGCGGCCGGAACGGCTCGGCGACGAGCCCGTCACCACCGCTCCGGGAAAGCCCCCGGGTGGCCTTCCGGGTACCCGGCGCACGCCGTTCCCCGAACCACGATACCGATAGCCACTCCCCCGGACGGGCAAGGTTCACCCCTGGACTGATCACCTGGCGTGATCGACGGAGGGCACTCGGCGCGATGCCGCCCGGGGTTCACCGGCGGTTCACCCGGCAGCGCTACATCAGCGTCACCGGGTTCACCACGTCGGCGACGAGCACCAGCAGCGAATAGGCGATGAAGATCAACGTCACGCCGTAGGCCAGCGGCATCAGCCGCGCCGTGTCGAACGGGCCCGGGTCCGGCCTGCGCACCAGCTTCGCGAAGCCGCGGCGCACCGACTCCCACAGCGCACCGGCGATGTGCCCGCCGTCCAGCGGCAGGATCGGCAGCATGTTCATCACGAACAGCGAGAGGTTCACCGCGGCCAGCAGGTTCAGCATCGTGATCAGCCGGGCGCCCACCGACACCTGGTCCATCGACAGCACCTCGCCGCCGATGCGGCTGGCGCCGACGATGCCCACCGGCGAATCCGCGGACCGCTCCTGACCGCCGATGGCCGAGATGAGGTCCGGCACCCGCTGCGGCAGCTCCACGATCTTCTGCGCGGTGAGGCTGACGAACCCGCCGATCGTGCGGACCACGCCGCCGACGTCCTGGCGGACCATGACCTGGTCCGGGCTGAGCCCGAGGAATCCGACGACCTCGGTCCGCTTCGGGTCGTCCAGCGCGGGCCGCCTGTCCTGGATCAGGTCGGCGTGCAGGGTGAGGCGCTGGTCACCGCGTTCCACGACGATCGGGACCGAGCCGGCGGAGCCGCGGATGGCCTTCTGCAGCTCCGTCCACGAGCCGTAGGGCTTGCCGTCGAACTCGACGATCTTGTCTCCGGGCCGGAACCCGGCGGCCGCGGCGGGCGACGGCGGCGCCCCCGGCGGGCAGGTGCCCTTGTCCTGCGCGTCGGCGGACACCACGCACTCGCTGATCGACGAGACCGAGGTGGTGAGCTCGGCCTTGCCGTAGCCCATCAGGATCCCGGCGAAGATGAGCACCGCGAGGATCAGGTTCATGATCGGCCCGGCGGCCATCACGATGATCCGCTTCCACGGTTTGCGCTGGTAGAACTGCCGGTGCGCGTCCTCGGGGGTGACCTCCTCGGCCGCGGCCTCCCGGGCGTCCTCGATCATCACCCGCCACGGCGCGGAGGAGGCGGTGCGCCCGTACTCCTCGTCCCGCTTCGGCGGGAACATGCCGATCATGCGGATGAAGCCGCCGAACGGGATCAGCTTCACCCCGTACTCGGTCTCCGCCGTCTTGCGCGACCAGACGGTCCGGCCGAAGCCGACCATGTACTGGGTGACCTTGACGCCGAACATCTTCGCGGTGAGCAGGTGACCGAGCTCATGCCAGGCGATGGACAGCAGCAGTCCGACGAAGAACAGGACGATGCCGACGATGACCAGCATCACTGCACCTTCCCTGCCGCTACGAGCTCGCGGGATTTCACTCGGGCCCACTCCTCTGCTGCGAAGACCTCGTCCACGCCCTGCGGTTCACCGCGCCACTGGTCGGCCGCCGCGAGGGTCCGCTCCACAGTCTGCACGATGCCGGTGAAACCACTGTTCCCTCCGACGAACGCGGCCAGCGCCTCCTCGTTCGCCGCGTTGAAGATCGCGGGCAGGCAGCCGCCGGTGGAACCGGCGTGCCGGGCCAGCGAGACCGCGGGGAACGCCTCGTCGTCGAGCGGTTCGAACGTCCACGAGGACGCCTCGGTGAACGACAGCGGCGGCGCGGCCTTCGCGATCCGGTTCGGCCAGTCCAGGCCGAGCGCGATCGGCAGCCGCATGTTCGGCGGGCTGGCCTGCGCCAGCGTCGAGCCGTCCACGAAGGTGACCATCGAGTGCACGATCGACTGCGGGTGCACCACCACGTCGATCCGGTCGTAGCCGACGTCGAACAGCAGCCGCGCCTCGATCAGCTCCAGGCCCTTGTTCACCAGCGTCGCCGAGTTGATCGTGACGACGGTGCCCATCGCCCAGGTCGGGTGCTTGAGCGCCTGCTCCAGCGTGACGCCTTCCAGCTCCGCGCGGCTGCGGCCGCGGAACGGCCCGCCCGAGGCGGTCAGCACCAGCCGGTCCACCTCGTCGGCCCGGCCGCCCGCCAGGCACTGCGCCAGCGCGGAGTGCTCGGAGTCCACCGGCACGATCTGGCCGGGCTTCGCCGCCCGCAGCACCAGCGAGCCACCCGCGACCAGCGATTCCTTGTTCGCCAGCGCCAGCGTCGCGCCCGTCTCCAGCGCGGCCAGGGTCGGCTTCAGCCCGCGCGAGCCGTCCACCGCGTTGAGCACCACGTCGGCCGGGGTGCTCTGCACCAGCTCGGTCGTCGAGTCCGGCCCGGCCAGCAGCCGCGGCATCCGGAACCCGCCGCGGGAGTAGCCGAGGCGCTGCGCCTCCGCGTACAGCGCGAGCTGCACGTCCTCGGCCGCGGTGCCCTTGGCCACGGCGACCGCCTCGACGTCGAACTCCAGCGCCTGCGCGGCCAGCGCGGCCGGGTCGCTGCCCCCGGCGGCGAGGCCGGCGACGCGGAACCGGCCGGGGTCGTTCCGGATCACGTCCAGCGCCTGGGTCCCGATCGACCCCGTGGAACCGAGGATCAGCACGCTGCGCGGAGTCCCGCGCGCGGCGTTCGACTCGGCGGTGCCTGCCTGGCCGCTCGCGGGGACGGGGGATTCGGGGCGCGCGCTCGAAGCGGGGGTCGCGGTGTCCATCACCGCCCATTCTCCCCGAAGCAGGTGGTCGCCGGTCGCTCGCGGTGCGCGAATCCGCGATCAGCGTCACGATCGGGGGGTAGGCCCCGAGCACCGGACGCCTGAACCAGCGGTCCGCGCCGCTGGCACAGCGTTCACACACCAGGCAGGAAGGGGTAGCGCCATGGGCATCATCGGATGGATCGTTCTCGGGCTCATCGTGGGCGCCATCGCCAAATTGATCATGCCGGGCAAGGATCCGGGCGGGATCCTCGTCACCTTGCTGCTGGGCGTGGTCGGGGCTTTCGTCGGTGGCCTGATCGGGAACTGGGTGTTCCACGTCGGACTGGGCAGCTTCTGGTCGTGGCGGACGTGGCTGCTGGCCATCGTGGGCGCGATCATCGTGCTGGGCATCTACCGGTTGATCGTCAGCAGGACCGGGAAGGCCGCCAAGGGGGGCTAGCGCTCTCCGTCCACTCCCAGGAAGCCGCGGAACGGGTTCGCCCGTTCCGCGGCTTTGCGCTGTGCCGGGGCTGCGCCACCAGCGCACCGGCGCGCGCTCGCGCTATGCGAAGATGGGCTACGCGTGGCGCGTGCCGCGCCGAGTAGCAGGTTCAACCGCCCCGGTGGCGGGTTGTGGCGCAGGAGGGTACGTGGCGAGCACGGAACTGGACACCAAGCCCAGTCAGGCCATCGACCCGGCAGACGAGCCGTCGGTCGAGTGGGGCTGGCACGGCGGGTTTCCCAAGGGCACCCAGATCGCCGGCTGGTTCACCGTCTTCGCCCTGCTGATCATGCTGGTGGGCAACCACCAGGGCATCCTCAGCGGCGGCCACGCCTTCAAGACCGAGGACATCTGGCTGATCGGCATCGCCGTGATCGTCGCGATCGGCCTGCTGGCCGACCTGCGCCGCCGCCGCAAGGGCTTCCGCCGCTGACGCGGTGCGTCACCCGGGGACTTGCCCCGGTTGGGACGTTCGAGTGGCGCCCGGCACCCGCTCGGCGGAGCGGCCCCCGACCCGACCTGCGATGATGATCAGCGGTTGAGCAGAGGTCGCCCGATCGGGTTTGCCACGGGAGGTCTACGTTTCGCTTCGTGGGCCATTACCCGGAGCCGCAACTGCACCGGTGGGTCTTGGCACGTCTGGGGGCGGCGAGCGACGAGCTCGCCGGATTGCTGGGTGCCCGGGGCCGCGACCGGATACCGCACGAGTTCCTGGCCGATCCCGCGCGGATCGACGCGCACGCGCTCTGCCTGGAGCTGGACGAGCTCAGCGCCGTCCGCTCCCTCCGGTTGCCCGACTCCTTCCTGGACGAGGTGGGCGGGGACCGGGCGCCGGAACGGCTGCCCGAGGTGCTCCACGAGATAGAGCGCCTCGACCGGCTGCGGGAGCTGCGGCTGCCGCCGGACGTGTTCGCCGACGTCCCGCTCGAAACCGTCGACTGCTGGCGGCACCGGGCGCTGAACGGCTTGCCCACCGAGTCGACGAACGCCCGGCTGTCCCTGCTGGCCGCGCTGTGCTGGCACCGGCAGGGCGAGCTGACCCGCGAGCTGCTGGGCGTGCTGCTGACCCTGATCGACGAGCTGCGGTCCCGCGCCGGCGCCCGGTTGCGCGCCGCGGGCGCACCGCCCGACGGGCGCTGGCGGCGCTGGTCGCCCCCCGAGGAGCACGCGGACGCGCTGCTGCGGCGTTCCGCCGAGCCGGACCGGGGACGGGCCGCGCGGGCCGCGCTGCACATCACCTACACCTCCGACCACCGGCAGCTGCTGTCCGCGCTGCTGCACGTCCTGGACTTCCGCAGCAGCGACCGGCGCCGGTGGCCGCTGCTGGCGGCGCTGGGGGAACTGGTCGACGGCCCTACCCGGGTGTGGGGCGAGGGCCGCTACCTGCCGTCCGGCCTGGACGTCCCCGTGCGCGGCGTCGTGCCCGCGGGCTGGCTGGAGGGCGTGGTGGACCGGAACGGCCGGGTGGACCGGACCGGCTACGAGCTCTGCGTGCTGCTGGCCTTGCGGGAGGCGCTGCAGGACGGCGCGGTGACGGTTCCCGGTTCGGCCGAGCCGCGCGCGGGCATCGGCGACGCGATCGGCGAGTGCATCGCTTGGCCGCCGGACGCGGCGACGCTGAGCACCTCCGGCAGCGCTCCGCCGCACGGGTGACCGCGGCGTCCCACCACGTGGCGCGCCCTTGCGCGCACCGCTCGTAGCGCCTGGAGTGGGCGCATGACCGGTGCGGTGCTCACCCCGTTCTGGCCGACCCGGCGCGGATCGCTGTTCGACCAGGCGTGTCGGCGGGCCGCGCAGCGAAGTGCGCGGCCGCTCCCGCTCGGCACGCCGGCCATCCAGCACGACGAGGAGGTCACCGATCATGTCGGTCACCGATGAACTGCTCCGCAACAACGAGGCCTACGCCGCGGGCTTCGAGGGCCCGCTCCCCCTGCCGCCGTCCAAGCACGTCGCCGTGGTGGCCTGCATGGACGCCCGGCTGGACGTCTACCGCGCGCTCGGCCTGCGCGAAGGCGAGACGCACGTGATCCGCAACGCGGGCGGGGTGATCACCGCGGACGAGGTCCGATCGCTCGCGATCAGCCAACGGCTGCTCGGCACCGAGGAGATCGTGCTCGTCCACCACACCGACTGCGGGATGCTGACGTTCACCGACGAGGAGTTCGCCGCCACCCTCCGGCAGGAGGTCGGGGCCGAACCGGAGTGGGCCGCGGAGGCGTTCGCCGACGTCGCCGAGGACGTCCGGCGTTCGTTGCGGCGGATCCTCGACGACCCGTTCATCCCCAAGAAGGGCTCGGTGCGCGGGTTCGTCTTCGACGTCGCCACCGGGAAGCTCGCCGAGGTGCGCTGACCCGGACGGGAGGCCGGCCGGACAGTGCGGTGCGAGGGGAAGGGAGCACTGTCCGGCCGGCGACGGCCCGATGCCGGTCGGGGGGTCTCGACATCGGGCCGAGCGATCCGGCATCGCCGGGACCACGACCAGCATGATCTCCGCGCGGCGCGTTTTTCCAGAGGCCCCACACGGTCGATGGACACCCCTTGCGCGGGGTGCGCCGATGT
The DNA here is from genome assembly GCF_024734405.1 of Saccharopolyspora gregorii. Classification (NCBI taxonomy): domain Bacteria; kingdom Bacillati; phylum Actinomycetota; class Actinomycetes; order Pseudonocardiales; family Pseudonocardiaceae; genus Saccharopolyspora; species Saccharopolyspora gregorii. The sequence continues at coordinate 1,397,818 of NZ_CP059556.1, read as the reverse complement.
CCTCCCGGCTGCGGAGGTGCGGGTGTCGCAGCGGCTCGCCCGGCACCGTCCGCGCAGGTCAACGACGGGCGTTCGACACCGGGCGGGTACGTGCGGCGGCAACCACGCCGGTGGCGCGGTGCTCCGGGGCTCCACCGATCCGGATCATCCGACTTGATGAAGCGGGGCGGCGACGGTCTCCGGCGGAGGTGATCCGGGCTCGCGCGCGGCGGGCATCGCGGCGGTCGGCCGAGCAGGGCTCACCGCGCGCGAGGCCGCCGGGAATCTCCGAGGTCAGGCCTCGGCGGCGAGCTGCCCGCAGGCCGCCGCGATCTCCTGGCCGCGGGTGTCGCGGACGGTGCACGGCACGCCCGCGTCCCGGACGCGCTGCACGAACTCGCGCTGCACCGGCTTCGGCGAGGCGTCCCACTTGCTGCCCGGCGTCGGGTTCAGCGGGATCAGGTTCACGTGCGCGAACTGGCCGAGGTGCTTGTGCAGCAGCTTGCCCAGCAGGTCCGCGCGCCACGGCTGGTCGTTGATGTCCCGGATCAGCGCGTACTCGATCGACACCCGGCGACCGGTGTGGTCGGCGTAGCCGCGCGCCGCCTCCAGCACTTCGGCGACCTTCCAGCGGTTGTTCACCGGCACCAGCGTGTCCCGCAGCTCGTCGTCGGGGGTGTGCAGCGACACCGCCAGCGTCACGTGCAGCTGCTCCTCGGTCATCCGCTTGATCGCGGGCACCAGGCCCACGGTGGAGACCGTCACCGAACGCTGCGACAGGCCCAGCCCCTCCGGCGCGGGGTCGCAGATGCGGCGCACCGCGGAGATCACCCGCTTGTAGTTCGCCAGCGGCTCGCCCATGCCCATGAACACCACGTTGGACAGCCGGCCCGGGCCGCCGGGCACTTCGCCGTCGCGCAGCATCGCGGCCGCGGTGCGCACCTGGTCCACGATCTCCGCGGTGGACAGGTTCCGCTGCAGACCGCCCTGCCCGGTCGCGCAGAACGGGCAGGCCATGCCGCAGCCCGCCTGGCTGGAGATGCAGACGGTGGCGCGGTCGGTGTAGCGCATCAGGACGCTCTCGATGAGCGTGCCGTCGTGCGCCCGCCACAGCGTCTTGCGGGTGGTGCCCTCGTCGGTGTCCAGCGTCCGCACCTGCGTGAGCAGGGTGGGCAGCAGGTCCGCGCCGAGCTTGGCCCGGCTCGCCGCGGGGATGTCGGTCATCGACTCCACGTCGGCGTTGAGCCGGCCGAAGTAGTGGTGCGCGAGCTGCTTCGCGCGGAACGGCTTCTCCCCGAGCTCGCCCACCGCGGCGCGGCGCTCCTCGACCGACAGGTCGGCGAGGTGACGAGGGGGCAGGCCGCGCTTGGGCGCGTCGAAGACCAGCGGAAGTGAAGTCGACATAGCGCCCACCAGTGTCCCACGGCCCGAGGCGAGCCCCGTCGGCACGTCCGGGTCGGCCCGCCGGGACCGGCGGCCCTGGTCCGCCCGGACCGCGTCCGCTAAGGTTTCGTCGTGCCGAAACTTCACTCCCCAGTGCGGCGAACTTTCCGGTGTGGCAGGCGTGCCGCGGCCGGGATCGCCGCGCTGGCCGCCGCGCTGCCGCTCGTCGCCGGGTGCGACGCCGGGCTCGGACGGGCCGAGGACGGCAAGCCCTCGGTGGTCACCACCTTCACCGTCCTCGCCGACATGACCAGGGCCGTCGCGGGCGACCGGATCACCGTCGACTCGATCACCAAGCCCGGCGCCGAGGTGCACGGCTACGAGCCCACGCCCAGCGACCTGCTCACCGCCGCGAAGTCCGACCTGGTGCTGGACAACGGCCTCGGCCTGGAGAGCTGGTTCGCCCAGTTCGTCGAACGCAGCGAAGCCCCGCACGTGACCCTGAGCGAAGGCGTCGACCCGATCCCGGTCGCCGCGGGCGGCACCCGCGGCGCCGCCAACCCGCACGCCTGGATGTCCCCGCGCAACGCCAAGACCTACGTCGCGAACATCCGCGACGCGCTCAGCCGGATCGACCCCGCGCACGCCGCCGAGTTCCGCGCCAACGCCGACGACTACACCCGACGGCTCGACGAGATCGAGCGCTACCTGCGCACCGAGCTCGACCGGATCCCCGCGCGGCAGCGGGCACTGGTCACCTGCGAAGGCGCCTTCTCCTACCTGACCAGGGACGCGGGCCTGCAGGAGGCGTACCTGTGGCCGGTCAACAGCGACTCCGAAGGCACCCCGCAGCAGATCAAGAACACCACCCGCTTCGTGCAGCAGCAGGACGTGCCCGCCGTGTTCTGCGAATCGACCGTGAACGACAAGGCGCAGCGCCAGGTGGCCGAGGAGACCGGGGCGCGGCTCGGCGGCACCCTCTACGTCGACTCGCTGTCCGAACCCGGCGGGCCCGTGCCCACCTACCTCGACCTGTTGCGCCACGACGCCGAGACCATCGTCGCCGGACTCTCCGGAGGTGCCCGATGAGCGTGCAGGCCCGGCACGTGACCGTCTCCTACCGCGAAGCGCTCGCCCTCGACGACGTGACCGTGGACATCGCCTCCGGGCAGGTCTGCGGGCTGCTCGGGGTCAACGGATCCGGCAAGTCCACCCTGTTCAAAGCGCTGATGGGGCTGGTGCGCCCCGACCGCGGCGAGATCCGGCTCCTCGGCCGCGACCCGAAGCGCGCCCGCCGCGACGGACTCGTCGCCTACGTGCCGCAGTCCGAGGCGATCGACGCCACGTTCCCCGTCACCGTCGCCGACGTGGTGCTGATGGGCCGCTACGGGCGGATGGGGATCACCCGCCGCGCCCGGCCCGCCGACCGGGCCGCGGTCGCCGAGGCGCTGGACCGCGTCGGGCTCACCGACCTCGCGCGCAACCCCATCGGCGCGCTCTCCGGCGGCCAGCGCAAGCGCGCCTTCGTCGCCCGCGGGATCGCCCAGGGCGCCGAGCTGCTGCTGCTCGACGAACCGTTCGCCGGGGTGGACAAGGGTTCCGAGGCCATGATCGCCGACCTGCTGCGGGGACTGCGCGACGAAGGCCGCACCATCATGATCTCCACGCACGACCTGGCCGGCGCCCCCGCGCTGTGCGACGAGGCCGTGCTGCTGCACCAGCGGGTCCTCGCCCACGGCCCCGTCGACGACGTGCTCGCCCCCGAAGTGCTGGCCCGCACCTTCGGCGTGCCGGGAGGAGTCCGATGAACGACCTCGCGATCTGGCTGCTGGAACCGCTGCAGTTCGGCTTCATGCGGCGCGCGCTGCTGGTCAGCGTGGTGGCGGCACTGGTGTGCGCCGTGCTGTCCTGCTGGGTGACGCTGATCGGCTGGTCGCTGCTCGGCGACGCCGTCTCGCACGCCGTGCTGCCCGGTGTGGTGCTGGCCTACGTGTTCGCGCTGCCGTTCTCCGTCGGCGCGTTCCTGTTCGGCGGCCTGTCCGTGGCCATGATCGGTGCGGTGCGCGGCACCACGAAGCTCAAGGGCGACACCGCGATCGGCGTGGTGTTCACCGGGCTCTTCGCGCTGGGCGTGGTGCTGATCTCGCGGATCCCCAGCCAGGTCGACCTCAACCACATCCTGTTCGGCAACGTCCTCGGCGTCACCGACGGCGACATCGCGCAGGTGCTGGTGATCAGCGCGATCACGCTGGCGGTGGCGGTGCTGAAGCGGCGCGACCTCACGCTGTACGCGTTCGACCCCACCCACGCGCACGCCATCGGGCTGCAGCCGCGGCGGATCGGCGCGCTGCTGCTGACGATGCTGGCGCTGACCGTGGTCGTCGCGCTGCAGGCCGTCGGCGTCATCCTGGTGACCGCGATGCTGATCACGCCAGGGGCGACCGCGTTCCTGCTGACCAGGCGCTTCCCCCGGATGCTGGCGGTGGCCGCGGCGCTGTCGGTCGGCAGCGGGATCGCGGGCACCTACCTGAGCTTCCACCTGGACACCTCGACCGGCGGGATGATCGTGTGCTGCCAGGCCGCGCTGTTCCTGCTCACCTACCTGTTCGCACCCGGGCAGGGGCTGTTCCGGGAGCTGCTGCGGCGGCGCGCGCGGCGCGCGGAGGCCGCCACCGCCGGATAGTCCACCCACTCGTGGCACCACCCGGTCTCCTATCGTGGGGGCCATGACGAGCATGGCCGAACGCCCTTCGGCGTCCGTGGAGGACTACGTCCGGGCGATCTACGGGCTCACCGAGCGCGGGGTGGCCGTGACCAACGCGACGCTGACGCAGCGGCTGGGGCTCAGCCCCTCCTCCGTCTCCGGGATGATCACCAAGCTGGCCCAGCTGGGGCTGGTCACGCACATCCGCTACCGCAGCGTCGAACTCACCGCGGAAGGCCGCAGGCTCGCCTACGACGTGCTGCGCAGGCACCGGCTGCTGGAGCTGTTCCTGGTGGAGGTCCTCGACTACACCTGGGACGAGGTGCACCCGGAGGCCGACGCGCTGGAGCACGCCGTCTCCGACGAGCTCATCGAGCACATCGCCGCGAAGCTCGGCCACCCCACCCACGACCCGCACGGCGACCCCATCCCCACCGCGGACGGCGTCGTGGAGAAGCCCACCACCCGGCTGCTGGACCAGGTCGAACCGGGCACCGTCGGCACCATCGCGCGGGTCTGGGACACGGATTCGGAGCTGCTGCGCTACCTCACCGACCACGGGATGATCCTCGGCGCGCGCATCGAGGTGGTGGAGCGCAAACCGTTCGGCGGCCCGCTCGTGGTGCGAGTGGGGGAACCGGCGGAGGCCGAGACGCACTTCCTCGGCACCGAGATCGCGAGCACGCTGTCCATCCGCAGCTGACCTCCGGTCAGGAGGCGCGGCGGTCGTGCTCGGCCCGCGGCTCCTCCCCTTCCGCCCGCTCGTCCTCGGACGTCCCCGAGCCGTAGAGCTCGTCGGCGAGGAGGCGGTCGTGCAACTGGTCGGTGCGGTGCGCGCCGAGCACCGCGAGCAGCAGGTCGAACCGGTGGTCGGTGAGCACGATCGCGACGTGCGCGAAACCGCCCAACCCGCCGAGCACCAGCACCGACACCCACCGCGCCGGCACCTCGTCCTGCACCAGCAGCACCACCGCGACCGCCAGGGCCAGCACCGAGGTGAACGCGACGGCCCTGGCCAGCATCAACCGCCGCCACAACGTCCGGAAGGTCGGGTGCTGCCGGGACAGCTCCCGGACGAGCCCGGCTCGTTCGCGCCGGTCCATCCGCGCGACCTGGCTCAATCCCGCGGTGACCGGTCCGCCCGCGTGAAAGGCCATCTGGTCGCTCCTGTTGCACGTGTTCGCGGCGGGATCCGGCCGGTTCCCGGCCACTTCAGAGTTCGCCCCGAGACCGCGATCGAGGCCCGGCCGCCGCGCCGCGGCCCGCGGTGGGGTCGTCGCCGGATCAGCCCGGCGGGCACCACACTCCGTCACCAAGACAAGTCGATCACGACGGAGCGCTGCGAACAAGGCGTCATTCGGGGGCGCCCGAACCGCGGCCCGGACACCTCGGCGTGACTGCGACCGAGTGCACGACAAGTCTTGATCGTCCGGTCGGTTGGTCTTGCCAGCCGTTCGGGAAATGTCGCTACTTTACGTGTCGGCAACCGCGCGTTGATCACCCGGCATGCGCTCCCACCAGGTGTTTTGCCGACACTGCGAGTACCGGTCGGTATTCGGAAGAAATCTTCGAGCACCGCGAATCGGCAATGCCGGCGCACCGGTTCAAGAACCTCGGAGCAGCCCCACCGGACGAGTGCGAATGCGCACCCGATAACCCACTTCGAACTCGCAGCCGGAGATCTGCCGCAACGCCCGGCGCGCCACCTTCGGCGAGAACTCGATCCCCAGCACCGCCGCCAGCTCGGCCCGGTCCGCGAACCGCCACACCGCGCGCACCGACTCGCTGCGGAAACCGTGCAGCTGGAAGAACCGCTCCACCGCGACCGGGTCGAACCGCGGCGAATCCGCGCGCATCCAGTCGCCGTACGGCGAGCACGACCCGTCCAGGTCGACGATCGCGAGCGTGCCACCCGGCCGCAGCACCCGCTCGGCCTCCACCAGCCCCGGCTCGCAGCCCGGTCCGAAGAAGTACGCGGTCCGGGCGTGCACCAGGTCCGCGCAGGCACCGGCCAGCGGCAACCGCTGCGCAGGAGCCTGCAGCACCGCCACCCCCGGCATCCCGGCCACCCGCGAGCGCGCTCGCTCCACCAGCGGCGGGTGCGGTTCCACCCCCACCACCGAACGCGCCGACTCCGCGAAGACCCCCAGGTGGAACCCGTCGCCGCAGCCCACGTCCACCACGTCGCCGCCGGACCAGTCGCAGCTCGCGCGCAACGCCGCCCACAGCGCGCCGGACACGTCCTGCGCGCGGTTCTCCCGCTCGTAGACGTCCGGCCAGTGCCAGATGTTCGGACTCGGCGTGATCCGGGCCGGATCGCCCGACCCGATCATTGCGGGAGCAGCCAGAACAACATCATCCACGCCACCACCGCGGACGGCAGCAGCGAATCCATCCGGTCCATCAGGCCACCGTGACCGGGCAGCATGTTGCCCATGTCCTTGATCCCCAGGTCCCGCTTGATGACCGACTCCATCAGGTCGCCCAGCGTCGCGCTGCACACCAGCGCGGCGCCGAACAGCGCGCCCTGCCACCACTCGCCGCCCAGCAGCAGCACCACCGACAGCACGCCCGCCACGGCGCCCGTCAGCATCGAACCCGCGAAGCCCTCCCAGGACTTCTTCGGGCTGATCGACGGCGCCATCGGGTGCTTGCCCAGCAGGACGCCGAACGCGTAACCACCGGTGTCCGAGGCCACCACACCGATCATGAAGCACAGCGCGCGGAACGCGCCGTCCGACGGCACCGCCAGCATCGCCGCGAACGACGCGAACATCGGGACGTACGCGGCGGTGAACACCGACGCCGTCACATCGCGCAGATAACCGTCCACGCCGAGCCGGAACCGCCACGCCAGGCAGCCCAACGTCGTGATCGTGAACGCCACCAGCAGGCCACGCAGCCCGAACGGCCAGGACAACCAGATCATCAGCTGCCCGCCCACCAGCACGGGCAGCAGGCTCACCCGGATGTCCGCGCCGCGGCGCAGCGCCCCGGCCAGCTCCACCGTGGACACCGCGGCCGCCACCGCGACGATGCCGATGAACAGGTGCCGCAGCATCAGCAACGACAGGATCACCGCGGCGCCCAGCACGACGCCCACCGCGATCGCCGCCCGCAGATCACGACCCGCCCGGGAGGGGCGCGACGGCTCGTCCGGTGCGGAAGCGGACATCCCGGACTCACCTTCGCGCTGGCTGGTCGTCACCGAAGGTCGCCCGGGTCCAGCACACCCGGCACCCGGGCGGCCTGCGGCCTGACCCCGGGCGGACACGAGCGGAAACGACCAGACGCCCACGCGGGCGCCGCCGGCGAAAGCGGCCCGGCAGCCGCGAACCACAGTTGCAAGACAGCCTCTCAAACTTCGAGGAGCTCTGCTTCCTTGTGCTTGACGAGCTCATCGATCTGGGCCGTGAAGCGGTGGGTGAGGTTGTCCAGCTCCTTCTCACCGCGCGTGCCCTCGTCCTCGCCCGCGTCGCCGTCCTTGACCGCGCGGTCGATGCCTTCCTTGACCTTGCGCCGGATGCCGCGGATGGTGATCTTGCCTTCCTCGCCCTTGTGCTTGGCGAGCTTGACCATCTCCTTGCGGCGCTCCTCGGTCATCTGCGGGATCGCGATCCGGATCAGCTGACCGTCGTTCGACGGGTTCACGCCCAGGTCCGAGTCCCGGATGGCCTTCTCCATCGCCGCGAGCTGGCTGGAGTCGTAGGGCTTGATGACGACCAGCCGGGCTTCGGGCACGCTGACGCTGGCCAGCTGGTTCAGCGGCGTCGGCGAACCGTAGTAGTCGACGACGATGCCGGAGAACATCGCCGGGTTGGCACGGCCGGTGCGAACCGTGGCCAGGTCGTCCTTGGCCACGTGCACCGCCTTCTCCATCTTCTCCTCGCCGTCGAGGAGGGCCTCGTCGATCACGGTTGCTCCTTAGGTGTGGCGGCCGATGTACGTGCAGTGCGCGCCGCGCGACGCGGTGAAGCGTCGTCAGCGGACCCGATCAGGATCTCAGCAGCGTCACGCAGGCGCTGCGGCAGGGGTGCTGACCAGGGTTCCGATCTTCTCACCGCGAACCGCGCGGGCGATGTTGCCCTCCTGCAGGAGGTTGAACACGAGGATCGGCATGGCGTTGTCCATGCAGAGGCTGAACGCGGTCGCGTCGGCGACCTTCAAGCCCCGCTCCAGCACCTCGCGGTGGCTGACCGCGTCGAAGCGCACCGCCGTCGGGTCCGTCTTCGGGTCCGCGGTGTAGACGCCGTCGACGGCCTTCGCCATCAGCACGACCTCGCAGCCGATCTCCAGCGCGCGCTGGGCGGCGGCGGTGTCGGTGGAGAAGTACGGCATCCCGGTACCGGCACCGAAGATGACCACGCGGCCCTTCTCCATGTGCCTGCTCGCGCGGCGCGGGATGTACGGCTCGGCGACCTGGCCCATCTCGATCGCCGTCATCACCCGGGTGTCGATGTCGTGCTCGCGCTCCAGGAAGTCCTGCAGCGCCAGGCAGTTCATCACCGTGCCCAGCATGCTCATGTAGTCGCCGCGGGCGCGTTCCATGCCGCGCTGCTGCAGCTCCGCACCGCGGAAGAAGTTCCCGCCGCCGATGACCACGGCGACCTCGACCCCGCTCGCGACGACCTCGGCGATCTGCCTGGCCACCGTTCCCACCACGTCCGGATCGACGCCGACGGCGCCACCGCCGAACATCTCACCGCCCAGCTTGAGCAGCACACGCCCGTAGCCGTCTTCCGACGTGCCGTCGTCGGTCACTGGGTTCCTCCTGGAGGGCCGTTGTTCCACGGTGATCGTGCAGCACCACCTGTGCTGCGCTGCGCGAACGCCCCGCCCTCCCACTGGGCGGAGGCGGGGCGTGCGGGTCGCGAACCCCGCCACCGGGATCGTCCGGTGGCGGCGACGCGGAACCGGCGCGGCGGTCGGAGGACCGCCGCGCCGGGCGGGATCAGGCCTGGCCGACCTCGAACCGCGCGAAGCGGGTCACGGTCACGCCTGCCTCGTCCAGCAGGGCCTTGACGGTCTTCTTGTTGTCCTGCACCGACGGCTGGTCGAGCAGCACGTTCTCCTTGAAGAAGCCGTTCAGACGACCCTCGATGATCTTCGGGAGGGCCTGCTCCGGCTTGTTCTCGGCGCGCGCGGTCTCCTCGGCGATGCGGCGCTCGTTGGCCACCACGTCCTCGGGGACGTCGTCGCGGCTGAGGTAGGTGGCCTTCAGGGCCGCCACCTGCATCGCGGCGTTGCGCGCGGCGTCCTCGTCGGAGCCGGTGTACTCGACCAGCACGCCCACGGCCGGCGGGAGGTCCGCGGCGCGGCGGTGCAGGTAGGTGGTCACCTGGCCGTCGAAGACGACGACGCGGCGCAGCTCCAGCTTCTCGCCGATCTTGACGGCGAGGTCCTGCACGGCCTCACCGATGGTCTTGTCGCCCAGCGGGGCGGCCTTGACCGTCTCCAGGTCGGAGGAGTTCGCGGCCTTCGCGGCCTCGACGACCTTGTCCGCCAGCGCGATGAACTCGTCGTTCTTGGCGACGAAGTCCGTCTCGCTGTTCAGCTCGATCATCGCACCGCCGGCGGCGACGACCAGGCCCTCGGCGGCGGAGCGCTCGGCGCGCTTGCCGATGTCCTTGGCACCCTTGATGCGCAGGACCTCCACGGCCTTGTCGAAGTCCCCGTCGGTCTCGGTGAGGGCCTTCTTGCAGTCCATCATGCCGGCGCCGGTCAGGTCACGGAGACGCTTGACGTCGGCCGCAGTGTAGTTCGCCATCGTGCGGGTCCGTCCTTTTTCGGAATGTGTGCACAGCGGAAGATCAGCGGCGGCAGCGGAGGCAGCACGTGCGTCCGCGGCCGCTCGCGACGCGAATGGGCGGCGGGTCGTGCTCGACGCCCGCCGCCGCTGGGCCCCGAGCCGCGGTGCGGCCGGGAGACCCGATGATCGTGCCGGTCACCGCTGGGGTGACCGGCACGGTCGGAATCAGGACTGGGCGGGCTCGTCGGCCTTCGCCGCACCCTCACCGGAACCGGTGGTCAGCAGCTGCTGCTCCCACTCCGGCAGCGGCTCCTCGCCGGCCGGCTGGGGCTTCTCCTCGCCCTCGGCAACGCCGTTGCCGCGGCCGCTGCGGGCCATCAGACCGGCGGCGACACCGTCGGCCACCACGCGGGTCAGCAGCGCGGCGGAGCGGATCGCGTCGTCGTTGCCCGGGATCGGGTAGTCGACCTCGTCCGGGTCGCAGTTGGTGTCCAGGATCGCGACGACCGGGATGTTCAGCTTGCGAGCCTCGCCGACGGCGATGTGCTCCTTCTTCGTGTCCACGATCCAGACGGCGCTGGGGATCTTGGACATGTCGCGGATGCCGCCGAGGGTCTTCTCCAGCTTGTCCTTCTCGCGGGTCAGCATCAAGATTTCCTTCTTGGTGCGCCCCTCGAAGCCGCCGGTCTGCTCCATCGCCTCCAGCTCCTTGAGCCGCTGGAGACGGCGGTGCACCGTCTGGAAGTTCGTGAGCATGCCGCCCAGCCAGCGCTGGTTCACGTAGGGCATGCCGACGCGCAGCGACTGCTCCGCGATCGCTTCCTGCGCCTGCTTCTTGGTGCCGACGAACAGGATCGTCCCGCCGTGGGCGACCGTCTGCTTGACGAAGTCGTACGCCGCATCGATGTACGACAGCGTCTGCTGCAGGTCGATGATGTAGATGCCGTTGCGCTCGGTGAAGATGTAGCGCTTCATCTTCGGGTTCCAGCGCCGGGTCTGGTGCCCGAAGTGCACGCCGCTGTCGAGCAGCTGCTTCATGGTGACGACGGCCATGGCCTTGTTCGCACCTCTTGTGTCGGGCGCACCGCCGAGCGGTGCGCGGGTTTCGGTTCTCGCGGCGGGCCGGGTGACCTGCCGCCCTGGTGCCCGCGTTCGATGCCCCCGCCCTGGCCTCGACGGCCGGGACCTCGGAGGCACCGCTGCCGCGCCGGACCGACGAACCGCATCCCCCGCCGCTCGGTGGCGGCCCGTCCGGGCCTGCCGGGCGGCTCGACGCCGTGCGGCGCCGACATCGACACCACCGGGCACAGCCGTCGGGCGTCGTGGGAGAGCTGGAGTTGTCGGTTCCCCGAACCGGTCGTTGCTCCGGGATCGGGTTTCCGGCGGCGACGCGCGGACACGCGAAGTCGGATCGTGCGCACACGAAACCGCCGTCACAGTGTACTCGACCGGCAAAGACCCCCCGGGCGCGGTCACGAGTTGTCCACAGGGCGCCGGTCCATCCACAGATTCCCGGATCACCCCTGTCGGCGGCGGGCAGCGCGGGCCACGGTGGAACCATGCTCCCGCTCCCCCGCACACCCGGCTCCCGCGCTGGTGGGCGGCCCGGCCACCGCCCGTCACCACCCCGACCGCCAAGCGGGTCCCCGCTCGGGCCGATCGCCGCGCTGGCGCTGTCGGCGCTGCTGCCGGTCGCGGTGCTGTCGGTCGCGCTGCTGCCGGTCGCGGTGCTGCCCGGGGCCGCGCCGGTCTCCGCCTCGACGCCCAGGACCGCCACGGCCGGGCTCGGGATGGAGGGGGCCACGGCCGAGCGATCCGCGGCGCCCACCGGTGGCCACGGCTTCCGCCTGCCGCTGCCCGGTTCGACGGTGTCGCGGCCGTTCCAGGCGCCGACCACCGCCTACGGCCCCGGCCACCGCGGCGTGGACCTGCCCGGGACACCCGGGGCGGTGGTGCTCGCCGCCGGCCCCGGCGTGGTGCGCTTCGCCGGACTCGTCGCGGGCCGGCCGCTGGTGTCGGTCGAGCACGCGGGCGGGTTGCGCACCACCTACGAACCGGTCCGCGCCTCGGTCGAGCGCGGTGACCGGGTCGGTGCTGGCACGCCGCTCGGCCTGCTCGAACCCGGCCATCCCGGTTGTTCGGGCGCGGCCTGCCTGCACTGGGGTGCTCGCCGGGGCGAGCGCTACCAGGACCCGATGCTCCTGCTCGGCGGCGGCGCGGTCCGGTTGCTGCCGTGGTCCGGCGAACCGCGCCCGTCCGCCGAGCTCAGCCCTGCGGTTCGGTGAGCTTGCTCCGCAGCCGCAGGACCGCGCGGGTGTGCAGCTGGCAGACCCGGGACTCGGTCACGCCGAGGACCTTGCCTATCTCGGCGAGGGTCAGGTTCTCGAAGTAGTAGAGCGTCACCACGACCCGGTCGCGGTCGCTGAGCCGCTCCACCGCCTCGGCGAGCTGCCTGCGGCTGTCCCGATCCACCAGGGCGGCCACCGGGTCCTCGGCGCGGTCGTCGGGCAGCGTCTCGGCCAGCGAGGCGGTGCCACCCCAGCCGACGCTGATCAGGTCGTCGAGGGCGACGACGCTGGTCATCTGCAGCTGCGCGAACAGCTCGCGCAGCTCGTCGGCGGACACGTCGAGTTCGTCGGCCAGCTCGACGTCGGTGGCGTGCCGCTGCAGCTTCGCTTCGAGCCGTTCCAACGCCCGTTCGAGGTCGCGGGCCCGGCTGCGGACCGAACGCGGCACCCAGTCCTGCGCGCGCAGGTCGTCCAGGATGGCGCCCCGGATCCGCTGCATCGCGTAAGTCTCGAACTTCAGGCCGCGTTCCGGCTCGAACTTCTCGATCGCGTCGACCAGGCCGAATATTCCGGACTGCACCAGGTCGGAAACCTCGACGTGGGAGGGCAGCCCGGTACCGACCCGGCCCGCGACGTACTTGACCAGCGGCGCGTAGTGCAGCACCAAGCGGTCCCGCAGCCCCTGGTCGCGGTGTTCGCCGAAGGCCTGCCACAGCGCGACGATGCCGGCCTCGACCTCGTCGGCGCTGCGCTGGTCGTCCGGCACCAGGTACGGCAGGCGCGCGGAGACCGGGGGCTTCGCCGCGTCAGCCTCTTGGTCGCCCCTGGATCGGGTGGCGCGCTCCGGCTGCGCGGCGGCCCGCTCGGAAGCGGCCGCGCCCTCGGGCTGCCGGCTGCCGTTGACCTTCGCGCCGTTGGTCGCGGAGCTCGTGCCACGGCCGTTTCGGCTGCGCTGCGGGGTCGGCTCGCCGGGGAGGTTCGCCCTCGACGACGTCGATCTCGATGTCGCTTCCGTGGCCACGGTGCGGGCACCGCCCCCGGCGTCGTCAGGAACGGGGGTGGGTTCGGTCATGAATCGCCTTCAGCCGGTCGACGGTCACGTGGGTGTAAAGCTGGGTCGTTGCGAGCGTAGCGTGACCAAGCAACTCCTGAACGCTACGGAGGTCTGCTCCTCCTTCGAGCAGATGGGTCGCAGCCGAATGCCGCAGGCCGTGCGGCCCGAGGTCGGCCGCGCCCGGCACGGCCTGCACCGCGTCGTGCACGACCCGGCGGGCCATGCGCTGGTCCAGCCTGCCGCCGCGCGCGCCGAGGAAGACCGCGGGCCCGGACCGGTCGGTGCGCAGCGCGGGCCGTCCCGCCGACAGCCACCGTTCCAGTGCCGCATCGGCCGGTGCGCCGAACGGCACCGCCCGTTCCCGCTTGCCCTTGCCCAGCACCCTCAGCAGCCTGCGCTCGCGATCGATGTCATCGAGATCGAGACCGCACAGCTCCGCGACTCTGACGCCGGTCGCGTAGAGCAGTTCCAGCAGCGCGTGGTCGCGCAGCGCGACCGGGTCGCCCTGCTCCGCGCCCGAGGCGGAAGCCGCCATCGCGGAATCGGCCTGGTCGGCGCGCAGCACCGCGGGCAGCGAGCGGTGCTTGCCGGGCGCGGCCAGCCGCGGTCCCGGGTCGGCGGCGAGCAGGCCGGTGCGGTGCGCCCAGGCGGTGAAGGTCCGCACCGACGCCGCCCGGCGAGCCAGCGTCGCCCGGCTGATGCCCTGGGCGTGCTGCCCGGCGAGCCAGGAGCGCAGCGCGGGCAGGGTCACCGCGTGCAGACCGGCGCCGGGTCCCGCGTGCGCGGCGACGTCGGCCAGCAACGAGGACACGTCTCCGAGGTAGGCCCGCACGGTGTGCTCCGAGAGTCCGCGCTCCGCGGCGAGGTGCCGCTGGAACCCGTCCGCGGCCCCGCCCAGCTCCGCCGGCAACGCCGCCCGAGCCGCCCGGAGGTCGGTTCTCGCGGTCGCGCCGGACCGTGTGCGTTCCATATCGCAAACGCTCGCCCCTGGACGGGGCCCGGTCAAGGGGGCCACGCCGTGAACGCGATCCCATCGCCGCTTGCTGCCGGTCGCGGGCCGTTCACCCGCCCGCCGCGATCCAGCCGCCCTCCTTCCGCTCGACCAGTCCGGCCAGTTCCAGCTCCGGCAGCAGCGCGCGCACCGTGCGCACCGGCAATCCGCATTCGCGCGCGAGCCGCCCGGAATCGGCGCCGTTGCAAGCAACGATCGCATCGTGCAACCGGCGTGCCCGTGGTTCCAGCGCGTCGGTGGGACGGTCCGCGGCCACCGGATCCACCGGTGGCGCCGCACCCAGCGGATTGATCATTTCGAGCACCTGGGCCGTCGAGGTCACCAGCACCGCCTTTCCCGCCCGGACCATGTCGTGGCACCCCACCGAGCTCGCCGAGGTGACCGGACCCGGCACCGCCATCAGCGGCAACCCCAGCGCATCAGTGGTGTTGGCGGTGTTGCCCGCACCGCTGCGCGCGCCCGCCTCCACGACCACGGTGCCGTGCCCGCACGCGGCGATCAGCCGGTTGCGCACCAGGAAGCGGTGCCGCCGAGGCGTCGTTCCCGGGGCGTACTCGGTCGCCACCAGCCCCTGCGCCGCGATCGCCCGCAGCAGCCGCCCGTGCCCGGCCGGGTAGTCGACGTCGATGCCGCAGGCCAGGAAGGCGACGGTGGTACCGCCCGCCGCCAACGCGCCCCGGTGCGCCGCCCCGTCGATCCCGTAGGCCGCGCCGGAGACCACCGCGACCCCGGACGCGGCGAGGCCGTGGCCCAACTCCGCCGCCAGGTGTTCGCCGTACCCGGTCGCCGCTCGGGCTCCGACCACGGCCACCGAGGACCCCAACGCCGGGCCGAGTTCCGCCCGGCCCCGCACCCACAGCGCCAGCGGCGCGGCCAGGCCCGGCACCCCGACTTCGGCCGCCCCGGCCAGCAGCGCGAACCGCTCCGCAGGCCAGTCCGGGTCCTCCGGGACCAGCAGCCGGGCTCCGCTGCTCCGGGTGGCGGCCAGGAGCCCGGCCCCCGAGACGTGTTCCCGGCGGGCCTCCACCTCGTCGGCCACCGCCGCCGGAGCGACACCGCGGTGGACCAGTTCGGCGACCCGGACGGGCCCGTGCTCGGCGACGCACCCGGCGAGCGCCGGAGCCGGCGGTTCCGCCACCGCCGCGAGGTACGCGCGGGCCGCGCGGAGCCGCTCGTCCCGCGCCGTGCCGGTCATCGCGCACCCCGCTCTCCACGGGACGCCGCCACGTGCGCGGAGGCCTCGCACGATGCCCATCCGTTCAGCACTGTCCGCACCACTTGCACCGGGGCGTTCACGCCGGCCTCCGTTCCCGGAAGGCCAGCGCCGCGGCCACGTGCTCGGCCTCGGGCCGCTCCCGCCCGTCCAGATCGGCCAGCGTCCACGCCACCCGCAGGCAGCGGTCGGCGCCGCGCGCGGTCACCGCGCCCGCGTCCAGCCCGCGGTCCAGCAGCGCGGTCACCTTCCCAGGCAGGCCGAACTCGCGGCGCAGCACCGGACCCGGAACCTCGCCGTTGGTCCGCCACCCGCGCTCCGACCACCGCTCGGCGGCGACTTCTCGCGCCCGGGCCACCCTCGCCCGGACCACCTCGGACGACTCCGGCGGCTCGCCGCCGCGCATGGTCATCGCGGTGACCGGACGCATGTCCACCCGCAGGTCGACCCGGTCCAGCAACGGCCCGGAGAGCTTGCCGAAGTAGCGTCGCCTGGCCTGCGGCGCGCAGTGGCAGTCGGCATCGCGCGCCGGAGCGCACGGGCACGGGTTCGTGGCCAGCACGAGCTGGAACCGCGCCGGGTACCGCAGCGTGCCGTCCCGCCGGGACAACCGGACCTCGCCCTCTTCCAGCGCGGTGCGCAGCGCTTCGAGCCGCTGCGGCCCGAACTCGCAGGCCTCGTCCAAGAACAGCGTGCCGCGGTGCGCCCTGCTGACCGCTCCGGGTCGCGCGAGTCCCGATCCGCCGCCGATCAGCCCGGGCACCGAAGTCGAGTGGTGCGGCGCCACGAACGGCGGCGCCGACACCAGCGGAGCCCCACCGCGGAGCTCACCGGCGACCGAGTGGATCGCGGTGACCTCCAGCGCCTCCTGCCGGGTCAGGTCCGGCAGCAGACCGCCCAACCGCCGCGCCAGCATCGTCTTGCCGGTGCCCGGTGGCCCGACCAGCAGCAGGTGGTGCCCGCCCGCCGCGGCCACCTCCAGCGCCCACCGCGCCTCCGGCTGCCCCAGCACGTCCACCAGGTCTTCCGCCTCGACGGCCTGCCCAGCGGTCGGCTCGGCAGGGCGGTCCGCGAGTTCCGCCTGGCCGCGCAGCCAGCCGATGACCTCACCGAGGTCGTGCGCGCCGAGCACCTCCAGCCCGTCCACCAGCTGCCCTTCGGCCAGGCCCTCCACCGGCACGACGGCCCGCCGCACGCCTTCCCGCCGGGCCGCCAGCAGCGCGGGCAGCAGCCCCCGCACCGATCGGATCCGGCCGTCCAGCGCCAGTTCGCCGAACAGCACCGTTCCCTCCAGCAACCGCGGGGGAACCTGTTCGGCCCCGGCCAGGACCGCGCAGGCCAGGGCCAGGTCGTACGAGGTCCCCGCCTTCGGCAGCGCGGCCGGGGAGAGCGCCAGCGTCACGCAGCTCTGCGGCCAGTCCTCCCGGGAGTTCTGCACCGCGGCACGCACCCGGTTCTTCGCCTCCTGCAGCGCCGTGTCCGGCAGTCCGAGCAGCTGCACGTTCGGCAGCCCGCCCCGGCGTACGTCCGCTTCGATCTCGACCAGCCGGCCGTCCACGCCGAACAGCGCGACCGCCCAGGTCCGCCGCAGCGCCATTCAGAACACCCCCGGCAGGTGGTCGAGGGTGATCGGGCCCTTCGGCGGCCACAGGATGGAGATGACGTCGAACCGCACCCAGCAGCCGACGAGCCGCCGCTCCGCGAGCCACGCCCGCGCCAGCTCCCGCAGCCGGCGGATCTTGTTCGGCCCGATCGCGTTCAGCGGCGCCCCGTAGTCGATGCCGGAGCGGGTCTTGACCTCGCAGAACACCACGAGGTCGCCGTCGGTGCCGATGATGTCGAGCTCGCCCCGCGCGGTCCGCCAGTTCCGCGCGAGCACCGAAACACCGAGCCGCTCCAGGTGTTCGGCCGCGAGCCGTTCGCCCGCTCGCCCCAACGCGTGCGTTCCGCGTTCGGAGAAGTCGGAGAGCGCGCCGCGCAACGGCCGGTAGTCGAGCGTTCGCACCGCCATGATGTCCTCCCGGGCTGGAGTGGAATCCCGGAGCGGATCTCCGGGCTCCATTCCAAACTGCCCCGGCCGGATCGCACCCACCAGACCCGAATGGGAAATCTGTGGATGGATCGACGACCTGTGGACAACTCGAGCGGGAACGGGCTACAGGCACCCGTCCGGGAAACGCAGAACGGGTGACCACCCGCAGGTGATCACCCGTTCCACCGACATCCGTTCCGGGCGCCCCTCCGCCCGCTGCCGCTCAGCTCCCGCCGAACGGCCCGTTCTCCGGCAACCGGAGGTCCGGCTTGTCCAGCTCCTCCACGTTGACGTCCTTGAACGTGATCACCCGGACGTTCTTCACGAACCGCGCGGGCCGGTACATGTCCCACACCCACGCATCCGACATGGACACCTCGAAGTAGACCTCGGAATCGGAGTTCCGGACCTGCACGTCCACCGCGTTGGCCAGGTAGAAGCGCCGTTCGGTCTCCACGACATAGGTGAACTGCCCGACGATGTCGCGGTACTCCTTGTAGAGCTGAAGCTCCATCTCGGTCTCGTACTTTTCGAGATCCTCGGCGCTCATCGCAGTGCGAGCCCTTCCCCGTCGTTCGTCCTACGTTCTCCCATTGTCCACCACTTCCCCCTCAGAAGCATCGAACAGACCGGGTTTGCTGATGATCGCGCGCGGCGAACGCATCCCGTGCAACCGCGCCGCGGCGACCACGTTCGAGTAGGACCAGCGGTGCTCCGCGCACGGCCCGTGCGCGCGCATGCTCGCGGTGTGGTCCGCGGTGCAGTAGCCCTTGTGCGCGGCGAACCCGTACCTCGGCCACCGTTCGTGCAGGTCGCGCATGATGTGGTCCCGGGTGACCTTCGCCAGCACCGAGGCGGCCGCCACGCACGCGGCGACCAGGTCCCCCTTGAGCACCGCGACGCTCGGCGCCCCCAGGCCTTGCACCGTGAAGCCGTCGGTGAGCACGTACCCGGGGTGCACCGGCAGCCGCGCCACCGCGCGGCGCATGCCCTCCAGGTTCGCCACGTGGATGCCGAGCGCGTCCACGTCCTCCGCGTCGATGACCACCGTCGAGTGCGCTTCCGCGCGTCGCAGGATCACCTCGTGGAGCCGCTCCCGCTCGGCCTCGGTCAGCACCTTCGAGTCGGTGAGCCCTTCGAACCGCCGCGCGTCCCCCGGGCGGAGGACGCAGGACGCGACCACGAGCGGACCCGCGCAGGCACCGCGACCCGCTTCGTCGACCCCGGCGACCGGCCCCAGACCGCTGCGGTCCACGGCGCTCTGCAGTGCCCAGTTCCCGCTGCTGCGGCGGATCACCGGCCGCGGCGGGCGCCACCCCGCCCCGGCGACCGCGAGCCGTGCACCCACCGTCAGTGCCGCTCCTGGCGGCGCTGCCGGACTGCGGCGGAGAACTTGCGCCCCACCCACAGCACGGGGAAGGCGGCGGCGAAGCCGATCCCCGCGGGAAGCCCCGCCTGCCAGGCGGGCGCGCCGAGCGCGTCGGCCTGCGGGTCGGTCTCCTCGATGCTCTGCCAGCGCTGCGGCGGCAGCACGATCACCTGGGCCTTGCCGATCACGTTGTCCACCGGCACCGCACCGTTGACGCCGCCACCGCCCTGGATGCGGGAGTCGCTGGAGTCGTTGCGGTTGTCGCCCTGCACCCACAGGTAGCCCTGGGGAACGGTGACCGGCGAGAACTCCTTCTGCACGTTGCCGCGGCCCGGCTCCCAGTAGATGTAGGGCTCGTTGAGCGGCTTGCCGTCCACCAGCATGCGGTTCTGGTCGTCGCAGCACTCGACGGTCTGCCCGCCGGTAGCGATGACCCGCTTGACGAAGTCTTTCTCGTCGGGCGAGCCGAAGCCGACCAGCGACATGGCGCTCTGCATGAAGCCGACCACCGGGTTCGAGGGCTCCTCGACCGTGAAGTCGTTCTGGCCCCACGTCTCCGGGCCGCGGAAGACCACGACGTCGCCCGGATCGGGGTCGGTGAACCGGTAGGAGATCTTGTCCACCAGCACCCGGTCGTTCTGGCAGCCGTCGCAGCCGTGCAGCGTCTGCTCCATCGACTGGGAGGGGATCACGTAGACCCGGGCCAGGAATGCCTGGATCAGGATCGTCAGCACCAGCGCGGTCACGACCAGGATCGGCAGCTCCCGCCAGAACGATCCCTTCCGCTCGCGCGAACGACCGCCCCGCGAGCGGCGGCCTCCCCCTTCGGCGTGTTCGGCAGCCGCGCCTTCGCGAGGCTCTTCTTCTGGTCCGGTAGAGCGCATGACGTCGGCCACGCGGCCAGGCTACTGGAACCGCGGAGCGCCCCGGCGGAGTCCCCCTGCCCGCCCGCACGCGCGGCCGCCGCGCGCATCCCGGCCGTGACGTGCGGATTCCCCCGCCGCGAGCGGTCGGTGCCGGGCCGGCGCGAACGGAGCCGGGGTGTGATGCGCCACGACCCACCGGCTCGTTCACCTGATCGTGGATCAAGGGAATCGCCTGCAGGGCAACAAAAAGGACGACCCGGGTGCACGAGGCACCCGGGTCGTCCGAAGTCACCCGCCGATGGCGGGAGTTCCGCGTCAGGAAGCGCCGATCGGCTCCCGCTTCTCCTTGATCTTGGCGGCCTTGCCGCGGAGCTCGCGCAGGTAGTACAGCTTCGCGCGACGCACCTGGCCGCGGGTGGCGACCTCGATCTTGGAGATGTTGGGGGTGTGCACCGGGAAGGTGCGCTCCACGCCGACACCGAAGGAGATCTTGCGGACGGTGAAGGTCTCGCGGACGCCCGCGCCCTGGCGGCGGATCACGACGCCCTGGAAGACCTGGTTCCGCTCGCGCGAACCCTCGATGACGCGGACGTAGACCTTCAGCGTGTCGCCAGGCCGGAAGGCCGGAATGTCGGAACGCAGCGACTGGGCGTCCAGAGCGTCCAGGGTGTTCATCGGTGGTCCGTCCTCATCCGTGTCGTAGGCACCCGTGCATTCGCGGATCGTGGCCCGGACTGAACCGCGGCCGCCGCCTGACACGGGGTTGGCTTGCGATGTGCGCGCCGGATCGAATCCGGCTTCGGCAACCCGTCAAGTGTGCCAGACGCGCAGGCAGGCGCCGCAACCGACCCCGGACAACGGCACCCGGGAGCGCCGGCGCGGTCAGTCCGGGGCGTCCGCCCCGTCCTCGGCGCGCAGCGCGTCCAGCCGGGCGCGGTCCTTCTTGTCCAGCGCCTCGGCGGGCAACCGCTCCAGCAGGTCGGGACGCCGGCGGTAGGTCCGGTCCAGCGCCCGGTCCCGGCGCCAGCGGGCGATGGCGGCGTGGTTCCCGGAGCGCAGCACGTCCGGGACGGGCCGCTCCCGCCACACCTCCGGCCGGGTGTAGCTGGGACCTTCGAGGAGGCCGTCGGAGAACGAGTCCTGCTCCGCGGAGGCCGGGTTGCCCAGCACGCCCGGCAGCAGCCGCGCCACGGCCTCGACCATGGTCAGGGTGGCGACCTCGCCGCCGACGAGCACGTAGTCGCCGATGGAGACCTCCTCCACGGGCATCCGCGACGCGGCCTCGTCGACCACCCGCTGGTCGATCCCCTCGTAGCGGCCGCAGGCGAACACCAGCCACGGTTCCGCCGACCAGCGGACGGCGGTGCGCTGGGTGAACGGCCGACCGGCCGGGGTGGGCACGATCAGCCGGGGCGGCTGCGGACCGGAACCGCACACCTCGTCGAGGGCCTCGCCCCACACGTCGGGCTTCATCACCATGCCCGGGCCGCCGCCGTACGGGCTGTCGTCCACCGCGCGGTGGACGTCGTGGGTCCAGTCGCGCAGGTCGTGCACGCCGACGGAGATCTTCTCCCGCTCGATCGCCTTGCCCAGCAGCGCGGCGCGCAGCGGAGCCAGGTATTCGGGGAAGATCGTGACGACGTCGATGCGCAACGGGTGTTCCTTCGAGCGGGGAGTTCCGGCGCGGAGCCGGGAAGAGGGGCGACGCGTCAGCCGTCGCCGAGCAGGCCCTCGGGCGGATCGACGAGGACGCGCCCGGCCGCGAGGTCCACCTCGGGCACGATCGCGGCGACGAACGGGACGAGCCGTTCCACGTCGTCCGCGGTGCGCACCGACAGCAGTTCGCCGCCGGGCGTGTGCAGCACTTCGCGCACCACGCCGACCTCGTCGCCGGTCGGCAGCACCACTCGCAGACCTTCCAGCTGGTGGTCGTGGAACTCGTCCGGGTCGTCGGTGGGCGCGAGCTCGTCGGTGCGCACGGTCAGCGTGAAACCGCGCAGCCGCTCGGCCTCGTCCATGGCGTCCACCGACTCGAAGCGCACCAGCAGCCGCCCGGCGTGGGGCCGGGCGGCTGTCACGGTGAGCGTGTCCGGTCCGGGCTTGCCGCGCCGCTGGACGCCGAGCACCGCGCCCGGCGCGAACCGCAGTTCAGGGCTGTCGGTGCGCACGTCGACGACGACTTCGCCGCGCACGCCGTGCGTCTTCACGACTCTGCCCACGGCCAGCTCCGGACCGGTCATGCCGTCCTCATCGATCTGTGTCGACCACGTCGACCCGGATGCCGCGCCCGCCGATCCCGGAGATCACGGTGCGCAGCGAGGTCGCCGTGCGGCCACCACGGCCGATGACCTTGCCCAGGTCGTCCGGGTTCACGTGGACTTCCAGGGTGCGGCCCCGCCGGGTGGTGAGGAGTTGGACGCGGACGTCGTCGGGGTTGTCGACGATGCCGCGCACCAGGTGTTCGAGCGCGTCCGCGAGGACCGTCACGCCTGGCCGTCCTCGGACTTCTGCTCCTCAGCGGCCTCCGCCTCGGCCTTCTTGCCGCCCTTCTTCTTGGGCGTGGTGGCCTCGGCGACGGTGTCCTCACCGGCAGCGGCGAGAGCAGCGGCGAACAGCTCTTCCTTGCTCTGCTTCGGCTCGGCGACCTTCAGGGTGCCCTCGGCGCCCGGCAGGCCCTTGTGCTTCTGCCAGTCACCGGTGACCTCGAGGATGGCCTGAACCGGCTCGGTCGGCTGCGCACCGACGCTCAGCCAGTGCTGCGCGCGCTCGGAGTCGACGATGATGCGGCTCGGGTTCTCCATCGGGTGGTACTGACCGATGGTCTCGATCGCCCGGCCGTTGCGACGGGTGCGCGAGTCGGCGACGACGATGCGGTAGTGCGGCTCCCGGATCTTACCGATGCGGGCCAGCTTGATCTTCACAGCCACGGGTGCTGGTGCTCCTCAGACTCTCGTTCGTGCTCGGGTGAGCGAACCAAGCCGTGTGGGGAAATACGGAGTGGATGGCTCATACGTCGATGGCCGCGGACGGTGAGAGGGACCGACTCGCAGCGAACAGGCGCCTATTCTGCCAGATGGCCGGTCGCGCCCCGCAGCAGGTCCCGCTCAGGACGCCGGGACGACCCCGAGGGAGATCAGCAGCAGGCCCAGCGCGGGCAGGAAGTTGTTCACCTGGTGGGCGACCACGCTCGCGGTGAGCCTGCCGGTGCGCATCCGCGCCACCCCGATCGGGATCGCGATGATGAGCAGCAGCCAGGTGCGCTCCGGTTCCAGGTGCCCGATGGCGAACACGGCGGTGCTGAGCACGAACGCGCTGATCCGGCTCCAGCGCAGCCGTTCCATGGCGCCCCACAGCAGTCCGCGGTAGAGGACCTCCTCGCACACCGGGGCGATCAGCCACACGTGCAGGAAGATCAGCACCGCCAGCGACGGGGACAGCTGCACCCCGTCGAGCAGGCTGCTGACCGTGGAGGTCGCGTTCTCCGGCCCCACCCAGTTGATCCAGACCATCGAGGCGACGGTGGTGCTGAGCAGCCCGATCAGGCCGATGCCGAAGCCGGTCTTGACGTCCTCCCAGCGCCAGTGCAGCCCGAAGTCCAGCCGCGGGCCGTTGCCGCGCACCAGGGTGATGACCACGGCGACGGCCGCGGAGACCAGCGTCGGCAGCATCAGCATGCACACCAGAGCGGTCGAGAACCACGCGCTCTCGCGCGGGTTCCCGAACAGCGCCGCCAGCGTCACCGAGGCGAGGATGAACACGGCCTCCGCCAGGAAGAACGCGCCGAAGCCCCAGCGGTGGTCGCGTTCGGCCGACGGGGTGGGGATCTTGGTGGCCGTTCCGGTCCCCCCGTCCGCGGCGGAAGCGCCTTCGGCGGGCTCGGGCTGCGGTACCTGCACGGGCGCCTCCGTCTCGAGCGAGCGGCGTTCCGGGACGCGCTCGCCCGGGTATCCCGCCGCTCGGCCGTGGGTTCTCTCCAGCACGCCGAGGTGCCGGCGGA
Source organism: Saccharopolyspora gregorii (assembly GCF_024734405.1). Lineage (NCBI taxonomy): Bacteria > Bacillati > Actinomycetota > Actinomycetes > Pseudonocardiales > Pseudonocardiaceae > Saccharopolyspora > Saccharopolyspora gregorii. The sequence goes on along the minus strand of NZ_CP059556.1, from coordinate 1,374,172 downwards.
ATCGCCAGATTACCTTCGTCTTTCACCGCCCCACATCCGCTTTCGGACGCGGTGGACCGTCGATCAGGTGACGACGGCGCCTCGCAGCACGATGCGGCTGGGATGGCGCAGGGCGCCCAGGTCCGCGCGCGGATCGGTGTCGTAGCAGACCAGGTCGGCCACCGCGCCGTGCTCCAGGCCGCCGTGGCCGAGCCATTCGCGGGCGGCCCAGGAAGCGGCGCCCAGCGCCTGCTCGGCGGACATGCCGATGCGGTGCAGCGCGCGGATCTCGTCGACGAGCACGCCGTGCTCGATGCCACCGCCCGCGTCGGTACCCGCGTACACCGGGACGCCCGCCTCGACCGCCTTGGCCACGGTCGCGTCGCCGCGCTCGTAGAGCGCGCTCATGTGGCTCGCGTAGTCCGGGTACTTCGTGGCGGCCGCGGCGAACGACGGGAAGTTCTCGACGTTCACCAGCGTCGGCACCAGCGCGGTGCCGTGCCGGGCCATCAGCTCGACGGTGTCGTCGGTGAGTCCGGTGCCGTGCTCGATGCAGTCGATGCCCGCGTTGAGCAGGCCGGGCAGCGCGTCCTCGCCGAACACGTGCGCGGTGACGCGGGCGCCGTGCGCGTGCGCGACGGCGATCGCCTCGGCCAGCACGTCCTCGCTCCACAGCGGGGTGAGGTCCCCGGCGGCGCGGTCGATCCAGTCGCCGACGAGCTTCACCCAGCCGTCGCCGTAGGCCGCCTGCTCGGCGACCGCGGCGGGCAGCTGGGACTCGTGCTCCAGCTGGTCGGCGAGGTACGGGATGTAGCGCTTCGGCTTCGCCAGGTGCCTGCCCGCGCGGATGATCCGCGGCAGGTCGGCGCGTTCCTGCAGCGGCCGGGTGTCGATCGGCGCGCCGCAGTCGCGGATGAGCAGGGTGCCCGCGTCCCGGTCGGTCTCGGCCTGCTGCGCGGCGACCTCCAGGTCGACCGGGCCGTTCGGGCCGATGCCGACGTGGCAGTGCGCGTCGACGAGCCCGGGCAGCACGTACCCGCCGTCGAACGCGGTGGTCGCGCCGGGCAGCGGCGTGCGGCTGATCAGGCCGTCGCCGATCCACAGCTCACCGGCTTCGCCCTCGGGCAGCAGCACGCCGCGCAGGTGCAGCGGCGCGGTCATTTCTTCTTCTTGCCGCCGAAGTTCAGCTTGGACGGGTCGAACCCGGCCGGGAGCTCGTTGAGCCCGCCCTGCAGCTGGGACGTGTCCGGGCCCGCCCCGGGCATCCCGCCGGGGAGTCCGCCCGGGGGCAGTCCGGGGAACCCGCCGGGCATGCCGCGCATCCCCTTCGGCGGGGTCGGCCCCTTGGCCTTGCCCTTGCGGTTCTTGCCCTTGCCCTTCTTGCCCTTCTTGCCGCCCCCGCCGCCGAAGCCGCCGAACTGGCCGGCCATCTGCTGCATCATCTTGCGGGCCTCGAAGAAGCGGTTCACCAGGTCGTTGATGTCGCTGACGGTGACGCCGGAACCCTTGGCGATGCGCTGCCGCCGGGACGCGTTGATGATCTTCGGGTCGGAGCGCTCGGCGGGCGTCATGCCGTGGATGATCGCCTGCACCCGGTCCAGGTGCTTCTCGTCGAAGTTGGCGAGCTGGTCCTTCATCTGGTTCGCGCCCGGGAGCATGCCCAGCAGGTTCTGCAGCGGGCCCATCCGGCGGACCGCCTGCATCTGCTCCAGGAAGTCCTCCAGGGTGAGCTGCCCGGAGCCGAGCTTCTGCGCCGCCTGCTCGGCCTGGTCGGCGTCGAACGCCTGCTCGGCCTGCTCGATGAGGGTGAGCATGTCGCCCATGCCCAGGATCCGGCTCGCCATCCGGTCCGGGTGGAAGACGTCGAAGTCCTCCAGCTTCTCCCCGTTGGAGGCGAACATGATCGGCTGGCCGGTCACGTGCCGCACCGACAGCGCGGCACCACCGCGGGCGTCGCCGTCGAGCTTGGTGAGCACCACCCCGGAGAAGCCGACGCCGTCCCGGAAGGCCTCCGCGGTGGACACCGCGTCCTGGCCGATCATGGCGTCGACCACGAACAGGACCTCGTCCGGCTGGACGGCGTCCCGGATGTCCGCAGCCTGGCGCATCATCTCCTCGTCCACGCCGAGGCGGCCCGCGGTGTCGACGATGACCACGTCGTGCTGCGCGCGCTTCGCCTCGTCGAGGCTGCGCCGCGCCACGTCCACCGGGTCACCGGTGCCGTTGCCCGGTTCCGGGGCGAACACCGGCACGCCGGCGCGTTCGCCGACGACCTGGAGCTGGGTGACCGCGTTGGGGCGCTGCAGGTCGCAGGCCACCAGCATCGGGGTGTGCCCCTGGCCGGAGAGCCACTTGGCGAGCTTCCCGGACAGGGTCGTCTTGCCCGAGCCCTGGAGCCCGGCGAGCAGGATCACCGTGGGCGGGTTCTTGGCGTGCTCCAGCCTGCGGGTCTCGCCGCCGAGGATGCCGACGAGCTCCTCGTTGACGATCTTGACGACCTGCTGGGCCGGGTTGAGCGCACCGGAGACCTCGGCACCCTTCGCGCGGTCCTTGACACCCGCGATGAACGCGCGGACCACCGGCAGCGCCACGTCCGCTTCCAGCAGGGCGATGCGGATCTCGCGCGCCGTGGCGTCGATGTCGGCGTCCGAGAGCCGGCCCTTGCCGCGCAGGTTCTGCAGAACCGAGGTGAGCCGGTCGCTAAGGGTGTCGAACACGGGTTCTCGCCGCTCCTGAGTCGAATGATGTACCTGAGGGTCGAGGGTAACCGCACCCGGAATCGCCGGAGGCGACCGCCGGGCGGGTGCCCGCGTCCGAGCGGCGGGCGCGGGGCGGACGAGCGGGCGGCGCGGCCTCCACGGGAGACCGCGCCGCCCTCGTCATCAGGTGCGGTCGCGGCTGGGGCGCTTACCGTAGCCGCCGCCGGGACGACCGCCCTGCTGCGGTGCCCGCGGGCCGCCCTTGCGGTGCGGGCGCGGCTTGTCCCGGCCGGGACGCGGACCGCGGCGGGCCAGCACCTCGCCGTCGGCCCGGCTGATCCGCAGGCCGCGGCCGGCGACCTGGGTCTTGCTGAGCTTGCGCAGCATGTCCTCGGGCAGGTTCGCGGGCAGCTCGATGAGCGTGTGCTCGGCCCGGATGTCGATGTGCCCGATGTGCTTGCTGTGCAGGCCGCCCTCGTTGGCCAGCGCGCCGACCAGGGCGCTCGGCGTGACGCGGTTCCGGCGGCCGACCTCGACCCGGTAGGTGTCGGTGTCGGTACCGGCGGGCTCGAAGCCGCCGTCGCGGTGACCGCGGCGGTTGTCCTGCGGTTCCGGTTCGAGCAGCAGCGGGCGGTCGCCCTGCACCATGCCGGCCAGCGCGGCGGCGATCTCCACCGCGGGCACGTCGTGGGTGCGCTCGTACTCCTGCACGAGGTTGTGGAACAGCTCCAGACCGCCCTTCTCCAGGGTGTCGGTGATCCCCTGGGCGAAGCGGGCGAGGCGCTGGTCGTTCACGTCGTCCACGCTCGGCAGGTCCATCTGCTCGATGGACTGCCGGGTGGCCTTCTCGATGGAGCGCAGCATGTGCCGCTCGCGCGGGGAGACGAACAGGATCGCCTCGCCGCTGCGCCCGGCCCGGCCGGTGCGGCCGATGCGGTGCACGTACGACTCGCTGTCGTGCGGGATGTCGTAGTTCAGCACGTGCGAGATGCGCTCCACGTCGAGCCCGCGGGCCGCGACGTCGGTGGCCACCAGGATGTCGATCCGGCCCTCGCGCAGGTGCCCGATGGTCCGCTCGCGCTGCGCCTGCGGCACGTCACCGTTGATCGCGGCGGCGTTGAAGCCGCGCGCCTTGAGCTTCTCGGCGAGCTCTTCGGTGATCTGCTTGGTGCGGGCGAACACGATCATCGCGTCGAAGGTCTGCACTTCGAGGATGCGGGTCAGCGCGTCCAGCTTGTACGGGCCGCGCACCGGCACGTACTTCTGCGTGATGTTGGTGGCCGTGGAGGTCTTGGTCTTGACCGAGATCTCCACCGGCTCGCGCAGGTACGACTGGCTGATCTTGCGGATCGCGCCGGGCATCGTCGCGGAGAACAGCGCGACCTGCCGCTGCGCCGGCACCGACTGCAGGATGCGCTCGACGTCCTCGATGAAGCCCATCCGCAGCATCTCGTCGGCCTCGTCGAGCACCAGGTGCTTGAGGTTGCGCAGGTTCAGCGACCCCTTGTCCAGGTGGTCGATGAGCCGGCCCGGGGTGCCGACGACGACGTGCGCGCCGCGCTTGAGCCCGGCCAGCTGCGGGCCGTAGCTCTGGCCGCCGTAGATCGGCAGCACGTTGAAGCCCGGCAGGTGCTTGGCGTAGCGCTGGAACGCCTCGGCGACCTGGATGGCCAGCTCGCGGGTCGGGGCCAGCACCAGGGCCTGCGGGCCGGGCGCGTCGAGGTCGAGGTTGGTGAGGATCGGCAGCGCGAACGCGGCCGTCTTGCCGGTGCCGGTCTGCGCCAGGCCCATCACGTCGCGGCCTTCCAGCAGCGGCGGGATGGTCTGCTCCTGGATCGGCGAGGGCGTCTCGTAGCCGAGCTCGACGAGGACCTTGCGGACCAGCGGGTCGAGCGCGAGGGCGTCGAAGCCGGTGGGGGCCTGCCCGGCGGCGGGCTGCTCCTCGACGGCAGCCTGCTCGGCGGCGGGCTGCTCGGCGGCGGGCTGCTCGACCGGAGCCTGCTCGGCTGCGGCCTGCTCAGCGGGGGCCTGCTCAGCGGGGGCCTGCTCAGCGGTGGGCGTCTCCGACGCCTGCTCGGCCAGCGCGGATTCGACGGACTCGACGGCGGCGGTGACGGCCTGCTCGCCGTTGACGTCGGCGGCGGGCAGCTCGGAGCTCGCGTCGCCGGTCAGGAGCACACCGGAAACTGCTTGATCGATTTGGGGCATGGGTGTAGCGGATCTCCTCGGTAGTGGTCGCCAGGGCTGAACCGGAATGCGTCACGGCCCTGCACCGACGTCCACTGCACGCGGCGATCGCAACAGTCAGGTCCGAACACAGCTCCGCCGTCGCCGTCTCCAAGGGCGGGCGGTGCTGCTCGCGCATGTCAAGCCGCGCACACCTGGCACGCACACGCACTGTTGCCAGTCACTCGCAGCTCGCTGTCTCAGCCAGACGCGGCGGAATCTGCCCCCGCGTCGTCGTCCAGGGTAGCGATCATCTGTTCGGGTGGGCGAACCCACCCGTGCTATCGGGACGAATCTCACCTCGCCGCCAGGTCAGCGGGGGCCGAGCAGGCGCAGCCCACCGGTCACGTCGGCGCGCGTGTAGAGGTGCACCTCCTGCCAGCCGCGCGGCGCGCGCCCGGACAGCAGCGCCCGGTGCATCCGGTGCGCCCGGTGCACGTGCAGCTGGAACGCGTGACCCCGGATGAGCCTGCCGCGGGCGTGCTGCCCGGCCAACGCCTCCTCCGGTCCGACGTGCAGCCACACCAGGATCCGCCGCCGCCCGCTGAGCAGCGCGAACAGCACCAGCATCAGCCGGGTGGTGGCGCGGGTGGAGGGTTCGTGCGCGACGACGCGGCCGCGGGAGCGCAGGCAGTACCAGGCGATGCGCGAGCGGTGCACCGCGTGCACCAGCGGCCGGTACCAGCGGTACGGGACGGCGTCGGGCAGCAGCGCCTTGAGGCGGGCCCGGACCTGCTCGGAGTCCAGCACCACCGTGCCCGGCGGTGCGACCAGCTTGTGCAGCGCGGTGCTCTTGCCCGCGCCGGGCAGCCCGGCCAGGACGACGAGCGCGCGGCGAGGGGCGCGCAGGGCGGGGGCTGGGCCGCCGTCCACGGCGGACTCGTCCGAAATGTCCACGACGTCCCCAGGCTACGCGAAACGGATCTTGCGCCGAGCGCGCGGGCGGACGCGGGAATCCGGGGTGGCCCCACCCCTCGTGCGGGCCACCCCGGATTCCCCTTCCCCAGTCCCCTCCCACCCCCACCCGTCGGGATCCCGCTCCTCCCGGCCCCCACCGGCTCCCGGGATCCCGCCCCCTTCTTCCTCCTCAGGTGGGCCGGGTCCCCCGACCCGGCCCACATCCCCAGACCTCAGCGCCCCGGTACTCCGGCGCGGTTCCCCCGGTGTTCCGGCTCCCCCAGGTCTGCGCCCGGACCGCCCCCGCCCGATCCCGTCCGACCCCCGGTGCGGGCGGGTCTCCGGCTCGGCCCCGGCACGCGCTGAAGTCTGCCGTGGCCGGGGGCCCCGCAAGACCGTGAGAGCCCGCGGTGCCGCTGAGTAGAGCTACGCAACTCCACCGGGGGACCGACGACGAGGAGCCGGGCGCGGACCTGCTGGTCCACACCCGGCTCCTCGGCAGCCCTCCGGCCGATGGCCGGAACCGCCCGGTGTCAGATCGCCGCCACCCCGGTCTCCCCCGTCCGGACCCGCACCACGGAATCCACCGCGGTGACCCAGACCTTGCCGTCGCCGACCTTGCCGGTGCGGGCGGCGCGCACGATCCCGTCGACGACCTCACCCACCGCCACGTCGTCCACGACGACCTCGACCCGGACCTTCTCCACGAAGTCCACCGCGTACTCGGCGCCGCGGTACACCTCGGTGTGGCCCTGCTGCCTGCCGTATCCCTGGACGTCGCTGACGGTCATGCCGAGCACGCCCAGCCTCCCCAGCGCGTCCTTGAGCGCATCCAGCCTGCTGGGCTGGACGATCGCGGTCACCAGCTTCATGCGTTGCTGCCCTCCAGCTCGCGGTCGGCGCCGTCGGTGCGCACCGCCGGGCGGCGCGCGGAACGACCGTCGCCGAAGTGGTACGCGGATTCGGCGTGCTCGGTCTCGTCGACGCCTTCGGCCTCGTCCTCCGGGCTCAGCCGGAAACCGACGGTGGCCTTGACGATCCAGGCCAGCAGCAGGCTCAGCGCGAACGAGTAGGCGAACACGACCACCGCGCCCACCGCCTGTCGCCACAGCTGGTCGAAGCCACCGCCGTAGAGCAGCCCGTTCACCCCGGCGGGCGCCGAACCGGAGGCGAAGAACCCGACCAGCAGGGTGCCGACCAGGCCGCCGACCAGGTGCACGCCGACCACGTCGAGCGAGTCGTCGAAGCCGAACCGGTACTTCAGGCTCAGAGCCAGCGCGCACACCGCGCCGGTGATCCCGCCGACCGCGATCGCGCCCAGCGGCGTCACCGACGAGCAGGCCGGGGTGATCGCCACGAGACCGGCGATGATGCCGGAGGCCGCGCCGAGCGTGGTGGCGTGACCGTCGCGCACCCGCTCCACCAGCAGCCAGGCCAGCATCGCCGCGCACGTCGCCACCAGCGTGTTCACCAGCACCACCGCCGCCGAGTTGTCGGCGGCCAACGCGGAACCGGCGTTGAAGCCGAACCAGCCGAACCAGAGCAGCCCGGCGCCGAGCACCACGAACGGCAGGCTGTGCGGCTTCCCGGTGCCCTTCGGCCAGCCCGCCCGCTTGCCGAGCACCAGCGCCAGGGCCAACGCGGCCGCACCGGCGTTGATGTGCACCGCGGTACCGCCCGCGAAGTCGATGGCGGCGAGCCGGTTCGCGATCCAGCCGCCGACCGCGGTCGCGTTCCCCGCATCGTCGGTCTCGTCGAACGCGAACACCCAGTGCGCCACCGGGAAGTACACGACGGTCGCCCACAGCCCCGCGAACAGCAGCCACGGCCCGAAGCGGGCCCGGTCGGCGATGGCGCCGGAGATCAGCGCGACCGTCAGGATCGCGAACATGGCCTGGAAACCGGCGAACGCCAGCGTCGGGATCGTCCCGGACAGCTGGTCCTCGCCGAGCAGCCCGTCGAGCCCGAAGAACTGCACCGGGTCACCGAGCAGCCCGAGCCCGCCGAGGTCCCTGCCAAACGCGGCCGAGTACCCGAACAGCACCCACAGGACGCCGACGACGCCCATCGCGCCCAGACTCATCATGATCATGTTGAGCACGCCGCGGGCGCGCACCATGCCGCCGTAGAAGAAAGCCAGCCCTGGTGTCATGAGCAGCACCAGCGCGGCGCTGATCAGCACCCATGCGGTATCGCCTGAATTCACGTCGCCTCCCCGTGCGAACCGGTTGGGCGCATCCTGGGGAATGCCTGTTTCAGGCGATCCGTCCGCTCGTTTCCCCGCCGTGAACTGTCCGGGCCCTCGTGTTACGGCGACGTTCCCCGGTCACCACCAGGTCACGCGCCGAGCCGAGATCCGGCCGCCGGGATCACTTCGCGCGCACCACGTTCAACGAGGCCAGGACGGCGTCCCGATCGTTGATCGAGTCCAGCGCGTCCACCGGGAGCTCGAAGTAGTACAGCAGTTCCCGCAGCTCAGCGGCCTCTTCGGGGGACAGCGGGATGTGCCGACCACGGATCTCTGCCGTCAGTTCGTCCAAGACCAGTCCGTGCTCGCCCGCCCGTGCCGCACCGGTCAAGAACGACACCGACCTCGGCACAAGCCGATTCAGCAGGTTGCCGAGCAGATCGTCGACCCGATCCATGAACTCCGACTCGTGCATGGGTTCCTAACGCGGATTCTGCTGGGTCCCTGGCCCTCCCAGCGGATAGGTGGTCACGATACCGCCATCCGGCGCCAACACGACCTTGATCAACACGCCGTCCCGCACACCTTCCACCTCCCATCGGCCGCTCTGGGTCCTCAACGGCGGCTGATCCGGATTCCGCCCCACGCTGCGCGCATTGTTCAAGATCAATTCCCGGTCCCATTCCGCCGGGAATTCGGTCTTGCCCGGAGCACCCGTGCCCGCGAGATGCCCGCCGCCCGTGCGGTCCCCGCCCAGGACGTGCGCCTCCCGCGCCGCCGTGATGTGCACCGAAGCCGGGTCGGGGTGCGGTTCGTCCACCGCGGCCCAGCCGTCGTACGGCGCGTCTCCCAGCCGCTGTTCGAGCCCCGCGTCCACCTGGGAGTAGACCCGGCTCTCGGAACCGATCTCGGTGTCCGAGCCCGCCCATTCCCGCAACCGGGCGGCGGCGCCGCTGTCGGCGAGGCGTGCGACGGCGACTTCCCGGTCGGCGTCGTAGTTGCTCTTGATCCGTTCCACGATCGCGAGCACCGCGAAGTACTCCCCGACGTCCACGGCGGCGGACGCCGCTTTCGCCCAGGGACCCGGTAGGTAGCCCAGGGCCGTGGCCAGGACGTCGAGGAACCGGTCATCTGCACGCTGTTCGGCGAGCGTGCGCATGCCCTGCTGCGCTCGCTGGACGCCCTTCGCCAGTTCGCGGCACGACTGGGCGAGCAGGGTGGTGGTCGCCGTGACGGCGGGGAAGATCTGCGCGGTCCCGCACAGCTGGGACTTCGTCTCCCAGTACCCGCGAATCCGGTCGAACACCTCTCCCCGGTTGTCCCGCACGAGACCGTCGATCAGCGCGTCGCCTTCCGCCGAGAGCTCGTGCAGCACGCCGACCAGGTGCTCCCATTCGCCCGCGGCGAACCGGAGCCGCTCCGGATACCCGTCCGGCCAGTAGCCGAACGCCCAGTCGGGGCGCGGTTCCGCAGGCGCGACCGCGGCGCAGGACGGCGGCGGGGTGCTCGGACGCACCTCATCGGCACCGAGCGCGGGCAACCGGTTCCGGGGGTTCGGGACCGGTCAGCCGAGGAGGGCGTCGACGAAGGCGGCGGGCTCGAAGGGAGCCAGGTCGTCCGGGCCTTCGCCGAGGCCGACGAGCTTGACCGGAACGCCCAGCTCGCGCTGCACCTGGAAGACGATGCCGCCCTTCGCGGTGCCGTCCAGCTTGGTGAGCACGATGCCCGTCACGTCCACGACCTCGGAGAACACCCGGGCCTGCACCAGCCCGTTCTGCCCGGTGGTGGCGTCCAGCACCAGCAGCACCTCGTCGACCTGGGCGCGCTTCTCCACCACCCGCTTGACCTTGCCGAGCTCGTCCATCAGCCCGGTCTTGGTGTGCAACCGGCCCGCGGTGTCGATCAGCACCGCGTCCACGCCGCTGTCGGTGGCGCGGGAGACCGATTCGAACGCGACGCTCGCCGGGTCCTGGCCCTCGTTGCCGCGCACCACCTCGGCGCCGACCCGCTCGCCCCAGGTGGCGAGCTGCTCGACTGCGGCGGCGCGGAACGTGTCGGCGGCACCCAGCAGCACCTGGTGCCCGTCGGCGACCAGCACCCGCGCCAGCTTGCCGGTGGTGGTGGTCTTGCCGGTGCCGTTGACGCCGACGACCAGCAGCACCGCGGGCTTGCCGCCGTCGGCCGGGTCGCCGTGCGGCAGGGCGCGCACCGAGCGCTGCGCCTCGGTGCTCAGCGCGTCGATGAGGACCTCGCGCAGCAGCGCCCGCGCCTCGTCGGGGGTGCGCACGCCGCGCGAGGCGATCTCGGTGCGCAGCCGCTCCACGATCTCGGTCGTGGTGGCCGCGCCCAGATCGGCCAGCAGGAGCGTGTCCTCGACCTCTTCCCAGGAGTCCTCGTCCAGGTCGCCCGCGCCCAGCAGGCCCAGCAGGCCCTGGCCGAACGTGGAGCGGGACCGGGACAGCCTGCCGCGCAGCCGCTCCAAGCGGCCCGCGGTCGGCTCGATCTCCTCGACCTCGGTGACCGGTTCCGCGGCGGGCGCCGGTTCCGGCGGGGTCTCCACCCGGTCTTGGTCGGGCACGGGGGTCGCGGTGCCGGTCGAGTCGCCGCCGGGGATCTCGTCGGCGACGACCGCCCCGCCATCGGCGCCGTCCTCGACGCGGTCGACGTCGGTCTCGGACGCGCCGGTGTCGGTGCCGGTGTCGGTGTCGGCGGGCTGCTCGCGGGGCGTGCCGGTCTCGGCCTCGACCTCGCCCTCGGCGGGCAGCGGCACGTCCACGATGCCGCGGCGCGCGCTGTCCCTCGGTTCCGCGGCGTCGTCGCCCACGCCGGGCTGGCCCTCGGTCTCCGGACGTTCCCGGACCGGGTGCTCCGGCTGCTCCGCCTCCGCGGGTGCGGCGGTCGCCCCACCGCTGGAGAAGCTGAACCCGCCGCCCGCCTGGTACCCGCCGCCCTGCACCGCCGGGCGCTCCGCCTCCTGCTCGCGCAGGCTGATGCGGCGCCTGCGCGCCAGCACGATGCCGGCGACCACGGCCAGCACCAGCAGGACGGCGACGACAACGACGACCAGGATCAGGTTCGAGGTGGACACGGCGCCCATCCTCGCACCCGCCCGGAGCAGCAGCGGGACAACCCCAAGGTGGGCGATTCACCAACAATGGCGGAAAGGCGCTTGCGTCCCCCAGCTCGGTGCAATACACCACTGAGCATGTCCTCATGGCGAGTCCTCGGCCTGCTCTCCGGCACATCGATGGACGGCATCGACGTCGCCGCCGCCGAGCTGAGCACCGCGGGCGACGGGGTCGTCGAACTGCGGCCGCTCGGGTTCGCCGAGGTCCCCTACCCGCCCGCGCTGCGCGAACGGCTGCAGGCCGCGCTGCCACCGGCGGCCGTGGACGCGCGGGAGTTCTGCGTGCTCGACACCGAGGTCGGCCGCGCCTTCGCCGCCGCCGCCCGGCACGGCCTCGCCGAGTTCGGCGGCGCCGACCTGATCTCCTCGCTCGGCCAGACGCTCTACCACTGGGTGGAGGACGGGCGGGCCCGCGGCACCACCCAGCTCGGCCGGGCCGCGTGGATCGCCGAAGCCACCGGGTTGCCGGTGATCGCCGACCTGCGCGCCCGCGACGTCGCCGCGGGCGGGCACGGCGCGCCGCTCGCCGGGGTGCTCGACGCGCTGTGGCTCGCCGACCGGCCGGGGCCGGTCATCGCGCTCAACATCGGCGGCATCGCCAACATCACCGTCGTCGGCGGCCCCGAACCGCTCGCCTACGACACCGGGCCCGGCAACGCGCTGCTCGACGCCGCGGCGGCCCGCGTCACCGGCGGTGCGGCCGGCAGCGACGTCGACGGACGGCTCGCCGCCGCGGGGCGGGTGCGGCCGGAGCTCCTCGAACGGCTGCTCGCCGACGGCTACTACCGGGCGGAGCCGCCGAAGTCGACCGGCAAGGAGCACTTCAACGCCGCCTACCTCGACGAGGTCCTGCACGGCACCGACCTCGACGGCGCCGACCTCGACGGCACCGAACCGGGCGGGCCCGACCTGCTCGCCACGCTCACCGAGCTCACCGCCGCCACCGTCGCCGACGCCTGCCACCGCCACCGCGCGCGCGAAGTCGTCGCCTCCGGCGGCGGGGTGCGCAACCCGGCGCTGCTGGCCGCGCTACGGCGCAGGCTCGGCACCGGGGTGGACCTGCACGTCAGCGACGACCTCGGGTTGCCCGCCGCGGGCAAGGAGGGTTACCTCGCGGCGCTGCTGGGCTGGCTGACCTGGAACGGGCTGCCCGGCAACGTGCCCGGCACGACCGGCGCCGACGGCCCCCGGCTGCTCGGCTCGCTCACCCCCGGAACCGGACCGCTGCGCCTGCCCGAACCCGCGGCCGGACCGGTGCGGAGCCTGCGCATCACCCACCCCACGACACTGGAGGCCGAATGAGGTCGATCGATCTCATCGTGATCGGGCTGTACCTGGTCGCGATGCCGCTGCTGGGCCTGCTGCTCAGCGGCAGGCAGCGCAGCTCGCAGGAGTACTTCGTCGGCAGCCGGACCCTGCCGTGGTGGGCGGTATGCTTCTCCGTCGTCGCCACCGAGACCTCGACGCTGACCGTGATCAGCGTGCCGACGGTCGCCTACCTCGGCACCTTCACCTACCTCCAGCTGGCCATCGGGTACCTGATCGGCCGCGTCGTGGTGGCGTTCGTGCTGCTGCCCAAGTACTACGCCGGGAACCTGGTCAGCGCCTACGAATTCCTCGGGCAGCGGTTCGGCTCCGGGTTGCAGGGCACCGCGTCGGTGACCTTCCTGATCACCCGGCTGCTCGCGGACGGGCTGCGGCTGTTCGCCACCGCGATCCCGGTGAAGGTGATGCTGGAGGTGTTCGGCCTCAGCGTCTCCTACTGGCAGATCGTGCTCGCGCTGTCGGTGCTGACCGTGATCTACACCTACCTCGGCGGGATCAAGGCCGTCGTGTGGGTCGACGCGATCCAGATGTTCGTCTACGTGGCCGGTGCGGTGCTGGCCGCGGTGGTGCTCGCGGGCGAGCTGCCCGGGGACTGGGTCTCGACCGCCTGGGAAGCCGGCAAGTTCCAGCTGTTCGACTTCGGGTCGTCCATCGTCACCGAGCAGTACGCGTTCTTCACCGCGGTGATCGGCGGCGCCGTGTTCGCGATGGCCTCGCACGGCGCCGACCAGCTGATGGTGCAGCGGCTGCTGTCCTGCCGGAACCTGCGGGACAGCCAGCTCGCCCTGATCACCAGCGGGGTCGTGGTGGCGGTGCAGTTCGCGCTGTTCCTGTTCATCGGCACCCAGCTGTGGTCCTTCTACCAGGGGGCCGATCCCGCGTCGTTGGGCATGGGCAGCGACGACGAGCTGTTCCCCCGGTTCATCGTGACCGAGCTGCCGCCCGGCGTGTCCGGGCTGCTGATCGCCGGCATCCTCGCCGCGGCGATGAGCACCCTGTCGTCCTCGCTGAACTCGCTGTCCACCTCCACCGTCAGCGACCTGTACCGGCGGATCGGGGGCAGCGGAGCGGACGATTCGAGCGTGCTGCGGCTCGGCAAGGTGTGGACGCTGATCTGGGCGCTGGTGTTCGTGGTGTTCGCGTCCCTGTTCAGCAGCACCGACAACCCCGTCGTGGAGATCGGGCTGAGCATCGCCAGCTACACCTACGGCGCGCTGCTCGGCGCCTTCCTGCTGGGGCTGCTGGTGAAGCGGGCGCGGCAGAGCGACGCGATCATCGCCTTCGTGGCGACGCTGGTCGTGGTGCTCGTGCTGGCGTTCGGCGTGACGTTCCCGGACGGCGAGGGCGGCGAGGCGTCGCTGGCGTTCCCGTGGTTCACGCCCGTCGGGGTGATCGTCACGCTGCTGGTCGGCGGCCTGCTGTCGCTGCGGCACCCGGCGCCGCCCGAAGCGGAGAAGGTGGCGGCCACCGCCGACTCCGCCTGAAACCGCAGGTGAACGGCCCGCTCGCGGTGCGGGTGAGCCGTTCACCGCCGGTCGTCCTGCGCAATGCTCGCTGTTATTAGTGGCTGAAGCGTGATCAACGATCATCGCTGATCGTCGGACCGGGATCCCGGTGCTGGTCAGGCGCCGTCCTGGTCGGAGTCGGCGGAGAGCACGATCGACGCCAGGTAGCCGTCGTCCTCCGGCACCACCTTCAGCAGCATCGAGTCCTCGAAGATGTTGTCCCCGTCGTTGAACGTGTCCCGCCCGGTGTGCTCGCTGTACGGGGCCCGCGCGAACACCGCCGAGTTCAGCTGCTCGTCGAACATGAGCTGGCTGGTCAGCACCCGCTCGTTGCTGACGTGCACCATCACGTGGACGTGCACCGTGCGGCCGGTGTACCAGCCGGGCCAGATGGTGGTGAACTCGACGACGCCGTCGGCGTTGCTGACCTGGGCGCCGCGCAGGTAGCGCTTGTCGTCGGTGGGCACCAGGTCCTGGTCCCCGCCGCCGCCACCGGGTCCGCCACCGCCCGGCTTCTCGCCGTCCTCCGGCGGCGGTCCCGGCGGCATGCCCCCGCCGCCGCCGGAGGACTGGGACTCGGCGCCCGAGTACAGCCCGGCCGCGTCGCAGTGCCAGATCTCCACGACCGCGTTCGGCAGCGCCGCGCAGGTCTCGCTGTCCTGCACCTTGAGCGCCAGCCGCAGCCGCACGCCCTGCCGGTCCTCCCGGATGTCGCTGCGGACCTTGTCCGCGTCGAAGTAGTACGGCCCCTGCGTGGTGTCCGGGGTGAGCGTGCAGGTGTTCACGCCGGAGAACAGGTCCGACGCGTCGGTGGCGGTCTGCGGGGTGAGTGCCTGGCTCTCCCCGGTGGAAGTGGTGACGGTGGTGCTGCCGCCCGCCTGCGAGCCGCAGGCCGCCAACAGCGTGCCCAAGCCGATCGAGCCGACGCCGGCGAACATCGATCGCCTGCTGACCCGCTGCCCTTCGTGGTGGTCCGACATGCCGCCCTCTTTCGCAGTCTCGTTCGCGGAACGAGTTCGAAGTTAGAGCGGCGAGCTGCGAGGAGGCTGGGAACCGGCTGCGAGATCACCGGGCGTGCGGGGTCAGCTCCCGGCGGAGTCCTCGGGTGCGGCGGCGTCCTGCTCGGGAGCCGGGTCCTGCTGCGCCGGATCTTCCTGCGCCGGATCTTCCTGCGCTCCAGCCGGAGCCGCGTCCTGCGCTCCAGCGGGAGCCGCGTCCTGCGCTCCAGCGGCGGCCGGGTCCTCCTGCGCCGACGTGGGCGCCGCGTCCGCGGGCACCGCCCCGTCGGCCACCGCCTCCGGCGCGGGCCCCTCGCCGGACTTCCCGGCCTTCCCGCCGCGCAGCCGCTGCGAGATGACCGTGGTGATCCCGTCCCCGCGCATGCTCACGCCGTAGAGCGCGTCGGCGATCTCCATCGTCGGCTTCTGGTGCGTGATGATGAGCAGCTGCGAGGTGCTGCGCAGCTGGTCCAGCAGGATGATCAGCCGCCGCAGGTTCGTGTCGTCCAGCGCGGCCTCGACCTCGTCGAGCACGTAGAACGGCGACGGGCGCGCCCGGAAGATCGACACCAGCATGGCGACCGCCGTCAGCGACTTCTCCCCGCCGGACAGCAGCGACAGCCGCTTGACCTTCTTGCCGGGCGGCCGCGCTTCCACCTCGATGCCGGTGGTGAGCATGTCGTCCGGGTCGGTGAGCACCAGCTTTCCGTCGCCGCCGGGGAACAGCACCGAGAACACCTTCTCGAACTCGGCGGCGACGTCGTGGAACGCGGACTGGAAGACCTCCAGGATCTTCTCGTCGACTTCCTTCACGACGTCCAGCAGGTCGCGGCGGGTGGACTTGATGTCCTCCAGCTGCGTGGACAGGAAGCGGTAGCGCTCCTCCAGTGCCGCGTACTCCTCCAGCGCCAGCGGGTTGACCTTGCCCAGCAGCGACAGGTCCTTCTCGGCGCGCTTGGCGCGGCGTTCCTGGGTCGCGCGGTCGTAGGGCACCGACGGCGGCATGGTGACCTCTTCGCCGCGCTCCTTCGCCGCCTCGTACTCGGCGACCTCGGCGGGGCTCGGCGGGACCGGGACGGTGGGGCCGTACTCCTCGGCGAGGTCGTCGAGGCCGATACCGAAATCTTCGATGATCTTCGATTCGAGCTGTTCGATCCGCAGCCGCTGCTCGGCGCGCACCACCTCGTCGCGGTGGACCGCGTCGGTGAGCTTCTCCAGCTCGCCGCTGAGCTCCCGCACCCGCGCGCGCACCGCGCCCAGCGCCTGCTCGTGCTCGCTCTGCAACGCCTGCGCGGTGTCGCGCTCCTCGGTGGCCGCCCGCAGCGACACCGCGATCCGTTCCAGCGCGGCTTCGGCACCGTCCACGACGGCCTTCGCGACGCGGGCGCCGCGCTCCCTGGCCTGGCGGGCCGCTTCGGCGCGGGCGCGGGCCTCGCGCTCCTGCCGGGCGGCGCGGCGCAGCTGGTCGGCGCGGCCCTGCACGGCGCGGGCGCGTTCCTCCGCGGTGCGCTGGCCGAGGCGGGCGTCCATCTCCTCCTGGCGCAGGGTGCCGAGCTCGCCGCCGAGCCGGTCGCGCAGCTCCGTGTCCGGTTCGGCCTGCTCCTCCTGCTCGTCCTTGACCGCGGCGAGGCGCTCCTCCAGCTCCGCCAGCGAGGCCAGCGCCTGCTCGCGGGACTGCTCGACCTTGGCGCGCTGCTGGCGGACCCGCTCCACCTCGGCCGCCGCGGACTGGGCGGCCTTGCGGAGGCTGGAGACGCGTTCGGAGCTGCGGGCCGCGGCGACCTTCGCCTCGTTGATCTGCTCCTGCACGGCGCGGACCTCGTCGCGGCGGGATTCCTCCTCGGCGCGGGCGCCCTCCAGCGCCGCCGAGTGCTGCTCCTGGCGGCGCTGCGCGGCGGCCAGCTCCTGCTCCGCTTCGGCGACGGCGGCCTGCACCTCGATGACGCTCTGCCCGTCGTCGGAGCCGCCGGTGGCCCAGTGCCCGCCGAGCACGTCGCCGTCGCGGGTCACCGCCCGCACTTCCGGGTACCGCCGCACCAGGTCGCGGGCGGCGGGCAGGTCGTCGACCACGGCCATCCGATCCAGCGCCGTGGTCACCGCCGCGCGCAGCCCGTCCGGGGCGCGCACCAGGTCCACCGCCCAGGCCGCCCCCACGGGCAGCTGCGGCCAGCCGGTGCGGTCCGGTTCGGCCGTGCCGCCGACGAGCACCCCGGCCTTGCCCGCGGCGTCGGACTTGAGCAGTTCCAGGGCGCGCACCGCATCGTCCACCCCGGACACGGCCACGGCGTCCGCGACGGCGCCGAGCGCCGCGGCCAGCGCCGCTTCCGCACCGGTGTCCACGGTCAGCAGCGCCGCCACCGAACCGAGCAGGCCCGGCACCTTCTCCCCCGCGCCGAGCAGCGCGCCCGCGCCGTCCTTGCGGTTCAGGCCCATCGACAGCGCCTCGACCCTGGCCTGCCAGGACGCGATCTCGCGTTCGGCGGCGCGTTCGGCCTTGACCAGCTCTTCCACCCGGGAGCGAGCGGCGTCCCGGGCCGCGGCCGCGTTCGCCTGGCGCTCCGGAAGCCCCGCATCATCGGACTCCTGGCCGCCGCTCTCCGCTTCGGCGTCGGCGAACGCGGTCTCCGCGACCTCGGCGCGCTCCTGGGATTCGGCGAGCGAGACGTTCAGCCGCTCCAGCTCGTCGGAGGTGGCGCTCGCCTTGCTGCGCATCGACTCGACCTGGCCGGAGAGCCGGGCGACGCCTTCGCGGCGGTCGGCGATGGCGCGGACCGCGGCCATGTGCTCGCGCTCGGCCTCCTTGAGCCGGTCCTCCAACTCGGCGCGGCGGCGCACCACCTCGGCGAGGACCTCGCGGGCCGTCTCGACCTCCTCGCGGAGCTCGATCTCCTGCTCGGCGGCCTCTTCGGCTTCGGCGTCGAGCTGGTCGGGATCGCGGCCGGTGCGCTGCTCGGTGTTCTGCGCGGTGAGGTGCTTGTGCCGTTCCGCGGCGAGCCGCAGCGTGCCGTGCAGCCGCTCCTCCAGCGCGGACAGCCGGTACCAGGTGTCCTGGGCGCGGTGGAGCCGCGGCGCGTCGGCGGCGACCTTCTCCTCCAGCCCCTTCTCCTCGGACTGGGCGAACTGGAGGCCGCGCTCGACCTCGGCGCGCTTGGCCTTCGCCTCCTCCTGGTCGGCCTGGTCGCGGGCCAGCTCGGCGCGGGAGGACAGCAGATCGTCGGCGATGAGCCGCAGCCGGGCGTCGCGCAGGTCGGCCTGCACGGTCTGCGCCTTGCGGGCGATCTCGGCCTGCTTGCCGAGCGGCTTGAGCTGGCGGCGCAGCTCCCCGGTGAGGTCGGTGAGCCGGGTCAGGTTGGCCTGCATCGCGTCGAGCTTGCGGAGCGCCTTCTCCTTGCGCTTGCGGTGCTTGAGCACGCCCGCGGCCTCTTCGACGAGCCTGCGGTGCTCGTCCGGCTTGGCCTGCAGGATGGAGGCGAGCTGGCCTTGGCCGACGATGACGTGCATCTCGCGGCCGATGCCGGAGTCCGACAGCAGCTCCTGCACGTCCATCAGGCGGCAGCTGTTGCCGTTGATCTCGTACTCGCTGGCGCCGTCCCGGTACATCCGGCGCGTGATCGACACCTCGGTGTACTCGATGGGCAGCGCGCCGTCGGAGTTGTCGATGGTGAGCGTGACCTCAGCGCGGCCCAGCGGCGCGCGGCCGGAGGTGCCGGCGAAGATGACGTCCTCCATCTTGCCGCCGCGCAGGTCCTTGGCGCCCTGCTCGCCCATCACCCAGCGCAGCGCGTCCAGCACGTTCGACTTGCCGGAGCCGTTGGGCCCGACCACGCAGGTGATGCCCGGTTCGAAGCGCAGCGTGGTGGCCGAGGCGAAGGACTTGAACCCCTTGAGCGTCAGGCTCTTCAAGTGCACGGCTGCGATCGACCTTTCCGCGAGTGCTGCCTGCGTGCGGCGTTCGGCAGAGCCTACCCGCCGCGATGTTCACCACCGGCGGAACCGGGCCGGGCGGGGCGGGTCAGCGTTCGACGAAGCCCGAGCGGTCGCCCTTCGGCTCGGACCACTGCTCGGCGACGTGCTCGACCTCGCCGGGGGTCCCGCCGGAGCGCAGCGCCGCCAGCAGCCGCTCGCAGGCGTCCCGCGGGCCTTCGGCGACCACTTCGACGCGGCGGGCGGGCAGGTTCGTGGCGCTGCCGACCAGGCCGAGTTCGAGGGCGCGGGCCCGGGTCCACCAGCGGAACCCGACGCCGTGCACGTGGCCGTGCACCCAAGCCGTCAGCCGGGCCTGCTCGGTGGTCGCGGAGGTGTCGTCGAGATCGCTCACACCTCGCATGATGCCCGCCGCGCGGGGCCGAGCCGACCGCACCCCGCACGCTCCGCGACCGCACGTCACCCGAAGGTGTGCCCACGGTGGATTCTCGCGGGGAACCACCAGCGCACGGCCCGGATGATCGACTGCGAGCGCGGAACCCGGCCCGAACGGGGCTTGCCCAGGCGGCTACCGTGTCGCGAGATCCACGCGCTACGTCCGGAACGTCGACTTCCGCCCGAACCGGACGCCGCCGGTAGCAGCGGTACGGGTGCGCCGGCCCGTGCCGTCGGGACTGAACGAGTGGGACACGATGGACCCTTTAGCACCTGACCCCGCCGCGCAGGCCGGGGAACCGACCGGGACGCGGTCGCGAAGACTCGCCCTGTGGGCGACGACCGGAGTGGTCGTGGCCACCGGTTTCGCCGCCTCCGCGGCCGTCGTCGTCGGTGACCAGCAGCGCGAAGCCGCCGAGCAGTTCCCCGCGGTCTCGCCGAGCGGGACGACGCTGCTGACCACCACGGGCTACCCGGGGGTGCCGCGGCCGGTGGGACCACCTCAGCTGGCACCGCCCCCGCCGCCGGGCACCTCCCCCGCCGACACCGCGTCGAGCGAGGTGGAGGAGACCGGCGAGACCTCCGCGAGCACCTCGCAGCCGCCGGACGACGGTTCCGCACCGCCGCCACCGCCGCGCCCGACCTGGGTTCCGCCGGACACCGGCACCCCGAAGCCGCCGCCTCCGCCGCCACCGACCACGTCGGAGCCGGAGCCGCCGCCCACCACGACGAGCCCGCCGACGTCTCCGCCGGACACCTCGGAGCCCACGACGCAACCGCCGACGGAGTCCAGCGGCTCCTCCGGTCCGTCCGCCTCGCGCACCGAGGAACCGACCACCCGCAGCAGCTCCGCGGAGGAGCCGACGACCTCGGCCACCTCCTCGGCGGACGTGACCGGCTGACCGGTCCCGGCCGTTCGGGCGGGGCGGTTGCACCGTTCGCCCGGCATCGGCGGTCGAACGGTGCATTCCCGCGCACTGCGGCGGAAGGCGTCGGCCGGGCCGTGCTAGACACGGAGTTCACGTCCCCGAACGCGCCGCGCCGACCGCTCCGGCCGGGCGAGCCGCACGCGGCTGCTCGCGCGCATGAACCCACCTCCACGAGGCACCCACGATGAGCGAATCAGAGGCGACCCCCGCTGCCGGTGGCAAGCGGGGGCGCA
The DNA here is from genome assembly GCF_024734405.1 of Saccharopolyspora gregorii. Lineage (NCBI taxonomy): Bacteria > Bacillati > Actinomycetota > Actinomycetes > Pseudonocardiales > Pseudonocardiaceae > Saccharopolyspora > Saccharopolyspora gregorii. The sequence continues at coordinate 1,353,706 of NZ_CP059556.1, read as the reverse complement.
AGCAGCTGCGTCCCGACCCGGCCGACGGCCCGGTCGCCGCGTTCGCCTACCGGTTGTGCGAGCTCAAGGAATCCGCAGGCGACCCGTCGTACGACCGGATGCGCGCCGATTTCGGGGCCGCCGCGTCGAAGTCGGCGCTGTCCTCGGCCGCGCGTGGGCAGGACCTGCCGTCCTGGGAGACGACGTGGGAGTACGTGCGCAGCCTCGCGGTCGGCGCGCTCGGGCAGGACGCCGAGACGGTCCGCCGCGAGTGGTCCCGCCGCTGGGAGCACGCCCGCTCCGCCGCGGAGCAGCCGTCCGCGGCGGAACCCGAACCCGCGGTGCGGCGCGACCCTCCCGCCACCGAACCCGACCCGGAGTCCGGGCCCGACCGGGCGCGCCGCCGCGGCTGGATCCTGGCCGGCACCGGCGCCGCGGTGGTGCTGGTGGCCGCCGCGCTCGGCTGGTACCTGCTGTCCGGCCCGGAGCGCCCCATCCCGGGCGACGCGTCGGTGATGCTGGGCGAAACGGTGCCGGACGAGACGCCGATCCCGGCGGGGACGAGCTTCGTGAAGTCCTGGGACATCAAGAACGTGGGCCGCGTGCCCTGGACCGGGCGTTACCTGGAGCAGACCGGCGAGCGGATCGGAGACGCCGAGTGCACCGCGCCGCAGCGCGTGTGGATCCGGGACACCCCGGCCGGCGAGCAGGTGCGGATCACCGTTCCGGTCGTGGCCGGGGAGAAGACCGGCCAGTGCAAGATCGCCTGGAAGATGGTCGACGAGAACGGCGACCTGTTCTTCCCCGATCAGGCGCTGCGCCCGGTGTTCTTCGACATCCGCGTGACACCGGGCTCCGCCTGAGCAATTCCGGAGGGGGTGCCTCCGCCCGCGATTCCGGGACGAAGGCACCCGCCGTCCGCATTCCCCAGGGGTTGGTCTCGGATTCCCCATGTCCGCGCCTCTCCCGGTGGTTCGAGTGATCGCCGCAGACGTACCGGTCGCGGAATTCCGCGGCCGGTTCCCCACGTGCGGCGATCGCTCCGGCAGCCTGCGGGCGATCCCCCAGGAGGTCGTCCGCCGCTGCCGTGCCGACTACGTTGCCAGCCGCTGCGGGCCGCGTCGAGCGATCATTGGCCGCGACCGCCGGGAGCAATGTCCGCGCAGGTAGGCGAATTGTCCACGGGACAAAACAGGCTCACGCCGGGTCGCCGGTGACGAGCAGATCGGCCCGCGCCCGGGTGGGTGACACGAGGTCGGCGTTGCGCTCGTCGCTGCGCAGCACCCAGTCCCGCGCCTCCGCCGGGGAACGGCCGTAGCGGACGTGCCGGGCGATGAGCCGGGAAAGGCGTTCGCCGTCGTCCGGGGCGAGGAACCACGATTCGTCGAGCAGTTCCCGGACCCCGTCCCACGGTGGTGAGTCCAGCAGCAGGTAATTGCCTTCGGTGATCACCAGCGGCGTTTCCGGGTGGACCGCGATGGAACCCGCGTACGATTCTTCGACCTCGCGGTGGAATTCGGGCGCGTACACCGTTTCGCCGCCTTGGTCCCGGATCCGGCGAAGCAGCGCCACGTACCCGGCGGCGTCGAACGTGTCCGGAGCACCCTTCCGGTCGTGGCGGCCCAGCCTGCGCAGTTCGGCCTCGGCGAGGTGGAAGCCGTCCATCGGCACCAGCACGGCCGCCGGTCCGAGCTCGGCGAGCACCGCGTCGGCGACGGTGCCCTTGCCCGCGCCGGGCGCGCCGGTGATGCCGAGGACGCGCCGGGGGCCGTCCGCGGCGAGCGCGCGGGCGCGGCGGACGAGTTCGTCGAGCGCGACGGTGCTCATGCGCGGGCCTCCCCGCGCAGCGAGGTCTCGATGTCCTCCAGGCTGCGGCCCTTCGTCTCCGGCAACTTCCGGTAGAGGTAGGTGAGGCCGATGATGCCGAGCACTCCGTAGATCCAGAACAGTCCGGTCGCGGTGAACGCGTTGATCAGGGTGAGCACCGAGATGGAGATGACGAAGTCCAGGCCCCAGTGCGTGACGGTCCCGATGCTGGAGGCCTTGCCGCGCACCGCGGTCGGGAACACCTCGCTGTTGATCAACCAGATGGCGAGCCCGAGGCTGGCGGCGAACGCGGCCTCGTAGAGCATCAGCCCGATCGTCAGCAGCGTCCCGAGCCCCTGCACGCTCGGCAGCAGGTACAGCGCGCCGAGCCCGAACAGCACGACGATGACGACGCTCGTGCCGCCGATGAGCAGCGGACGCCTGCCCACCCGGTCGATGAGCAGCAGGGCGATCGCGGTGAACACCATGTTGGTGGCGCCGATGCCCACCGAGGACAGGATCGCCGCGGAGTCACCGAGCCCGGCCTGCTTGAGGATGGTCGGCGCGTAGTAGATGACGGCGTTGACGCCGACGAGCTGGTTGGTGGCGGCGACGGCGACGCCGAGCAGCACCGCCGGGCGCAGCCGCGGGCCGAACAGGTCGCGGTAGGTGAACCGGCGCTCCTCCCGCATCGTCTCGCCGATCTCGGCGAGCTCCGCTTCGGCCTCCTCCGGGGTGCGGGTGCGCAGCAGCGCGGCGCGGGCCTGCTCGGTGCGGCCGCGGGACAGCAGCCAGCGGGGGCTCTCGCCGAGCCCGAGCAGCCCGAACAGCATCAGCAGCGACGGCACGGCGGCCAGCCCGAGCATCCAGCGCCACCCGCCGCCGGCGGCGAACGCGTAGCCGACCAGGTAGGACGCGAAGATCCCGATCGTGATCATGAGCTGGTTCATCGACACCAGGCGGCCGCGCAGCGCGGGCGGCGCGATCTCGGCGATGTAGGTGGGCACCACCAGGGAGCTGGCACCGATGGCGAGGCCCAGCACCACGCGCGCCACGATCAGCACGGTCACGTTCATCGCGAGTGCCGACAGCAGCGCGCCCGCGGTGAACACGGCCGACACCAGCAGCAGGGTGCGCTTGCGGCCGAAGCCGTCGACGACGCGGCCACCACCGAGGGCGCCCGCGATCGCGCCGAGCAGCAGGGAGGCGACGACGACCTCCTGCATGCCGTCGCCGAGCCCGAAGGCGGGGGCGATGTAGAGCAGCGCGGCGGAGATGACGCCGGTGTCGTAGCCGAACAGCAGTCCGCCGAGCGCGGCGATGGTGGCGGCGCCGACGACGGCGCCGCGTCCGGCCCCGGGGGTGGGTGTGGCTGCGGTGCTCATGCTCGGTGCGTCCTCCTGGGTCGATCTTCCGCCGCTCGGCCGACGAGACGCTAGATGACGGCGGTCGTGATGACCAGCGTTGGTGCCGAGCGGGGGTGCGGCAACCGGCGGGGGCCGCTCGGAGGCGGTGCGGGTCCGCGAGCGAGGTCTCCCGGGGCCTGCGGGAGACCTCGGTTCCGGGCGCCCGGCTCAGTCCTCGACGGTCTCCGCGACCAGCTCGCGCACGTACTCCGCGAGCCGCTGGTTGTCGCAGGGCGCGACCGTGCTCCACAACCGGCCGTCGCCGCTGGCCCGCACGCTGTGCAGGTAGCGGCCGTCCGGTGTGTCGTGGAACCCGACGACGCGGTCCGCGCGGCGCGGCGCGGCCGACCGGCTCCGCACGTGCTCCACGCCGAACTGGCCGCGCATGCCCATCCCGTCGGCCATCCGCGCCAGGACCGCGGCGTCGTCGGCCACCACGCCGCGGCCGCGCAGCTCGTCCTCGAACACCCGCAGGTCCTGACCCGCGCGGGCGCTCGCGTCCAGCAGCACGTCGTTCGGCACGCTCACCGGCCGCCCGCCGCCCGGCGGACCGTCCCCGGCGACGGACACGACGGCTTCGGGCAGCGAGCTCCCCCGCACCGGCGTGAACTCGACGACGTCACCGTCGACGACCGTGACCAGTCCCGCGCCGCCGTTCGCCGAGCCCAGCGCCCGGATCGACCGGTCCGGGGCCCAGATCCGCAGGTCGACCGACAGCTGCGGCCGGTCCAGCAGCACCAGCAGGTCCGCGAAGTCCTCGTCCAGGCGGTCCGTGCCGGGTTCGGCGAGCCGCCGCGCCCGCAGATCCGCCCACACCTGCGCGACCAGCCGGGCGCGCTCGGTGTGCGTGGCTCCGGGGCTGGGCACCGTGAGCACCGCGTGCCTGCGCGCCGTCAGCCCTTCCGACTCGCACGCCACGTCGAACTCCAACGCGGACAGCACGATCTGCTCGCCATCGGCTCCGGGACGCACCGTCAACCCTGCTTCTTCCGGTCATCGGCGTCCGGCTCGGGGTCCGCGCCGAACACCGGCGGGGCCACCAAGCGGTTGTCGTCGAACGGGGTTTCCTCTTCGTAGTACTTGTTCTCGTGCTCGGCGTCCTCGTCGGACTTGCCCTGGCCCCGGGTCGCCGCCGGGCCCATCACCGAACCCGGTGCGGGCTTGCTCGTCGCCGAGCCGCCGGCCGTGCGCCCGGCCGTGGTGTCCCCCGGGCCGCCGATGCCGGACGAGCCGCCGCGCAGCGAACCGCCCTTGCCCTTGCCGGCGCCCGCCGGACCACCGCGCACGCTGCCCTCGGGCGCACCGGCCTTGCCGCCGAGCATCTTGCTCGCCGCGACCGCGCCGATCCCGGCGACCGCCGCCCCACCGGCACCGATGCCGAGCACGCCGCCCAGGCCGATGCCCGGTCCGCCGTCCTCGTCGGGGTGCGGCCGCGAACCGGGGCCGCCGTCCGCGCCGTCGTGCGGTTCCTCGTCGGTGCCGCTGCGGCCGCCCGGCGTGCGGCCACCCGGCGCGCCGCCCGGGCTACCGCCGGGGCTCCCACCGGGCCGACCGCCGATCGCGCCACCGCCACCCGGGTCCGAGCCGCCGCCGACGCCGCCCGGCACCGACCCGGCCGAACCCGGCGTGGCGAACGCGCCGATCCCGCCGCCCGCGGTGCCGCTCGCCGTCGCCGACTGCGCGGACACCGCCGCGGGTCGCATCTCCGGCATCGGCTGGAAGTTCTCCGCCTGCGCCACCGTGGTGTCCCGGTACGACGTCAGGGCCTGCTGCGCGACCTGCTTGCGGCCGTCGATCTTCTTGGCCTCTTCGTCGTAGTCGCTGGTGTAGCCGAAGTAGCCCAAGCCCTTCTCGAAGATGTTCTCGGACTTGTCGTTGTGCATCTCCGACTGGTTCGGCAGCGTGTTCTTCGCCGACTCGTAGCCGCGACCCTGCGCCTCCACGCTCGTCGCCGAGGTCGCCAGCGGATCCTGCGACTGCTGCATCACCGCCGACTGCTGCTTCGTCGCCTCCTGCGCGATCGAGCCCGCGTTGCCGGTCCACTCGATCTCCAGCTTGCCGAGCTCGACGCGCAACGTCTCGTCCAGCTCCGTGACGATCTGCGCGCACTGCTGCAGCGCGGCCGCGGCCTGGTCCATCGACTCGGTGCCCCGGCCGTCCTTGATCCGGCCGATCCACCCCAGCAGCTCCGGGATGTCGAAACCCTCGAAGCGCAGGTTCCTGATCGGGTTCAAATCCTCCACACCGGCCCCCTGGATTCCGCTCTCTCAGGCCTGCGCCTGCAGGTTCGACACGGCGAACTCCGCCGCTTGCTTGGCTTTGGCGCACATGGCCTGGTTGGTCATCTCGGCTCCGCCTTGCCAGGACAACCCGGCTTCCAACGTCTTGCCCTCGGCGACATCGACATCGACCACACATCCCAGGCGCTCCGCGCCAGGAACCTGCGTTTGGACCGCACCGAACCCGTCCGCCAACTCATAAGTCGTCGCCGTATCGCCGGACGGGTCCATCGATTGAGCTTGGAGATCTTGCACGCTCATCGGCGCGATGAGTACGAGGACGCCGATACTCGACGCCGCACCCGGCTCACTCAGCCACGAGCATCCGGGAAAGTCGTGCTCGGCATCTTTCGGTGCCGGGTTACCTCCCCCGACTCCGAGTTGACCGAGCTGCTCCGGCTTGATGAGCTCGCAAATCTGTGCCTCCCCCAGTCCTGCGACGGGGAGGTCCCGAGGGCGTTCCGGCAGATCCAGGCCAGGCTCCGGAGGGGGCGCGGCCTGCCCCTGTTGCGGCCCCGTGGGCTGGGATCCGTTGAGCGCACATCCACCGATCAGAACCGGCAGCAGACTCGCAAGAACAACGACCTGCACCGCGCGCTTGATCGCTCGCTTGGTCACGACCGCTCCTTCGCCTGTTTGAAGGAAGCAGCGATCTCCTCTTCGTCGATGCCGTACTGCCTGGCCACCTCTTCGAGCTGCTCCCCGAGCTGCTCGACGCCCCGTATGTACTCCAACAGGCGTCCATAGTGCGACTCTGGGCTACCGAGCAGGTTCATGTTCCAGACCCGAGCGGCGGCCGCGCTGACCTCGTCGGAAGCAGCGGGAAGCACTCGCAGATCCATCCTGATCCGACCCAGCTGGTCCCTGGCGCTCGACGCCGCTTCCCCGATCACCCGCCGAGCCGCCAGGACGTTCTCCGGGGTGACGGTGATGGTCTGGCTCGGCCCGCCCGGGGCGGGGGGCGGTGCTGGTGCGGTCATCGCGGGGAACCCCCTAGTCGCGGCTGCTGATCACCAGTGCGACGCAGACAGTAGCAGCGGCGGTTCCACCCCCGTCCCGACTTCCACCAAGTTCACACCGAACGCACAGCCGACACCCGAACGGACCCCGACCATCGTCGGAGACGAGATCGTCGAGCGCCTCCGGTCGCGTCTTCGGAGTTCCCGAACCCCTCCCGGCCCAGCCCCCACGACCTTCCGCACCACGACGCCCCGAACTGCTCTCAACCCTGCGCCCGCAGATTCGACACGGCGAACTCCGCCGCTTGCTTCGCTCTGGCGCACATGTCCTGATCCGGCGCAGCCGTGGTGGCCTGGCCGCGCTAGCCCTTCAGCGGTCCGGGCGCAGTGCCCTCGTCCACGTCCGCCCCGTTCCCGAAACCTTTCGGTCCGGCCCACCTCCAGTGCCAGCTTTGCTGTTGGGGAACGCGGAAGTCCCGCTCCTCACCGAATTCGGCGGGGGTTCCCAGCGCATCGATCTGGTCGTTGGCAGGGGCCCGGAGGACACTGGGGTAGAGCCGGACGTGCGCGATGCCGCAGGGGAACAGCGGAGTGCTCCCCCACGCTTCGCGGAGGGCGGCGTTGACCAGCACTTCCCAGGCCTCGATGAACAGGTCCCAGCGGATGCGCAGGAGCGCCACGAACACGTTCTCGGCCTCCGCGCTGAGCTGCCCGAACGGTCCGGTCAAGCGCAGGTGCACGCCGCCATCGTCCCGGCGTCCCCATTCGGCCAGCGCTTGGACCGGCTCGGGGGTTCGTGGCTTGCGGCCGCGGACGTAGATCTTCTCCGCGTGCGGGAGGACTTCGCGCCGTTGTCGCTCGGTGGGGATGCAGGCGGGCTGGTGCGGCGGAGCGTTCTTCGACCACTTGTCCAAGCCGTCGAAGAAGTCCTCGGGCCGGTTCGGGTCGAACTCCGCCTCCTTGCGACCTTCCCGCAAGGCATCGATGTGCCGCCAGTACGGGCCCGAATTCACGCGGACGTAGTCCGCACCGGTTTCCCGCCGCATTCGCTCGGTCCATTGGACTCTGGGACGGTATTCGTACAGGTCCGAACTTGCGAGACGCGCGAGCGCGTCAACCGGTTCCGTCGCAGGTGTTCCGTCGTCAGCGAAGAACCGGACCGCGCTGATGTCGCAGGGGTACCGGTCCGTCGGCCCCCAAGCCCGTTTCCAGGCCGCGGCCACGAGCAGCGTCCACCCCCAGCCGTCGTCTTCGATGTCGACGCGCAGCAGCATCAGCGCGGAGAACAAGTCCACGCCACCGGCGCGGACCGGGCCGGTGGGAAGGCCCAGTTCCACCTGCACACCGGCATCGACCGGAGACCACGTCAGCGGGATCTCTTGGAACTCCAGGCGTTCGGGGTCGGCGAGCGTCGGACCGTACGCGGGTATGGGCCGGGTCCACGGCCAGCCGCACGTGGGATTCATCGCGTGCTCTTCCCGAGGAGTCGTGGTTCTTCCGTTGCCGTGCGACGTCAACTCGGCTGCTGTCCCTCAGCCCGCGGCTTGCGTTTGACCTGGCACCACGCCGGCGGGGTGGTGCCCGCCCAGTCGTGGTACCACCAGGTCTGCTGGCTCACCGAAGCCCAGTGCGCCTTGCGCAGATCTCCGGGCGGCGTCCCCAGCACATCGACCTGTTCGGGAAGGGGCGGGTCGGTGAGCGTGGGGTAGAACCGGACGTGCGCGATGCCGCAGGGGTGCTGCTCCGTGCCGTGCCACGCCCCGCGCAACGAGCCGTTGACCAGCACTTCCCACCGTCGCCGCCAGGACTCCATCCGCAGGTTCTGCAGCGCGGCGAGCAGATCGGCACCGTGGTCGTCGAACTGGACCCCGGGAGCGCGCACCCGCAGGTGAACGCCGCCCTCCGCGCGGCGGCCCCACTCCGCGATGCCCTCCTGCAATGCCTGCTTCGTCGGGTCTTCCGGTGACGGACCGGCGAGGAAAATGGGCTCGGAATGGGGGAGTTCTGGAACCGCGGCCTCGGCGGCCTCCTGCTTCCGCGTCGCGCTCATCTCGCGCATGGAGCGGTCGAACTCGGTCCAGTTCATCTTGCCCGGCCGCGTCAGGCCCGCCCACTCCTCCCGCCACAAGATCTGCTCGGTCACGAGCATTCCGCGCCCGCCCAGCTCGGTCGGCGGGCCGAGCGCGTCGAGCGGCTCCGTGGTCGGCGGGCCTGCCAGGTCGGGGTAGATCCGCACCTCGTCCACTGCGCAAGGGTGTTCCTCGGTCGGCCCCCACGCGTCGCGGCGGGCGGCGTTGACGACCACCTGCCACTTCAGTTCCTGCAACTCCGCGCGCACCAGCATGAGGGCTTTGAACAGGTTCGGCTCCACCGCGTGGTGCGCGCCGAACGGGCCGGACAGCTCAAGTCCGACCTGGCCATCGGAGGTTCGGGACCAGGTGGCCACCGCAGGTTGGAAGTCCGTCTTCGCGGGGTCACCGTCGACCGGCCCGAACACGTCCACTTCCCGCACCGAAAACCCGTTCTCGTTCATCGCAGCACCGGCTTCCGCGGTCATCTGGTCCCCTTCATCGCTTCCAGCTCATCAATCCTGCGGCGCAGTTCCCCGACCTTCTTCACCTGCTCGGGCAGGTCAGGCGAACTCACGCGTTCCATGTCCGCCAGCGTCCTCATCGCATCATCCAAGTTGGAGCGGGCTCTGCCCAGCTCTTCGTCCACGTTGAAGCGCGGGGTGTACGCAGGTTTCTCCACCCGCTCCCGAGGTTCCGGTTCCGCTTCGTAGCGGTCCGGGTCCGGGTTCATCGGGTCGATCGGGTCGCTGTGGTCGTCGGCTTCCCACGGGTCGGGGCGGCGGGGTTGTTCCTTCTCCGGCGGCGGTTCCGGGTCCGGTTCGGGGTCGGGTTGGGCGGCTTTCTCGCGGGCGCGTTGGAGTTCTTCTTCGGTGGGGAGGGTGTAGCCCTCGGCGTCGTGGGTGGGGCGGGGCGGTGCCTTGGGGAGTTCCGGTTCGGGTGCGTGCTTGGCGACCTTGGCGACGCGGGCGGCAAGGCCCGCTTTGGAGGCCGCGCCCGCACCGCCGCCCGCGACGGTGGCGGCGATGTTGGCGCCGGCCTTGCCCAACGCGGCCGCCGGGTCCTTCTTCCACTCGTCGAGGGAGCCGATGGTCTGGCCCCAGCCCTCCTTCGTGGTGACCATGTGCACGACGCCCGCTCCGGCGGCGAACCCGGAAGAGATCGTCGCGGCCGGGTCGGTGATCAGGTGCAGGGGTTTCGCGACCAGGCCGAGCCCGCCCATCGCCATCTCGCCCAGCGCGCCGAGTCCCCCGCCCGCGTAGCTCTTGCCCGCTTCGAACAGGGCACCGCCGCTGCTGCGCATCGCATCCATCATCCGCTCCAGCAAGGAGGCGTCGGGAGCGCTCTCGGCCGCCGCCTTGAGCGCCTCGGCGGTGCCGGCGCCGGACGTGCCGAACTTGCTCCTGGCGACGTTCAGCAGAGCACGCGCTTCGGCGGTCTTCGCCGCGCCAGGATCCTGGAACGGCGCGACCTGGTCGGTGGGCCCGGCCGCTTCCACCTGCGCCGCGTGGGCTTTCTCGGCGCGGGAGGTCTCCTGCTCGCCCTGGCGGTAGAGCTCGATCGCGCGGGCCGCCGCGTCCTGCGCGGTGCGCAGCGAGTCCGCGTGCTCCACGAGCGCCGTCGCCGCCTTCCCGAACGCCGCGGCCGCCTCGTCCCACCGCTGCTGCTCGTCGCGGACGGTCTTCCGGTAGGCGTCGGCGGCCGGTCCGCTCCAGGCGTGCTCGGAGTCGATGCGCTGCACCGCCGCGAGGCCCTCGGCGATGCGGCGGAACGTGTCCGCCTTGTCCTTGGTGCCCGCGACGTCGCCGGGCACGAGCTCGGTGGGGTCGTCGGTGTCGCCGAGTTCCGCCGCCATCAGCGATCATTCCTCTGGTGCAGGGCCGGGTTCATGACTTCGGCGCCGGCCTGTCCAGCCGTCCACAGGTCGTCACCGGCTTGGCCTAGCGACTCGCCGACCTCGCCGAACTCCTCGCCCCAGCCGCCGTAGTCGGGCCTGCCGGCCTGTGCCAGTTCGCCCCAGCTCATCTCGCGGGCACCGGCGATCTTCTGCTGGTCCGGCGAGACGACGGTCATGAGGATCTCCTTGAACAGCCCCGAGATCTCGTCATCCTGGCCGCGGTACTCCTTCAGGACGTCGGTGAGCTGGTCGGCCAGCTCCTGACCGGTGCGCAGCAGGCTGCCCAGGCCGTGCTCCCAGCTGAGGCAGAACTTGGCGAGCGCGCCCTGCACCTTGTCGTCCTCGCCGAGATCACCGGCGCTGAACGCCATCGAGTGCAGACCGGCGGCCGATCCCGCATCGGCGACGTACCCGCCGCCGGGGATCAGGTCGGACAGCGCCCGCACCGTCTTCTCGTGCCCGGCGATCACCGCTTCCAGCGCGGCCGCGTCGAGGCCGAAACCGTCGTCAGGCATCGCGCACCGCCCCCGCCGCCAGCACCAGCTGGTGCTGCTCGCCGGAATCGACGACGACGCCGACGTCCGGTGGCAGGTAGTGCTCGAAGATCCGCTTCGCGGGCAGCGCCACCACGTCCACGGTGCCGTCCGCGTCCGCCAGGCCCGCCGCGCCCGCGTAGTCCGCGGCGCGCTGCCGCGTCGAGAACACCGGCAGCCACTCGCGGCCGCCGAGCAGCAGCGTCGACGTCTCCGCGGGCAGGTGCAGGGTCGACCGCCCCAAGGTCGCCAGCAGCAGCGTCGGATCCGGCGGACTCCCCGCGTCCTGCCAGCGACGGGCCGCGAGCACCAGCACCGGGTCCGGCTCGGGCGGTGCCGTCCGCTCCGGGTCCGGCTCGGGCGGTGCCGTCCGCTCCGGGTCCGGCGTCGGCACCGGGTCCGCGCTCAGTTCCGGTTCCGGCTCCGGCAGGGCCGCTCGTGCCGGGTCCGAGGTTCGCACCGGGTCCGAGATTCGTTCCGGTTCAGGCGTTCGCGCCGGATCCGATCGTTCCGGCACCGGCGAGCGCACCCCCTCCGCGCCTGATCCCGGTTCGGGCCACGCCGGTTCCGACATCCGCGCCGGTTCCGGTTCGGACCGGAGCCGCCCCGGTTCCGGAGGTGGCACGCCCAGATCTCCGGACATCCGCACCACTTCACGCATCCAGCACCCCCCAGCACTGGAGCCGCAGGTTCATCCCGCACTTCCTTCCGAGCTCCGCGCACCGCCGATGATCAGCGGGCAACGGCTCGGAACGCTAACAGCGCACCGGCGACCGCGTACCCGATTCGATCAATTTCGCGGAACCCGCGACTCCAGCGAGGTGAATGGCCCATTCGCCTAGCCTGATTGGGCCAATGGGCCATTCACCTGGGACTGGGACGCGCTCGGGCGTCAGCGGCGGAGAGAGGCGAGGAACCGGGCCCAGTGGCGGGCGGGGAACACGAGGAGGCCGGTGTCGGGCGACTTCGAATCTCGGACCGCCACCACCGGGCCGTCGGCGGCCACCTCGACGCAGTTCGCCGAGCTATTGCTGCGGCTGGACTTCCGCCAGCCCACCTCGACGCAGTTGGCGGTGCTGTTGCTGCGGCTGGACTTCCGCCAACCGAAGGCGATCTCGACGCAGTTCGCGGAGCTCGCGCTATGCGCTGACTTGCGCCACCCACCGGCCGTTCCAGGACTGCCCATGGAACGAGCGTGGCAGCGCATCCGTCCCCTGCCCAGCGCCGTCCCGCCGCCGGAGCAGCGCACCACCGGGAATCCCACCCGGAAGCACCATCACCGAAGGCGCGAATCCCCCACTGCAGCGAGGAAGTCAGCCCACCGCTCGCCGGACACCGCCAGCACCGGACCGCCCGGGTCCTTCGAATCGCGGACGCCGACGATCGGGCCGCCCAGCGCGACCTCGACGCAGTTGGCCGTGCTGGCGCTGCGGGTCGACTTCTGCCATCGCACCCCATCGAACCTTGAGCAGCTCATGAGGGCATGATCTCAGTCTCCGCACTCTCCAGAACAGCCATCTGGCGCAACCGGTCTCTGGACTGCTCAGGATCAAGCGCTACGTGAACCAGGTTTTCCCAGGTGGCTTGGTACATCTCAACGTGTTCTTCGTCGTCGAGGAACAGACTGGACACGAGCTGCTCCAGCCACACCGAGCACGGGTCTTGGCCGTAGTCCAGCAGGATGAAGGCGCCTGCCATCCCCGCATGAATCCCGACGTTCGCGGGGACGATCTGCACGATGACGTTCTCGCGCTCGGCTTCGTGCGCAATATGCCGGAGTTGGCGTGCGCCACATCCATGTGTATGGAAATTTCGAACCAGAACACACTCTTCCAAAATGACATGGAGATTGAACGGACTTCTCCGCGAAAGAAGCTGCTGGCGAGCCATTCTGTGCGCCACCAGATCGTCCACCTCGTCTCCAGACAAGGCACCACCGGTGGCCGCGATGACCGACCGGGCGTACTCCGGCGTCTGCAACAGGCCCGGGATGGTCAACGGCTCGTACTGCCGCAACCCCGTCGCCTCGTCTTCGAAATCGCTCCACGTCTGCCAATCCGCCGGGAAGTGCGCGTTGCGGGTGCGCAGCCAGCTGCGTTGTTCGGCGTGCCGGGCGATGTCGAGGAGCTCGACGCGACGCTCAGCGGGCAGGCGGTAGTAGTCGAGCAGGCGTTCCAGGTCGTCCAGGTAGATCCCGATCTCGCAGGTCTCCACTCGATTTATCTTGCTACCGGACATGCCGAGCGCCTTGGCCACTTCGGCGGCGCTGAGTCCTCGCTCCGCCCTGATCCGGCGGAGGGATCGGGCGAGTCGGCGAGAGCGAGCGGATGGTCCGGCGCGGCGGGGCATGGTCGATCTCCTGCGGTTGAGCGGAATTCTCCCCCAGCATGCCGAAGAAGATTCGCGTCCGCGATCACTCGATCGCGTAATTGCGGGGTTCAATGCGCCTGCGCAATTCTTTCCACCAAGATCCACCAACCTCAGGAGTCCCCATGTCCCAGCAGATCACCCGTTTCGCCAACAGCAGCCCGCAGCGCGAATGGCTGTGCCGGTGCAGCGACGACGATGAGGAGCTCGCGCTGTGCACCGTCGGCGTCGCGGCGGGCGACGTGGAGGTGTTCGGGCCCGAGCTTCAGGGCTACTTCCGGTTGCGCGGCAGCGAGATCGCGGTGTTCCGGCGGGCGCTGGACGAGGCCGCGGTGCTCGCGGCGGACGACCTCGACCGGCGGGAGGCCCGGCTTTCGGAGCAGCGCGAGGCCCGCCGGGAGCTCCAGCCCGCGGAGCAGCGAGAAGTTCAGCCCACGGAGCAGCGGGAAGTTCAGCCTTCGAACCGGTAACCCATGCCCGCTTCGGTGATGAGGTGGCGGGGGCGGCTCGGGTCGTCCTCCAGCTTGCGGCGCAGCTGCGCGATGTACACCCGCAGGTAGTGGAACTCGTCGGCGTAGGCCGGGCCCCACACCTCCTGCAGCAGCCGCCGCTGCGCGACGAGCTTGCCGCGGTTGCGCACCAGCACTTCCAGCATGCCCCACTCGGTGGGCGTCAGGTGCACTTCGGCGCCGGCGCGCAGCACCTTCTTCGCCGACAGGTCCACTTCGAACGCGTCGGTGCGCACCACCGGTTCGTCCTCGGCGACCGCGGACCGGGAGCGGCGGACCGCGGCGCGCAGCCGGGCGAGGAGTTCGTCCATGCCGAACGGTTTCGTCACGTAGTCGTCGGCGCCCGCGTCGAGGGCGTGCACCTTGTCGGTGGATTCGGTGCGCGCGGACAGCACGATGATCGGCAGCGTGGTCCAGCCGCGCAGCCCGGCGATCACCTCCACCCCGTCCAGGTCGGGCAGGCCGAGGTCCAGCACGACCGCGTCCGGCCGCGCTTCGGCCGCCACCCGCAGCGCGGTCATGCCGTCCGGCGCGACCACTACCTCGTAGCCGTGCGCGGTGAGGTTGATCCGCAGGGCACGCAGCAGCTGCGGTTCGTCGTCCACCACCAGGACCTTCGTCATCGCCCCTCCGTCGCCACCGGCAGCGCCAGCACCATCGTCAGTCCGCCGCCGGGGGTGTCCTCGGCGCGGATCGTGCCGTGCATGGCCTGCATGAAACCTTGCGCGACGCTCAACCCGAGCCCGACCCCGGGAGGACCGGTGTCGGCGTGCCCGCCGAGTCGCTCGAACGGGGCGAACACGGTGTCCGCGGCGCCTTCGGGCAGGCCGGGGCCGTGGTCGACGATGCGCAGCTCCACCCACCTGGCGTGTTCGCTGGCGCGCACGCCAACCCGGTCTCCGCCGTACTTCAGCGCGTTCTGCACCACGTTCGCGATCACCCGTTCCAGCAGTCCGACGTCGGCGAGCACCGCGGGCAGCGACTCGTCGGTGTCCACCGCGACCCGCTCCCGCCCGTCCAAGCCCACCAGGGCGCCCGCGACGGCCTGGTCGTAGCCGACGGGGCGCAGCCGCGGCACGATCGCGCCGGTCGCCAGCCGGGACGAGTCCAGCAGGTTGTCCACCAGGTCCGCGAGCCGGTCGGTGGATTCCTCCACCCCGGCGAGCAGTTCGGCGACGTCCTGCTCGGACAGCTGCACGCCGGGCAGCCGCAGGCTGCTCACCGAGGCCTTGATGGACGCCAGCGGCGTGCGCAGGTCGTGGCCGACGGCGGACAGCAGCGCGGTGCGCAGCCGGTTCGCGTCCGCTTCCCGCTGGGCTTCGGCGGCGTCGGCGGCCATCCGCTGCTGGCGCAGCGCCACCAGCGCCTGGCCCGCGGCGGCCTCCAGCACCGTGCGGTCGTCGGCGGGCAGCGCCCGGCCGTCGGGGCGGCGCAGCGCCAGGTGCACGTCCGCGGTCACCTCGATGTCCACATCGGACTGGTCGGGCCGGGCGCAGGGCGTGGTGCCGAGGGACGCCGCGATGCGCCAGCCGTCCGGCCCGCGCTCCAGCAGCGCCGCCGAGGACAGCCCGAAGTTCTCCACCAGCTTCTCCAGCAACCGCGGCAGCGGATCGGGGTGCGCCAGCACCGTGCGCGCGTAGGACGCCAGCAGCGCCGCCTCGGTGCGCGCCCGCGCCGCGCGCTCCGCCAGCCGTGCCGCCCGGTCCACCACCACCGCCACCATCACGCCGACGCCGACCATGCCGAGCACCGTCACCAGCGTCTCCGGGGAGCTGACGGCCAGCGAGTGCCGCGGTTCGGTGAAGAAGAAGTTCAGCAGCCCGCCCGCCAGCAGCGCCGCCGCCACCGACGGCGCCACCCCGCCGACCAGCGCCACCACCACGGTCGCCAGGAAGTAGCCCACCACGTCGGTGGACAGTTCGAAGTCGCCGAGCAGCGCGCTGACCAGCGTCACCAGCGGCGGCAGCGTGCACGCCAGCGCCCAGCCCCAGCTGCGGCGCGCCCGGGACAGCGGGTTCTTCGCGGCGCGGCGGAACGGGCGCGCGCCCGCCTTGCCGTGCGTGACCATGTGCACGTCGATCGACCCGGAGCGCTGGACCACGGTCGAGCCGATGCCCTCCGCGGCCAGCCGCGCCCACCGGGAGCGCCGCGAGGTGCCGATCACCAGCTGCGTGGCGTCGACGCCGCGAGCGAACTCCAGCAGCGCCTCCGGCACGTCGTCGCCGACGACGCTGTGGAAGCTGGCCCCCACGTCGTCGGCGACCCGCCGCGCCCGGGCCAGGTTCGCCGGGGACGCCCCGGCCAGGCCGTCGCCGCGCAGCACGTGCACTACCTGCAGCTCGGCTCCGGCGCGGGCCGCGATGCGGCGGGCGCGGCGGATCAGCGTCTCGCTCTCCGAACCACCGGTGATCGCGGCGACGACCCGCTCCCGCGTCTCCCACGTGTCGGTGATGTGCCGTTCCGCCCGGTAGCGGCGCAACGCCACGTCCACCTGGTCGGCCAGCCACAGCAGCGCCAGTTCGCGCAGCGCGGTGAGGTTGCCGGTGCGGAAGTAGTTGCCCAGCGCGGCGTCCACCTTGTCGGCGGCGTAGACGTTGCCGTGCGCGAGGCGGCGGCGCAGCGCCTGCGGGGTGATGTCGGCGAGCTCGATCTGCTCGGCGCGCCGCACCACCTCGTCGGGGACGGTCTCCTGCTGGCGGACCCCGGTGATCGTCTCGACCACGTCGTTGAGGCTCTCCAGGTGCTGCACGTTCACCGTGGACAGCACGGTGATCCCCGCTTCGAGGAGTTCCTCGACGTCCTGCCAGCGCTTCTCGTTGCGCGAGCCGGGGGCGTTGGTGTGCGCGAGCTCGTCGACGACGGCGACCTGCGGGCGGCGGGCCAGCACGGCGTCCAGGTCGAGTTCGGTGACCTGGACGCCGCGGTGCAGCTCGCGGCGGCGCGGCACCTGCTCCAGCCCGTCCAGCAGGCGTTCGGTCTCGGCGCGGCCGTGCGTCTCCACCAGGCCGACGACGAGGTCGGTGCCGCGTTCGAGCCGCCGCCGCGCCTCGCCGAGCATCGCGTAGGTCTTGCCCACGCCCGGCGCGGCGCCGAGGTAGATCCGCAGCTCGCCCCGCTTCATCCCGCGCCTCCCCGCCGACGGCCGTCGGCACCGATCCTGCCGGTCCGACGCGCGGACCACCCGCCGCGGGTCATCCGCGGTGCTCGGCGACGGCCGCGTTGAGCGCCGGGACCGCGACCGTGCGCTCGGCGAACACGCCGCCGGAGGTGGCGGCGGCGATGAGCCGGTGCACCTCCTCGACCGGCAGCCCCGTCTCGCGGGCGACGCGCGGAGCTTGCAGCGCGGCGTACGCGGGGCTGATGCCCGCGTCCACACCGCTGGCCGAGGCCGTCACCGCGTCCGCCGGGACCAGCTGCGGGGCGACCGCTTCGCGGGCGGCGATGCCGGTGCGCCGCTGCTGCACGGCCGCCAGCAGCTCCGGGTTGTCCGCGGCCAGGTTCGAGCCGCCGGACGTCGCCGGGTCACCGGGCCCGAGCGGCCCGTCCGCCGACGCCGACGGGCGGGTGTGGAAGTACGGGTCGTGCGCCGGGTCCGCGGGCACCGGGTCGATGCCGATCAGCTCGGACCCGACGACCCGGCCGTCCACCACCAGCGGCGACCCTTCCGCGTGGTCGCGCAACCCCGGCAGGTGGCCCGCGCCCCACACCGCGAGCGGGTAGCACACGCCCAGCAGCACCGTGAACAGCAGCAGCGCCCGCACCGCGGTCCCGGCCTGCCGCACCAACGTCGTGAACATCGCGTCCTCTCTCCACTGCCCGTCTTCGAACCCGCATCGCGGTTCTCGCAGTTCTCTCGTCAGCGGCGAAGCCGCTGAGCCGCCGACCACGCACGCAACCCGCACCGCCGCGGGTTCTCAGCGGCTTCCTCGCGAGGACAGCGTTTTCGCATGTGGCGGAGCCACCTGCGAAAACGATCCCGCAGCGAGGAAGCCGCTGAGGTTCCGCCACCCGACCCACCTCGCAACCGAAGTCCGGCGCCTCACCCCAGGCCGGGGATGAGGCGCACCACCAGGTCGATGAGCCAGATCCCGAGGAACGGGCTGAGCACCCCGCCGACGCCGAACAGCAGCAGGTTCCGCCGCAGCAGCGCCGCCGCGCTCGACGGCCGGTACCGCACGCCGCGCAGCGCCAGCGGGATCAGCGCCACGATGATCAGCGCGTTGAAGATCACCGCGGACAGGATCGCCGAGGACGGCGTGGCCAGCTGCATCACGTTCAACCGGCCCAGCTGCGGGTGGATCGCGACGAACAGGGCGGGCAGGATCGCGAAGTACTTGGCCAGGTCGTTGGCGATGCTGAACGTGGTCAGCGCGCCGCGGGTGATGAGCAGCTGCTTGCCGATCTCGACGATCTCGATGAGCTTGGTCGGGTCGGAGTCCAGGTCGACCATGTTCCCGGCCTCCTTGGCGGCGGCCGTGCCGGTGTTCATGGCGACGCCGACGTCGGCCTGCGCGAGGGCGGGCGCGTCGTTGGTGCCGTCCCCGGTCATGGCGACGAGCCTGCCGCCGTCCTGCTCGCGGCGGATCAGCTCCATCTTGTCCTCGGGCTTGGCCTCGGCGAGGTGGTCGTCCACACCGGCTTCGCGGGCGATGGCGGCGGCGGTGAGCGCGTTGTCGCCGGTGACCATGACGGTGCGGATGCCCATGGCGCGGAGTTCGGCGAACCGCTCGGCCATGCCGGGCTTGACGACGTCGGAGAGCCGCACCACCCCGACGACGCGGAACGCGCCGTCCCGCTCCTCGGCGACGGCGAGCGGGGTGCCGCCGTCCCGGGCGATGCCGTCCGCGATGGTGTCCACTTCGGACTCGACGGTACCGCCGCCCGCGCGCACCCAGTCCCGCACCGCGCTGATCGCGCCCTTGCGGATGCGGCGGCCGGGCAGGTCGAGGCCGCTCATCCGGGTCTGCGCGGTGAACTCCACCGGTTCGCCGCCGTCCGGCCGGTCGGGGATCTCGTGCTGCTCGCGGCAGAACTCGACGACGCTGACTCCTTCGGGGGTCGGGTCGGCGAGGCTGGAGAGCACCGCCACCTCGGCCAGGTCGGCGTCCGCTGCTCCCCCGACCGGGATGAGCGCGGTAGCGCGCCGGTTCCCGAAGGTGATGGTGCCGGTCTTGTCCAGCAGCAGCGTGTCCACGTCCCCGGCGGCCTCCACCGCGCGCCCGGACTTGGCGAGCACGTTGCGCTGCACCAGCCGGTCCATGCCCGCGATGCCGATCGCCGACAGCAGCGCCCCGATCGTGGTGGGGATCAGGCACACCAGCAGCGCGGTCAGCGTCACCACCGGCAGCAGCCCGCCGGAGTAGCCGGCCAGCGGCTGCAGCGCGGTCACCGCGAGCAGGAAGATGATGGTGAGCGTGGACAGCAGGATCGTCAGCGCGATCTCGTTCGGCGTCTTCTGCCGCTGCGCGCCTTCGACGAGCGCGATCATCCGGTCCACGAAGGTCTCGCCGGGCGCGGTGGTGATCCGCACGACGATCCGGTCGGACAGGACCGTGGTCCCGGCGGTCACCGCGGACCGGTCGCCGCCGGATTCGCGGATGACGGGGGCGGATTCGCCGGTGATGGCGGACTCGTCGACGGTGGCGATGCCCTCGACGACGTCGCCGTCGCCGGGGATCACCTCGCCGGCTTCGACGACGACGCGGTCACCGATGCGCAGGCCGGTGCCCACGACCCGCTCCTCGCCGCCCTCGACGATCCGGCGGGCGACGGCCTCGGACCTGGTGCGCCGCAACGAGTCCGCCTGCGCGCGGCCGCGCCCTTCGGCGACCGCTTCGGCGAGGTTCGCGAACAGCACGGTGAACCACAGCCAGGCGGCGACGGCGATGCCGAAGGCGCTGGGCTCGGCGACGGCGAGCGCGGTGCTGAGCACCGAGCCGACCCACACGACGAGCAGGACGGGGTTCGCCAGCTGGTGCTTCGGGTGCAGCTTGCGCAGGGCCTGCGGCAGGGCGGCGAGCAGCTGCCGCGGCCGGAACGACCCGGCGGCGACGGCGCGGCCGCGCGGCGGCTGCTGGTTCCCGGCGGATTCCGGGGTGTCGGTGCGGACGGCGGTCATGCCAGGGCCTCCGCGATCGGGCCGAGCGCCAGCGCGGGCAGGAACGTCAGCGCGGCGACGAGGACGACGGTGCCTGCGAGCAGGCCTGCGAACAGCGGCCCGGTGGTGGGCAGCGTCCCCGCACCGGGCGGGACGCGCCGCTGGCGGGCGAGCGCCCCGGCCAGCATCAGCACCGCCATGATCGGCAGCAGCCTGCCGAACAGCATGGCCAGCGCCAGGGTGGTCTGGAAGAAGCCGGAGGTCGCGGTGAGCCCGGCGAACGCGCTGCCGTTGTTGTTCGCGGCCGACGCGTACGCGTAGAGCACTTCGCTGAGCCCGTGCGCCCCCGGGTTCGCCATCGCCCCGGACGTGGCGGGCAGCGCGATGGCGACGCCGGTGCCCACCAGCACCAGCGCGGGCATCACCAGGATCGACAGCGCGGCGGCGGTGATCTCCCGGCGGCCGAGCTTCTTGCCCAGGTATTCGGGGGTGCGCCCCACCATCAGCCCGGCCAGGAACACGGCGAGCACCGACAGCACGAGGATGCCGTACAGCCCGGAGCCGACGCCGCCGGGCGCGACCTCGCCGAGCAGCATGTTCAGCAGCACCGCCCCGCCGCCGAGCCCGCTGAAGCTGTCGTGCGTCGAGTTCACCGCGCCGGTGGAGGTCCCGGTGGTGGCGACGGCGAACAGCCCGGACAGGTAGGTGCCGAAGCGCGCCTCCTTGCCCTCCAGCGCGCCGCCCGCGGCGAGCGCCGCCGGGCCGTTCGGGTGCGCCTCGGCCCACCACACGACGGCCAGCATCGCGGTGAACAGCCCGGCCATCACCGACAGCAGGACGTGGCCCTGCCTGCGGTCGCCGACCACGGTGCCGAAGGTGCGGGTCAGGCTCACCGGGATCAGCAGGATCAGGAAGATCTGCAGCAGGTTGCTGACCCCGTCCGGGTTCGCGAACGGGTGCGCGGAGTTCGCGTTGAGCACGCCGCCGCCGTTGGTGCCGAGGTCCTTGATGGCCTCCTGGCTCGCGACGGGCGCGGTGGCGATGGTGTGCTGCTGCCCGTCGAGGCCGACGACGTGCAGGCCGGGCGCGAAGCTCATCGCCGCACCGAGCCCCACCAGCAGCACCGCCGCCACCGCCGCGATGGGCAGCAGGATCCGCACCACGCCGCGGGTGAGGTCCACCCAGAAGTTCCCGATCCGGTCGGTGCCGGAGCGGGTGAACCCGCGCACCAGCGCGACGGCGACGGCCATGCCGACCGCGGCGGACAGGAAGTTCTGCACGGTGAGCCCGGCGAGCTGCACGGTGTGCCCGAGCACCTGCTCCGGCACGGAGGACTGCCAGTTGGTGTTGGTGGCGAAGCTGACCGCGGTGTTGAACGCGGTGGCCGGGTCGACCGGGCCGCGCCCGAAGTCCAGCGGCAGGAAGCCCTGCAACCGCTGCAGCAGGTACAGCAGCACGACGGAGGCGAACGTGAACGCGAGCACCGAGGCCGCGTAGGTCGTCCAGCGCTGCCCGGCGTCGCCGTCGACGCGCAGCACCCGGTAGAGCCCGCGCTCCACCCGCCAGTGCCGGTCGTCGGTGTAGGCGCGCGCCATGTGGTCGCCGAGCGGCCGGTAGCAGACCGCCAGGGCGAGGACGAGGAGGCCGACCTGGGTGAGGCCGACCGCGAGGGAGGACATCAGAACTTCTCCGGCCTGATCAGGGCGACGAACAGGAAGGCGATGAGCAGCAGCGCGAGCAGCCCGCCCGCGGCGTTGGCGAGCAGGGCGATCACAACCGCTCCAGACCGCGCAGGCTCAGCGCGAGCACGAGGAACCCACCGATCAGCACGAGCGCGCAGGCGAGGTCCGCCATCTCCGCGCGCCTCCTTCGATGCGGGGCGCCCCGGTGGCGCCGTCTCCCCCACTCAACGTCGTCGCGCGGGGCGCGGACAGGGCTGCTGACGGTGGTTTGACGCGGGGAGCGGCGGTCTTGACGCGCTGCTTACGCCGGCGGCGTCCGTGGTCCGTCCGGGTGAGGGCGTGGCGTCCCTCACCGCACGTCGGTACGGACCGCGTTACGACCGCGTTACCTGCCGCGATGCGCGGGAACGCCGGTGTAGCGCGTGGTTTTTCGACCGTTTTGGCAGGTCTGGGCGTTGTCACGCAACGAGTTCGATACCGCGGATTGGTTTCGTCGATGCAACAAAGTAGTTACCTTGACTAAGTAAGAACCTTCGCGAAGGGAGCTACGCCATGTGCGGCATCTCCGGCTGGATCGATTTCCGCCGAGACCTCACCCGGGAACAGCCGGTCATCGACGCGATGTGCGACACGATGGCCTGCCGCGGGCCGGACGGGGCGGGAACCTGGGTCCAGCCGCACGCGGCGCTCGGCCACCGGCGGCTCGCCATCATCGACCTGCCCGGCGGCGCCCAGCCGATGGAGGTCGACACCCCTGACGGCAAGGTCGGGCTCGTCTACAGCGGTGAGGCCTACAACTTCACCGAGCTGCGCGACGAACTCCGCCGCCGCGGCCACCGCTTCGACACCGACTCCGACACCGAGGTCGTGCTGCACGGCTACCTGGAGTGGGGCGCCGACGTCGCCGAGAAGCTCAACGGCATGTACGCCTTCGCCGTCTGGGACACCCGCACCGAGCAGCTGCTGCTGATCCGCGACCGGATGGGCATCAAGCCGCTGTACTACCAGCAGACCGAGAACGGCCTGCTGTTCGGCTCCGAGCCGAAGGCGATCCTGGCCAACCCCGAGGTGGAGAAGGTCGTCGACGCCGACGGGCTGCGCGAGCTGTTCTCCGTCACCAAGTCCCCCGGCCGGGCCATCTGGCAGGGCATGCGCGAGGTCGTGCCCGGCACCGTCGTCACCTTCGACCGCAACGGCCTGCGCGAGCACACCTACTGGAGCCTCGACGCCGTCGAGCACACCGACGACCAGGAAGCCAGCGTCGCGCACGTCCGCGAACTGCTCGACGACATCGTGCGCCGCCAGCTCGTCGCCGACGTGCCGCGGTGCCTGCTGCTCTCCGGTGGCCTCGACTCCAGCGCGCTGACCGCGCTGTCCGCCCAGCAGCTCGCCGCGCAGGGCGAGAAGGTCCGCAGCTTCGCCGTGGACTTCGTCGGCCAGACCGAGAACTTCCAGCCCGACGAGATGCGCGCGACCCCCGACGGCCCGTTCGTGCAGGACGTGCACAAGCACGTCGGCTCGCAGCACCAGGACATCGTGCTCGACCCGCAGGCCCTCGCCGACCCGGCCGTGCGCCGCGCCGCCGTGCAGTCCCGGGACTTCCCGATGGGCCTCGGCGACATGGACAACTCGCTGTACCTGCTGTTCAAGGCCATCCGCGGCCATTCGACCGTGGCGTTGTCCGGCGAGTCCGCCGACGAGGTCTTCGGCGGCTACAAGTGGTTCCACGACCCGAAGGTGCAGCAGGCGCGCACCTTCCCGTGGCTGGCCGCCTTCAACACCCAGCAGGCCGAGGGACCGCGCGTCCTGGACAAGTCGGTCGCCGACACCCTCGACATCCCCGGCTACATCAGCTCGGAGTACGAGGCGGCCATCGCGGGCATGCCCACGCTCGACTCGGACAGCCCGTTCGAGGCGAAGATGCGGGAGATCAGCTACCTGCACCTGACCCGCTTCGTGCGGATGCTGCTGGACCGCAAGGACCGGATGTCGATGGCCGTGGGCCTGGAGGTCCGCGTCCCGTTCTGCGACCACCGGCTCGTCGAGTACGTGTTCAACGCGCCCTGGTCGCTCAAGACCTACGACGGCCGGGAGAAGAGCCTGCTGCGCGGCGCCTCCGCCGACGTGCTGCCGAAGTCCGTGGTGGACCGGGTGAAGAGCCCGTACCCGTCGACCCAGGACCCGGCCTACGCCGCCGAGCTGCAGAAGCAGGTCAAGGAGCTCATCTCGAACGGCGACCGGGCGCTGGAACTGCTCAACGCCGACTGGGTGCGCGAGGCCGCGAACCTCGATCCGTCCGAAGTGGACACCCCGACACGGAATGTGTTCGAGCGCGCGCTGGACGTCTCCACCTGGTTCGACCTGCACAACCCGACCGTCAAGCTCTGATCGAGCGCTGATCGGGCCGCTGGTCCGCCGTTCGGCCCGTCCTGCTCTGCGGGCCGAGCGGCACCCCTGGTGAACGCCCCCACCGGTTCGGGTGCCGGTGGGGGCGTTCGCGCGTCAGCTCAACGGGATCAGCAGGCGGAAGGTCGAACCGGACGGGCTCGTGGCCAGCTCCACCCGGCCGTTGTGCGCCTCCGCGATCGCCGCGGTGATCGCCAGGCCCAGGCCGGTGCCGCCCTCCGAGCGCTCGCGCCCG
Organism: Saccharopolyspora gregorii; assembly: GCF_024734405.1. Taxonomy (NCBI): domain Bacteria; kingdom Bacillati; phylum Actinomycetota; class Actinomycetes; order Pseudonocardiales; family Pseudonocardiaceae; genus Saccharopolyspora; species Saccharopolyspora gregorii. The sequence continues at coordinate 1,329,482 of NZ_CP059556.1, read as the reverse complement.
TCGTCCACCCGGTAGAACCGGTCGAAGATCCGCTGCGCGTGCTCCGGCGGGATCCCCGGCCCGGCATCGCTGATCGACACCACGCCCATCGCGGTGCCCGGCCGCACCTCGGCTCCCGCCGCGAACACCCCGTCGCGCACCGAACCGTGCGCCACCTCCACCCGCACCGGCGTGCCCGGCGTCGTGTGCACCAGCGCGTTCGTCATCAGGTTCGTCAGCACCTGCCGCAACCGCGGGCCGTCCCCCAGCACCCGCACCGCGCGCTCCGGCACCACCAGCTCGATCTCGCGACCCGGGTCCCGCACCCGCGCGTCGCCCGCGATGTCGGTGGCCAGCGGCACCAGGTCCAGGTCCACCAGGTCGATCGTGCGCTCCCGGTCCAGGCGGGCCAGCAGCAGCAGGTCCTCCACCAGCGCGCCCATCCGCACCGCTTCGCTCTCGATGCGGGACATCATCATCCGCACGTCCTGCTCCCCCGGCGACTCGCTGCGCCGGTACAGCTCTGCGAAACCGCGGATGGAGGTCAGCGGGGTGCGCAGCTCGTGCGAGGCGTCCGCGACGAACCGGCGCAGCCGGTGCTCGGACTGCTCCCGCTGCTGCAGCGCGGCCACCAGCCTGCCCAGCATCGTGTTCAGCGCCGCGCCCAGCCGGCCCGTCTCCGTGCTCGGGTCCTGGTCGGCGACGCGGCGCTCCAGGTCACCGGTGGCGATGGCGTGCGCGGTGTGCTCGATGCGGGTCAGCGGCCGCAACCCTAGCCGCACCGTCACCATCGACGCCGCCGCCAGCAGCACCACCACGATCCCGCCCACCACCAGCTCGATGATGGTCAGCCACTGCAAGGTCTGGTTGACGTCGCCGGTGGACAGCGCCAGCGCCACCCTCTCCCCGTTCGGCCGGCTCTCGGTGAGCACCCGCCAATCCGAGCCGCCGGAGCGGTCCGGCACCGTGATGATCTCGCCGACCGGACCCGGCCGGCGGATCATCGGCTGCCGCGGATCGGTCTCCGTCGGACCGGCCACCGACCACAACCGGCCTTCCTCGTCGAACAGCAGCGCCCGGAACTCGGTGGGCAGCCGCGGCCCCGAGCCGTGGTCCTCCGGTCCCTCGCCGGGCATCGGGCGCGGCCGGTCGTCCAGCCACGGCCGCGCCATCTCGTGCAGCCGCCCGTCCAGCTTGTCCATCAGCGAATCCCGCAGCAGCAGCTGGCTGGCGAAGCCCATCGCCACCAGGCCGGTCACCGTCGCGCCGATCAGCAGCAGCAACAACCTGCCGCGCAAGGTGCGGGTGAACCGGCGCATCCGGGTCAGCATCGGGGTCGCTCCTCCGGCGGGATGCGCAGCACGTAGCCGACGCCGCGGATCGTGTGGATCAGCGCGGGCCGGGTGAAGTCGACCTTGCGGCGCAGGTAGCTGATGTAGGACTCGACGATGCGGCTGTCCCCGCCGAACTCGTAGTTCCACACCCGGTCCAGGATCTGGCCCTTGCTGACCACCTTCTCCGCGTTGATCAGCAGGTAGCGCAGCAGCTTGAACTCCGTCGGAGACAGGTTCACCAGCTGCCCGGCTCGCCGCACCTCGTAAGTCTCCTCGTCCAGCTCCAGGTCCTGGTAGCGCAGCCGCGAATCCGGTTCGGCGACCTGCTCCGGCTGGGCGCGGCGCAGGATCGCGCGCAACCGCAGCACCACCTCGTCCAGGCTGAACGGCTTCGTCACGTAGTCGTCGCCGCCCGCGGTGAGCCCCGCGATCCGGTCCTCCACCGCGTCCCGCGCCGTCAGGAACAGCACCGGCACCGCGTCCCCGCCCTCGCGCAGCCGCCGCGCCACCGTGAAGCCGTCCTGGTCCGGCAGCATCACGTCCAGCACCACGATGTGCGGGCGGAAATCGCTCGCGGCGCGCAACGCCTCGGCGCCGCTGGCGGCGCCGCGCACCTCGAAACCGCTCAGCCGCAGGGCGGCGGTGAGCAGTTCCAGGATGTTCGGCTCGTCATCGACGACCAGTACGCGCGCCGACGGCGCCTTCGCATCAACCACGGGGCAAGGATCTCTCACTCGGCTGGGGACTCGCTGAACGGATGCTGGGAACGGCCTGCGGACCAGGACGCCCCGGGGCGCGCTCGTCGTCGAACGCGACCCGGGGCGCCCCGGCGGGCTCCGCCACCGGGCCTGTGCGCGGGCCCGGCGGCGGGGGCTCAGCCCCGGCAGTCGTAGAGACCGCCGGAGGACTGGCCGTCTTGCTCGGAGCCGGTGCCCCCGTAGGTGGCGGCGTCCACCAGGGTGCAGTTCTGCTCCACCCACTCCTGGCGCTCGGTGGCGGCACCGCCCTGGCCGCCGGGCATCCCGCCGCCCTGCGAGCGGCCGTCCTGGGCGTCCTGGGCCTGATCGTCCTGGTTCTGGCCGTCCTGGGACCGCTGCCCGGACGTACCGCCCGGACCGCCGCCACCGGGACCACCGCCGCCGGGGCCGCCCATGCCGCCGAGCTGCACGAAACCGAGCTGCCCGGCCTCCTGCCAGGAGGTCAGCTGCACCACCGACGGGGCGTCGTCGCTGCCGGTGAACCCGCCCATGCCGATCACCCGGACATCGCTGTTGATGATGTAGGAGCTCGCGCCGTGCGCCCCGCCCTCGACGGCGAGCGGGATCTCCCGGTCACCGGCCTGCGCGGTCACGTACGCCAGCAGCGACTGCTGCTCGTCGGTGAGGGACTCGTCGCTCATGCCGCCGGGGCCGCCGCCGGACCGCCCGCCGCCGGGCCGCGAACCCCGGTCCTGCGAGCCCTGGGCGTTCTGGTCCGACCCGTCCTGACCCCGGGAGTCCTGCCCGTCGCGCCCCGGCATGCCACCAGGACCACCACCGGGACCGCCGCCGCCCGGACCGCCCATGCCGGTGGACGGACCGGCCGTCGGGTTCGCCCCGCCCATGCCGCCGCCACCGTCGGACGCGAACGCCGTCGCCGCCGACCACACGCTCGGCACCGCCAGGACCGCGGCCAGCGACAACGTCAGCGCCACCGTGCCCACGGCGCCCTTGCCGCGGCCGAGCAGCAGCGCGAGCACCGCGAGCACGCCCAGCCCGATGGCCAGGTACCCGGCCCAGCCGTTCCAGTCGGCGTTGCGGAACACCAGCACCGCCGCCCACGCCACGGTGAGCACCACGCCCAGCGGCAGCAGCAGCCACCCCTTGCCCGCGCCCGACCGGTACGACTTCCAGAACCGGACCAGCCCGGCCCCGGCGACCGCGCCGACCGCGGGCGCCAGCATCGTCGTGTAGTACGGGTGCATCGTGCCCTGGGCGAAGCTGAACATCAGCCAGATGAACACCAGCCAGCCGCCCCACAGCACCCAGCCCGCGGCCTCGAACCGATCGCCCGGCTCCCCGGCGCGGCGCCGCAGCACCGCCCCCACCACGACGGAGACCAGCACCAGCGCGCACAGCGGGAACAGCCAGCTGATCTGCCCGGCGAGCTGCTCGTTCGCGAACCGCAGCAGCCCGGACTCACCGGAGAACCCGCCGCCGCCACCGCCAGGACCACCGCCCGAGGAGGAGCCCCCGCCACCGCCGTTGCCCTCGCCGCCGAAGATCCGGCCGAACCCGTTGTAGCCGAAGATCAGGTCCAGCGCGGAGCCGTCCTCGCTGCCCCCGATGTAGGGCTTCGGCGACGGCCACAGCACCGTCGCCGCCACCCACCAGAACGAGGTGACCAGCACGGTCACCGCGGCCGCCACCAGGTCCAGCGCCTTGCGCCCCCAGGGCGCCTGCCGCCCCACCAGGTACACCGCGATGAACACCGGCAGCAGCATCCACGCCTGCAACATCTTCGTCAGGAATCCGCAGCCGACCAGCGCCGCCGCACCCACCAGCCACCAGGTCGCGCGGGAGGCGCGCTCCGCCGAGACGGCCTGGGTCAGCGCGTAGGCGGCGCCCAGCACCAGCAGCACCAGCAGCGTGTCCGGGTTGTTGTCCCGGTTGATCGCCACCGTGATCGGCGTCAGCGCCATGACCAGCGCCGCCAGCAGCGCGGCGTGCTCCCCCGCCCACCGGCGCACCACGCGGTGCAGCAGGAACACCCCGGCCACGCCCATCACGACCTGCGGGAACAGCACCGCGAACCGGCTGAAGCCGAAGATCTTCGCGGACGCCACCTGGACCCACAGCGCCATCGGCGGCTTGTCCACGGTGACCACCCCGGCCGGGTCGAACGACCCGAACAGGAAGTTCTCGAAGCTCTGCGACATCGACTTGACCGCCGCCGAGTAGTACGTGTTACCCCAGGACGAGCCGATCCCCCACGCGTAGAGGACCGCGGCGAGCAGGCAGATCGCGCCGAGCGCGAACGGCTGCCACCGCCTCCGCCGGGGTGCGTCGACGGCGTCCGCTGCGGGTGCGCCGAGTGCGACCGTGGTCATGCTGCTTCCTTTTCGGAGGAGGGAACGGGAGTGGGCTGCGGCGTCCTCGGGCGGAACACCCAGGAGCGCAGCAGTACGAAGCGCAGCGCGGTGCCGACGACCGAGGAGGCGACCAGCACCAGCACCTCCAGCCAGCGGGAGGCGTCCGGAACCGCGGCGTCGAGCGCCAGCAGCGCGCCGGAGGTCACCACGTAGTACAGGGCGAACACCACCAGCCCCTGCACGTGCACCCGCCCGGACGACGCGGCCCGCCCGACGAAGGTGAACCGGCGGTTCGCCTCGGTGTTCCACAGGGTCGTCACGGTCAGCGCCACCAGGTTCGCCACCAGCGGCGGCCACCACGACCGCAGCAGCGCGTACAGCACCGACGTGGCCACTGTGGACAGGATTCCGATGATGCCGAAGGAGAACAGCTGCCACAGCAGGCCGTTCTCCCGCTCCGCGAGCACCGCCTGCGGGTGCGCGGCGCGCGGTTCCGGTCGCCGCGGCAGGCCCTCGACGGTGGCGGCGCCGGTCAGCTTCGCCCGCGCCACCCGCAGCAGCCCGGCGAGGTCGTCGGTGGCGGTCTTGGTGACGTTGACGCGGGTGTCGACGTCCTCGACCCAGTCCACCGGCACCTCGTGCACCCGCAGCCCGTTGTGCTCGGCCAGCAGCAGGAGTTCGGTGTCGAAGAACCAGGAATCGTCCTCGACCTTGCGCAGCAGCGGCCGGATCACGTCGGTGCGCGCCGCCTTGAACCCGCACTGCGCGTCGGAGAACCGCGCGCCGTGCGTCCAGCGGATCACCTTGTTGTAGGCCCGCGAGATCAGCTCCCGCTTCGCCCCGCGGATGGTGCGCGAGCCCGGCGCCAGCCGGGACCCGATGGCCAGGTCCGAATGCCCGTTGACCAGCGGCGCCACCAGCGGCAGCAGCCCGTCCAGCCCGGTGGAGAGGTCCACGTCCATGTAGACCACCACGTCCGCGTCGCTGTAGCCCCACGCGGTGCGCAGCGCCAGTCCCCGGCCCTTGCGGTCCAGGTGCAGCACCCGCACGTTGGGCATCGACTCGGCCAGCTCGTGGGCGACGCGCAGCGTCCCGTCGGTGCTGGCGTTGTCGACGACCGTGATCGTCCAGTTGAACGGGAAGTCGTGCTCGAGGTGGTCCCGGAGCACGTGTAGGCACCCGGGCAGCGAACGTTCCTCGTTGTAGACCGGGATCACCAGATCGACCGTCGCCGTCTCGCGCGCCATCGCCCCCCGGCGCGCGGTCTCGACACTTCCTTGCGGCATCACGTTCATCCCTTTCCACGTTCTCCCGCTCCTGACATCACGGCCGGCAGCTCTGGCGACCCGGGTTCCATGAAGCACCGCCGGGTTGTCCAGGGCCTAGGCGCTGGGTGGGAGTTCGCTGGGAATCCGGGCCCGTCGCGCGCACCCGCGCACCGCTCGGGGTGCCGGGTGCTGCGCGAACGGGCGCCGGACCGGCTGGAGTGCTCGCACCGGACGTCCAGCCGATTCCCAGCTTCGCCGTCCACCGTCGGGGCCGACGGCGAGCGGAGGAGTGACGCGGTGGAGCAGGAACGGTCCCGGGCGGCCCGGTGGGTGCTGGGCAGGAGGACGGACCCGGCGTGGGCGCGGCCGGCGCTGATCGCGGTGCTGGCGGTCTCGGCGGTGCTCGACACCTGGGCGCTGTCGATCAACGAGTGGGCGAACACGTACTACTCGGCGACGGTGCTGGGCATGACGCAGAGCTGGAAGGCGTTCTTCTACGGCTCGCTGGACGCGGCCTCGTTCATCACCGTGGACAAGCCGCCGCTGGCGCTGCAGGTGCAGGCCCTGTCGGCGCGGGCGTTCGGCTTCAACACGTGGAGCCTGCTGGTGCCGCAGGCCGTGTGCGCCGTCCTCACCGTCGCCGTGGTGCACCACCTGGTGCGGCGCTCCTTCGGGCACGCCGCGGGCCTGCTGGCGGCGCTGGTGCTGGCGGTGACGCCGATCGCGGTGGCGATGGCGCGGCACAACAACCCGGACGGGCTGCTGGTGCTGCTGACCGCGCTCGCGATCTGGGGCGCGTCTGACGCGATCCGCTCCGGGAAGCTCGCGCCGCTGGTGTGGAGCGCGGTGGCGATCGGCCTCGCGTTCAACGTCAAGATGCTGCAGGCGTACTTCGTGGTCCCGGTGATCGCGGTGGTGTACCTGGTGGCGGCCCGGCCGCGGTGGCCGCGGAAGCTGCTCAACCTCGGCGTCGCCGGGCTGGTGCTGGCCGGGGTGAGCGCCTCGTGGCTGGTCGCGGTGGACGCGGTGCCCGCCGCCTCGCGGCCCTACGTCGGCGGCAGCACGGACAACACGGTGCTGGACCTGCTGCTCGGCTACAACGGGCTCGGGCGGGTGTTCGGGCAGAACCACATCATGTCGCCCGGGATGACCGGCGGCGGAGGTGGCGGCGGGATGCCGGGCGGGATGCCGCCCGGCGGTGGCGGCCCCGGCGGCATGGGCGGTCCCGGCGGGATGGGCGGTCCCGGCGGGATGGGCGGCGGTCCCGGCGGGGGCGACGAGGGCCTCACCCGGTTGATCAGCGACCAGGTGGCCGGCCAGATCTCCTGGCTGTTCCCGCTGGCGCTGTGCGGTGCGATCGCCGCGCTGGTGTACCTGCGGCGGCGGCCCGCGCACAGCGCGCAGCGCGCGGATCTCCTGCTGTGGTTGGGAACCCTGCTGGTGACCGCGGCGGTGTTCACCTTCGCCTCCGGCATCTGGCACCCGTACTACTCGGTGGCGCTGGCGGCACCGCTCGCGGCCGTGGCGGGCATCGGCGTGGTGTGCATGGTGCGGCTGTTCCGGGTCTCGGCCGGGTGGGGCGCGCTGCTTCCGCTGTCGATCGCGGCGACCGGGGCGTGGGCGTGCGCGGTGCTGGACCCCGACTGGATCGGCTGGCTGCCGCCGCTGATCGCGGTGCTCACCGCGGTGTCGGTGCTGGTGCTGGTAGCGCTGCTCGCCGTCCCCCGGCAGCGGCGGATGCGGGCGAAGCTGGCGCTGGCGGCCTTGCTGGCCGGGCTGGTCGCGGTGCTGTCCGGGCCGACGGCCTACGCGCTGACCCCGCTGAGCACGCCGATCCAGGCGACGTTCCCGTCCGCCGGACCGGCCACCCAGGGCGGGCCGGGCGGTGGTCCCGGCGGTGGTGGTCCAGGCCGGGGCCAGCGCGGTCCCGGCCAGGACGGGCGCGGTGGACCGGGCGCCGACGGGCGGAGCCCGGACGGCCGGGGCGCGGACGGGCAGGACTCCAGCGGCCAGGACTCGGCCGACCCGAACGCGGACGGCACGAGCTCGGACGGCCGGAACCCGAACGGGCAGAACGCGGACGGTCGGAACGGTGACGGGCAGGGCGCCCGGACGCCCGGCGACGGCCGCCGCGGCGGTCCCGGTGGCCAGAGCTCCGAGGTGAGCGACGAGGTGGTCCGCTACCTCACCGACCACCACCAGGGCGAGACCTGGCTGGTCGCCGTCGTCGGTGCCATGGTGGCCGCGCCGATCATCCTGGACACCGGCGAGCCCGTGATGGCCGTCGGCGGCTACAACGGCAACGACCCGGCCCCCACCGTCGACCGGCTGCGGACCTACGTCGAGGAAGGACGGCTGCGCTACGTGTGGACCAACGGCAGCTCCGGGGTGCGGAGCACGGGCGAGGACGTCGACACCCGCGTCGTCGACGAGTCGATGGCCTGGGTCGCCGCGCACTGCACCGCCGTCGACCCGGCCGACTACGGCGGCACGGCCGCGACGACCGGCTCTGGCACGACGACCGGCTCCGGCACGACGACCGGCACCGGCGGGGAGGACGCCCCGACCCGGCTCTACGACTGCGCGAACCGGCACTGATGCCGAGGGGAACCGCTCGCCGGATGCCGAGCATCGCGCTCGCCCTGCTGGCCGTGCTCGCGCTGGCGGGCACCAGCGCCCCACCCCGGGACACCGCCGCGGCGGCACCACTTCCGGTGCCGCCCGCGGCCACCCCGCCGATGGGCTGGAACAGCTGGAACACCTTCGGCTGCGACATCGACGAGGCGAAGATCCGCGGCGTCGCGGACGCGATGGTGGCGTCGGGGATGCGCGACGCGGGCTACCGCTACGTCGTGGTGGACGACTGCTGGTACGAGCCGGAACGCGACGCCGCCGGGAACCTGCGGGCCGACCGCACCCGCTTCCCCGGCGGCATGGCGGCGCTCGGCGAGTACCTGCACTCGCGGGGCCTGCTGTTCGGGATCTACGCGTCGCCGAACGTGCGGACCTGCGCGCAGCGCACCGGCGCCTACCCGGGTGCGACCGGCAGCGGCGACCGGGAGGTGCAGGACGCCCGGACCTTCGCGTCCTGGGGCGTGGACTACCTCAAGTACGACTGGTGCTCCGGCGGCGGTTCCACCCGCAACGTGCGCGTCGCGTTCACCGCGATGCGCGACGCGCTCGCCACCACCGGCAGGCCGATCGTCTACAGCACCAACCCGAACAGCAACTTCCCCGGCGAGCCGGGGGAATCGGAGGACTGGTGCGGGGTCGCGCACCTGGCGCGCACCACCGAGGACATCCAGCCGGTGTGGGATTCCGGGCACCGCAACGAACATCCGATGGGCGTGCGGAACATCATCGACGTCCACAGTGGACTGTCAGATCGAGTGCGCCCGGGCTGCTGGAACGACCCGGACATGCTGGAGGTCGGCGTGCACGGCGTGAACGGCTACGCCGGGCTCACCCCCGACGAGGAGCGCACCCACCTGAGCATGTGGGCCATGTTCGCCGCCCCGCTCATCGCGGGCAACGATCCCCGCACGATGTCCGAGGCGGACCGCGCGCTGCTCACCGATCCCGAACTGCTCGCCGTGGACCAGGAACCGCTGGGCGCGGCCGCGCACCGGGTTCGCGGCGGTGACCACCAGGTGTGGGTGAAGCCGCTGCTCGACGGCACCGCCATCGCCCTCCACAACCAGGCCGACACCCCGACCCGCATCACCACCGGCCCCGCCGAACTGGGCCTCCCCGCCGGAGCGCGCCTCGCCCGGAACCTGACCGACGGCACCACCGGCCCGCTCACCGCCGACGTCCCCGCCCACGGCACCGTGCTGCTCCGCATCGACCACCTCAGCCGACGCGGTGCGCACCGCAGACCCGGCACACCATCCGGTCACCCGCGTCGGAGCGAAGACCCGCGCCCGGGTGCGTGGTCAAGGCGTGGTGCCCGCAGACCCCGCACGCCGCCGAAGGCGGGTCGAACGCGCCGAGGGGACCGAGCTCCGCGGCGCCGGGGCCGATGAGCCGGGAACGTTCGTGCAGGGCGATGAGCAGCTCCCTCGGACGAGGCGACGACGTCGCCGGTGCGGATTCCGGAGGCTGCTGCTCAACCACCCCGCACAACGCCCACCCCGCCCGCGGCATTCCCGCGCGGGTGTCAGCGGCTTCCAGAACGGGTACCGACCGAGGGAATCGCCCGCCGACCGGGAGGTGACCGTGTCCAACGGCTCCGAGGAGCTGGCGATCGCGTTGGCGACCATGTCGCGGGACCTGCTCTCGCAGCGCAGCGTGCAGCTCACCTTGGACCGCATCTGCGAGCACGCGGTGCGGCTGGTCGACGGCTGCGAGCACGCCGGGATCCTGACCCTGCACGGCGCGGGACGCGGGCGGCGGGTCGAGACCCTGTCGGTCACCCACGAGCTGGTCACCCGTTCCGACCAGATCCAGGTCGACCTCGGCGAAGGCCCGTGCCTGGACGCCGCGCAACACCGCGAGCAGGCGTACCGCATCAGCGACATGACCAGCACCCCGCACTGGCCGCGCTACGCGGCGAAGGCCCGCGACCTGGGCATCGGCAGCATGATGGGCTTCCTGCTCTACACCGAGGAGGACGAGCTCGGCGCGCTGAACCTCTACTCCGCGCGGCCCGCCGCCTTCACCGAACACTCCGAGCTGATCGGCTGGATCATGGCCTCGCACGCCGCGGTCGCCTTCTCCTCGGCCCGCGTCGACTCCCAGCTGCACGCCGCGGTCGCCACCCGGCAGCTCATCGGGGAGGCGATCGGCATCGTCATGGAGCGCTACAAGATCTCCGAGGACCAGGCCTTCGACGTGCTGCGGACCAGTTCGCAGCACGGCAACGTCAAGCTCCGGGACGTCGCCGAGCAGGTCACCAGCACCGGCGAGATCCCCGGCGCCCGCTAGCCCGACCGGCGTGATTCGCACGGCGCGGGCACGGGTAGCCGACGCCCGGGTCAGGAGACACCGCTCGAGCGTGGCACTGGTCCAGGGCCCCTCGGTTCATCGCAGCAGCCGGGGGCCCGCCCGCGTCACCGGTGCGCGTTGCGGGGTTCCGGTTGGCACACCGGGCAGCTGTAGGACGACCGGTTCATGAACGCGTCCCGCCGCACCACCGCACCGCAGCCAGTGATCGCGCGTCTCACTGCTGCCGCAGCACCGGGGCACGACGACGGCTCACGAATCCCAGTGCGTGGCGGTAGATCTCGGCCACGAAGTAGAGGCCTCCCGTTCCGTGGTCGAGCACTCCCGACTTGACGAGGAAGTCGGCGTCACTCGTCGACAATCCCACCTTTTCCAGATCAAACGGGACGACGACCGGAGCGACGTTCTGCAATCTCGTGAGAAGACCGCCGACAGCGGGATTCTCCTGCTTTATGTCACCGATCTTGTTCTGGCTGCATTCGAGCAAGGCCTTGCGCATCGCGCCCGGAGCCAGGACACGGTCGGTCCAGGGCTGACGGTCGGTCCCGGACTGATGGAGCGACTTCTCCGCCGCCTCGGCCAGGAACACCACGACGTCGCGGGCCTGCACCTGCTCGTTGAAATCGCCGAGCGCCGCCGGAACCCACAGATGAGAACGGGCCTCCTTCGACTTCTCCGTTCCCATCTTCCAGCCCCACAGGGGGATCAGCTGTTTAATCACCTCATCGGCGGACAGCGCGATGATCTCCGCCTCCGGCATAGGTCTTGGCAGTGCACCGGCGTGGCCGGCGACCCACAGCGCGAGCCGGAGCGCCTCCTCCCGGTTCCATTCCAGGGCGTAGCGGGCGTAGCGCCCCAATAGCTGGCCGCTGTTCTGCGGCACCGACAAGGTGACCAGATCCTGCCGCACGAAGACGACCAGTCCGAATGGACGCCCGCGCAGCGACCTCAACCAGGCGAGCACATCGGTGAGCAGGACGCGCAGCGCTACCTTCTGCTTCTCGTCGTCGAGGTCCTGGAAGAGATCCTCCAGCCCGTCGATCAGGAAGACCGCGTGCGACCTCGCGCCGAGCTCGGTCAGCAGCTGCTGCGGGTCACGATCCGGGTCCGACACCCCCGCCGCCGCGGCGAGGGTCCGCAGCCAGACATCGCGCCAACCGAGCTCATCATCCGAGTCGAGGTCACGCTTGGCGCGCGTGATCCGGTCCCGGATCTCAAGACCGCTCTCGGCCCCGCCCACCGAACCGTTCGCCATCGTGAATTCGTCCCGGAGCTGCTGCGGTGTGAGCCCTTGGGAGTCGAGGTTCGTCGACTCCAGCACCGGCACGATCGCCGAGGCGAGCTGCACCCCGTCGACTCCGGACCTCTCCGCGAACCGGTCCCAGCTCCGAGCCACGCACGCCTTCGCGTGCAGGAACGTCTTGCCCGCACCCTTGGCCCCCGCGACGACGACCAGCGGGGCCTCGGTCCGGTGATCGCCGAGCAGGTGGCGCAGCGGTTCGGTGACGAGGAACTCGCTCGTCGAAGAGAAACTGTCCTGCTCCGCGAACTTGAGGCGCTTCGCCGTGGTCATGAGCTGTCGGCGGAGCTCGTCGTAATCGATGGCATCGTCCTCCGGCTTGGTGGACAGAACCACCGGTGTGTGCACGGGCACGATCGGTTCGAGGACCTCCGGCAACCCGCACCTCGCCAGCAGGCGCACGACCGAGTCCCATGCTCCGGGGAGCGCCAGCAGCTCCTCCCGGAACGGGCTCAGCACCGGGCGGGACAGCACGTCGGCGTCAGTCGCCTCCGTGTCATCTCCGTCAGCATCGGTCTTCTCCGTGGCATCTTCGCCCGGAATCCGCAGCAGCGCGGAGAGCGCATCGGCGAACTCGGCGCGCACCCGTTCCGCGTGGTCCCCGTGCGCGTCCTGGCGGTACTGAGTGATGATCACGGAAGCCGCCGGGTCGGTGCCGTGGACCGCAGGAGCACGCCTGCTGAGCTGCCGCAACATCCGGTGCGTTCCCGCGATCGACTGGTGGCTCAGCGTCGTCACGAAGATCCGCTGCACCCGAGGGTCCAGCAGCACCGGAGCGGACAGCTCCGAGGCCCCGGCCCTGAGGTCGATCACGACGGTGTCGGCACCGACTTCCGCAGCGAGCTCGGCGATGGCCTCGGTCAGGAAGTACGGCGACCGGCCGGGGATCAGCAAGTCCACCGGCTCGATGCGCGGCGGTCCGAGCCGCGTACCACGGCTGGCGGGAACGACGGTGAGGCTACCGCCGTTCACGTGGCTGACCACGCGCTGGTTCGGGAGGTACGCCGCCGCGATCTCCACCGCCTCGCGCGAGCCGCCGTCCTCCGCCCCTTGCAGCAGAGCCAGCAGGTCCTCGTAACCGAAGTCCAGCTGAGCTCCCTGTTCGCGGTGCATCCAGGTGATCCCCGGCGCCTCCAGATCTGCGTCGACGAGCAGCACCTTCCCACCGCTGCGCGCGATCGCGTCGGCGATGGCCACGGCGTGCACCGTGCGCCCTACGCCACCCTTGAACGAGTGCAGCGCCACGAGTTGCACGTCCGACGCGAACTGGGCCTTCTCCGGGCGGACGAGCGGTTCGGCGAGTTCCTTCGTGACGTGGCGATCCCGCAGCACCGGCCGCGTCGATCGCCGCGACGGATCATCCGCGCTCGCTTCGGTGAGCATGATCGGGGTGCCTTTGATCTCGCTCGCCCGGGGATCATCCAGCCTCAGCACCAGCTCGTCGTCCTGGTAGCTGGTCGATCCCGCACCGAACGCCTCGTCGAACCACCGCTCGACCTGACCTACCCCCGTGCCCGGCGTGACGACCACGTCGATCCCGTCCCACCAGCCGTCGACGGCGAGCAGCCAATCGGGCCAGCGTCCCGCGAGCGCCAGCGAGGCGAGGTGATCGTCGACATCGACCCAGGTGAACAGGTGCTCCGGCGGCGCAAGGCCTTCGTCCGGCATCCCACTCATCGCGCGCTCCTCCTCAACGGCCCTGCTCGCACCAGGCGATCAAGTTCCGCAACGCCTTCTCGGCCCGCTTCTCATCATCGCGCACCAGCTTCGCCCCGTAGCGCCACGCTTGGTGCAGGTCCTTCAACGCGACCGGTTCCTTCTCCTGCTGCACTCTTCGCGCGCGCAGGGTGCCCAGGTCCCTCAGCACCACAGGGGGTAATCCCAGTCGCTTCGCCAGCTCGCGCAGATCGTGATCCTTCGGAACGTCCGTCGTGTCGGGTTGCCCGCCACGGTCCAGCAGACGTTCCTTCAGACCGCACTCCGCCCCGTAGAAGAGCAGCAGGTGCCACGTCTCGGGATCGTCGCAGGAGCGCTCCACGCGATCCGCTGTCTCCCGGAAGTTCCTCATCCGCGCGCGGAGCGCGCGCCTGCCGACGATCACCGTCATGACCACGGAGTGTGCCAGCAGTCACCGACAAAGCGTGACGATTCGCTGCTTTCCGTCGCCGAACCGCGTCACCGGTGCGCGTTGCGGGGTTCCGGTTGGCACACCGGGCAGGTGTAGGACGAGCGGTTCATGAACGCGTCCCGCCGCACCACCGCACCGCAGCGCGGGCAGGGCCGGTCGGCTTGGCCGTAGACGGCGAGCGACCGGTCGAAGTAGCCGGACTCGCCGTTGACGTTGACGTACAACGCGTCGAAGGAGGTCCCGCCCACCTGCAGCGCCTCCCCGATCACCTCGGTGACGGCGGCGAGCAGGGCCCGCACCTCCGGCCGGGTCAGGGTGGCGGTCGGCCGCGCCCAGTGCAGCTTCGCCCGCCACAGCGCCTCGTCGGCGTAGATGTTGCCGACGCCGGAGACCAGGCTCTGGTCCAGCAGCGCCCGCTTCACCCCGGTGCGCCGCGACCGCAGCTTCGCCACCACCGCGTCGACGTCGAACGCCTCCTCCAGCGGGTCCGGCGCGATGTGCGCCACCGGCGTCGGCAGCAGCACGCCGCCGACCTCCACCTGGTCGGCCAGGGCCAGGCCGCCGAACGTGCGCTGGTCCACGAACCGCAGCTCGGGACCGCCGTCGGCGAACGCGAACCGCACCCGCAGGTGCTTCTCGTCCGCGGTCCCCACCGGTTGCACCAGCAGCTGCCCGCTCATCCCCAGGTGGGTCAGCAGGGCCTCGCCGGGCGCGTCCGCGGTGCCGACGAACTCGGTGGCCTGCGGCGCCGCGTCCTCGTCCAGCACCAGCCACAGGTACTTGCCGCGCCGCCGCACGCCGTTGACGGTGCGCCCGGCCAGCCGGGCGGCGAAGTCCTCCGGCCCGGGGACGTGCCTGCGCACCGCGCGCGGGTGCAGAACGTCCACCGCGGACACGGTCCGTCCGGTCACGTGCTCGGCGACGCCGCGCCGCACCACCTCGACCTCGGGCAACTCGGGCACGCGCCCACCTTTCGGCACCACCGGGGAACGCCGCGTGACGGCGGCGGAACGTCGGTGCGCGCGCCGCGGCGCGCGCGAAAAAAGCCGGTCGAGCAGAGGATCCCGCGGCGGCCGGAGCCGCCGGAGGTTCCACCGCTCGACCGGCAGTGCACTCGCTCTAACGCAGGACGATCACGCCGGATCGCCGTCGCGGGCCGAACCGCCGGGGGCGCTCGCGGCGGACTCGTCCGTCCCGCCGGTTCCCTCCCCGGCCTGGTCGGCCTCGTCCTGAGCGTTCTGCTCCCGCTCGGACAACGAGCGCCACGCCGCCTCGGCGGCCTTCTGCTCGGCTTCCTTCTTGGTCCGGCCGTCACCCTCGCCGAGGGTGTCGCCCGCCACGGACACGAACGCGCTGAACTCCTTGCGGTGATCAGGGCCGCGTTCCTGCACCCGGTACTCCGGTACGCCCCGGCCGGTGGCCGCGGTGAGCTCCTGCAGGCTCGTCTTCCAGTCCAACCCGGCACCGCGCTGCGGCGCCTCGGTCAGCAACGAGCCGAACAGGCGGTAGATCAGGTCCCTGGCGACCTCGATGCCGTTCTCCAGGTACACCGCGCCGAGCACCGCTTCCAGGCTGTCCGCCAGGATGCTCGCCTTGTCCCGACCGCCGGTGAGCTCCTCACCGCGGCCGAGCAGCAGGTACCTGCCGAGCCCGCCCTCACCGAGGGTCCGGGCCACGCCGGCCAGCGCGTGCATGTTCACCAAGCTCGCGCGCAACTTCGCCAGCTGCCCTTCCGGCAGGTCCGGGTGCTCCCGGTACAGCCGGTCGGTGATCACCAGGCCCAGCACGGAGTCGCCGAGGAACTCGAGCCGCTCGTTCGGCGGCAGACCACCGTTCTCGTACGCGTAGGAGCGGTGCGTCAGGGCGAGAGTGAGCAGCTCGGCGTCGAGTTCGACGCCGAGCGCTGACAGCAACGGGGCCCGGTCCGCAACGCGGTTCCGGGACTGCTTTCCCCCCACTCCGCGATCCGCGCGCGTCAGGCGGGCTGGACGACCTGGCGGCCGTCGTACTGGCCGCAGGCCGGGCAGACGACGTGCGGCAGCTTCTGCTCCCGGCAGGCCCGGTTCGAGCACTGCACCAGGGTCGGCGCGGTGGCCTTCCACTGGGACCGGCGGTGCCGGGTGTTGGAGCGGGACATCTTGCGCTTGGGGACGGCCACGACTAGTTCTCCTCTTCGTTCCCGCCGAACCGCTCACGCAGCGCGGCCCAGCGAGGGTCCATCGTCTCATGGGTGTGATCGGAGCCGAGTTCGGCCCACTTCACCCCGCACCCGGTGCACAGACCTTCGCAGTCCTCGCTGCACACCGGGGACGTGGGCATCGTCAGCAGCATCGCGTCCCGCACCGCGGGCTCCAGGTCGATCAGCTCGTCGACGACGCGGCTGACCTCGTCCTCGTCGGTGGTCGCCTCGGTGGTGCTGTCCGGGTAGGCGTACAGCTCGCGCAGCTCGATCTCGATCTCCTCGGAGAACTGGTCGAGGCAGCGCGCGCACTCACCGGTGAACTCCGCCGTGGCGGTGCCCGAGATCAGCACCCCTTCCACCACCGACTCCGCCAGCACGTCGAGCTGGACGGGGTCGCCTTCCGGCACCCCGATCATGTCCAGGCCGAAACCGGCGGGCGCGGGGGCGCTGCGGCTGAAGCTGCGGCTGCTGCCCGCGCGGTGGCCGAGCTCGCGGGTGTCGATCACCCACGGGCCGACCTGCGGGGCGGCACTTGCTGCATCACGGTTCTGGGACATCACGAATCTCGTCGAAGCGAAGGGGCGGGTCAAGGTGCCAGCCGACGGCTGAACGACCGCGTCTGGTCGGTGCTGCCGGGCCAGGTGCGGTTCCGCGATGGCACGAGCGGCCGGAACCGCTCAGCGCGCGGAGCTCCGGCCGGTACCGGGCGCCGGACCCGGGTCCACGGCCCGCGCCCGCGGAGCGTGGAGGCTCCGGAATGCGGGATCGACGAGCGTCGAGTGGAACCGGCCAAGCGACCGGAGCACATCCGGACGGACCTCGCACGGCCATCGCGTTCAGGGTACGCCACGGCCGCGACCACCCGGAATCACCCCGGTCGCACGCGCGGGCCGGTGGATCCGCCGGGTCAGTTCTCCTCGTAGGCGGGCGCGCCGTGCCGGGTCTCCTCGTAGTCGAACGGGACGCCGACCGGGCTGCGCAGCTGCTGGCGGCCCTTGCCCACGGTGCGCAGCGTGCGGCTGAGCAGGTCCTCGAAGTCGGCGAGCCGCGCGTCCACGTAGGCGTCGCACTCGCTGCGCAGCCGCTCCGCGTCCTCCTGAGCGGCTTCGGTGATGCGCCGCGCCTCGGCGTGCGCGGCCTGCGCGACCTCGGTGTCGGCGACCAACCGGGCCTGCTCGGAGCGGCCTTCGTGCACGGACTGGTCGTAGGCGGCCCGGCCGGCCTGCACCATGCGGTCGGCCTCGGACTGGGCGCGGCCCACGTAGTCCTCGTACTCGCGGCGGCCCGCGGTCACCGACTCCTCGGCGTGGGCGCGGGCGTCGGCGATGAGCTGGTCGGCCTGCTCCTGGGCGTCGGCGACGAGCTGCTCGGCCTCGGCGCGCGCGGAGGACAGGGTGCGGTCCGCTTCGGACCGGGCGTCCCCTATCGCCTTCCCGGACTGCGCCTCCGCCTTGGACACCACGTCGTCGCGGTGGTCGAGCACGTCCTGGGCGTCGTCGAGCTCCTGCGGGAGCGCGTCCCGCACGTCGTCGAGCAGCTCCAGCACGTCGCCGCGGGGAACGACGCAGCCCGAGGTCATCGGTACCCCGCGCGCCTCCTCCACGATCGTGACGAGCTCGTCCAACGCCTCGAAAACCCGGTACACCTCGATCTCCCTGCCGTCGTAGCCGCCCGGAGCGGCAAGCATGACACCAGACCCCGGCCCCGGGGATCACGGGTCGGCCGATCACCAGTGTGCCGCCGAGGCTCGCCCGAAGTGGGGAACCTCGCCGCGCGTGTCCCGTTTCACGCCGCCCGGACGCGAACGGGCCGCCCGCCCCGGAGGACGAGCGGCCCGCGCGGCGGCCGGGAGGTCAGCCGTTGACGTCGGTGATGGAGAAGCTCTCGTAGTGGTCGTCGGTGTAGAAGAACTCACCGTTCTCCCCGACGACGAACCGGCGCGCGCCGCGGTCGTCGCTGCCGGGCGTCTCGACGGTGTACTCCTTGTAGTAGCCGCTCGCGCAGTCCGGGAGGATGCCCTCGCGGTTGCTGAACGTGCCGCCGTCCTGCGGGTACGGGTACGGGCCACCGGCCTTGATCAGGTCGACGGTCTCGGCGGCCTCGGCGGGCAGCGCGGACAGCTGCACCGACTCGAACCCGGAGGTGTCGCCGCACTCGGCCGCGGCGACCTGGTGGGTCTGGGGGCCGACCGGGTCGGCGGACAGCGCGGTCACCGAGACGCCGAACAGGCCCGCGACGGCGAGCACACCGGCCAGCAGGATGTTCATGGCTTTCGACGAGATCTTCATGCCCGGACGCTAACCCGCGGCCATGATCAGCTGGTGGCTTGTCGTGAACACGAAGCCGGGTGGACGCACAGTTCACCCGCACGTGGTCCTACGGTCGGACCATGACACTGCCCGTTCTCCGCAGCGCCGCCGAAGCCGACCTGGCCGCGATCGTGGACCTGCTCGCCGACGATCCGCTGGGGCGGCTGCGGGAGAAGCCCGGCGATCCGGCGTACGCGGCGGCGTTCGCGGCGATCGACGCCGACCCGAACCAGCTGCTCGCCGTCGCCGACCGGAACGGCGAGATCGTGGGCACGCTGCAGCTCACGTTCATCCCGGGCCTCTCGCACGCGGGCGCCACCCGGGCGCAGCTGGAGGCGGTGCGGGTGCGGGAGGACGAGCGCGGGAACGGGCTCGGCGGGGAGATGGTGCGCTGGGCGGTGGCGCAGGCGCGCGGGCGGGGCGCCCGGATCCTGCAGCTCACCAGCAACAACTCGCGGGAGCGGGCGCACCGGTTCTACGAGCGGCTGGGCTTCGAGCGCAGCCACGTGGGAATGAAGCTCGACCTCACCGGGTGAGCGTCAGGTGTGCTCGGCGTTGCGCTCGGCGACGCGGTCCACCAGCCGCTGCTCGATCTTCGGCGGGACCAGGCTCGCCACGTCGCCGCCGTAGGTCGCGACCTCCTTGACCAGCGAGCTGGCCAGGAAGCTGTAGAGCGGGTTCGTCGACATGAACAGGGTCTCCACCCCGGACAGCCGCTGGTTCATCTGCGCCATCTGCAGCTCGTAGTCGAAGTCGCTGACCGCGCGCAGGCCCTTGACGATCGCCGAGATCTCGTTCTCCCGGCAGTAGTCCACCAGCAGGCCGTGCCAGGAGTCGATCCGCACGTTCGGCCACGGCTCGGTGACCTCGCGGAGCATGTCCAGCCGCTCCTCCACGGTGAACAGGCTGCGCTTGCTCTTGTTCACCAAGACCGCGACGACCACCTCGTCGAACAGGCCCGCGGACCGCTCGATGATGTCGAGATGGCCGTTGGTGGCCGGGTCGTAGGAGCCAGGACACACGGCACGTCTCATGAGGCCGGACGTTAGCACCGGGCCGCGGCCCGCTCAGGCCGGACGTGGCACGGGTCACCGCTCGATCGGACGCGCCCGATCCGGGCTGCTGCTCGGCCTTCCGGGACAGCCCGGCCGTCCTACTGGGACCCGCGGTCCGCCGGGAAAGCCCGCTCGTCCGCCGGAAAGCTCTGCTCGTCCGCCGGGAAAGCCCGCTGCTCCTCCGGGACAGCCCGCTCGTCCGCCGGGAAGGCCCGCTCGTCCTCCAGGAAGGCCCAGTGCACCGCGGTGTCGCCGTAGCGGCGGCTGCGGTCGGCGACCAGCGGGGCCGGCCAGGCCGGATCGCCGCTGCGGGTGGACTGCTCCAGCACGACGAGCCCGCCGGGCGCGGTCCAGCCCCCGGTGGCCAGCGCGGCCAGCACCTGGGCCAGCCGGGCCGGGTCGAGGTCGTAGGGCGGGTCGGCCAGCACCACGTCGTAGGGCTCGCCGGGCGGGGTGGCCAGCGCGGTCTCCGCCTTGGCCTGCTCGACGACGACCTGCCGGAAGCCGAGGGCCGCGGCGTTGCGCCGGATGATCTGCGCGGCGCGGCGGTCCGCTTCGACGAACGTGGCGTGCGCGGCACCGCGGGAGAGCGCTTCGAACCCGAGCGCCCCGGAACCGCCGTAGAGGTCCAGCACCCGCGCCCCGTCGAGGTCCACGGCCGCTTCGAGCGCGCTGAACACGGCCTCGCGGACCCGGTCCGAGGTGGGCCTGGTCCCGCGCGGTGGCACGTCGATCCGCCTGCCGCCCGCACTCCCCGCCACGATCCGAGTCACCGGCCCATCTTCGCACCGCCGGGGACGGCGCCCGTGCGGGCCTCCGGACGCGAAGCGGGGCGGCACCCGCGCGGATGCCGCCCCTGCTCGTGCTGCTGGATCACTGCACGACCTGGACCTCGTCACCGGGGTTGAGGGTGTCGAAGAACTCCTTGGCCGCCGTGGTGGACAGGTGCACGCACCCGTTCGACTCCTGTTCGAGGCTGCCCTCGTGGAAGGCGACCCCGGTCGTGGTGAAGAACACCGAGTTCGGCATCGGCGCGTTGTCGAACTCGCTGCTGCGGTGGTCGGCGTCCTTCCACTGCACCCGGAAGGTCCCGACGGGGGTCTCCGAGCCGGCCTTCCCGGAGGTCAGCGGCACCGGCCCGTAGAAGCCCTGGCCGTTCTCCTGCAGCCACGCCTGCTTCGACGACAGGTCCACGCAGGCCTTCGCCGTCGCCTGGCAGGGCGTCACGTCCCCGGCGTCCGCGTAGGCGGCGGTGCCGGTGAGGGCCGCCCCGGCGACCAGGGCGGCCACGGTGGCCGTCCGACCGAGGCGCTTGTTCACGTTGCGCATGGGCTTCACGTCCCTTCCTGCTTCCGCAGTTCACACCACCGTGCCACAGGCACAGGGGTTCGAACACACTGCGGTCGCCGGAATGCGCTTTCATACCACCACTTTCACCACATCGGCCCCGGAACTCCCGCGCGGCAAGGGATATTTCGGACTTCGGGGACGTGTTGTCCTTGCCGCGCAAGGACTTCCGATCACGCGGCGTGGCCCCGTCAGCGCCGCGGGGTGGCGACGGCCGCGTAGCAGGCGGCTGCGGAGGGGACGTGGTCCGGGGCGAGCGGGCCGTCCGGGTGCCAGTTCGCGGGGTGGACCAGGCCCGGTTCGACGAACTCGAAGTCCGCCAGCAGCGCGGTGATCTCCTCCTTGGAACGCAGCACCAGCCGTTCCGAGCCGCCGGCGTTGAACGTCTCCGCGGTGCGGTGCACCTCGGGGTGGTCGTCCGCGGTCATGTGCGAGAACACCAGGAAGGAGCCGGGCCGCATCGCCTTCCGGTAGGCGGCCAGCGCGCTCGCCGGATCGTCCTCGTCGGTGAGGTAGTGCGTCATCGCGACCATGAGCACCGCCACCGGTTCCGCGAAGTCCAGCAGCCGCAACGCCTCCGGGTGGCCGAGGATCGTCTCCGGCTCGCGCATGTCGGCGTGCAGCACCGTGGTGCGCGGGTCCCCGGCGAGCAGCGCGCGGCTGGCGGCGACGGCCACCGGATCGAGGTCCACGTAGACCACGCGCGCCGCCGGATCGCCCTGCTGCGCGATCTCGTGCACGTTGCCGACGGTCGGCATCCCGGAACCGAGGTCGAGGAACTGGCGGATCCCGGCCCGCCGGCAGTACCGCACGGCGCGGGCCAGGAACGCGCGGTTGTCGAGGGCGGGCTGCGGCGTGGCGGGGAAGATCTCCTTGATCGCGTCGAGGACCTTGCGGTCGACCTCGAAGTTGTGCGACCCGCCGAGGCCGTAGTCGTAGATCCGGGCCGCGCTGGCCTTGCTGATGTCGGCGCCTCTGGGCAGCTCCCGCACGGTTCCTCCGTCGCTCGTGCCCCGGGTGCTGCTCCGCACCCGCGCCGCGGTCCCGGAACCCGCCGGAACGCGCGGTGCGGTCACGGTACTCGCCCGATCCCGCAGCGCAGGCCGCTGCCGCCGTGCCACGCCGAACGCAGCGGTGGCGCGGGTGCGACCGCACCCGCGCCACCGGAGTCCGAACGGGACTACCCGATCTCGGCGATCAGGTCGCCGCCCTCCACCTGCTGCACCCGGCCGATGGCGAGCCGCTTGACCTGGCCGGCCTGCGGCGCGGTGATCGCGGCCTCCATCTTCATCGCCTCGATCGTCGCGATGGTCTGCCCGGCGGCGACCTCGTCGCCTTCGGCGACGGCGAGCGTGACCACACCGGCGAACGGGGCGGGCACGTGGCCGGGGTTGCCGCGGTCGGCCTTCTCCGCCACCGGCAGGTCGGTGGCCACCGAGCGGTCCCGCACCTGGATGGGCCGCAGCTGACCGTTCAGGATCGCCATCACGGTGCGGATGCCGCGCTCGTCGGCCTCGCTGATGGCCTCCAGCCCGATGAGCAGCCGCACGCCCGGGTCGAGGTCGACGGAGTACTCCTCGCCGGGCCGCAGCCCGTAGAAGAAGTCCTTGCTGCGCAGCAGCGACGTGTCCCCGTATGCCTCGCGGTGCTCGGTGAACTCCTTGGTGGGCTTGGCGAACAGCAGCCGGTTGAGCGTGCCGCGGCGGTCGTCCGCCAGCCCGGTCCGGTCCTCCGCGGTGAGCTCGGCGAGCTTCCGGCCACCGGTGCGCCCTTCCAGCGCCCGGGTGCGGAACGGCTCCGGCCAGCCCGCGGGCGGCTCGCCCAGTTCGCCCTGCAGGAAGCCGATGACGGAGTCCGGGATGTCGAACTTGCGCGGCTCCGCCTCGAAGTCGGCGGGGTCGACGCCCGCACCGACCAGGTGCAGCGCGAGGTCGCCGACGACCTTCGAGGACGGGGTGACCTTCACGAGCCTGCCGAGGATGCGGTCGGCGGCCTCGTACATGGCCTCGATCTCCTCGAACTTGTCGCCGAGGCCGAGCGCGACGGCCTGGGTGCGCAGGTTCGACAGCTGCCCGCCGGGGATCTCGTGCCGGTACACGCGGCCGGTGGGCGCGGCCAGGCCGGCCTCGAACGGCTGGTAGATCTTGCGCACCGACTCCCAGTACGGCTCCAGGTCGCACACCGAGCGCAGGTCCAGCCCGGTGGCCCGGTCCGTGTGGTCGGTCGCCGCGACGACCGAGGACAGCGCGGGCTGCGAGGTGGTGCCGGCCAGCGAGGCCGTCGCCCCGTCGACCGCGTCCACCCCGGACTGCACGGCCGCCAGGTAGGTGGCCAGCTGCCCGCCCGGCGTGTCGTGGGTGTGCAGGTGCACGGGCAGGTCGAACTCGCGGCGCAGCGCGGTGACGAGCTCGGCGGCGGCGGGTGCGCGCAGCAGCCCGGCCATGTCCTTGATCGCCAGCACGTGCGCCCCGGCCTCGACGATCCGCTCGGCCAGCCGCAGGTAGTAGTCCAGCGTGTAGACCTGCTCCGCCGGGTCCAGCAGGTCACCGGTGTAGCAGAGCGCCACCTCGGCGACGGACCTGCCGGTGTCCCGGACGGCCTGGATGGCGGGGCGCATCTGCTCGACGTCGTTGAGCGCGTCGAAGATGCGGAAGATGTCGATGCCGGTGTCGGTGGCCTCCTGCACGAAGTGCTCGGTCACCTCCGTCGGGTAGGGCGTGTACCCGACGGTGTTGCGCCCGCGCAGCAGCATCTGCAGGCAGATGTTCGGCACCGCTTCGCGCAGCTTCGCCAGCCGCTCCCACGGGTCCTCGGCGAGGAACCGCAGCGCCACGTCGTAGGTGGCGCCGCCCCAGCACTCCAGGGACAGCAGCTCCGGCGTCATCCGCGCCACGTGCGGCGCGACGGCCAGCAGGTCCTTGCTGCGCACCCGGGTCGCCAGCAGCGACTGGTGGGCGTCGCGGAAGGTGGTGTCGGTGACGCCGACGGCGTCGGACTCCCGCAGCCAGCGGGCGAAGCCCTCCGGGCCGAGTTCGGTGAGGCGCTGCTTGGAGCCGTCCCGCGGCGGGGCGCTCAGGTCGGCCTCGGGCAGCTTGAGCACCGGGTCCGCGGCGGTGGGGCGCGGCCCGTTCGGCTGGTTCACCGTCACGTCGGCCAGGTAGTTCAGCAGCCGGGTCCCGCGGTCGGCGGAGTGCCGCGCGGTCAGCAGGTGCGGGCGCTCCTCGATGAACGAGGTGGTGACCCGGCCGCCCGCGAAGTCGTCGTCCTCCAGGACCGCCTGCAGGAACGGGATGTTCGTGGCCACGCCGCGGATCCGGAACTCGGCGAGGGCGCGCCGGGCGCGGGCCACCGCGGTCCCGAAGTCCCGGCCGCGGCAGGACAGCTTCACCAGCATCGAGTCGAAGTGCGGGCTGATGCTGGTGCCCGCGAACGCGGTGCCGCCGTCGAGCCGGATGCCCGCGCCGCCCGGCGAGCGGTAAGCGCTGATCATGCCGGTGTCCGGCCGGAATCCGTTGGTGGGGTCCTCGGTGGTGATGCGGCACTGCAGCGCGGCGCCGCGCAACCGGACCGAGTCCTGCGTCATGCCCAGGTCGGCCAGCGTCTCGCCCGCGGCGATGCGGATCTGGGACTGCACGAGGTCGGCGTCGGTGACCTCTTCGGTGACGGTGTGCTCGACCTGGATGCGCGGGTTCATCTCGATGAACACGTGCCTGCCCTGCTCGTCGACGAGGAACTCGACGGTGCCCGCGTTCACGTACCCGATCTTGCGGGCGAAGGCGACGGCGTCGGCGCAGATGCGTTCGCGGAGCTCGGGGTCGAGGTTCGGGGCGGGCGCGATCTCGATGACCTTCTGGTGCCGCCGCTGCACCGAGCAGTCCCGCTCGAACAGGTGGATCACTTCGCCGGTCGCGTCGGCGAGGATCTGCACCTCGATGTGCCGCGGGTTCACCACGGCCTGCTCCAGGAACACCGTGGGGTCGCCGAAGGCGGATTCGGCTTCCCGCATCGCGGCTTCCAGGGCTTCGCGGAGCCCGCCGAGCTCGGCGACGCGGCGCATCCCGCGGCCGCCACCGCCCGCGACGGCCTTCACGAACACGGGGAACGGGATCGTCTCCCCCACCGACATGAGCTCGTCGATGTCCGCCGACGGCGCGGAGGAGTCGAGCACGGGTACGCCCGCTTCGCGGGCGGCGGCCACGGCGGTGGCCTTGTTCCCGGCCATTTCGAGGATCTCGTGGCTCGGCCCGACGAACGTGATGCCCGCGTCGTGGCAGGCCTTCGCCAGGTCCGGGTTCTCGGAGAGGAACCCGTAACCGGGGTAGATGGCGTCGGCGCCCGCGGTCTGCGCCGCCTTGATGACCTCCTCCACCGAGAGGTAGGCGCGCACCGGGTGGCCCGGTTCGCCGATCTCGTAGGACTCGTCGGCTTTCAAGCGGTGCAGCGAGTTGCGGTCTTCGTGCGGGAACACCGCGACGGTGCCCGCGCCGAGCTCGTAGCCCGCGCGGAAGGCTCGGATCGCGATTTCGCCACGGTTGGCGACGAGGACCTTGCGAAACATGCCGGCTACCTCCTGGACAGGTGTCGGACGGTCCCGAAACGGTACCGCGAAAATTCCGCCTGACGAGAGAATCATGGGGTGACCCACGTCATCCGACCGTAATGACCTGCGAGGACACCGAAGGTGCACAAGACCTGCGGAATAGAAATTTCGTCGTTCTTCCTGATCCGGCAAGATCGGGGACTTGATCCGCCGCTCCCGCCGGGCCACCCCGCCGCACCATCGGACCACCCCGCGGCCGGCAGCACCGGGTGGCGCAGGTCAGCTCTTCTCCAGGTACCCGGCGCGACCCTCGTCCACGACCTCGCCGACCATCCGCGCCAGACCCGGGTGCGCGCGCAGCGACGGGTCCTCGGCGACGTAGCGCTGCGCGGCATCCCTCGCTTCGGCGATGACGTCCTCGTCCCGCAGCAGCGACAACATCTTCAGCCCCGAACGGCGACCGGACTGGGCGGCACCGAGCACATCACCCTCGCGGCGCAGCTCCAAGTCCAACCGGGCCAGCTCGAAACCGTCCGTGGTGGACGCGACCGCGTCCAGCCGGTCCCGCGTGGAGGTGCCCGCCATCGCCTCGCTCACCAGCAGGCACAGGCCGGGGGCCGAGCCGCGGCCGACGCGCCCGCGCAGCTGGTGCAGCTGGCTGACCCCGAACCGGTCCGCGTCCATGATCACCATGACGGTCGCGTTCGGCACGTTCACCCCGACCTCGACGACGGTGGTGGCGACCAGGACGTCCAGCTCGCCCGCGGCGAACGCCCGCATCACCGCGTCCTTGTCGTCGGCGGCGAGCCTGCCGTGCAGCACGCCCAGCCGCAGCCCGGACAGCGGCCCGCCGCTCAACCGCTCGGCCACGTCGAGCACCGCCAGCGGCGGGCGGCGCTCGTCGGTGCCCGCGCCCGCGTCCTCGGGTTCTTCCACGCCGTCGTCGGTGCTCGGCTTCTTCTTCCCCTTCTTCGGCGGGTTCTGCTCGTCGTCGCCGATGCGCGGGCACACCACGTACACCTGGTGCCCGGCGGCGACCTCCTCCCGGATCCGCTGCCACGCCCGGTCCAGCCACGCCGGTTTCTCCGCCACCGGGACCACGCTGGTGCTGATCGGCGAGCGGCCGCTGGGCAGTTCGCGCAGCGCGGAGGTCTCCAGGTCGCCGTACACGGTCATCGCGACGGTCCGCGGGATCGGCGTCGCGGTCATCACCAGCACGTGCGGCGCGGATTCGGAGCCGCCGCGGGCGCGCAGCGCGTCCCGCTGCTCCACGCCGAAGCGGTGCTGCTCGTCGACCACGACGAGCCCGAGGTCGGCGAAGGACACCCGGTCCTGGATCAGCGCGTGCGTGCCGACGACGATGCCCGCCTCCCCGGACGCGGCCTCCAGCAGCGCCTTCTTCCGCGCGGCGGCGGGCAGCGAACCGGTGAGCAGGGTGATGCGGGTGGCCCGCTCGGGCGCGCCGAGCTCCCCGGCGGTGCTCAGGTCGCCGAGCAGTTCCGCGAGCGACCGGGCGTGCTGGGCGGCGAGCACTTCGGTGGGCGCGAGCATCGCGGCCTGCCGTCCGGCGTCGACGACCTGCAGCATGCCGCGCAACGCGACGACGGTCTTGCCGGAGCCCACTTCCCCCTGCACCAGCCGGTTCATCGGTTGCTCGGCGGCGAGGTCGGCGGCGATCTCGGTGCCGATCTCGGCCTGCCCGGCGGTCAGCTGGAACGGGAGCCTGCCGTCGAAGTCGGCGAGCAGCCCGTCCTCGCGCCGCGGGCACGCCGGGGCCGGGTTCTCGTGCGCCGATTCGCGCAGCCGCGCCAGCACCAGCTGCACCGCCAGCGCCTCGTCCCACTTGAGCCGGTTCTGCGCGGCGGCGACCTCCGCGTGGTCCTTCGGCCGGTGGATCTTGCGCAGCGCGGTCTCCAGCCCCAGCAGGCGGTGCTCGGCGCGCAGCTCCGCAGGCAGCGGATCGTCCGCGCCGTCCCAGGTGTCGAGCACCTGGCGCACGCAGCGGGCGATGGACCAGGACGGGAGCCCCTGCGCGGACGGGTAGACGGGGATCAGCGCGCCCGCGAACTCCTCCACCGCCGAACCGGCCCGCTCCGGGTCGTCCGAGTCGAACAGCTGGTACTCGGGGTGGGAGAGCTGGAACGAGCCGCGGTAGGCGGTGACCTTGCCCGCGAACATGCCCTGCCGCCCCGGCAGCAGTTCCCGCTCCCGCCACGCCTGGTTGAAGAACGTGCAGGTCAGCGAGCGGTGTCCGTCGGTGATGCGGGCTTCCACGATGGTGCCGCGGCGGGAACGCATGCTGCGCTTGGAGACGCGGTCCACCTTCGCCAGCACCGTCACGTGCTCGTCGAGCTCCAGCCCGGCGATCGCGGTCAGCTCACCGCGCTCGGCGTAGCGGCGCGGGTAGTGCCGCAGCAGATCGCCCACAGTGGACAGACCGAGCGAGGATTCCAGCGCCTCCCCGGTCTTCGCGCCCAGCACCCGGTCGAGCCCCGTCTCCGAAGTGGTCATGCCGCCCTGCCCGTGTCGCCCGTGCCCCGCCGTACCCGCTCCGAAGTTATCGGACGGGGGCGTCAGGAGGGCGGACCGGTGCGCCGAGCGACCACCGCGTCGCACCGCGTCGGCTGCCCGTTTTCCCGCCGCGGCGCGGAGAACTCCGCCCGGCTACTCCACGCCCAGCAGCAGCGCGGCGGGCAGCGCGCCCGCCGGGTAGCAGGCGCACTCCACCTCGGGGCGGTGCCGGGCGAGGTGCTCGACGATCCGGTCGGCCGCCGCCGCGGGCGCCCGATCGCCCACCAGCACCGTCACCAGCTCGCCGCCCGCGGTCAGCATGCGGTCCACCAGATCCCGCGCCACCGCGGGGAAATCGCGGCCCACCAGCACGACCTCGCCGTCCACCAGGCCCAGCACGTCACCGGGCGCGCAGCGGCCCGCCCAGGTCAGCGCTTCCGACTCGGCGATGCGCAGTTCCCCGCGCCGGGTCGCGGCCGCGGCCTCCGCCATCACCACCGCGTCGTCGGCGCTGCGGCGGGCCGGGTCGTGCACGGCCAGCGCGGCGAGGCCCTGCACCGGGGACGCGGTCGGCACCACCACGACGTCCCGGCCGTCGCGCACGGCGCGCTTCGCGGCCAGCTCGGCCCGCTCGCCCAGCCCCTCCTCGTTGGGCAGCAGCACCACGTGCGCGGCGCGGGTCCGCTCGATCGCCGCGACCAGGTCGGACACCTGCGGGTCCGCGTCCCCCAGCGGCAGCACCTCGGCCCCTTCCGCGCGGAACAGCTCGGCGAGCGCGTCCCCCGCCACGCAGGCGAGCACCGCCTGCCCCACCGGGTGGGCGACCGCCTGGTCGGCGAAGCGCTGCACCCGGATCCGGCTGGGCCTGCCGGTCTCGATGCCCGCCTCGATCGCACCGCCGATGTCGTCGCAGTGCACGTGCACCGCCCACGCGCCCGCACCGTCCCCGACCACGGACACGCAGTCGCCGAGCTCGGCGAGCGCGGTGCGCAGCCGGTCGACCCCGTCCGGTTCGGCCCCGGCCAGCAGGTACATCACCTCGTACGCGTAGCCGCCCTGCTCGGTGGGGACGGTGACGTCCCCCGCCGGCGGATCCGGGGCGAGGCGGGCCCCGTCGTGCACCACCGCGTGCAGCGCGTCCAGCAGCACCACCAGCCCGCGCCCACCCGCGTCGACCACCCCGGCGGCGGCCAGCGCGGGCAGCTGGCCGGGGGTCCGCGCCAGCGCCTCGATCGCCGCCGCGGTCGCGGCGCGCACGACCTCGCCCAGCTCGTCGCCCGCGTCGCCGGTCCCCTCGGCTGCGGCGCGCAACACCGAGAGCATGGTGCCGTCCACCGGTTCCGCGATCGCCTCCGCGGCGAGCGCGGACGCCTGGTGCAGCGCGGCGCGCAGCGCGGCACCGTCCATCGAGGTCGCCGCGCGCAGCTGCTCGGCCACGCCCCGCAGGACCTGCGAGAGCAGCATCCCGGAGTTGCCGCGCGCCCCCGAGACCGCGCCCGCGGCCAGCGCGCCCAGCACGTCGCCCAGCACGTCCGGAGCGCCTTCGACCACCGCCAGCGCCGAGCTCATGGTGTGCAGCAGGTTCGTCCCGGTGTCGCCGTCGGCCACCGGGTACACGTTGATCCGGTCCAGCGCCGCCCGGTCCCGCTCCAGCGCGGCCACCGATTCCCGCGCCCAGCTCCGGGCCGCCTCCGCGCCGAACTCCGGCGCCTTCGGACTTCCCACCACATCGCGAAGCCTAGGCCAACGGTCCCGCGCGGGGCCCGCGCCCGACGCGCGGTGCCGGGACCGCCCGCGGCCGCCGAGCCCCCGTCGCGGCCGGGCGCGCGCACCCCTGGCTGCGCCGCATGTCAGGGGCCGCCGGAGCCGTTCGGGCCGTGGGGTAGGCTTACCGGGTCCCGGGTGGCGATGACCCAGGGCACCCGTAAGGCATGCAGGTCCGAACCGGCTCCGCGCCGGGAGGAGATCGCCGGTTCCTGGCGAGCAGCAAGCCCAGCGGTACGTGGTCCGGTCCGCTCAGCGGGCGGGATCCCCAAGCGGGCAGCGCTCGCGTGGACTCATCGCCGCAACCGAACTCAGGCTTCCCCGCCGCGGGCGTGGGAGGACGTCGAACGCAAAGTTAAGGGGTGTCTGACGTGGCTGCCGTCTGCGACGTCTGCAGTAAGGGTCCGGGCTTCGGTAACTCGGTCTCGCACTCCCACCGGAAGACCCGTCGCCGGTGGAACCCGAACATCCAGACCGTGCACGCCAAGTTCGGTCTGTCGCAGCGCAAGCGCATGAACGTGTGCACCTCCTGCCTGAAGGCGGGCAAGGTCACGCGCGGCTGAGCGCCTGCCGCTAGCGCAAACCCCGGGACGAACCGACGTCCCGGGGTTTTTGCGCGTCCGGCCAAGGTTCAGGGGTGGTGGTGCCGCCAGCGCGGACCGATCTCCGCCCACTCCTGCTCCCACGCCGCCAACCGCCGCCTGCCCACGTACCAGCGCGCGGCGGCGAACAGCCCGCCGAGCACGAGGCCCGAGCCGAGCAGCACGGCGGCCCCCGCGGTCCCGGCCGCTTGGGTGGCTTCGGAGCGGGTGCGCGGCGGCGGCACCGGCCGGCCCTGCGGGTCGACCCAGATCTGCAGGGTGTCGGCGAGCCGGGTCCCGGTGGGCACTTCGACGACGGCCACGCGCTGCGGTTCGGGCCCCCACCCGACGGCGACGGACCGCACGACGGCGGAGTCCTGCCCCGGCACGTCGGAGAGCACGCGGGCGGTGACCTCGTGGCGCTGGGCGCGTTCGGCGTTCACCTGCCCCAAGTGGTCCCGCAGCACGGCTTGGGACGCGACGAACGAACAGATCAGCACCACCACCGCCGCCGCCGAGAGCACGAGCAGCGCGACGGGTTCGAACAGGTCGGTCCGGCGGCGCAGCGGGTTGGCCCCGGGCCACACCCCGCGCCGCAGCCGCGCCAGGACTCCTCCACTGACCGGGCCGGCACCCATGACGAGCCTTCTTCCGTCGGCGAGCACAAGTCCACCGCAAGGGTCGAATGTACGACCGGCGCCGGGCGAAAACCATCCGCCGAAACGGGAGGTGGGGCGGGCCGGTTCCGATCACGGTGCGTTGATCCGGAGCGCACGGGAGAGCACGCCCGGTCCCCTGCCGCAGGGCGTCTGCGGGGACCGTCGTCGATGCGTTCGAGCTGGTGGGGCGGGGCGGACGAGCGCGGCGGGCGGGCCGCCGAGCGGGATCGGGGCCCCGCGCGCGCACTCAGGCCCGGCGGGTCGCCACGACTGAGGTCGTCACAGCGCGTCGCCGCCGGCCGGTGCGGCGACCGTCAGGGCAGCTTCCAGTCGACGGGCTCGGCGCCCGCGCGCCGCAGGATCTCGTTGGCCCGGCTGAACGGCCGGGTGCCGAAGAAGCCGCGGTCGGCGGACATCGGGCTCGGGTGCACCGATTCGATCCGCTCGACGCCGGGCATCAGCTCCCGGGTGCTGCGGGCGTCGTTGCCCCAGAGGATCGCGACCATCGGCTGCTCGCGGGCGGCGAGCGCCCGGATCGCCTGGTCGGTGACGGCCTCCCAGCCCTTGCCGCGGTGCGAGGCCGACTTGCCGGGCTGCACGGTGAGCGCCCGGTTCAGCAGCAGCACGCCGTTCTCGGTCCACGGCGTCAGGTCACCGCTGGTGGGCGTGGGATGGCCCAGGTCGTCGCAGTACTCCCGGAAGATGTTGATCAGGCTCTTGGGCGGCCGCACGCCGGGCGCCACGGAGAAGCTGAGCCCGACCGGGTGCCCGGGCGTCGGGTACGGGTCCTGGCCGACGATGAGGACGCGCACGTCGCGGAACGGCTGCCGGAAGGCGCGGAGCACGTCGTCCCCCGCGGGCAGGTACTGCCGCCCGGCGGCGACCTCGGCGCGCAGGAAGTCCCCCATCGCGGCGATCCGGTCGGCGACGGGTTCCAGCGCCTCGGCCCAACCGGCTTCGACGACCTCGTGCAGCGGACGTGCCATGGTCGCGCACTCTAGCGAGCGCGCTCGATCCACTTCCCGCCGCCCCGGCGGGCAGCACCGCGGAGCCGTCAACGTGTTGTGCCCCACACAGCGGCGCGTCATCATCGACCCCCGGGCGAGCCATTCCTCCGGCCGAACGATCGAGATCTCCATAACCGCCCGTGACCAGCGTTTCGGCCTCGGCCACCACCTCGGCCACCGCAGGGCACAAAGCGACTGCGAGGTGATGCATTAGGCATGACCACAATTATCGAAACGGACACAAGTAGCCGTTTTGGTGGCCAGGAGGGAGCCGCTGGGCTAAGTTCCCCAGTACTCCAAACGTGTTCACGCACCGTGGACGGCACGACCCGGAGGTGGCACACACCCTCATGACTGCACAGGAAACGGAAGAGCTCACCCCGGAACGGCGATCACTGCTCCGGCGCGCGGTCGGCGCCGCGGCAATCGGGAACACGACGGAGTGGTACGACTTCGGCGTGTACGCCTACGTCGCCGCCTACGTGGGCCACCAGTTCTTCCCCGGACCGTGGGAGACGGTCTCCGCATTCGGCGTATTCGCGATCTCGTTCCTGCTGCGTCCCCTGGGGAGCATGTTCTTCGGTCCGCTGGGGGACCGCATCGGACGCCAAAAGGTGCTGGCGATCACGATCCTGCTGATGTCCGGATCGACATTCATCCTCGGCTGCCTGCCGAACTACGACACGATCGGACTTCTCGCACCCGTTCTGCTGTTGTTGTGCCGGATGGTGCAAGGGTTCTCGACCGGTGGTGAATACGGTGGCGCGGCCACCTACATCGCCGAGTACGCACCGAACCGGAAACGCGGTTTTTACGGCAGTTGGCTCGAATTCGGCACGCTCGCGGGATTCGGTCTCGGCGCGCTGGTGCCGACGATCCTGATCCTCGTCCTGCCCGCCGAGTCGATGGAGTCCTGGGGCTGGCGGATCCCGTTCCTGCTGGCCGGACCGCTCGGCCTGATCGGGCTCTACCTGCGGTCCAAGCTGGAGGACACGCCGGCGTTCAAGAACCTGGAGCAGAGCGACAACCTGGCCCGTTCGCCGCTGAAGTCCCTGGTGCGCGAGTACTGGCGGCCGCTGCTGATCCTGATGGGCGTCGTGGTGCTCATCAACGTCGCGAACTACACGATCCTGACCTACATGGAGAGCTACCTGACCGACACCTTGCAGATCCCGGAGGGCCGGGAGTACGAGGTGCTGGTGCCGCTGCTCCTGGTGGTGGCGCTGATGATGGCGGCGATCACGCCGGTCGGCGCGCTCTCGGACCGGATCGGGCGGAAGCCGCTGTTCCTGTCCGCGGCGATCTGCTTCATCGTGCTGCCGTACCCGGCGTTCCTGCTGATCTCGCAGGGCACGATGCTCACCACGATGCTGGGGCTGACGCTGCTGGGCGTGGGTCACCTGCAGCTGATCGGACCGCTGGCGGCGACGCTGCCCGCGATGTTCCCGACGAAGGTGCGGTACGCGGCGTTCAGCGTCGGCTACAACCTGTCCACGGCGGCGTTCGGCGGTACCGCACCGCTGATCAACGACTGGGCGGTGACCTACACCGGGAACTCGTTCTTCCCGGCGTTCTACCTGATGGGGGCCGCGGTGGTCGCGCTGGTCCCGATCCTGCTGATGAAGGAGACGGCGCGGAAACCGCTGATGGAGGAGGCCGACTCACCCGGCACCTCCGCTCCGGCGACCGGCTGAGCGGATGCGTGCGAAGGCCCGGCGGGAACTCCCCGCCGGGCCTTCTGCCGTCCGGAGCGGCTCAGGTGGTCAGCGCCAGTGCTCCCAGCCGACGGCGCCCTCGTAGGTCGCGCCGTCCACGGTGACCCCTTCGCCCTCCACGACTTCGCCGACGGCGCGCCAGCCCTCGGGCAGCGCCTGCTCCGGCGGGAAGGTCGCCACCAGCGCGTGGTCCTCGCCGCCGGTGAGCACCCAGTGCCGGGCGTCCGCGCCCAGCGCCGAGGCGACCTCGGTCAACCGCTGCGGCACTTCGATCAGCTCGTCGCGCAGGTCGATGCCGACCTGCGCGGCCGCCGCGACGTGCCCCAGGTCGGCCAGCAACCCGTCCGAGACGTCGATCATCGAGGTGGCGCCGGCGTCCGCGGCCAGCGGACCCGCCGCGTACGGCGGCTCCGGCACCCGCTGCGCCCCGACCACCGCCACCGGCGACCGGAACCCGCGCCCCAGCACCGCCAGTCCTGCGGCGGCCCAGCCGAGCCGCCCCGCCACGGCCACCACGTCGCCGGGGCACGCCCCGGAGCGGGTGACCGGCGTGCGGCCCTGCAGGTCGCCCAGCGCCGTGATGGAGATCGTCAGCGCGGGCGCGGTCACCATGTCCCCGCCGATGAGCCCGGCGCCGACGCGCTGCGCTTCTTCCCACATGCCCGCCGAGAGCTCGTCGACCACCGAGGTCGGAGTGTCCGGCGGGCAGCCGAGCCCCACCAGCAGCCCGGTCGGCACCGCCCCCATCGCGGCCACGTCGGAGAGGTTCACCGCCACGGCCTTGCGCCCGACCTGGTGCGGCGTCGACCAGGCCAGCCGGAAGTGCACCTGTTCCACCAGCACATCGGTGGTGGCGACGATCCGGCCGTCCGGCGCGGCGAGCACCGCGGCGTCGTCACCGGGACCGAGCAGGGTCGCGGCGGGCTGGGCCCGCCCGGAGGTCACCCGCTGGATGAGGCCGAACTCACCGGCCTCGGACACGGTCTGGTCCTGCGCCGAAGTGTCCGAACCCACGTCAGACCTCCCTTTCTTGAGCATCCGCTCGGCCCGATGGGGTAGCTTTCTCCCAGTTTCCTACCCCGCGCACCAGGCCGAGACGAAGGGGCACGCCGTGGTTCAGGCATACATCCTCATCCAGACCGAAGTCGGCAAGGCCGCCGCCGTCGCCGCCGAGATTTCCGGCTCCACCGGCGTGATCACGTCCGAGGACGTGACAGGTCCGTACGACGTGATCGTGCGCGCCGAGGCCGAGAATGTCGACCAGCTGGGCAAGATGGTCGTCGCAGGCATCCAGAACGTGGAAGGCATCACCCGGACGCTGACGTGTCCGGTCGTACACCTGTGAGCGCCCGCTTCCGGGCATTCCGGTCGCGCGTGCTGTAGTGGCCGGGTGGCCGACGAACATCCCAGGTTCCCCCGCCCGGTGCTGATCACGGCGCTCGCGCTCAGCGGGTTGCTGGCGCTGGGCGTCATCTCGCTCGGGCTGGTGTCCCGGTTCTCCGAGCAGCGGCAGCAGGACGCGGTGGAGGCGGTGCAGCAGGCCCGCCGCACCGGTCCGCTGGCCCTGCCCCCCATCCCCTCCCCCGGCGCCGAGGGCCCGGAGTGCGCGAAGCTGCTCGCGGAGCTGCCCGCCGAGCTGGCGGTGGACGACGCCCGGGTTCCGCGCCGCGAGCTGGCCGACCCGGTGCCGCCGGGCGCGGTCGCGTGGGGCGACGCCGAGCACGACCCGATCACGGTGCGCTGCGGCCTGCCCGCGCCCGCCGAGCTGACGCCGACCTCGCCGCTGGTGCAGATCAACGGGGTGCAGTGGCTGCGGATCACCGAGGCCGGGAACACCTCGTGGCTGGCGGTGGACCGGCCGGTGTACGTGGCGCTGACCGCCCCGGAGAACTCGGGCAGCGGTCCGGTGCAGGACCTGTCGGACCGGCTGCGGGCGCTGCCCGCGAAGCCGGTCTTCCCCTGATCGGCCGTCCTCCGGGACCCGCCGCGCGAGTGTCGACGGCGGGCGGCCCCGCGTCCCGGCGTCCGTGAGCCGGTCGGTCAGCGCAGCCCGGTGCCGCGGGCCCGCGCGGTGTCGACGAGCGTGGTCAGCAGCGTCGGGTAGTCCACCCCGGTCTGCGCCCACATCCGCGGGTACAGCGAGATCGAGGTGAACCCGGGCATGGTGTTGACCTCGTTGACGATGAGCCCGCCGTCCTCGGCGACGAAGAAGTCCACGCGGGCGAGGCCCTGGCACTCCAGAGCGCGGAACGCGGTGATCGCGGTGGCGCGCAGCTGCTCGACGGTGTCGTCGCCGACCTTGGCGGGGATGTCGAACTCGGTGACGTCGTCGAGGTACTTGGAGTCGAAGTCGTACCAGTCGGCCTCGCCGGTGACGCGGAGTTCGGCGGGCAGCGAGGCTTCCACGCGGCCGTCGGGGAATTCGAGGACGCCGCACTCGACCTCGCGGCCGACGACGGCCTTCTCGATGATCACCTTGGGGTCGGTGCGGCGGGCCTCGGCGACGGCGTCGTCCAGCTGGGCCCAGTCCGTGATCTTGGTGATGCCGAGCGAGGAGCCGGCGCGGGCCGGCTTGACGAAGGCGGGCAGCCCGATCCGCTCCCGGCGCGCTTCGTCCAAAGTGGACTGGTCGCGGCGCAGCACCTCGTAGGTGCCGACTTCGATGCCCTCCGCCGCCAGGAGCTTCTTGGTGTACTCCTTGTCCATCGACACCGCGCTGGAGAGCACGCCCGGCCCGGCGTAGGGCACGTCGGCCATCTCCAGCAGGCCTTGGATGGTGCCGTCCTCGCCGAAAGCCCCGTGCAGCACCGGGAACACGACGTCCACTTCGGACAGGACCTCGCCGCCGCGGCCCGGCTCGACCAGGATCAGGTCCCGCCGCGTCGGGTCGCCGGGCAGCGCGACCGCGGTCCCCTGCGCCACTTCCGGCGCCTGCCGGTCGCGGATGGCCAGCTCCGCCGGGTCCGAGGTGCCCAGCACCCAAGCGCCTTCGCGGGTGATGCCGACGGGGACGACCTCGAAGCGCTCCCGATCCAGGTGGCTCAGGACACTGCCCGCGGACAGGCAGGAAACGCCGTGCTCGGTGCTCCGTCCGCCGAAGACGACGGCCACCCTGGTCTTGCGCTCAGTCATGCGCGGGACCCTACCCGCACGCGTGGGAGCCGCCAGCGGCCTCCTCGCCGCACCAGCGGGCCACCAGTTCCAGCGATCGCTCCAGGTCGGCGCGCGAACACGAGGCGTAGCCGAGCGCGATCCCGGTCCAGCGCTGCGGTCCGTGGTGGTGCCTGCGCAGCCCGTCGAGCACGATGCCGTGCTCGTTCCCCCGCTCCACCACGCGCTGCTCGGCCGCGGCGGACGGCAGCGGCAGCACCACGTGCGCGCCCGCCTCGTCGCCGGACACCTCGACCCCGGCCTCGGCCAACCGGGCCACGACCAGCGCGCGCCGCTGCGAGAGCTCGCGGCGCAACCTGCGCAGGTGCCGCCCCAGATCACCGTTGCGGGCGTACTCGACGAGCACCCGCTGCCCGGCCGGGGCCGGCCCGGTGCTGGTGCGCTCGCGGTGCTCCAGCACCCCGGCGACCAGCCGGTCCGGACCGAGCATCCAGCCGACGCCGAGCGTCGGGGTGAGGATCTTGCTGGTGGTGCCCAGGTGCACCACCACGTCCGGCGCCATCGCGGCCAGCACGGGCAGCGGCGCCACGTCGTAGCGCAGCTCCCCGTCGTAGTCGTCCTCCACGATCAGCCAGTCCTCCGCACGCGCGCGTTCCACCAGCGCGACGCGGCGTTCCGCGGGCAGCCTGCCGCCGATCGGGTACTGGTGCGCCGGGGAGCAGTAGACGGCGCGCACACCGCGCGGGATCGCCTCCACCACGATCCCGCCGTGGTCCACCGGGGCGGGGACCACGTGGGCCCCGGCGGCGAGCAGGGTCTGCACGGCGCGCTGGTAGCCGGGTTCCTCCACGGCGACGGTGGCACCGCGGCCGAGCGCGGTCGCGGCCAGCTCCGCGAGGGCCGCGGTGGTGCCGCCGGTGGCGATCACGGTGCCCAGGTGCGGGCCGCCGGTGGTCATGCCGCGGTGGCGCAGCAGGTGCTCCACCACCGCGTCCCGGTACTGGTCGGCGCCGGCGACCCGGCGGGTCTCGTCCGGTTCGCGGTCCGCGGCGGCGCGCCACGCCCGGCGCCAGGCGGCGCGGTCGATGCCGCCGGTCCACGGGATCCCCGGGACCAGCCGCACCGTCCCCGCGCCGCCGCGGTCCGCGACCCCCGCCGCGAACTCCGCCGGGGTGCCGGGCGCTCCGGGCGGCGCGGTGGTGACGTAGGTGCCGGAGCCGTGCCTGCCGACGATCCAGCCCTCGGCGTGCAGCTGTTCGTAGGCGGCGGCGGTGACGGTGCGGCTGACGCCGAGGTGCCGGGCCAGCGCGCGCGTCGAGGGCAGCCGATCGCCTCCGCGGAGCTGGCCGAGCGCGGCGGCGCGGCGCAGCGCGTCGGCCAGCTGCACCGCCAGCGGACGGGCGTCGTCGCGGCGCAGTTCGACGGCCGGTTCCAGCAGCGGCGAACTCGCCGCGGGCACCGGATGTGGCATCTCAGGATTCCTCCCGCTCGGCCTCCCGATGATGCCACCGCGCGCCCGCCACGGGGACGGGCGTCCCCGGTCAGAGCCGGGTGAGGCCGTCCACCGGGTGCAGCGAGTACGGCGTCATCCGGGTCCGGCCGGGGCGGTAGACGTGGATGGTGACCGCGGGGTCCGGCCCGTCGTTGCGCACCTGGTGCACGTGGTCGGGGCCGAACACGCGGGACTGCCCGGTCTCCAGCGCGTGCCACTCCTCGACGGGTCCGGTGGGCGTGCTGCGCACGACGCGTTCGGTGACGCTGCCGGAGACGAGGGTGAACGCCCCGGCGGCACCGCCGTGGTCGTGCAGTTCGGTGCGCTGGCCGGGCAGCCAGCTCAGCAGCCAGGCCTCGTGGGTGGCGGTGCGTTCCAGCAGTCCGGCCCAGCGCTGTTCGGGGTCGTAGCGCAGCAGGTGCGCCCAGCCGAGCCGGTCGGCGGCGAGTTCGCGGGCGATCCGCACGGGGTGCGCGATGGCGCGGTCGGCGACGGCGGCGATGGTGTCAGGGGGTACGGCGAACACGGGGAATCCTCGGTGGTCGTGCGGTCGGAGGCCGGGTGGTGGCGGTGACGTGTCCCGGCGCGCGATCGGCGGGCCGCCCGGACCTGCCGCCGGGCGGGCGGCGTTCCGGTGGATGTCGCGGATCGGGCGGTGTGGCGGCGCGGTCTCGGGGACGGCGCGGTCCGGACCTCTTCGGGAGGCAGCTGGTTCAGCGGGTCTCGCGGGGTCCGGGTCTCACCACGGCAGCGGGATCGATCACCGCTGCAGACAAAGCGCGCTCGCCACCCGGCGCAGGTCGATGTGACCTCGTCCATCGGTCATGGCTCGCAACACGCCGCGTAGTGAACCAGCGCCGAAGGGAACCCGTCAAGCCGATTGCGCTCGCGTCACACCACCGGGTAAGCGGCACCGAGCATGATCACTCCGAGGAGGCTCAGGAAGAGGTGGCTCAGGAGAGCGCCGCGAGGACGTCGGCGACGAGGTCGTCCGGGTCCTCGCACCCGGCGGAGAACCGCACGAAGCCCGGCGCCACCGGATCGCCCCACTGGGCGCGCCGGTCCACCGTGCTGTGCAGCCCGCCGAAGCTGGTGGCGGCCACGACCAGCTCGCTGCGGCGGACGAACTCGGCGACGGCGTCGGCGTCGGCGAGCTCGAAGCGGAACACCCCGCCCCAGCGCCGCATCTGCGCGCTCGCCAGCTCGTGCGCCGGGTCGTCCGGCAGCCCCGGCCAGCGCAGCCCGGTGACCGCGGGGTGCCCGCGCAGCGCCGCCACCAGCGCGGCCGCGTTCGACGCCTGCCGGGCGAGCCGCAGGTCGAGGGTGCCGAGGCTGCGGTGCGCCAGCCAGGTCTCGAAGGGGCCGGGGATGGAACCGGAGAGGGTGCGGGCCCGCCGCAGCCGCGCCGCCAGCTCCGCGTCGGCGGTGGAGACGTGCCCGAGCAGCACGTCGCTGTGCCCGGTCAGGGCCTTGGTGTCGCTGGCGATCGCGAGGTCGGCGCCGAGTTCCAGGGGCCGCTGCCCGAGCGGCGTCGCGGTGGTGTTGTCCACCGCCAGCAGCGCCCCGGCCCGGTGCGCGAGCCGGGCGAGCGCGGCGATGTCGCAGACGTCGAGGCCCGGGTTGGACGGGGTTTCGAGCAGCACCAGCCGCACCCCGTCGAACAGCTCCGGCGGCCACGGGCCGGTGGTGGGGATCTCCTGCACGTGCAGCGAGAGCTCGGCGAGCTCCTCGTGCACGAACTGCCGGGTCGCGTAGTAGCCGTCGCTGGGCACCAGCAGCCCGTCCCCGGCGCGCAGCACCGCCCGCAGCACGGTGCTGATCGCGGCCATGCCGGAGGGCAGCAGCACGCACTCCCCGCCGTCCAGCTCGCCGATGGCGCTCTCCAGCGCCCGCCAGGTGGGGTTCCCGGCGCGGCCGTAGAAGTCGGCCGCCGGCTCGCCGAGGTGGTAGGGCGCGGCGAACACCGGACCGGGCGCGAGCGGTGCCCCGGGTTCCGGGTCGCCGTGCCCGCCGTGCACGCAGCGGGTGCCGTCGCCGTACCGGGTGCCGTCGTCCACTGCCGACCTCCTCGCGCTCGTCCGCCCCGAACGGGCGGCCGGTCGCAATCTAACCCCGCAGGTCCGCGAACTCCGCCGGTCGAGCGGAGGGTCACTCCGGTTTCGGGTCGCGCCCCAGCAGCATCGCGGCACCGGGCGCGGGCGCGAGCCCTTCGTGGCAGACGCGGTGCACGACCTCGGTGATCGGCATCTCCACGCCGTGGCGGGCGGCGAGCGCCCGGATGGACGAGCAGGACTTGACACCTTCGGCGACCTGCCCGTGGGTGGCGTCCTGCGCCTGCTCCAGGGTTTCACCGCGGCCGAGGCGTTCGCCGAACGTCCGGTTCCGGGACAGCGGCGAGGTGCAGGTGGCGACCAGGTCGCCGAGCCCGGCGAGCCCGGCGAAGGTCATCGGTTCCGCGCCGAGCGCCGCGCCCAGCCGCGTCGTCTCGGCGAGGCCGCGGGTGATCAGCGAGGACATCGTGTTGTGCCCGAACCCGAGCCCGGCGGCCATGCCGCAGGCCAGCGCCATCACGTTCTTGCAGGCCCCGGCGAGTTCGATGCCCACCAGGTCGGTGTTGGTGTAGGGCCGGAAGTAGCCGGTGGAGCAGGCGGCCTGCAGCGCGACCGCGCGGTCGTGGTCGGTGCAGGCGACGACGGTGGCGGTGGGCTGCTCGGCGGCGATCTCCTTGGCGAGGTTCGGGCCGGACACCACGGCGACCTGCGCCATCGGCACGTCGGCGACCTCGGCGACGACCTCGCTCATCCGCTTGAGGGTGCTGAGCTCGACGCCCTTGGCGAGGCTGACCAGGGTCGCGTCGGGCGGCAGCAGCGGCTGCCAGCCGGCCAGGTTCTCCCGCAGCGTCTGGCTGGGCACCGCGAGCACCACGGCGTCGGCCCCGTGCATGGCCGCCGCCGCGTCGTCGGTGGCGCGCAGCGATGCGGGCAGCGGCACGCCCGGCAGGTAGCCGGGGTTGTGGTGCTCGGTGTTGATCCGCTCGGCGATCTCGGCGCGGCGGGCCCACAGCGCGACGTCGCTGCCCGCGTCGGCGAGGACCTTCGCGAAGGTGGTGCCCCAGGACCCGGCGCCCAGCACCGCGATCCGCTGCGCGGCGGGCTCAGGCCCGGTCATCGTCGTTCCGGGGTTCGCGGCGGCGCACCGGGGAGTAGAAGCCGGCGGGCGGCTGCTCCTCGCGGATCTCGCCGAGGAGGTCGCGCACCCGGCCCATGGCCAGCTCGCTGATCTCGCGCAGCACTTGCGGGTCGGCGGCACGGCCCCGGTACTCGCCGAGGTCGAGGGGTTCGCCGATGCGCACGTGCACGGTCTTGCGCGGGAACGGGCGGAACTTCTTCGCGTAGTGGTCGTAGATGCCGCGGGTGCCCCAGCGGGCGGCGGGCACGATCGGCACGTCGTGCTCCAGGGCGAGCCGGGCCACGCCCGCCTTCGGCGTCATCGGCCAGCCGTCGGGGTCCCTGGTGACCGTCCCGTCCGGGTAGATGATCACGATCTTGCCGTCTTCGAGGGAGCCGTGCGCGGCTTCCAGGCTCTTGCGCGCGTCCGCGGTCTGCCGGAACACGGGGATCTGCTCGACGCCGGTGAGGACGTTGCGCAGCACGGGCACGTTCCACAGCGTGTTCTTGGCCATGAACCGCGGGATCCGCGCCGCGCGGTGCACGGTGACGGCGTCGTAGATCGGGTCCAGGTGGGACACGTGGTTGAGCACCAGCAGCGCCGGGCCGGTCGCGGGGACGTTCGCCAGCCCGTGCACCCGGACTCGGGAGAGCAGCGCGGTCAGCGGGTAGAACACGATCGCGGCGAGCCGCAGCCAGAACCGGCCCATCGCCGTCGGCGGCCGTTCCTTGGTGTGCTTGCGCGGCCGTTTGAGGCTTGCCGGTTCCACCACGCGCGTCTCCTCTCGCCCTCAAGAGCGGCTGTCAAGTTACCTGGCCCACGCGTTCGCCCGGCGAGCGGTGCGGTCGCGGCGGGCATACTCGAAGATCGACGGGCGGAGCGGAGGATGGCGGGATGAGCCTCGGAGTGTCCTTGCTGGTGCCGATGAAGCCGCTGCACCTGGCGAAGTCGCGGTTGCGCGGCGATCGGCCCGCCGAGCGGCACGCGGACCTGGTCAGCGCGATCGCGCACGACGCGGTGGACGCCGCGCGCCGCGCCCCGGGCGTGCGGGAGGTGCTGGTGGTGACTTCGGACCCGCGGCTGGCCGGGTCGTTCGCGGCGGTGGGCGTCGAGGTGGTGCCGGACGATCCGGCGGCGGGCCTGAACCCGGCGCTGGAGCACGGCGCGCGGCTGCTGCGGCGGCGCGGGGCGCGGGTCGGCGCGTTGCAGGCGGACCTGCCCGCGCTGCGTCCGGCGGAGCTGACCGCGGCGCTGGAGCTCGCCGGGCCGCACCGCGCCTTCTGCGCCGATCACCTGGGGACCGGGACGACGATGCTGCTGGCCGGGGTGGACGGTGCGCTCGATCCGCGGTTCGGGCCGGGGTCGGCCGCGGCGCACGAGGCGTCCGGTGCGCGGCGGCTGGACGGCGGCTGGGAGTCGCTGCGCTGCGATGTGGACACCGCCGAGGACCTGCGGCGGGCGACGGGCATGGGGCTCGGCGAACGCACCTCGGCGTGGCTGGCCGGGGCTGCCGGACACCCGCGCTGACCTGTGTGGTGTTCCCGCCGACAAAGGTCGAACCGCGGCGACCGGATGGGTGAGAATGGGCCCCGTGAGTACCGACAGCAGCGATCACGAGACCACTCCACCAGCGCGCCGCCGGACCTCGTCGACCGCCGGGTCCGCCGGTGCTCGCCGGAATGCGCCGAAGTCCGGCCGCGGGAGCCGGGCGGCGGTTCCCGGGGCGTCCGGTGCGGACGCGACGGGCGGGTCGGCCGGTGCGGCGGGCGCCGCGGAGCCCGCCGCCGGAACCGGTGCGGTCGAGTCGGAGGCGACCGCACCGGGTGCGAAGCGCCGGACCGCGGCGAAGTCCGGGACGACCGGCTCACGGTCCACCGCGAAGTCCACGACCGCGAAGAAGCGGGCCACCGGGTCCACGAGCAGGTCCGGTGCCGCGCCGCGGGCCGGGGCGAAGTCGAGCGGATCGAGCGGGGCGGCCGGATCGAGCGGAACCGCCGGATCGAGCGGGGCGGCGACCTCGGGCGCGGCGGCGACCAGGCGCAAGACCGCTGCGGCGAAGTCCGCGCCCACCACCGGATCCCGCACCACGGGCCGCACCGCGACCACCAGGACCGCGAAGTCCGCGGCGGGGACGACCGCAGGCACCGGCTCCACCGCGCGCCGGGCCGCCGCGGAACCCACCGCACCGCCGCCCGCCCGCAACGGGGCGAAGACCGCGATCGGCGGTGACGGTGCCCGGGTACCGGCCGCTCCCCCCGCGGTGACCCGCGCGGCCGCCAGCACCGACCTGCCCGACGACCGCTACCTGAACCGCGAGCTGTCCTGGCTGGACTTCAACGCCCGGGTGCTGGCCGTCGCCGAGGACCCCTCGCAGCCGGTCCTGGAGCGCGCCAAGTTCCTCGCGATCTTCGCGTCCAACCTGGACGAGTTCTACATGGTGCGCGTCGCCGGCCTGAAGCGCCGGGAGGAGACCGGCCTGTCGGTGCGCAGCGCGGACGGGCTCACCCCGCACGAGCAGCTGACCCGGATCTCGGCGCGGAACCAGGAGCTGACGAAGAAGCTGGGCCGCACGTTCCTCGACGAGCTGCTGCCGGAGCTGGAGGCCAAC
Source organism: Saccharopolyspora gregorii (assembly GCF_024734405.1). Classification (NCBI taxonomy): domain Bacteria; kingdom Bacillati; phylum Actinomycetota; class Actinomycetes; order Pseudonocardiales; family Pseudonocardiaceae; genus Saccharopolyspora; species Saccharopolyspora gregorii. The sequence continues at coordinate 1,285,410 of NZ_CP059556.1, read as the reverse complement.
GGCATCCGCATCCAGCGCTGGAACATGCTCGCCGAAGCCGAGCAGCAGGTGCTGGGCCGGTACTTCGACGACCACATCTTCCCGGTGCTCACCCCGCTCGCGGTGGACCCGGCGCACCCGTTCCCGTACATCTCGGGGCTGTCGCTGAACCTCGCGGTGACCGTCAGCGACCCGGAGGAGGGCCTGCGCCGCTTCGCCAGGGTGAAGGTGCCGGACAACGTGCCGCGGCTGATCCGGGTGGAGGCGGACCGGGAGCAGGAGCGGGCGACGTTCCTGCCCCTGGAGGAGCTCATCGCCGCGCACCTGGACAAGTTGTTCCCCGGCATGGACATCAGCGACCACCACATCTTCCGGGTGACGCGCAACGCGGACCTGGAGGTGGAGGAGGACCGCGACGAGGACCTGCTGCAGGCGATGGAGCGGGAGCTGGCGCGACGCCGGTTCGGCCCGCCGGTGCGCCTGGAGGTCACCGACACGATGAGCGACACGATGCTCGAACTGCTGCTGCGCGAGCTGGAGGTCGACGAGCACGACGTGGTGGAGGTGCCGGGCCTGCTGGACCTGTCCTGCCTGTTCCAGCTGGACAAGCTGCAGCGCCCCGAGTTGAAGAACCCGCCGTTCGTGCCCGCCACCCACCCGGCGTTCGCCGAGGGGCAGACGCCGAAGAGCATCTTCGCGACGCTGCGCGAGGGCGACGTGCTGGTGCACCACCCGTACGACGCGTTCTCCACCTCGGTGCAGCGCTTCATAGAGCAGGCCGCCGCCGACCCGCACGTGCTGGCCATCAAGCAGACCCTGTACCGCACCTCCGGTGACTCGCCGATCGTGAACGCGCTGATCGACGCGGCGGAGGCCGGCAAGCAGGTGGTGGCGCTGGTCGAGCTGAAGGCCCGGTTCGACGAGCAGGCGAACATCAAGTGGGCGCGCACCCTGGAGCGTGCCGGGGTGCACGTGGTGTACGGCCTGGTGGGGCTCAAGACGCACTGCAAGACGGCGCTGGTGGTGCGCCAGGAGGGTTCGGCGATCCGCCGCTACTGCCACCTGGGCACCGGCAACTACAACCCGAAGACGGCCCGCACCTACGAGGACCTGGGACTGCTGACGGCGGCGCCGGAGGTGGGCGCGGACCTCACGGACCTGTTCAACGTGCTCACCGGCTACGCCCGGCACAGCACCTACCGGCGGATCCTGGTGTCCCCGCACGGGATCCGGCTCGGCATCGTGGAACGCATCGAGGCGGAGGCGGCGCGCGCCCGCACCGGCCTGCCGTGCGGGATCCGGATGAAGGTCAACTCGCTGGTCGACGAGCAGATCATCGACGCGCTGTACCGCGCTTCGCTGGCGGGCGTGCCGATCCGGATCGTGGTGCGCGGCATCTGCGCGCTGCAGGCCGGGGTGGCGGGCCTCAGCGAGAACATCGAGGTCCGTTCGATCCTGGGCCGGTTCCTGGAGCACTCCAGGGTGTTCCACTTCGTCGGCATCGACGAGCGCTGGATCGGCAGCGCGGACATGATGCACCGCAACCTGGACCGCCGGATCGAGACGCAGGTGCGGGTGGTGGACCCGAAGCTGACCGAGCAGCTGGACGCGATGATGGATTCGGCGCTGGACGCGCAGACGCGCTGCTGGGTGCTCAACGCGAAGGGCGATTGGGAGGCCTCGCCGCGCAGCGGTGAGCAGGTCCAGGACCACCAGGCGGAGATGCTGCGCCAGCACGGGGCGAAGGTGTCATGACGGCCCAGCACGAACCGGAGCGGCGGACGAACAGCAGCGGCAGGCTGCCGGTGACGGTGCGCGCCGCGGGCGCGGTGCTGTGGCGGCCCGGCACCGGTGCGGCGCCCGAGGTGGCCGTGGTGCACCGCCCCCGCTACGACGATTGGTCGCTGCCGAAGGGGAAGCTCGACCCGGGCGAGACCTCGGCGCACGCCGCGGTGCGGGAGGTGCGGGAGGAGACCGGGTTCGGCTGCGTGCTGTCCGGTTTCCTCGGCCGGGTGCACTACGAGGTGCCCGGGCCCGGCGGCCGCACCGGCAAGCGGGTGGACTACTTCACGGCCCGCGCCGGGGACGGCGATTTCGCGCCGAACGACGAGGTCGACGAGGTGGTGTGGGTCGCGCTGCCGAAGGCCCGGGAGCTGCTGAGCTACCCGCAGGACCGGCAGGTGCTGGACGAGTTCGCGGCGCTGCCCGACGATCCGGTGACGGTGTTGCTGGTGCGGCACGCGAAAGCCGGGCGACGAGCGGAGTTCGACGGCGACGACGCGCTGCGCCCGCTGTCGGGCACCGGCCGCAGGCAGCGGGACGCGCTGCACTCGTGGCTGCCGCTGTTCGGGCCGGAACGGGTGTACTCGGCGCCGCGGGTGCGCTGCGAGGAGACGGTGCGGCCGGTCGCCGCAAGCCTGGGCATCGAGGTGGCCGTGGAACCGCTGCTGTCCGAGGAGGGCTACAAGGCCGACCCGGAGGCCGCCGTGCACCGGTTCCTGCGCATCGCGGCGGGTTCCGGCACGGCCGTGGTGTGCAGCCAAGGCGGGGTGATCCCGGACCTGGTGGCCCGGCTGGCGCGGTCCGCCGAGCGCGCACCGGAGAACTTCGGGCCGGGGAGTTCCGCGCCGGAGGCTTCGGGGACGGGAGTTCTCGGGCCGGACGGCGCGGATCCGGGCGGCTCGGCGCCGCGGGGTGCCATCGTGCGGAACGGGGTGCTGCGCGACGGTTCGCGCAGCAGGAGCACCGGCCGCGGTGAGCGGGGCGATCCGGCGAGCGCCAAGGGCAGCGTGTGGACGTTGCGGTTCAGCCGGGACGCGCACTCGGGCAACGGTTCGGGACCGCGGCTGCGGCTGGTGTCGGCGGACTACTTGGCGGATCCGTCCGGCCGCTGATCCGTCACGCTGCTGACCCGTTCGGCAGCCGGCCCGTTCGGCAGCTGGCCCGTTCGGCAGCTGGCCCGAGCTCCGCGGTTCCGCCCGGCCGCTGGTTCATCCGGCCGCGGACCCGTTCACCGGGATTCGGAGTTCGCGGCACCCGACCGCTCGGGACACCGGCTCCGTCGGCGCCCGGGCGGATTCCGCGGAACACCCCGGAACGGCGATGATCCCGGCCCGATCGCACTGGGCGATCGTGCCGGGATCATCGCGGAACGCTCGCGGAGCAGTGCTCGCGCACGGCCGCGGCGCCCGTGGACCGGGTACCGGGGCCGCCCGCCGCTCCGCCGCCGCGCCTGGCGCGGATGACGCCGCGCGGTGTGCGTGAACGCCACCCGTGCCCGCCGTGGTTCGGCTCGCTCAGGCGGCGAGCGCTCACTTCTTGGCGGTCTTGCGCGTGCTCTTGCCGGTGGAGGTCTTGGCCGTCGAGGTCTGGCCGCTGGTCTTGGCCGCCGAGGTCTTCGAGGCGGTGGACTTGGCGGTGGACTTCGACGCGGCGGCCTTCGGCGCGGCCTTGGTGGCGGTGGCCTTCTTCGGCGCCGCCTTGGTGGCGGTGCTCTTGGCGGCCGTGCTCTTGGTCGCCGTGCTCTTGGGGGCGGCCTTGGCGGCGGTACCGGTCTTGGCGGTGCTCGCCTTCGCGGCGGGCGCCTTGGTCCCGGTGGACTTGGCCGCGGTGGCCTTGGTGCCCGCGGCGGCCTTCGGCGCGGCCTTGGTGGCGGCCGGCTTGGCGCTGGACCGCGTGGCGGCGGCCTTCTTCGGCGCGGTCTTGGTCGCGGCGGCCGTCTTGGCGGTGCTCGCCTTGGTGCCGGCGGCCTTGGTGGCGGGCGCCTTGGTGGCGGTGCTCGCGGTCTTCGCCGCGGCGCGGCCGGTGCCCGCGGTCTTGGTGGCGGTGGCGCGGGTGCCCGCGGACTTGGTGCCCGCCGACTTCGCCGCGGTCGCGCGGGGCAGTTTCCGGCTGCCGCCGACGACTTCCTTGAACTGGGTGCCGGCGCGGAAGGCCGGGACGTTGGTCTTCTTCACCTTGACGGCTTCGCCGGTCCGCGGGTTGCGCGCGGTGCGGGCGGCACGTGCGCGCTTCTCGAAGACGCCGAAGCCGGTGATGTTGACCTTCTCGCCCTTGTTGACGTTGCGGACGATGAGGTCCACGACGCCTTCCACCGCCTGACTGGCGGTCTTCTTGTCGCCGAGGCGTTCCGCGAGTGCCTCGATGAGTTGGGCCTTGTTCACTTCAGTCCCTCCCAGGACAACAACGGCCCCGTCGGGCCGACTCGAAACCCACGGTAAAGCCCCGAACTGCCGAATGCCATTCGCCACGCCCCATTTTTTCGTTGGGGCGTGGGGGCTTTCGGCGGCTCGGGGCTCGTCGCGCCGGTTTCCCGGTGAGGTTGTGAACACCGGCCGCGAATCGGTTCTTCCCTGCGCAGAAAGGAGAATCCGCTTCGCGGCCGGAGCCGATCAGCCCGCGCGGGCGGGCAGCGTCGCGGGTTTGAAGGAAGGCCGGGTTTTTTCGTACGTGTCGATCGTCTCGGCGTGGCGCAGCGTCAAACCGATGTCGTCGAGGCCTTCCAGCAACCGCCAGCGGGTGTAGTCGTCGATGCCGAACGGCACCGTGAGGTCCTTCGCCTGCACGGTCCGCTCGACGAGGTCGACGGTCACCTCGGTGCCGGGTTCGTTCTCCAGCAACTTCCAGAGCAGTTCCACATCGGACTGCGCGCACTCGGCGGCGAGCAGTCCCTGCTTGCCGGAGTTGCCGCGGAAGATGTCGGCGAACCGGGAGGAGATGACCACCCGGAAGCCGTAGTCCTTGAGCGCCCAGACGGCGTGCTCGCGGGACGATCCGGTGCCGAAGTCCGGTCCGGCGACCAGCACGCTGCCGTTCCGGTACGCGTCGTTGTTGAGCACGAAGGTCTCGTCGCCGCGCCATCCGGCGAACAACGCGTCCTCGAACCCGGTCCGCGCGACCCGTTTGAGGTACACGGCGGGGATGATCTGGTCAGTGTCCACGTTGGACCGCCGCAGCGGAACGCCGACGCCGGTGTGCTCGGTGAACGGTTCCATCGAACGTTGCTCCTTTCGGGTCGTGGTGGGTCAGTCGAGGTCTTCGGGCGAGGACAGGGTGCCGCGGACGGCGGTCGCGGCCGCCACCAGCGGGGAGACCAGGTGGGTGCGCCCGCCCTTGCCCTGCCGCCCTTCGAAGTTCCGGTTGGAGGTGGAGGCGCTGCGCTCCCCGGGAGCGAGCTGGTCGGGGTTCATGCCGAGGCACATGGAGCAGCCCGCGGAACGCCATTCGGCGCCGGCCGCGGTGAAGACCTCGTCGAGTCCTTCGGTCTCGGCCTGCAGCCGGACCTTCATCGAGCCGGGGACGACGAGCATCCGCACGTCCTGGGCGACCTTGCGGCCGTCCAGGACGCCCGCTGCGGCCCGCAGGTCCTCGATGCGGCCGTTGGTGCAGGAACCGAGGAAGACGGTGTCCACGGCGACTTCGCGCAGCGGAGTGCCGCCTTCCAGGCCCATGTAGTCGAGCGCCTTCTCGACGGCGTAGCGCTCGGCGTCGTCGCCGATGTCCGCGGGATCGGGGATCCGCTCCCCCAGCGGCAGGCCCTGCCCGGGGTTGGTGCCCCAGGTGACGAACGGGGTGAGCGCGTCGGCGTCGATGGTGACCTCGGCGTCGAATTCGGCGCCCTCGTCGGTCCGCAGCGTCTTCCAGTACTCGACGGCGGCGTCCCAGTCGGCGCCTTCCGGCGCGTGCGGGCGTCCCTTGAGGTATTCGAAGGTCGTCTCGTCGGGGGCGATCATCCCGGCGCGGGCGCCCGCTTCGATCGACATGTTGCAGATCGTCATGCGGGCTTCCATGGACAGCTGCCGGATCGCTTCGCCGCGGTACTCCAGGACGTAGCCCTGCCCGCCGCCGGTGCCGATCTTGGCGATGACGGCGAGGATGACGTCCTTGCTCGTGACTCCGGGGCGCAGCGTGCCCTCGACGTTGACGGCCATCGTCTTGAACGGGCGCAGCGGCAGCGTCTGGGTGGCGAGGACGTGCTCCACCTCGGAGGTGCCGATGCCGAACGCGAGCGCGCCGAACGCGCCGTGGGTGGAGGTGTGGCTGTCGCCGCACACCACCGTGGTGCCGGGCTGGGTGAGCCCCAGCTGCGGCCCCACCACGTGCACGATGCCCTGCTCCGCGTCGCCCATCGGGTGCAGGCGGACGCCGAACTCCTCGCAGTTGCGCCGCAAGGTGTCCACCTGGGTGCGCGAGACGGGGTCCGCGATCGGCAGGTCGATGCCGGTGGTGGGCACGTTGTGGTCCTCGGTGGCGATCGTGAGATCGGGCCGCCGGACGGGGCGGCCTGCCAGCCGCAGCCCTTCGAACGCCTGCGGGCTGGTGACTTCGTGCACGAGGTGGAGGTCGATGTAGAGCAGGTCGGGTTCGTGGCCTTCACCTCGGCGCACGATGTGGCCTTCCCAGACCTTCTCCGCGAGCGTGTTGCCCATCGCTCCTCCCCATCGAGATGTGGTGGTCGCACCCCGGTTCCGGGGCACTGTCCCAAAGAGTGGACTTCTCAGATATCGAGAAGTTAATATCGGTACGTGGGACAGCATAGCGGTATCGGAGTGTTGGACAAGGCAGTGGCCGTGCTGCAGGCGGTGGCCGGTGAGCCGTGCGGTTTGACGGAGTTGTGCGGCCGGACGGGCCTGCCGCGGGCGACCGCGCACCGGCTGGCGGTGGGCCTGGAGGTGCACCGCCTGCTGCGCCGCGGTTCGGACGGCCGGTGGCGGCCGGGCGCCGCGCTGGCGGAGCTGGCCGGTGGCGCGGTGGATCCGCTGCTGGAGGCGGCCTCGACGGTGCTGCCCAAATTGCGGGACATCACGGGCGAGAGCGTGCAGTTGTACCGCCGGGACGGCATGCAGCGCCTGTGCATCGCCTCGGCGGAGCCGCCGAGCGGCTTGCGGGACACGGTGCCGGTGGGGAGCACGTTGCCGATGGTGGCGGGTTCGGGCGCGAAGGTCCTCGCGGCGTGGGCGGATCCGGCCACCCAGCGCGCGGTCCTGTCGGAGGCGGTGTTCGGCGAGCGCACCCTGCTGGAGGTCCGCCGCCGCGGCTGGGCGCAGAGCGTCGCGGAACGCGAGTCCGGAGTGGCCAGCGTCTCGGCTCCCGTCAGGGATTCCCAAGGCACGGTGGTAGCCGCGATCTCGGTCTCCGGCCCCATCGACCGCATGGGCCGGAGGCCAGGAGCCCGCTGGGCCCAAGACCTCCTAGCAGCCACCGAAGGCCTCCAAAACCGCCTCTGACCCCACCGCCCCACCAAGACCCACCCCGCCCAACGGCCAACGGCCGAAGGCCGAGGCCGAGGCCGAGGCCGAGGCCGAGGCCGAGGCCGAGAAACCCAACCCCACCAGAACAACAACCCCAACAAAGAAAAGCCCCGCTTCCCAAAGGAAGCGGGGCTTTCCTGGTAGTCCCGACGGGATTCGAACCCGCGCTGCCGGCGTGAGAGGCCGGAGTCCTAGGCCGCTAGACGACGGGACCGCGCAACAAAAAGAACTCTACAACACCCCACCCACCCCCCAACAACCACCCCCACCAAACCCCAAAGCCCGAAGCACACCCACCCCAAACCGCAAAGCCACCCCACCCACAAAACACAAAGCGCAAAGCGCGAGGCGCGAAGCGCGAAGCGCGAAGCGCGAGCCCACCCACCGCGAAGCGCGCAGCGCGAGCCCACCCCACCGCGAGGCGCAAAGCGCCAAGCCCACCCACACAACCGCACCCCCCGCACCGTGGGGGCCTGGGGGGTCGCCCCCCAGAAAAAGGACGAACACGGAAAAGTCCCCACACCCGAAGGATGTGGGGACTGAACACGCTGACGTAGCCCCGACGGGATTCGAACCCGCGCTACCGGCGTGAGAGGCCGGCGTCCTAGGCCGCTAGACGACGGGGCCCTAGAACGAACGATCATTGCTGATCGTTCCGCTGGGGTACCAGGACTCGAACCTAGACTAACTGAACCAGAATCAGTCGTGCTGCCGATTACACCATACCCCATCGGCTTCGGCGTTCAGCGGTGCTGGTCCGGGCTTCTGGGGGAAGTCCGGCTCTTTGCCGCTGTCCGCCTTGCTGATGAAAATAGTAGAGCATGGCCCGCGGGGCCGTGACAGCACCCCCCTCTTCGGATGACTTCCCTGGTGGGGGTGGGTCCGGGGCGCTGTCCGGTCGGCGTCGTCGCCGGCGTCGCGGGCCGGGCTCGTTCAGCCGCTGAGCGCGCCGAGGCGCGGTCTCCCGATGTCCGGTTGGGACCGGTCCGCCGGAGTCGGGGCAGCGACGTTCTGGCCGGGGATCCCGGGCGCGAAGGGCAGTTCGCAGACGAGGAGTTCGGGGAGTTCCGCGAGGCTGGTGATCATGGACACGCCGTCGGGCGGGGTGTGCTCGGTTCCGCCGCGGTTGAGCCAGACGCCGTGCAGTCCGGCGTCGGCGGCGCCGAGGGCGTCGGTGTCGAGCCGGTCGCCGACGTGGACGACTTCGTGCGGGGCGGCGCCGAGGGATTCGCAGGCGGCGTGGAAGATCCGCGGATCGGGTTTGGCGATGCCGAGTTCGCCGGAGATGACGAGGCTGTCGAAGACGCCGGCGAGCCCGGTGCGGCTGATCTTCTTGCGCTGGTAGGCGCTGGGCGCGTTGGTGATGACGGCGAGCTGGAGGCCTGCGGCGCGCAGCCAGTCGAGGCAGGGCACGGCGTCGTCGAAGAGGCACCAGGCGGCTTGCATGGCGGCCATGCGGCGGTCTTCGCGGGCGGCGGCTTCGGCGTCGCTGAGCCGTTCGCCGAAGGCGGCGAAGAAGGCGCGGGTGCGTTCGCGGCACATGGTGGCGAAGTCGAGTTCGCCCGCGACGTAGCGCTCGTAGTGCTCTTCGGTGGTGTGTCGCCACACGGGCCAGGCGGCGTCGTTGCCGATGAGGGCGCGGAGGCCGAGGCGGGAGGAGGCTGCGTTGTCGAGCAGGGTGTCGTCGATGTCGAGGCACACGGCTTTGACGTGGCCGGGTGGGGCGATCTCTGGGTGCGGCGCGGATGTCACCCCGAGAGGCTAGGTGTTCACCGGCGGTGCCCGACTCGGCCAAGCCGGTGATAGTCGTTGGCTGACACGGTTTAGTGCACGCGCCGGTACCGGGTGACGTCCATTGCGGACATCACCCGGTCGCCGGAATCGTGCTGCTGATCAGCCCAGTGCGCGCCGGAGGCGCTGGAGCGAGACGTCCCGCCCGAGCAGTTCCATCGATTCGTACAGCGGCGGCGACACGGTGCGGCCGGTGACGGCGACGCGGACGGGCGCGAAGGCCTTGCGCGGTTTGATGCCGAGTCCGTCCACGACGGACTCCTTGAGCGCCGCTTCGATGGCTTCGGTGGTCCAGCCGTCGAGGGCGTCGAGGGCGCCGATGGCGGCTTCGAGGACGGGCCGCGCGTCGTCGCCGAGGGCCTTCTGCGCGGAGGCCTCTTCGGGTTCGAACTCGTCGCCCGCGAACAGGAACCGCATCATGCCGACGGCGTCGGAGAGCACGATGAGCCGTTCCTGCACGAGGGGTGCGGCCGCGCGCACGGTGTCGAGCTGCTGCTCGGTGGGTTCGGCGTCGAGCACGCCGCCCGCGACGAGGTAGGGCACGACGCGCTGCACGAAGTCGTCGGGGGCGAGGGCCCGCAGGTGCGCCGAGTTGATGGCGTCGGCCTTCTTCTGGTCGAACCGCGCGGGGTTGCTGCTCACGCTGCCGATGTCGAAGGCCTCGACCATCTCGTCGAGGGTGAACACGTCGCGGTCGTCGGCGATGGACCAGCCGAGCAGCGCCAGGTAGTTGAGCAGCCCTTCGGGCAGGAATCCGCGGTCCCGGTGGTGGAACAGGTTGGACTGCGGGTCGCGCTTGGAGAGCTTCTTGTTGCCTTCGCCCATGACGAACGGCAGGTGCCCGAAGGCGGGGGTGAAGTCGGTGACGCCGATGCGCTGGAGCGCTTCGTAGAGCGCGATCTGGCGCGGGGTGGAGGAGAGCAGGTCCTCGCCGCGCAGCACGTGGGTGATGCGCATGAGCGCGTCGTCGACGGGGTTGGTGAGGGTGTAGAGCGCGTCACCGCTGCCGCGGACGAGCACCGGGTCGGGCACGGTGCCCGCGCGGAAGGTGATCTCGCCGCGGACGAGGTCGTCGAAGGTGATGTCGTGGTCCGGCATCCGCAGCCGCAGCACGGGGGTGCGGCCTTCGGCGCGGTGGGCGGCCTTCTGCTCGTCGGTGAGGTCGCGGTCGAAGTTGTCGTAGCCGAGCTTGGGGTCGCGGCCGGCGGCCTTGTGCCGGGCTTCGACCTCTTCCGGCGTGGAGTACGCCTCGTAGAGCTCGCCGGCGGCCAGCAGGCGCTGGGCGATGTCGGCGTAGACGTCCTTGCGCTCGCTCTGCCGGTAGGGGCCGTGCTCGCCGCCGACGCCGGGACCTTCGTCCCAGTCGAGGCCGAGCCAGCGCAGCGCTTCGAGCAGCGCGTCGTAGGACTCCTGGCTGTCCCGGCTGGCGTCGGTGTCCTCGATGCGGAACACGAGGCTGCCGCGGTGGTGCCGGGCGAAGGCCCAGTTGAACAGGGCGGTGCGGATCAGCCCGACGTGCGGCGTGCCGGTGGGCGACGGGCAGAACCGGGCGCGGACGGTTCCTGGCGCTGGGGTGGCGAACTCTGGCGTGCTCATGACCCGCCCACCATATCGGGCGGGGCGGGGTGGTTGACCAGCGAGTCCGGGAGGAGCACCCTGGAGTTATTCAACGTCCGTTGAATATCGACCGGATGTTCGTGCAGCGCCGCACCGGCTGGGAGTGATCGGGATGGAACGCACCACCTGCTGCGTCATCGGAGGCGGACCCGCGGGCATGGTCCTAGGGCTGCTGCTGGCCCGCTCCGGGGTGCGGGTCACCGTCCTGGAGAAGCACGGCGACTTCCTGCGGGACTTCCGCGGCGACACGGTGCACCCGACGACCCTGCAGCTCATGGACGACCTCGGCCTGGCGGAGCGGTTCGCCGCGCTGCCGCAGCGCAAGGTGGAGACGGTGCGGCTGCCCGTCGGCGAGGACGGCGAACTCGTCACCATCGGGGACTTCCGGCTGCTCCCGATCAAGTACAACCACATCGCGCTGGTCCCGCAGTGGGATCTGCTGGACCTGCTCGCCGAGGAGGCGAAGCAGGAGGACGGTTTCGCGCTGCGGATGCGCACCGAGGTCACCGGGCTCATCCGGGAGGGCGGCCGGGTCAACGGCGTGCACTACCGCGCGGCCGACGGCACCACCGGGGAACTGCGCGCCGACATCACCGTCGCCTGCGACGGACGGGATTCGCTCGCCCGGCGGCTGCCGGAGCTCGGGCTGCGGGACTTCCCCACTCCGATGGACGTGCGCTGGTTCCGGGTGCCGCGCCGGGAGGACGACCCCTCCGGGCTGGTCGGGCTGGTCCGGGACCGCACGTTCACCGCGCTGATCGACCGCGGCGACTACTACCAGACGGCCTCGATCATCGCGAAGGACACCGATGCCGACGGCAGGTCCGGGCCGATCGAGGAGTTCAACCGGCGGCTGCGCCGCCTCGTGCCCTGGTTCGACGACGGCCGCGAGCTGGTCGGCGAGTGGGCGGACGTGAAGCTGCTGCACGTCACCCTCGACCGGTTGCGCAAGTGGCACGTGCCGGGGCTGCTGTGCATCGGGGACGCGGCGCACGCCATGTCCCCGGTCGGCGGCATCGGCATCAACCTGGCCGTGCAGGACGCGGTGGCCGCGGCCCGGCACCTGGCGCGGCCGCTGCGCGAGGGCCGGCTGCGGCGCAGGCACGTGGCGGCGATCCAGCGCAGGCGCTGGCCGACGACCGTGCTGATCCAGGGATTGCAGAAGGTGTTGCACCGCAACGTGGTCGAGCCCGCGCTGCGCGGTGCCATCGACTTCGGGGGCCGGACCCGGCTGCCGCGCCCGATCCGGTTGATCACGCGGCTGCCCGCGCTGCGGGTGCTCCCGCCCTACCTGCTCGCCTACGGCGCTCTTCGCGAACGCCCTCCTGCGCGCTGGTCGTCTCGTTGAGGGGGTGGGTGGCGGAACCTCACCCGCGGGTGGTCCGGTTGCGTGCGTGGTCGTTGGCTCAGCGCTTCGCGCTGACAGGAAGAGGATCGGGGAAGGGCACTGCCCGCCGCTGTTGTCGGGCGGCGGGCAGTGCGGATCACTGCACCGGGTTGGTGAGGGTGCCGAGGCCGTCGATGGAGACGGAGACCGACTGGCCGGACTTCATCGGCCCCACCCCGGCGGGGGTGCCGGTGAGGATGACGTCGCCGGGCAGCAGGGTCATGATCCGCGACACCCAGGACACCAGGCCCGCCACGTCGTGCAGCATCAGCGAGGTCCGCGACTCCTGGTGGAGCTCGCCGTCCAGCTCGGTGCGCAGCCCCAGGTCGGCGGGGTCCACGGCGGTGTCGATCCACGGCCCCAGCGGGCAGAACGTGTCGTAGCCCTTGGCCCGGGTCCACTGCCCGTCGGCCTGCTGCTGGTCGCGCGCGGTGACGTCGTTGGCGATCGTGTAGCCGAGGACCACCTCGGTGCCGCGCGCCTCCGGCACGTCCTTGCACGGCTGGCCGATGACGGCGGCCAGCTCGCCCTCGAAGTCGACGCGCTCCGAGTTCGGCGGCAGCTTGATCGGCGCGTTCGGGCTCGTGACCGAAGTCGACGGCTTCATGAAGATCACCGGGTTCGCCGGCGCCTCCCCGCCCATCTCCTTCGCGTGGTCGGCGTAGTTCTTGCCGACGCAGACGACCTTGCTGGGCAGGATCGGGGCGAGCAGCCGGACGTCGGCCATCGGCCACTTGCGCCCGGTGAAGGTGGGGTCGCCGAACGGGTGCTGGTCGATCTCGATGGCCAGCACCTTCTCCTTCGGCGCCGACGGATCGGGTTCCAGCGCGACGAACGACACCCCGTCGGAGTGGGCGACTCGGGCCAGGCGCACGGCGGACCTCTTTTCGTTCCCGGTTGTTCCACGTGTCCCGCGCGGGGCGGGCCGGACCAGCCTATGCGGTCGCGGCGGCCGGGCCCGTCGCCGGTCGGTCCGCGTTCGCGTTGCGGCGCAACGCCTTGTACGCGAGGGCGTCGCGGAGCGCGAGCCAGCTGGCCTCGACGATGTTGCCGTGCACGCCGACGGTGGTCCACTCCTCGTGGTCGTCCCGGGATTCCACCAGCACCCGGGTGACCGCGTCGGTGCCGGAGGCGTCGGTGAGGATGCGGACCTTGTAGTCCACCAGCGCCACCTCGTCCAGCCACGGCAGGTGCGGCACCAGCGCCTCGCGCAGCGCCGCGTCCAGCGCGTTCACCGGGCCGTTGCCCTCGGCGGTGGCGATCACCCGGGTTCCGGCGACGTGCACCTTCACCGTGGCCTCGGAGACGACGGCGCCGTCGGGGCGGTGGTCCAGCAGCACCCGGTAGGACTCCAGCTCGAACGGCGCCTCCGGTACCGCGGACCGCTCCCCCGCCGCGTCGAGTTCGCGGCGCAGCAGCAGTTCCAGCGAGGCGTCGGCGGCCTCGAAGGACCAGCCGCGCGCCTCCAACTCCTTGACCCTGCGCACCGCGCCGCCGACCGCGTCGGGCGCCCCGGACAGGTCCACGCCGAGTTCGGCGCCCTTGAGCTCCAGGCTGGCGCGCCCGGCCATCTCGGTGACCAGCACCCGCATCTCGTTGCCGACCACGGCCGGGTCCAGGTGGTTGTACAGCTCCGGGTCCACCTTGATCGCGCTCGCGTGCAGCCCCGCCTTGTGCGCGAACGTGGAGGCGCCCACGTACGCCTGGTGCGCGTCGGGGGCGAGGTTGGCGATCTCGGCGAGCGCGTGCGAGACGCGGGTCAGCTCGGTCAGCCGCCCGTCCGGCAGCACCGGCATGCCGAGCTTGGTCCGGAGGTTCCCGACGACCGAGAACAGGTCCGCGTTGCCCGCGCGCTCGCCGTAACCGTTGGCGGTGCACTGCACGTGGCTGGCGCCGGCCTGCACGGCGGCGACCGAGTTGGCGACGGCGCAGGCGGTGTCGTCCTGGCAGTGGATGCCGACGCGGAACCCGGTGCGCGCCACGACCTCCCGCACGGTGTCGGCGAGCCCGGTCGGCAGCTGCCCGCCGTTGGTGTCGCACAGCACGGCGAGGTCGGCGCCCGCGGTGACGGCGGCGTCGAGCACCCGCAGCGCGTGGTCCGGGTCGTGGGCGTAGCCGTCGAAGAAGTGCTCGGCGTCCACGAACACCCGGCGGCCCTCGCCGACGAGGTGGCGCACCGTGTCGGCGATCATCGCGCGGTTCTCCTCGGCGCTGGTGCGCAGCGCGCGCTCCACGTGCCTGCGGTCGGCCTTGGCGACGAGGGTGATGACGGGTGCGCCGGAGTCGAGCAGCGCCCGCACCTGCGGGTCCTCCTGCGCGGGCACGCCCGCCCGGCGGGTGGCGCCGAAGGCGACGAGCGCGGCGTGCCGCAGGTCGAGCTCACCGGCGGCGGCGCGGGCGAAGAACTCGGTGTCCTTGGGCAGCGCGCCGGGCCAGCCTCCTTCGACGAAACCGACGCCGAGCGAGTCCAGCAGCCGCGCGACGGCGAGCTTGTCGGTGACCGAGTAGGAGATGCCTTCCCGCTGGGCTCCGTCGCGCAGCGTCGTGTCGTAGACGTGGAAGTCGTCGCCGAGCGGGGTGGCGGCCGGGGTCGTGCGGGTCACTGGGGTCTCCTGCGGGCTGTCGGGTGTCTCGTGCGGCGGAGCCGCCTGGTGCCGAACCGCCCCCGGAACATGAAAAAGACCCCCCGCGTGGATGCGAGAGGTCTGCGCGCCGGGGGTGCGGAATCCGTCACCCGGCGCGCGCTCCGATAATGATCATGGTCGTGGTGGCCACGCCCGCATGCTGCCACACCGCACCGGCCCGGCACCACCCGCCGGTTCCCGGTCCGCCCAGGTGGAACGCGTCCGCGGTCCGCACCCCGGAGACGAGGACGGGCGCCTCCCCGGAGCGGGGAGGCGCCCGTCCTGGACCCGGAGATCAGGGTTGCTGGGCCACCTCGCGGGAGGACACCAGCGCGGCGAGCCGGTCGCCGACCGCGAACGTCGCTCCCGGTGCCGAGTGGTCCCGCGTCGCCAGGTCGAAGGCCACGGAGGCCTCCACCCGGCGTGCCGCCTCGGTCTGCCCGACGTGGTCGAGCAGCAGCGCCACCGACAGGACCGCGGCCGTCGGGTCCGCCGAACCGTGCCCGGCGATGTCCGGCGCGCTGCCGTGCACCGGCTCGAACATGCTCGGGTTCCGCCGGGTCGCGTCGATGTTGCCGCTGGCGGCGAGACCGATCCCGCCGGTCACCGCACCGGCCAGGTCGGTGATGATGTCGCCGAACAGGTTGTCGGTGACCACCACGTCGAACCGGCTCGGGTCGGTCACCAGGTGGATCGTCGTCGCGTCCACGTGCTGGTAGGCGACCGTCACGTCGGGGTGTTGCAGCGAGACCTCCTCGACCACCCGGGACCACAACGATCCGGCGTGGGTGAGGACGTTGGTCTTGTGCACCAGCGTGAGGTGCTTGCGCGGCCGGGACGCGGCGCGGGCGAACGCGTCGCGCACCACCCGCTCCACGCCGAACGCCGTGTTGAGGCTGACCTCGGTGGCGATCTCGTGGGTCGTGTCCTTGCGCAGCAGACCGCCGTTGCCCGCGTAGGGGCCTTCGGTGCCTTCGCGCACCACCACCATGTCGATCTCACCCGGGTCGTTGACCGGGCTCTTCACCCCCGGGTACAGCCGGGCGGGGCGGAGGTTGACGTGGTGGTCGAGCTCGAAGCGCAGCCGCAGCAGCAGCCCGCGCTCCAGGATTCCGCTGGGCACCGAGGGGTCGCCGACCGCGCCGAGCAGGATCGCGTCGTGCTGGCGGAGTTCGGTCAGCACCGATTCCGGCAGCAGCTCACCGGTCGCGTGCCAGCGGGCGGCTCCCAGGTCGTATCGAGTGATCTCGGTATCGGGAACGACCTCACCGAGGACCTTGAGCGCCTCGGCCACCACCTCCGGCCCGATCCCGTCACCGGGGATCACAGCGAGCCGCATGTACACACCTCCCGACTACCACCCCGACCCGCGGGGCTCGAACTGTTGCGCCGAAGGCTACCGGCAAGGCCACGCGGGCAGGCACGCCGGACCCACCAAGTGGTCGAGGCATCCCGGTTGGCGGGACACCCGAACGAGTGACGCAGGTGAGCGGGGTGGCGAAAAGGGCCGCCCACAGGTGTGCGACGGCCCCTTTTCCGGCAACGGCGAACCCGAAACCTCGCCGGTCAGCCGATCACTCGAAGTCCACGGTCCGGACCGTGCGAGCGCCGACGGCCGCGCCGATCGGCTCCAGCACGCCCGCCTCCACCGGGCGGTCCACCCGCAGCAGCATGATCGCGTCGGAGCCCTCGGCGGTCTGGCTGACCGTGGCCGCCTCGATGTTCACGCCGACCTCGCCCAGCAGGGTGCCGACCTTGCCCATCACGCCCGGGCGGTCCGGGTACTCCAGCAGCAGCACGCTGCCCTCGGCCCGCAGGTCGAAGTGGCGGCCGTTGACCTCGATCAGCTTCTCCACCAGGTCGGTGCCGGACAGCGCG